>NZ_JXSI01000004.1:0-570559 GCF_002916705.1 Pseudomonas sp. GZJR-8 | reverse complement strand
AAGCCGTTGTACTTCAAGGCGGGGGTGTATGTGCAGGACAACAGTGGGGACAGCAAGGAAGGCGCGCGGGTGACGTTTGCGAAGTTGGATATTGATCACGAGTGAATGGATTAGCCTATTTCGAGTAGGCAACGTCCGACAAGCCCAAGGATCATTCCCCGATAAATCCAGACGATTAAATTCCCTGTGGGAGGGAGCTTGCTCCCGATAGCGGTGTGTCAGCTCAAATAGCTGTGACTGACCCACCGCAATCGGGGGCAAGCCCCCTCCCACATTTGGCCTGTGTGGCCTGAGGGCTTAGTGTCCGTCCTACAGGACCGTTGCGGCCAGTCAATTCGCCGCTTATAGTTCGCCCCGTCGCTGGCTGAACAGCGATAGGGTTTCGCAGCCCTAACGATACGTGTCTAACCAAGCATCATGAATACAACGATGAGCGCTTCGGCGCCCGTCGTCTGTTTTATGGTGGCTGTGTGTGGGAGACCTCCGGGTCTGCCGGGTTCCTCGTATCCTCGGTCTGCGAACCCGCACACAGCTACCACCCAATTCGTTTCGCAGCGAATGGCGGTAGTCCTTTTCAGATACGAGGAATATTTGTCATGACCCAACAACTACCACCCCGCCGCTTCACCCCCTGCACCGAAACCGCCACAGACTACCCCGTGCTCCTGATCGACAGCGACGCCCCACTGCTCGACCTCCACGCCTGCCTGCGCGAACGCCTCAACGGCCCTTGAACACCTCAACCTGATGGCCTGTTCCAGCCTGCCGGATTTCACAGAACGTGACCTGAACAACATCGCCAATACCGCACGCATTTTGGTTCAGGACGTGAGCGACGTGTTCCGGGTGATTGAACAGCAAGGGTTCGATACACCCAGCGCCGTCTAATCAACTCCAGCAAAAAACCCGCACTCCTGCGGGTTTTTCATAAAGTGGACTTAATTAGATTTGTGCCGTCAGGTCAGCCCCAGCACCTGATGGCTTCGCCTTTCTACTGAGGAGGCAATGTCAATTTCGCAGGGCCCTTTGAGTTCATTAGCTCAAAAGTACAGTCTGTGACAGTATTATTTTTACATTCCTTGTGCTCGTTCCAAGCACTGCCTTTAGCCACTGGAGGCAAGGTAAAACGCTTGGACAGCCTTAAATAGTCGCTCTTGCCTTTTCCCACGTAATCGCAGGTCACATAGTTATAAGGCAACTTCGTCTCGCTGTCTGTTCCCTGCTTGATCGCCGCGCCTGAAAAGCTGAACCCCTCAACCATCGAGCTATCCTCGACAAGCTGCTCACCACTCCACTCCTGCACCCCGCCTGAGAAGTGAATACTCACTGCCTTAATACTTGAGACGTCTGGACAAGACAGCGGGGCTGCATAGGCATTACCCATCAGCGCTAATCCCCCAATAGCAGTAAAGCATTGAAGCGTTTTTAATAAATGCACCTGTGACATAGCCTGTATTCCCTTATTGGAGTAATCCTCTGCAGCATGCGCAAATTCATTAACGAAAAATACTGTCAACATTGACAGTTTTAAATAAACATTAGGAATAAGCACAGCAATTTCAATAGCTAAATGATTATTCTCTCAGAGCACCAAATAAACAATCGAGATTGGCCGAAGACACATGTCCAGCCTACTTTAAATATTTCCACAGAATGGTGAAAATCATGGCCTTAACCAAACCCAAGGTTGTGGGGGGGGAGTTGTTACAAATCCAGTCCCGCTCAGACATACACACATAAGTGCGCACTTAGTGAGTATCCAGCTAAATGCGCCGTCTTTACCTACAGCCATTCGTCGGAACTGTGATTTCTAAGAGGTAGCCACATACCTGATGCATCACTAGAGTTTCATCACGTCGTCGATTCCCGACGACCACTTAAGAAGGATATTTATCATGGCTGCCTATATTGATAGCGCCAAAGGCGGAGCCGCTCAAATTGCAGTTTCAGGGAGGGGCACGCCTGGTTATCGGGTTTACTTGCATCAAGCCGGCACGGGAGCGCTTCTAGGAAGCGGGCTTGTTGGCTCAAACGGCACGTACTCCTTTATCACCCAAGAAGCGATTCTGAAAAACTACAGCAAACAAACCATTAACGTACAAGTAAGAGAGACCAAGGACAATAGCACCTATTCGGACTGGAGCCTCACCAGTCCCGTGACGATCTCTTAACTCCCCAAACTCAAATTAGAAGTTATCGGCATAGCTGCTGGATACAGTTAACCTTTTAAGGTCATGTTGAATTATTAAGACAATAAATATAAATAAAAAACCCGCATTGCTGCGGGTTTTTTATAAACGCCCGGACTTAATTGACCTTAGCGTTCAACTCACCCTTCAAATACCGCTGGTACATCGCTTCCAACGAGATCGGCTTGATCTTCGAAGCATTACCCGCAGTACCAAACGCTTCGTAGCGAGCAATACACACGTCGCGCATTGCGGTCACGGTGGCACCGAAGAACTTACGCGGGTCGAACTCGCTCGGGTTGGTGGCCATCAGGCGACGCATTGCGCCAGTAGAGGCCAGGCGCAGGTCGGTGTCGATGTTGACCTTGCGCACGCCGTACTTGATGCCTTCGACGATTTCTTCAACCGGTACGCCGTAGGTTTCTTTGATGTCGCCGCCGTACTGGTTGATGATCGCCAGCCACTCTTGCGGGACCGAGGAAGAGCCGTGCATCACCAGGTGGGTGTTGGGGATACGCTTGTGGATTTCCTTGATGCGGTCGATAGCCAGCACGTCGCCGGTAGGTGGCTTGGTGAACTTGTAGGCGCCGTGGCTGGTGCCGATGGCGATGGCCAAGGCGTCGACCTGGGTCTTCTTGACGAAGTCGGCCGCTTCTTCCGGGTCGGTCAGCATCTGGCTGTGATCCAGCACGCCTTCGGCGCCGATGCCGTCTTCTTCGCCGGCCATGCCGGTTTCAAGCGAACCCAGGCAGCCCAGCTCGCCTTCGACCGACACGCCGCAGGCATGAGCCATGGCCACAGTTTGTTGGGTGACGCGTACGTTGTACTCGTAGTCGGTTGGGGTCTTGCCGTCTTCGCCGAGGGAGCCATCCATCATCACCGAGCTGAAGCCCAGCTGGATGGAGCGCTGGCACACGTCAGGGCTGGTGCCGTGGTCCTGGTGCATGCACACCGGGATATGTGGGAATTCTTCGATGGCCGCAAGGATCAGGTGACGCAGGAACGGGGCACCGGCGTATTTGCGCGCACCGGCCGAAGCCTGGACGATCACAGGGGAGTCGGTCTTGTCAGCGGCTTCCATGATGGCGCGCATCTGCTCAAGGTTGTTGACGTTAAAGGCTGGGACGCCGTAGCCGAACTCGGCTGCGTGGTCCAGCATTTGACGCATGCTGATAAGTGCCATTGTGTTGTCTCTCCCGGTCGAGGGTCGTTAATCGTGCAAGCCTGCCGTAGCGGCGGCTGCTATTCAAGTTATTGCAGATCAAGGGGTTAAGCTTGAGCTGCTGAATCGTTATTGCTGTTGGGTTCAGTTGGCTTTGCAGCCGCGCCCAATCAAATCATCGGTGGCAACCCAGTACACCAGGCCTTCCTCACCTTTGGTGTGAAACGCCAGCTGGCCGTCGCTGTACAGCACGCCCGAGGCGGCTACCTCTTGCTTGAGACGGTAAACCTGGTCCGAGCCGCCGAGGCGTACATCCACTTCGGAACGGGCCTGGTTGGCGAAGCGCCAGTTGAGCTCGGCCTTGCTATCGCAGGTCCAGGTGGTCCACTTGTCGGCAGGCTCTGCGGCCTTGCTGAACATGTTCATGCTGCTGCAACCGGCCAACAGGGCCAGGGCTGCCAGGGCGAAAACGCCTTTCATTGCCAATCCTCGCAGGGCGACCTGGGGCCGCCGTTGCTGTTGGTTAGTGGATCAGACCCGTCAAGGGCAACCCTGTTCCTGACCGTTGGGCGCGGAGTCGTATTTCTCCAGCCGTTCGTTGCCGATGCGCTTGTTGATCACCGGCATGGTCTCGGCTTGCCAGTCAGCCTGGTAACAGCTTTTGTTCAACGGAGCCTTGGCGTTGTCCGCCTCCGGCGCCGCGCTGGGTGTGCCGCTGCAGCCGGCCAACAAGCCCGCTGCGATCACCAGTGCCAACGACTTGATCATGGGAACACTCCTTTTCCTGATCACGCGAGCCTTAGCCCTTGGCTCGGGTTTCCAGCACTTCCACGGCTGGCAAAACCTTGCCCTCGACGAATTCGAGGAAGGCGCCGCCACCGGTAGAAATGTAGGAGATCTGATCAGCAACGCCATATTTATCGATGGCCGCCAAGGTGTCACCGCCGCCGGCGATGGAGAAGGCCGAGCTTTCAGCAATAGCTTTGGCCAGCACTTTGGTGCCGTTGCCGAACTGGTCGAACTCGAACACGCCTACCGGGCCATTCCACAGGATAGTCTGGGATGCCTTGAGCAGTTCGGCGAAGTTGGCCGCAGTTTGCGGGCCGATGTCCAGGATCATGTCGTCAGCGGCCACGTCAGCGATGAGCTTGACGGTGGCTTCGGCGCTTTCAGCGAACTCTTTGGCAACGACCACGTCCACCGGCAATGGCACGCTGACTTTGGCGGCGATGGCGCGCGCGGTATCCAGCAGGTCCGGTTCGTACAGGGACTTGCCCACCGGGTGGCCGGCTGCGGCCAGGAAGGTGTTGGCGATGCCGCCGCCGACGATCAACTGGTTGCAGATCTGGCTGAGGCTATTGAGTACATCCAGCTTGGTGGAGACCTTGGAGCCGGCAACGATGGCCGCCATTGGCTGGGCCGGAGCGCCCAGGGCCTTGCCCAACGCATCCAGCTCAGCAGCCAGCAGTGGGCCGGCAGCGGCAACCTTGGCGAACTTGGCCACACCGTGGGTCGAACCTTCAGCGCGGTGAGCAGTGCCGAAAGCGTCCATCACGAACACATCGCACAAGGCAGCATATTGCTGGGCCAGTTCGTCGCTGTTCTTTTTCTCGCCCTTGTTGAAGCGCACGTTTTCGAACAGCACGATGTCGCCGGCCTTCACATCTACGCCGCCCAGGTAATCCGCGACCAACGGAACGTCACGGCCCAGGGCATTGCTCAGGTACTCGGCGACAGGCTTGAGGCTGTTTTCGGCAGAGAACTCACCTTCGGTCGGGCGACCCAGGTGGGAGCAGACCATCACGGCCGCGCCTTTTTCCAGGGCCAGCTTGATGGTCGGCAGCGAGGCCAGGATTCGCGCATCGCTGGTGACAACACCGTCCTTGACTGGGACGTTGAGGTCTTCGCGGATCAGTACGCGTTTACCTTGCAGATCGAGGTCGGTCATCTTCAACACGGTCATGGGTCGCAGTTCCTGAATTACTGTTGAGGTTGTTTAGAGGCGATGTGCAGATAATGTTCCGCAACATCCAGCATTCGGTTGGCAAAACCCCATTCGTTGTCGAACCAGGCCAGGATATTCACCAGCCTGGGGCCGGAAACGCGGGTCTGGCTGGCATCGACAATCGCCGAATGCGGGTCATGGTTGAAATCGCAACTGGCGTGGGGCAGCTCGGTGTAGGCCAGCAAGCCTTTGAGCGGGCCGCTGGTGGCGGCGTCACGCAGTATCCGGTTGACCTCCGTCGCATCAGTGTCGCTGACGGTTTGCATGGTGATATCCAGGCAAGACACATTCACCGTCGGCACCCGTACGGCTTTGGCCTGGATTCGCCCGGCAAGTTCCGGCAACAGCCGCTCGATGCCGCGAGCTAAGCCTGTGGACACCGGAATCACTGACTGGAACGCCGAACGCGTGCGGCGCAGGTCTTCGTGGTGATAGGCGTCGATCACCGGCTGGTCGTTCATCGCCGAGTGAATCGTGGTGATCGACACATAATCCAGGCCGATCGCCTGATCCAGCAGGCGCAACAATGGCACGCTGCAGTTGGTGGTACACGAAGCGTTGGACACCAGCAGCTCATCACCGGTCAGGCAATCCTGGTTGATGCCATAGACAATGGTGGCGTCGACATCCGCCTCGCTGGCCATCGGCTGTGAAAACAGCACACGCGGCGCACCGGCGTCGAGAAAACGCTGGCCATCGGCACGGGTGTTATAGACACCGGAGCATTCCAGCACCAGGTCGACGCCCAGTGCTTTCCAGTCGATGCCTTCGGGGGTGGCACTGCGCAACACTTGTACGCAGTTGCCATTGATATGCAGACAATCGCCGTCGACTCGCACTTCGCCGGGAAAGCGGCCGTGGGTGGAGTCAAAGCGTGTCAGGTATTCGATGCTGGCCATGTCGGCCAGATCGTTGATTGCAACAATTTCAAACCCGGCTGCCGCCCCTCGCTCGAACAGAGCACGCAAGACGCAACGACCAATGCGGCCGTAGCCGTTGAGTGCAACTTTGTAGGGACGCGGTTGGGGCATGGGGTTCTCGATCAAGGTTAGTGCGGTGTTGAATGTTCTGACGCCATCGCGGGCAAGCCCACTCCCACATTAGACCGCGATCCAAATGTGGGAGCGGGCTTGCCCGCGATAGCGCCAGTGCAGACAACGCAGACTGACTTAGTCTTCCAGCAACTCTTCAGCCTGACCCAGGATGTTTTCCAGGGTGAAACCGAACTCTTCGAACAACGCCGGCGCCGGCGCCGACTCACCATAGGTGGTCATGCCGATCACGCGGCCTTCCAGGCCCACGTACTTGTACCAGTAGTCAGCGTGAGCCGCTTCGATGGCGATACGTGCGCTGACCTGCAACGGCAATACCGATTGCTTGTAGCCGGCGTCCTGGGCTTCGAACACGCTGGTGCACGGCATGGATACAACGCGAACGTTGCGGCCCTGCGCGGTCAGCTTGTCGTAGGCCTGAACGGTCAGGCCCACTTCGGAACCGGTGGAGATCAGGATCAGCTCCGGCTCGCCGATGCAGTCCTTGAGCACATAACCACCACGGCTGATGTCGGCGATCTGCGCGTCGGTACGCACCTGGTGTTGCAGGTTCTGACGCGAGAAGATCAGCGCCGAAGGGCCGTCCTTGCGCTCGATGGCGTGCTTCCAGGCCACGGCGGATTCGACCGCGTCGGCTGGGCGCCAGCAGTCCAGGTTCGGCGTGGTACGCAGGCTGGTCAGTTGCTCGACCGGCTGGTGCGTCGGGCCGTCTTCACCCAGGCCGATGGAGTCGTGGGTGTACACATGGATCACACGCTTCTTCATCAGCGCAGCCATGCGCACGGCGTTACGTGCGTACTCCATGAACATCAGGAACGTCGCGCCGTAAGGCACCAGGCCGCCGTGCAAGGACACGCCGTTCATGATGGCGCTCATGCCGAACTCGCGCACGCCGTAGTACATGTAGTTGCCGCTGGCGTCTTCGGCCGAGACACCTTTGCAGCCTTTCCACAGAGTCAGGTTGGAACCGGCCAGGTCAGCCGAACCGCCGAGGATCTCAGGCAGCAGCGGGCCAAAGGCGTTCAGGGTGTTCTGGCTGGCTTTACGGCTGGCGATGGTCTCGCCCTTGGCCGCGACTTCGGCGATGTAGGCCGAGGCTTTTGCCGAGAAGTCGGCAGGCAGGTCACCGGCCAGGCGACGAACCAGTTCGTTGGCAAGCTCCGGGAATTCGGCGGAGTAGGCCGCGAAACGCTGGTCCCACTCGGCTTCGGTGGCCAGGCCTTTTTCCTTGGCGTCCCATTCGGCATAGATGTCGGCCGGGATTTCAAACGGGCCGTGATTCCACTTCAGCGCTTCACGGGTCAGGGCGATTTCCGCGTCACCCAGTGGGGCGCCGTGGCAGTCTTCTTTACCTTGCTTGTTCGGCGAGCCGAAACCGATGGTGGTCTTGCAGCAGATCAGGGTTGGCTGCGCGCTCTTGCGAGCGGTGTCGATGGCGATCTTGATTTCTTCCGGATCGTGGCCGTCGACGTTGCGGATCACCTGCCAGTTGTAGGCTTCGAAACGCTTGGGGGTGTCATCGGTGAACCAGCCTTCGACTTCGCCGTCGATGGAAATGCCGTTGTCATCGTAGAAGGCAATCAGCTTGCCCAGGCCAAGGGTGCCGGCCAGGGAGGCGACTTCGTGGGAGATGCCTTCCATCATGCAGCCATCACCCAGGAACACATAGGTGTGGTGGTCGACGATGTCGTGGCCAGGGCGGTTGAATTGCGCGCCCAGAACTTTTTCAGCCAGCGCGAAGCCGACAGCGTTGGCCAGGCCCTGACCCAGGGGACCGGTAGTGGTCTCCACGCCTGGGGTGTAGCCGAATTCCGGGTGACCGGGGGTGCGGCTGTGCAGCTGACGGAAGCTCTTGAGGTCGTCGATGGTGACGTCGTAGCCGGTCAGGTGCAGCAGCGAATAGATCAGCATCGAGCCGTGGCCGTTGGACAGCACGAAGCGGTCACGGTCGGCGAACGACGGGTTGCTCGGGTTGTGTTTCAGGTAGTCACGCCAAAGTACCTCGGCGATATCCGCCATGCCCATCGGGGCACCGGGATGGCCGCTGTTGGCTTTTTGCACGGCATCCATGCTGAGGGCACGAATGGCGTTGGCACGCTCACGACGGCTGGGCATCGCTGATCTCCTGGAGTTTACTTATAAAGAAACGGAAAAAAGGACCGGCATTTTCCCTCAGCCACCGCCTGCGGGCAATGACAGATAGTCACTTGAGGGTGTTTTTCCTGTGGTTTGGACGGCAATAGGTTGCAGAAACCTTTAACTGGTTCGTCTAAAGGTTATAGCGGCGGCTTATAACCGCCACTTATCGATCAATATCAAAACTTTTTGATATTGACCTTGCAGGGATTTACACCCGTCACTAGACT
Organism: Pseudomonas sp. GZJR-8; assembly: GCF_002916705.1. Lineage (NCBI taxonomy): Bacteria > Pseudomonadati > Pseudomonadota > Gammaproteobacteria > Pseudomonadales > Pseudomonadaceae > Pseudomonas > Pseudomonas sp. GZJR-8. The sequence continues at coordinate 561,785 of NZ_JXSI01000004.1, read as the reverse complement.
GCTGGCCTTATGAACCTACCCGTGCCCTCCCTGCGTCCTGACGACGGCGATGAACTGGCAGCCCTTTGCAAGGCTGCAGGTGATCCGTTGCGCCTGAACGTATTGCGCGCACTGGCCAACGATTCGTTCGGGGTGCTGGAACTGGCGCAGATCTTCGCCATCGGCCAATCCGGCATGAGCCACCACTTGAAGGTGCTGGCCCAGGCCGACCTGGTCGCCACGCGCCGCGAAGGTAATGCGATTTTTTACCGCCGCGCCCTGCCCCATACCGAACAGCTGGGCGGCAAACTGCACGCCGCCTTGCTTGAGGAAGTGGATAACCTGGGCCTGCCGAGCGACGTACAGTCGCGCATCGGCCAGGTCCACGGGCAACGCGCCGCCGCCAGCCAGGACTTTTTCTCCCGGGTTGCCGACAAGTTTCGCGCCCAGCAGGACCTGATCGCCGGCTTGCCCCAGTACCGCGAAAGCGTACTGGCGCTGTTGGACAAGCTGAGCTTCAGTACTGAGGCAACGGCCGTGGAAGTCGGCCCTGGCGATGGCGGCTTTCTGCCGGACCTGGCACGGCGTTTCGGGCAGGTGACGGCGCTGGACAACAGCCCGGCAATGCTTGAACTGGCGCGCCAACTCTGTGAACGCGAAGCCCTGGGCAATGTGCGCCTGCAGTTGGCTGACGCCTTGAATGACACCAGCCTGCGGGCCGATTGCGTGGTGCTGAACATGGTCTTGCACCATTTCGCCGCCCCCGCCGACGCCCTCAAGCAAATGGCCGGGTTACTGCACCCCGGCGGTAGCCTGCTGGTTACGGATTTATGCAGCCACAACCAGAATTGGGCCAAGGAGGCCTGCGGTGATCTCTGGCTGGGTTTTGAACAGGACGATCTGGCCCGTTGGGCCACCGCTGCGGGACTCGTTCCCGGGGAAAGCCTCTATGTAGGTTTACGTAATGGTTTCCAGATTCAGGTCCGCCATTTTCAGCGACCGGCTGGCGACACTCACCATCGGTAAATATCAGGAAAACATCGAGATGAGCGAATACTCCCTTTTCACCTCCGAGTCCGTGTCTGAAGGGCATCCGGACAAAATCGCCGACCAGATTTCTGACGCGGTGCTGGACGCTATCATCGCTGAAGACAAGTTCGCCCGTGTGGCGTGCGAGACGCTGGTGAAAACGGGCGTGGCGATCATCGCCGGCGAAGTCACCACTACAGCCTGGGTCGACCTGGAGCAGATCGTTCGTGACGTGATCACCGACATTGGCTACAACAGCTCCGACGTCGGCTTCGACGGCGCGACCTGCGGCGTGATGAACATCATCGGCAAGCAATCGCCTGACATCAACCAGGGTGTAGACCGTGCCAAGCCTGAAGACCAGGGCGCCGGCGACCAGGGCCTGATGTTCGGCTACGCCAGCAATGAAACCGACGTGCTGATGCCGGCGCCGATCACCTTCTCGCACCAGTTGGTGCAACGCCAGGCCGAAGCACGTAAATCCGGGGTATTGCCTTGGCTGCGCCCGGACGCCAAGTCCCAGGTGACCTGCCGTTACGAAGGCGGCAAAGTCGTGGGTATCGACGCCGTTGTGCTGTCGACCCAGCACAACCCGGACGTGTCCTACGCCGACCTGCGCGAAGGCGTGATGGAGCTGATCGTCAAGCACGTGCTGCCTGCCGAGTTGCTGACCAAGGACACCCAGTTCCACATCAACCCGACCGGACAGTTCATCATCGGCGGCCCCGTGGGCGACTGCGGCCTGACCGGTCGCAAGATCATCGTCGACAGCTACGGCGGCATGGCCCGTCACGGCGGTGGCGCGTTCTCGGGTAAAGACCCGTCCAAGGTTGACCGTTCGGCCGCTTATGCCGGTCGTTATGTGGCCAAGAACATCGTGGCTGCCGGCCTGGCCGAGCGCTGCGAAATTCAGGTTTCCTACGCTATTGGCGTGGCGCAGCCTACGTCGATCTCGCTGAACACCTTCGGCACCGGCAAGATCAGCGACGAGAAAATCGTCAAGCTGGTGCGTGAAATCTTCGACCTGCGCCCCTACGCAATCACCACCATGCTCGACCTGCTGCACCCGATGTATCAGGAAACCGCAGCCTACGGCCACTTCGGCCGTACCCCTGCGCAGAAGACTGTTGGCGATGACACCTTCAGCACCTTCACCTGGGAAAAAACCGACCGAGCCAACGACCTGCGTATCGCTGCCGGCCTGTAAGCGTTCGCGCTGTATACAGAAACACCCGGTAAAAAGCCCCGAGCAATCGGGGCTTTTTTGTGGGCGCCTGGATGACTTAGGCTGGGCTCCCTTTTCGAGCAAGGATGCTCATGATGCATAAGTTCATGGCTTTTTTTCTCAGTGTTTTATCCAGCTGGACGTGGGCAGAAACGTGCCCCGATCACGCTCACCTGCAACTCGACAGCTTGGCCAGGCAGATCAGCCAGTGGGACGACAGTTACCACCGCCAGGGCCAATCCCCCATCAGTGACGAACTCTACGACCAGGCCCGCCAGCGCCTGGCGCAATGGCGTGAATGCACACGCCAAGCCACGCCGAAAGCGGACAACCCGCTGGCCAGTTCACGCGGCACGTTACGGCACCCAGTCGCGCACACCGGCCTGGAAAAGCTGCCGGACGAACCGGCAGTCAAGAAGTGGCTCAGCACCCGCCAGGACGTATGGATCCAACCCAAGGTCGATGGGGTGGCGGTGACGCTCGTCTATCGCGAGGGCCGCTTGCAGCAACTCATCAGCCGAGGCGATGGCGTGCTGGGCCACGATTGGTCGGCCTCGGCCGCCAGGATCCCCGGTATCGTCCAACAGCTGCCAGACGCGATTGATGTGGTGCTGCAAGGCGAACTTTACTGGCGCCTTGATCACCATGTGCAAGCGATAAACGGTGGGCTCAATGCGCGCAGCAAAGTGGCCGGCCTGATGAACCGGCGACAATTGAGCGACGCTGAGGCGGCAGGCATCGGCTTGTTCGTCTGGGCCTGGCCTGACGGTCCGGCGGACTTCACCGAGCGCCTGGCCACCCTGACGCGCTGGGGCTTCAGCGATACACAGCGTTATAGCCACCCCATTGCGCACATCAGCGAAGCCACTCATTGGCGCACGCATTGGTACAACGCACCGCTGCCCTTCGCCAGCGATGGCGTGGTGCTGCACCAGGCTGCACGGGCACCCGCCGAGCGCTGGCAAGCCAGTGCGCCTTATTGGATGGTCGCCTGGAAGTACCCAACCATCAAAGCCCTGGCACTGGTGCGCAAGGTGCAATTCAGGATCGGTCGCACCGGGCGCATCACCCCCATCCTCGAACTGGAACCCGTGTGGCTGGATGATCGGCAGATCAGCCGGGTCAGCGCCGGCTCCCTGAAACGCTGGCAAGCCCTGGATATCCGCCCCGGCGACCATGTGTCGATCAGCCTGGCGGGCCAGGTCATTCCCCGACTGGACGAGGTGATCCTGCGCAACGAAACCCGTGTGGACATGCAGCTACCCAACCCTCGCGATTTTCACGCCCTGAGTTGCTGGCAAATGGAGCCCGGCTGCGAAGATCAATTACTCGCCCGCCTCACCTGGCTGAGCGGCAAACAGGGCCTGGCCTTGCCACATATGGGCCGTGAAACCTGGAACATATTGATCCAGGCCGGTCTAATCGCAGGCTTTCTCGATTGGTTAACCCTGGATGCGGCGCAGCTTGCTACCATTGAGGGCTTCGGTGATCGCACTCGTGAGCGAGTGCTCGACAGTTTTAACAACGCCCGGCAACGCCCTTTTTCACAATGGCTCAAGGCCTTGGGCGTACCGCCAGCGGCGCGCAACAACCTGGAGGGCGACTGGCAGACGCTGGCCGCCAAAGACACCCAAGCCTGGCTGGCCTCAGACGGCATCGGCCCGGGTCGTGCAGCGCAACTGAGCGCGTTTTTTCGCGACCCGCAGGTGCAAGCCTTGGCTGAAACATTACGCGAGGCCGGGATAGATGGGTTTTGAACGCCACCCGGCCACCTGATTGCGACCTTGGAGCTTTATAGATGAAATTTCTCGCCCCCTTTGCCTTGCTGACCCTCGCAAGTTTCACAACCATGCCACTGCTGGCCGCCGAAGAAGCGCAACCGCTCACCGGCTGCGCCGCCAAGCGCCAGGCCATCAGCAGCCAGATCGAACAAGCCAAGGCCCACGGTAACAGCGCCCAACAGGCCGGCCTGGAAAAAGCCCTGAGCGAAGTCACCGCCAACTGCACCGACGCCACCTTGAAAAAAGAACGTGAAAACAAAGTGCTCGACGCCAAGCACGAAGTCTCCCGCCGTCAGGCCGACCTCGACAAGGCCATGAAAAAAGGCGATCCGGACAAGATCAACAAGCGTAAGGACAAACTGGCCGAGTCGCGCAAAGAACTACAGGACGCGGTGGAAGAACTCGACCAGTAAAAACGATCAGTGATCGCGGAACTGTTTATGGCAGGCGCTACAGGCGTCTTCGACTTTTTGCACCGCCGGCTGAAGGTTACTGGCCTTGTAGGGTTGCACTTGGCTGGCGATCACCAATTCACCGGTGGCCGCCTCAAGGTCGCGGGCCAGTTGCTGGAACTGCGCCTGTTTCTGCCACACGTCGTCCCTGGCGCTCGTGTGATCTTCTTCGCGCACGCTTGGGAAGTGCTTCCACGGCTCATGGGACAACGCATCCAGCTTGACCGCGCCTTCTGCAAACCTGGCACCGTCGAACGGGATACGCCCGCGCAACATCCCGCCCAGGTCTTCGCCGGTCTTGAGCATCTGCTTGAAGATCGCCTTGCGTTGGCCCAGTGGGGAATTGGGGTCAACACCGCCACAGGCGGACAAGGCCAGGCAGGCCAGCAGTACAACGGTCAGTTTTTTTAGAATCATGATGGCTTCAGGTCACGGGAAACGGCGGCCAGTATCCTCGCCCCGCCCGCAAAGACCAATAGCCCTATTAATAATAAGGGTTGCCCGAATGCAATGAAGCATGGGTAATCGCTTCAGGAAATGCTTACATGAATATCACCGCGAAACCCTGGAGCCGCCGACTCGCGTGGGCTCTGCCAATGATCGCACTGCTGGCCGGCTGCGATGCAGGTAAAGATTCCGGCAAAGAGGTCGCCAAAGAAGAAGCCAAACCCCATGCGGTCGCCACCTATGTGAGTGCACCCTGGGAAGCCTTGCCGGTGGTCTCCGACAGCGATTTGCTGGCCGGTTTTGAATCCTGGCGCAGCGCCTGCCAGCGCCTCAAAGCCGACCCGATATGGGGCACCACCTGCGCGGCAGCGGCCAGCGTACCGGGCGATGCCGTGGCGGTTCGCGGCTTTCTCAAGGAACACCTCGATGTCTTCGGCTTGCGTTCGGCCAACAACACACCCAATGGTTTGATCACCGGTTATTACGAGCCGGTCTACCCCGGCAGCCTGACCAAAACCGCTACCGCCCATGTGCCGGTCTACGGCGTGCCGGATGACTTGATTATCGTCAACCTCGAAAGCATCTACCCGGAGCTTAAAGGCAAGCGCCTGCGTGGACGCCTGGAAGGTCGGGTACTCAAGCCTTATGACGACGCCAGCACCGTCAACAGCCAGGGCTCCACTGCCAAGCCGATCGCCTGGCTGACCGACCCAATGGACCTGCAATTCCTGCAAATCCAGGGCTCAGGGCGTATCCAACTGGCGGGAGGGCGCCAACTGCGCGTAGGTTACGGCGACCAGAACGGCTACCCGTACCGCCCAATCGGCCGTTGGCTGGTAGAGCAAGGCGAGCTGAAAAAAGAAGAGGTGACCATGGGCGCCATCAGCGCCTGGGCCAAGGCACATCCGCAGCGCATTCCCGAACTGCTGGCGAGCAACCCCAGCTACGTATTCTTCAGCGCACGCCCCGACAGTAACGAAGGCCCACGCGGTTCGCTGAACGTGCCATTGACCGCCGGCTACAGCGTGGCGGTGGACCGCAAGGTCATCCCGCTGGGTAGCCTATTGTGGTTGTCGACCACCAAACCCGATGGTTCATCGATCACCAGACCTGTCGCGGCCCAGGACACCGGCGGCGCAATCACCGGCGAAGTACGGGCAGACTTGTTCTGGGGCACAGGTGATGCGGCGGGAGAGCTGGCAGGAAATATGAAACAACAAGGGCAAATCTGGATGCTGTGGCCCAAAGGCGCGGCGCTGCCGCAAGTACCCGATGCCCCCGCCGGCACCTGACAGACGCTGATAATGAAATGTGGGAGGGGCGGTGCGACGATTCGCCTTGCCCCTCTCCCACAAAGGATTTGCATCAGGCGTTAGATCGAGACAAAGAAGAAACTCGCAATCAACGCCATTCCCACGGCCCACACCAGCGAACGCAAAATCGCCCAATCGGCCAGGTAGCAAATGATGTACAGCAGGCGGCTGGTGATAAACAGCACCGCCAGCACATTGATCGTCACCAGTTCGGCGTTGCCGGCCATGTGCGCAATGACCACCGCCGCGGCAAACGCCGGGGTCACTTCAAAGCTGTTGAGTTGCGCATTGTTGGCGCGCTTGGCGACGCCCTCAACGGTATCGAGGAAAGCACGCGGGTCGTGGTTGTGCCGAGCTCCGAACTTGCCCGTGCTGAACTTGGCGACACCCGTGCATAGATAGGGCAGAAAAATTGCGATCAACACACACCAGAAAGCGACTGTCATCACTCATTCCTTTTTTGGATTTATCCGACGGTTAGAGTTTCATCACGAACATGCCGATCAGCACCAACCCACAAGCTATGAGCCGTGGCCGGCCAAAAGGTTCTTTCAAGTAACACATGCCGAACAGCACCACCAGGATCACGCTGACTTCCCGCAACGCCACCGCCTCGGCAATCGAGTCCAACTGCATGGCCCAAAGCACCAAAGCGTAGCTCAACAACACGCACAATCCCACGCTCAGGCCCAACCGCCATTGAGTGCGCCAGAACAGGCTGAAGGCCGCACGCTTGCGCACCAGCGCCAGCAACGGAAATGGCCAGGCACTGATCAATGTCAGCCACACCAGGTAATCCAGCGGGTGCGACCAGCACCAGGGCTGTCGCTACCACCAGAACCTCCTCAATTGATTCGTGATGTAACTTCACCTGTTTATACTAAACACCACCTCGGCGCCCCCCATGCGCCTACATTTCCCTGCTCCAAGGACCCCGGATGCTCGAACTTGTCGCCGCCTTCATTTGCCTCACCACCCTGCTCACCTATGTGAACTACCGCTTTATCGGCCTGCCGCCGACCATCGGTGTAATGGTCACTGCGCTGCTTTTTTCCCTGATCCTGCAGGGCCTGAGCTTTATCGGCTATCCCGGCCTGGAAGAGCGCATCCAGCAACTGATAGGCCAGATCGACTTCGGCGATTTGCTGATGAACTGGATGCTCTCGTTCCTGCTGTTCGCTGGCGCCTTGCACGTCAACTTGAACGACTTGCGCAGTTACCGCTGGCCCATCGGCCTGCTGGCCACCTTTGGGGTGTTGATCGCCACCGTGGTGATCGGCAGCCTGGCCTATTACATCTTCGCCCTGTTCGGCTGGCACGTGAGCTTCCTCTACTGCCTGCTGTTCGGCGCGCTGATTTCGCCTACAGACCCGATTGCGGTGCTCGGCGTGCTGCGTACCGCCAATGCGTCGAAACCACTGAAGACCACCATTGTCGGCGAGTCGCTGTTCAATGATGGCACCGCCGTGGTGGTGTTTACCGTGCTGTTGGGTATCGCGCAGTTGGGCGAGACGCCCACCGTGGGCGCCACTGCCCTGCTGTTTGCCCACGAGGCCATAGGCGGCGTGGTATTCGGCGGGCTGATCGGCTACCTCGTGTACCTGATGATCAAGAGTATCGAACAGCACCAGATCGAAGTGATGCTGACCCTTGCCCTGGTGATCGGCGGTTCGGCCATGGCTTCGCAACTGCACGTGTCCGCACCGATTGCAATGGTGGTCGCGGGGCTGATCATCGGCAACCTGGGACGCAACCTGGCGATGAACGACATGACGCGTCGCTACTTGGATGGTTTCTGGGAACTGCTTGATGACATGCTCAACGCCTTGCTGTTTGCGCTGATCGGCATGGAGTTGCTGCTGTTGCCATTCAACTGGCTGCACGTATTCGCGGCCAGTTTGCTCGCCGTGGCGATCCTGCTCTCGCGCCTGTTGACGGTGGCCCCGGCGATCTTGCTGCTGCGGCGCTGGCGCACGGTACCGCGCGGTACTATCCGCATCCTGACCTGGGGTGGTTTGCGTGGCGGTGTCTCGGTGGCCTTGGCCTTGGCGCTGCCCCTGGGTCCGGAGCGCGACTTGTTGCTGAGCATCACCTACATCGTGGTGCTGTCATCGATCCTGTTGCAGGGGTTGAGCATCGGCAAGCTGGTCAAACACGTGACCCGGGGCGAACCCCAGGCCACGCCTGAACATCACTGATCTTTTCTAGTCGGCTGCGGATGCCGAGGGTCCGCAGCAGCTTTGCCTGGCAGGCTGCTCTCACTGCGAATCTGCGCATGGCTGATCAGGGCGAAGATAAAACTGCCGCCGATGATATTGCCCGCCAGGGTCGGTCCGGCAAACACCAGCCAGAAATCCTTCCACGGCAGCTCGCCGGCAAACACCAGGTATGACACTTCCGCCGAACCAACGACGATATGCGTGAAGTCACCCAGGGCCATCAGGTATGTGATCAGGATAATGATCCACATCTTTGCGCTTTCCATTGATGGGATCATCCACACCATGGTGGCGATCATCCAGCCGGAAACGATGCCCTTGGCAAACATCTGGCCAGAATCGTTCTCCATGATCTTGCGTCCGATTTCAAGAAAGGCCAGGTCGGTCTTGGTATCGAAAATCGGTAAATGCAACATCACGTAAGCCACCAGCAAAGTGCCGCACAGATTACCTACCAGCACGACTGTCCATAGTCGTAGCAGACGTGCAGCATTGCCCAGAGTGGGCTTGCTCATGACCGGCAGCACCGCGGTCAGGGTGTTTTCGGTGAACAGTTGCTGGCGTGCGAGGATCACCGCCAGAAACCCCGCGCAATAGCCAAAACTGGCTATCACCTTGAAGCCCTCGGCGTCCGGCAGGCGTGAATTGAGCAAACCCATCGCCATCAACGACAGGCCCATGGTGAGTCCGGCGGCCAGTGCCGACCACCATAAGGCGGCGACACTGCGCTCCAGCTCCTGGTCGCCCTGGGTACGGATGATTTCGTGAAGAACCGCCGCACGGGGCGGCTGGTTCTTGTCGACGTCCTGCTGCTCTTCCTGCGACAGGTTGGGGGTCTTGCCGTCTGCTTGAGTGGCCATGATGTACCAAAGTCCGAGGGGTGCCTGAAGCTACGACATGCCGCGACGATGGCTGTTCAATGGCCCGGCAATTAAACCGGAATGCGCCACGCCTTGGCCTGTTCCACGGTGGTGGAACTCACGGGTTTGCTCCAGGGTTTATTGCGCGCTTGATAGTATTTGATGATGCCATCGAGCACGCTATTGAAGTCTTGTGGCGTCTTCGCCTCTTTTAAGTCACGCACCGCACGTTGCAGCAGCTCAACGTTGGATGCCGGCTGGCCAGGACGGTACAGCGATGGGTAGATGACCTCCCGCGTAAAGTTTTCAGCTTTCACCCCGATATCCCGACTTTGCATCTCGGCGACCGCACTGCTCAATACCTTGGACATACTTGGCACACTGCCCGATTTTTGCTTGGCGCCCACCTGTAAAAGCTGCTGGAAATTACGCTGGCCCGGCGTATTCAGACGTTTGCCCAACCACTCGATGTGCTCGGGCCTGCTGGCGAGAGAGTCCAGGTTGCGTAAGGCCGCAGCAATCTTCGGAGTAATCTTCAGGGACGTGTCGGATTGGTTGGCTTCGGTAATTGCACTGTCCAACGCCTCCAACGCCTGTTTCGCCTCATCGCGAAACCGCAGTGCGTCTGCGCTGGCGGGGTCCTTGCGCAATTCACCCTGCACGCTGGCAAGCATTTGATCATCCATCGCCAACACAGCATCGTCCAGGGAGGCGAACTCATGGCGCTCACGTGTCAGTTCACGCTTTTGCAGGTGGCTCGACACCGATTGGCGAGCCTGGGCCTGCAAATGCTGTTTCTGTTCAAGCGTCATGGTGAAGTTGACGGTGCCGTTGAGCAGGCCGCGAAAATCGCCTTTGTTCGAGTTCAACGGCAATGTCACCGTTTGATCCGAAAACGCCTTGAGCCGGTCATCTTGGTAGGTTTCAGCCGCGGTATGCGGCGTGCCTGTGAACTTGTCAGCCAAATGGCTGAAAAAGCCACCGCTCTGGCGCGGTGGTGAACTCTGCTCGGATTCGAACTTGACGATCAGCGATTCGTCCTTGCCCAAAGGGCTCTCCGGAAACGAACGTTCAATGACACCGGGGGCGGGGGTATTGAGGAGCAGCCCTCCGTCTTGAAACGCCGTAACCTCTGCATCCGCCTGAAACCCATGGCCCTGTTCGGACGGGCTCTTGAACAGGCCCGGCAACGCCCCCGAAATAAGCGCAGCACGGGCGATGTCCATATCTGGCGTCAGGCTGGCATTGAACACCACCAACTGTGGACGACCGTCGAACATGCCTGTGCCCGTGATGTTCAGTTGCTTGATCGCCGGAATATGGCGGCTCAACACCTCCAGGTCGCGAAAGGTGGGCCCGGCTCCGGCTTTGAGCCGGTCGGCGATTTGCGTGACTTCAGGCGGGCGGTCCGCCTTAGGCATACGCTCGATATGGGCAAGAATCGATTGACGTGACTGGTTGCGAATCAATTCTTCCAGGGGCTGCCCCTCGGTTTGCAGGCGCGGCAGCAGGGTCAGCAGCAGTTGCGAAATATTGCCGCCCGGGCCAGGTAGATTGCCCGCAAGCTTGCCAAGTTTGGAACTTGCATCCTGCAGCCAGGCCAGGATCGGATCTTTGCTATTGAGCAGGCTGGGCAAGTCGAGGCTGTTCGACAACTGCGTGAACGCCTTCGCGTCCATGCCACTGGCGAGTAACGCTGCAGAAATCGCACCGGCAGACGAGCCCGACACCACCTTGACGCCTTTGAGTTTGTCGGCGTCTTCAAGCGCCTGCACCATCCCGGGAAAGGCAATGCCCTTGGCGCCACCGCCACTGAGCACCAAGTGAGCGGGCGGCGGCGGTGACAGCACCACCTCGACGCGGCCATCGCTATGCCGATAAATACTCAGGTTGCGCTCGCCCACGCCCTTGACCAAAGGCGTCTTCACGTCCTGGCTGAAGGTTTGAGACGAAAGAGGCTTATTTTCTACAACAGAACTGGAGACTTTCATACATGAGGCTCTCTCTACAGGGTGTAGGCCTGAGTGATGAGAGAGCCTCGGAAGGATCCACACGGAATGATTTGGTAACGCAAATCACGTCGCGCAGGTGTTACTCAGAAAGACCGTCGTCCTGGAACTGGTCCTTCACATACTTGATTTCGGTACGGCCATGGGGCGCCGGCAAACCGTCTTCGCCCAGGTTGACGAAGACCATTTTTTCCACCGTCAGGATACTTTTGCGGGTGATCTTGTTGCGCACTTCACAGGTCAGAGTGATGGAGGTGCGGCCGAACTCAGTGGCGGTGATACCCAGTTCAATGATGTCGCCCTGGCGCGAGGCGCTGACAAAGTTGATTTCGGAGATGTATTTGGTCACCACGCGCTGGTTGCCCAATTGGACAATCGCGTAAATGGCTGCTTCTTCATCGATCCAGCGCAGCAGGCTGCCACCGAACAGGGTGCCGTTGGGGTTGAGGTCTTCGGGTTTTACCCATTTGCGGGTGTGGAAGTTCATGATCACTCCAAAGCGTCTTGCCAAATGATGGGCAACATCATGGCAGAGCCAGGGCCCAAGCTCTATGAGCCATTGCCTATCGCCCCCATGCGCGATCTTCATGCCGCCGACAGAAAGGCTTGGGAAGTGCCACATACACGGCTATAATCGCCTCCGTTTCAAAACGGTCATCTTCGATTGATACCGTTCTCCCGCCACCTGTCCGAGGGGCGCTGCAGCAGGTTCAACCTGTCAGGCTCGGATGGGGCGTTGTCCGGCCTGGTTGCCCTGGCCTGATACTAAACGCACAACGGCGCCCATTCGCACACTACGAATGGAGGCTCTCTATGAGCGCTGTAATGACGCCTGCAGATTTCAACGACTACAAAGTCGCCGACATGTCCCTCGCTGCCTGGGGCCGTCGCGAAACCTTTATCGCCGAATCCGAAATGCCGGCCCTGATGGGCCTGCGTCGCAAGTACGCCGCTGAACAGCCGCTCAAGGGCGCGAAGATTCTGGGCTGCATCCACATGACCATCCAGACCGCCGTACTGATCGAAACCCTGGTTGCCCTGGGTGCCGAAGTGCGTTGGTCCTCGTGCAACATCTTCTCGACTCAGGACCAGGCCGCCGCCGCTATCGCTGCCGCCGGTATCCCGGTATTTGCCTGGAAGGGCGAAACCGAAGAAGAGTACGAGTGGTGCCTGGAGCAAACCATCCTCAAGGATGGCGCGCCATGGGATGCCAACATGATCCTCGACGACGGCGGCGACCTGACCGAACTGCTGCACAAGAAGTACCCGCAGATCCTCGACCGCGTCCACGGCGTGACCGAAGAAACCACCACTGGCGTGCACCGCCTGCTGGATATGCTGGCCAAGGGCGAGCTGAAGATCCCGGCCATCAACGTCAACGACTCGGTGACCAAGAGCAAGAACGACAACAAGTACGGCTGCCGTCACAGCCTGAACGATGCGATCAAGCGTGGCACAGACCACCTGCTGTCGGGCAAGCAAGCCCTGGTGATCGGCTACGGTGACGTGGGCAAGGGTTCGTCCCAGTCCCTGCGTCAGGAAGGCATGATCGTCAAGGTCTCCGAAGTTGACCCGATCTGTGCCATGCAAGCCTGCATGGACGGTTTCGAAGTGGTTTCGCCGTTCATCGACGGTATCAACGACGGTACCGAAGCAAGCATCGACAAGGCCCTGCTGGGCAAGATCGACCTGATCGTCACCACCACCGGTAACGTGAATGTGTGCGATGCGAACATGCTCAAGGCCCTGAAGAAGCGCGCCGTTGTCTGCAACATCGGCCACTTCGACAACGAGATCGACACCGCATTCATGCGCAAGAACTGGGCATGGGAAGAAGTGAAACCGCAGGTGCACAAGGTTCACCGTACCGGCGCCGGCAATTTCGACCCGCAGAACGATGACTACCTGATCCTGCTGGCCGAAGGCCGCCTGGTTAACCTGGGCAACGCCACCGGTCACCCAAGCCGCATCATGGACGGCTCGTTCGCCAACCAGGTACTGGCGCAGATCTTCCTGTTCGAACAGAAGTACGCCGACCTGTCGCCAGCCCAGAAAGCCGAGCGCCTGACCGTTGAAGTACTGCCCAAGAAACTCGACGAAGAAGTGGCCCTGGAAATGGTCCGCGGCTTCGGCGGCGTCGTGACTCAACTGACCAAGACCCAGGCCGACTACATCGGTGTGACGGTTGAAGGTCCGTTCAAGCCGCACGCTTACCGCTACTGATACACCTGCTGCCCACTCTCCCTGTGGGGGAACGGGCTTTAATGTGGGAGGGGGCTTGCTCCCGATGGCGGTGGGTCAGTCAATATATTTATTAACTGACACTCCGCCATCGGGAGCAAGCCCCCTCCCACATCGACGGTGTACACACTCCGCAATTCTGGGTTTCAAAGGGTATGACCATGTCCCAAGACCGTCGCTACAGCTTCGAGTTTTTCCCGACCAAGACCGATGCTGGGCATGAAAAGCTGATGGCCACTGCCAAGGTGCTGGCCAGCTACAACCCCGACTTCTTCTCCTGCACCTACGGCGCCGGCGGTTCGACCCGCGACCGCACGATCAACACCGTGTTGCAGCTGGAAAGCGAAGTCAAAATTCCCGCCGCTCCGCACTTGTCGTGCGTGGGCGACAGCAAGGCCGACCTGCGTGGTCTGCTGACCCAATACAAAGCTGCCGGCATCAAGCGTATCGTCGCCTTGCGTGGCGACCTGCCGTCCGGCATGGGCATGGCCAGCGGTGAGCTGCGCTACGCCAATGACCTGGTGAGTTTCATCCGCGAAGAAAGCGGCGATCACTTCCATATCGAAGTGGCCGCTTACCCGGAGATGCACCCCCAGGCGCGCAATTTCGAAGACGATTTGCAGAACTTCGTGCGCAAGGCTAATGCCGGCGCCAACAGTGCGATCACCCAGTACTTCTTCAACGCCGACAGCTACTTCTACTTCGTCGAGCGTGTACAAGCGATGGGTGTGAATATCCCGATCGTGCCGGGTATCATGCCGATCACCAACTACAGCAAGCTGGCACGTTTCTCCGACGCCTGCGGTGCCGAAATCCCCCGCTGGGTGCGCAAGCAACTGGAAGCCTATGGCGACGACGTCAAAAGCATCCAGGCCTTCGGCGAGCAGGTCATCACCGAGATGTGTGAGCAATTGTTGCAGGGTGGTGCGCCAGGGTTGCATTTCTATACCCTGAACCAATCTGAACCCAGTCTTGCTGTCTGGAACAACCTCAAGCTGCCACGCTGAGGTCTGTTCGGTTGTACCAAGGCCCTCAGACGAGGGCCTTTGTCGTTTTACGTGACCCACGGAACCCCGCAGTCCATGAATACAGTGTCCCCGACTTCCCGCCCGCAACTGGTCTATCTGGTCTTCGGTGCCCAGACCTACCACCAGGAAGCGGTATTCAGCATCGCCAGCGCACTGGCGTTCCTGCAGGACACCCCGGACGCGAACGTGGACATCCAGGTGTTCACCGACAATCCCGAGCCTTATCACCTGCTGCCGGTACGCGTGCGTCCACTGGACGAGGCCACTCGCAAACGCTGGAGCGAGCCCCACGGTTATCATTTCCGCACCAAACACGTGGTACTGCGCCAGGTACTGGAAGAGTCGGAGGTGGCGCTGCTGATCGACACCGACACGTTCTTCCACCATTCGCCCATGGCCCTGTTCGAGCGCGTGCAGCCCGGCACCCTGCTGTGCAACGCCTTCTACACCAAGTACGGCGACAACCACGAAAGCATCCTCTACACCGCCCTGCACCAGCGCCTGCTGGAGATGGGCGTGGCCGACGATGACATGATGACCCTCAATTCCGGGGTCATGGGCCTGACCCAACAGGATGCACACATCCTCGACCGCTCCATCGAATTGATGGATGAACTGTTCCCCCACGCCCAGGGCGCCTACACCCTGGAAGAGTTCTGCCTGTCCATCGCCGCCTACCGCACCGTCAACGTGCGCGAATGCCCGGACCTGATCCACCATTACTGGAGCCGCAAACAGCTGTTCCGGGCCAAGGTCAAGGCGTGGATCGCCAAACACGCCAGTGCCCCAACCAGTGCGCAGGCCCTGGCCGATACCCGCCAGGTCTCCTCGCACCTGCCGCGCCCGCCGCGCTTGCAGCGCTTGATGTACAAGCTGATCACCCTGCTGCTGCCCAAGCACCAGCAACAGTTCATTCGTGAAATCCTCTATGGTTGCTACGAGCACGAAAACGAATTCGATCAGGCCTGCGGCCCGGTTTGGTGGGACAAGGCACGACAAAACCAGGAAGAACGCCAGAAGCGCCCACTGGATGCCCACCAACTGGAACACTGGTTCGCCAACCCCGTGGTGCGGCTGATACTGGGCGAGCGTCGCGCCGCGATCCACGAACACTTGCTGGACGCTCCGGCGAAATAACACCGCCCGCCAATGCGCGTGGTAGAGCTTCTCTTTCTGTCGGGAGCGTCGTAACCTCAAGGTATGCCCGCCATTTTCAAGCTACTGACCGCCGTGCTTTTTTCTTGCCTGAGCCTGGTCGCTCATGGCGAGAAACTGCGCATTGTCACCGAGCCCTGGGCGCCCTATGTCTACGACGATAACGGCACCAGGGCCGGCCTGGATTACGAAACCACAGTGACTGTGTTCCAACGTCTGGGCGTGGAAGTGCAATGGCAATTCCTGCCCTGGAAGCGCTGCCTGGCGATGCTCGAGCAGGGTCACGCCGATGGCGCGCTGGATATTTTCCACAGCCATGAACGCGACGCCCAGTTGCTCTACCCCAGTGAACCCTTGTCGGAAGTCGAATTCGTCCTGTTCTACGCCAATGATCGCCCTCACCCCGCCACAACCCTCGATGAGCTGCGTGGCCTGACTGTCGGCATCTCACCCGGCTACCTCTATGGCGAGACGTTCAGTGGGTCCAGCGCATTCGAGCGCGAGCCTGCCCCCAGCCATGAAGCCAATTTCGGCAAGCTGATGCTCGGACGCATCGACATGGTCGTGACTGACCGGCGAGTGGGGCAGCACATCATCAAGACCCTGGGCCTTGAGGGCAAAGTCAGCCAGGCGGCAGTGGTGGTCAGCCGCCAACAACAATTTCTCGCGGTGCGCCGTGGAGCCGGCATGGACCTGTTGGTACAGCGCTTTGCCGCCGAGCTCAAGCGCTTCAAGCAAGAGCCGGCCTATGCCGCCTTGAGCGCCAAATATGGTGGGATGCAGGCGCAAACCTCCCCGATATCAGCCTCCGGACACGCCGTTGAGCAGCAGGAAAGCAGCGCGCCGTGATTGCTCTGTTATACTCCGGCCTTTCCGCCAGGCTTACGCCCGGCCGCTCGGGTCTTGAAAAAGGCACCCAACCCAGCTACTGCGCAGCTTTGCAGCCCGCGCGAGCCGGTGGAGTGCCCGCCAGACACAGCAGGACCGGACGGGATTGCGCTCCCCTAAGCGCCATTCACGCCCGGCAAGATTATCCCTTTGGGCCAAGCCCTAACTAAAACAGGATTACTCATGTCCTTTGCTTCCCTCGGTCTCTCCGAGGCTTTAGTCCGCGCCATCGAGGCAGCGGGCTATACCGAGCCTACTCCGGTGCAACAGCGGGCCATTCCCGCCGTGTTGCAAGGTCGCGACCTGATGGTCGCGGCTCAGACAGGTACCGGTAAAACCGGTGGTTTCGCCCTCCCGATTCTGGAGCGGTTGTTTCCCAACGGTCACCCGGACAAATCCCAGCGTCACGGCCCGCGCCAACCGCGTGTACTGGTCCTGACCCCTACCCGCGAACTCGCAGCCCAGGTCCACGACAGCTTCAAGCTGTACGCCCGCGACCTGAAGTTCGTCAGCGCCTGCATCTTCGGCGGCGTCGGCATGAACCCACAGGTTCAGGCCATGTCCCGTGGCGTTGACGTACTGGTCGCTTGCCCGGGTCGTTTGCTCGACCTGTGCGGCCAGGGCAGCGTCGATTTGTCCCACGTGGAAATCCTCGTGCTGGACGAAGCCGACCGTATGCTCGACATGGGCTTTGTCCATGACGTGAAAAAGGTCCTCGCACGCCTGCCGGCCAAACGTCAGAACCTGCTGTTTTCGGCAACGTTCTCCCAGGACATCACGGCCCTGGCCGGCAAGCTGCTGCACAACCCGGAGCGCATCGAAGTCACGCCACCGAACACCACGGTCGAGCGTATCGAGCAACGCGTATTCCGCCTCGCCGCCAGCCACAAGCGCTCGCTGCTGGCGCACCTGATCACCCACGGCGCGTGGGAACAGGTGCTGGTCTTCACCCGCACCAAGCACGGCGCCAACCGCCTGGCCGAGTACCTGGACAAACACGGCCTCACCGCTGTTGCCATCCACGGTAACAAGAGCCAGAACGCTCGCACCAAAGCCCTGGCCGACTTCAAGGCCGGCACTGTGCGCATCCTGGTCGCCACCGATATCGCCGCCCGCGGCCTGGATATCGACCAGTTGCCACACGTAGTCAACTTCGAGCTGCCGAACGTCGATGAAGACTATGTGCACCGTATCGGCCGTACTGGCCGTGCCGGTCGTTCGGGCGAGGCCATTTCCCTGGTCGCACCGGACGAAGAAAAACTGCTGAAAAGCATCGAACGCATGACCAAGCAGAAAATCGCCGACGGCGACCTGATGGGCTTCGATGCCAGCGCCGTGGAGGCCGAGAAACCTGAAGCCCGCGAGCGTCCGGATGTGCGTAACCCGCGCAACCCACGCGGTCCGAAGGGCGATGGCCCGAACGGCGGCGGTGGTGGCGGTGGTCGTCGCGACAAAGGCAAGGACAAGGGCAAGGAAAAGTCCGCCACCAGCAGCCGAGGTGAACGCCCGGCCCGTGAGCAAAAGCCACGTGAAGGCACCCCGGCCCGCGAACAGCGCCAGCCGAGCCAGCCGCCACGCGCCGCCGCTGACCGTGCCCCGGACGAGTTCCTCGACGACGATGTGGATAACTTCGGTAACCGCGTCGACTACGTGCCCCAGGCCAAGCCGGCCCAGGGCCGTGGCCGTCGTCCAGGTGCCCCGGCACAAGGCGCCGGTGCGGGTGCTCCCCGTGGCGGCCAGCCACAGGGTGGCCGTCAGAACGGCCCGCGCAACAGCAGCGGCGGCAGCACCGGTACTCCGCCTGCCAAGCGCAGCGGCCCGCGTAATGGTGCACCGCGTGACGGCCAGGCGCGTCGCGAAGATTCGCGCAGCAACAACCGCCGCCCGGCCCGTGACGACCAGCCACGCCTGTCCGAGCCAGCGGTGCAAAACCCGCGTGGTGGCCCGGCGCCGAAGATCATCCACAAGGAGTCGAAAGCTGATCGCTTCCCGACACCCGAGCAGTTGGACCAACTGCCAGGCCGTCCTCGTGGTGAGAAACCGGCGCTGCTGACCCGCAACCGCTGAGTTCCAAAGCCATAGGCGTTGACTGTTACAACGCCATCGCGGGCAAGCCCACTCCCACAAGGGAATGCATTTCAATTGTGGGAGCTGGCTTGCCTGCGATGAGGCCCGGCTAGGCAACACGAATCGTCAGCCAAAAAAATGCCCCGCATCTTTCGATGCAGGGCATTTTTTATGTGCGGCGAAAATTACTTCGCTTTCACACCTTCAAACGTGATGTACAGCTGAACGTTGTCAGACTGTGGACCTACATCCATACCGTCTTTGTTGAATTCCTTGCGGCTGATGTTGGTGGTGCCTTCAAAGCCGGCACGGTAGCCGCCCCATGGATCCTTGCCTTCGCCCAGGAACGTGGCTTTGACCAGGATCGGCTTGGTCACACCGTGGAAGGTCAGGTCGCCGGTCACATCAGCAGTCAGCTTGCCATCAGCATTTTTGCCAGTTGGCTTGACGCTGGTGGAGACGAACTTGGCATCAGGGAATTTGCCCGACTCCAGGAAGTCCTTGCTGTTGACGTGCTTGTCGCGCTCGGCGTGGTTGGAGAACACGCTGGCAGTACGCACGTTAACTTCAATCTTGGCGTCTTCCGGCTTGGCGGCGTCAAAGCTGAACTTGCCGTCCAGGTCCTTGAAGGTACCGGTAATGTAGCTGTAGCCCAGGTGGCTGATCTTGAAATCGACGAAGGCGTGCTGGCCTTCCTTGTCGATCACGTAGTCAGCGGCCATCGCCGAACCTGCGGACAGCAGAGCAGAACCGATTGCCAGCGCAGCGAGTGTTTTTTTCAACATGCTTTCTATTCCTTGTGAGTCGAGGTTGAACATCAGGCTTTGCGCCCCAGCATTCGTGTCAGGGTCGCATCACGATCGATAAAGTGGTGTTTCAATGCAGCCACGCCATGCAAACCGGCGAAGACCACCAACACCCAGGCCAGGTACAGATGCACCCAACCGGCTGTGTCTGCCTGGTCCGGTAGACCGGAAACCACGGCAGGAATTTCAAACAGGCCAAACACCGGAATACCGACACCGTCGGCGGTGGAAATCAGGTAACCGGCAATCATCACGGCAAACAGCCCCAGATACAGAAACGCATGGCCAAATGCAGCACCGATCCGCGTCATACGGCTATAGCTGGCCAGCGGCGGTGGCGGCGGGCTGACCAGACGCCAGACGATACGCACCAGCATGATGGCAAACAGCGTGATGCCAATGCTCTTGTGCAAGTCGGGCGCATCTTTGCGCCAGGCGCTGTAGTAGTCGAGGCCGACCATCCACAGGCCCAATGCGAATAAACCAAACACCACCAAGGCGACGCCCCAGTGTAGAACCATGCTGACCCAGCCGTACCGGGCGGGAGAATTGCGTAGCTGCATGTACTTAATCCCGTAAGAACTGTGCCCAAGACTAGCGTTTTACCTATCGAATTAAAGCGGAAAATTTCGCTTTGAAATATCGAGAAATACGATGAAGAGGCTAGGTATCATAAATTAACAAGGGATTAAGACTATTCCCAAGAAACGCGACAGACCGTCCTGCATTTACCGCCAATTGCCCCACAATGGCTTGTGACACGCGCCACCATTGCATAGGCTTGCGCGATTGTTTCGCCTGCGCGCGCCGCAGGATCGCTTCGAGGAGATCACCGATGGGCTTGAACAACCAGTGGATGCAACGCGACCTCGCGGTGCTGTGGCATCCCTGCACCCAGATGAAAGACCACCAGCAACTTCCGCTGGTCCCGATCAAGCGCGGTGAAGGCGTATGGCTGGAAGACTTCGAAGGCAAACGCTACCTCGACGCCGTCAGCTCCTGGTGGGTCAACGTGTTCGGCCACGCCAACCCGCGCATCAACCAGCGCATCAAGGACCAGGTCGATCAGTTGGAGCATGTGATCCTCGCCGGTTTCAGCCACCAGCCAGTGATCGAGTTGTCCGAGCGCCTCGTGCAGATGACGCCTGAAGGCCTGACGCGCTGCTTCTACGCCGATAACGGTTCATCCTGTATCGAAGTCGCATTGAAGATGAGCTTTCACTACTGGCTCAACCGTGGCCTGCCGAACAAGAAGCGCTTCGTCACCCTGACCAACAGCTACCACGGCGAAACCATCGCCGCGATGTCGGTAGGCGACGTGCCGTTGTTTACCGAGACCTACAAGGCGCTGCTGCTCGACACCATCAAAGTGCCAAGCCCCGATTGCTACCTGCGCCCCAACGGCATGAGCTGGGAAGAACACTCGCGCACCATGTTCCTGGCCATGGAACAGACCCTGGCTGACCACCACGATACCGTTGCCGCGGTGATCGTCGAGCCACTGATCCAGGGCGCCGGCGGCATGAGGATGTACCACCCGGTGTACCTCAAGCTGCTGCGCGAAGCCTGCGACCGCTACGGCGTGCACTTGATCCACGACGAAATCGCCGTCGGCTTCGGCCGCACCGGCAGCATGTTCGCCTGTGAACAAGCCGGCATCCGCCCGGACTTCCTGTGCCTGTCCAAGGCCCTCACCGGCGGCTACTTGCCGCTGGCCGCCGTGGTCACCACCGAAGATGTCTACAGTGCCTTCTACGACGACTACCCTACCCTGCGCGCCTTCCTGCACTCCCACAGCTACACCGGCAACCCGCTGGCGTGCGCGGCAGCCTTGGCGACGCTGGATATCTTTGAAGAAGACAACGTCATCGAAAACAACAAGGCCCTGGCCCAGCGCATGGCGACCGCCACCGCGCACCTGGTGGACCATCCTCACGTTTCGGAAGTGCGCCAGACGGGCATGGTGCTGGCGATCGAGATGGTGCAGGACAAAGCCACCAAGGCCGCCTACCCGTGGCAGGAACGCCGTGGCTTGAAGGTATTCGAACACGCACTGGAGCGCGGCGCGCTGTTGCGGCCACTGGGCAGCGTGGTGTATTTCCTGCCGCCCTATGTGATTACACCGGAGCAGATCGACTTCCTGGCCGAAGTGGCCAGCGAGGGGATTGATATCGCCACTAACAGCAACGTCAGTGTGGCGGTACCCAAAGATTTCCATCCAGGCTTTCGTGACCCGGGTTGATACCACCCCCTGTAAGAACCGACTTGCCACAGCAAGCTCGCTCCTGCATACACCTCTTCAGAGAACAGAAATGAGACTGTCCCGCTTTTTCACCGACACCCCGCTGAGCCTCGGCGATCATGAACTTCCTGAAGCCCAGGCGCATTACATCAGCCGTGTGTTGCGCATGGGTGAAGGCGATGCCGTGCAGCTGTTCGACGGCTCTGGCCAGGAGTTCAGTGGCACGCTGCTGGAAGTCGGTAAAAAACGCGTCACCGTGCAACTGACGCAAAGCTTTGCCGGCCAAGATGAATCGCCGCTGCATATCCACCTCGGCCAGGGCCTGTCCCGGGGTGAGCGCATGGATTGGGCGATCCAGAAGGCCACTGAACTGGGCGTCAATGCGATCACACCGATCTTCAGCGAGCGCTGCGAGGTGCGCCTCAAGGACGAACGCGCCGACAAACGCCTGCTGCACTGGCGTCAGGTTGCCGTCAGCGCGTGCGAGCAGTGTGGGCGTTCAACGGTGCCGGTGATTCACGCACCGGTGTTGCTGGCCGACTGGCTGAAGCAAACCGAGGCCGACCTGAAACTGGTGCTGCACCCAGTCGCCGAGCCGATGATCAGTCACGCGAAGCCTTCGAGCCTGGCGTTTCTGATCGGGCCGGAAGGTGGCTTGACCGACGGCGAAGTCGACACCGCCCAAGGCGCTGGCTTCCATGCTGCGCGGTTGGGGCCACGGGTATTACGTACCGAAACCGCGCCCGTGGTGGCGCTGTCGGTCGCCCAGCAACTCTGGGGTGATTTCTAAACGGAGCGATCACTCCACCGGATCACTCACCGGCTTGGCAATGATCGCCTTCAACTCGCTGGTCATTGGGAATTCCAGGTTCAGGCCCTTCGGCGGGATCGGCTGCTCAAACCAGCGCTGGTAAATCCCGTTGATCTCTCCCGAACGGTACAGATCACCCAAAGTCTCGTTGACCACGGCGAGAAACTGCGGGTCGTCTTTGCGCACCATGCAGCTGTAGATCTCCCGCGACTGCTCCTCGCCCACCACCACCCAGTGGTGCGGGTCCCTGGCCTTGGCGCGCTCGCCGTAGAGCAACGCATCATCCATATAGAACGCTACCGCACGGCCGGTCTCGAGCATCTTGAAAGCCTCGCCATGGTCTTTGGCGCTGATCACGAACATATTGGCTTTGTGTTCAGCATTGTAACTTTTGAGGAAGCGTTCATTGGTAGTACCGGCAGTGGTCACCACGTTTTTGCCCTTGAGGTCGGCAAAGCCTTTGATCCCGCTGTCCTTGGCCGTTAGCAACTGCCCCTTCACGTAAATGAACCCGTAGGAAAATGCCACCTGCTTCTGCCGCTCGGCGGTCACGCCGGTGGAGCCGCACTCCAGGTCGACGGTGCCGTTCTGCACCAGCGGAATACGGGTTTGAGAAGTCACCAGGTTGTATTTCACCTTGAGCTCACTCACCCCGATTTTCTGCTGGATGCGCTCGACAATCTTGCTCGCCAGGTCCACCGAGTAGCCCATCGGCTTGCCACTGTTATCCCCAATGTAGGAAAACGGCACCGACGCATCGCGATACCCCAGGGTGATGGCCTTGGCGCTGGCGATCTTGCTCAAGGTGCCCTCCAGAGGCGCTTCGGTCGCATGGGCGTTTGCGCTCAAAAATAGTCCAAGAGCGCAGCCGGTCAACAGGATTTTTTTCATTGTTATTCTCCGTTGGTAGATCGGTTATTTACGTACTGCAATCACGCTGATTTCCACCAGTACACTCGGTCGCGCCAGCTCTGCTTGCAGGGTGGTACGGGTGGGCGCCATGCCTGGCGAAAGCCATGCAGACCAGGCTTCATTCATCGGCTTAAAACCGGTACTGATGTCCTTCAGGTAAATCGTCGCGTTGAGCAGGTGATCCTTGTCACTGCCCGCCTCGGCCAACAGCGCGTCGATCCTGGCCAACACTTCTCGGGTTTGGCTGCCTACGTCCTGGCCATCGCCCGGTACCTGGCCCGAGAGAAACACCAAATCCTTGAAGGTCACGGCAGCGCTAAGACGCTCGTTGCTGTTGATTCGGGTGATAGTCATGGCTGCATCCTCAAGCGGCGCGGGGCGCCAGGCCCTGCATATCAATGGAAGGAACATGCTGGCTGATCAACTCAGCCAATAGCTGGCCACTGCCACAGGCCAGGGTAAAACCAAGCGCGCCATGCCCCAGGTTCAGCCACAAGTTGCGGTAGGCGCTGGCACCGATCAATGGCACGCCCGTCGGTGTTGCCGGGCGCATACCGGCCCACTCGACCGCGTGGGCGTAGTCACCGGCCAAGGGAAACGTCTCCAGCGCCTGGCGCTTTATCAAGGCCAGGCGCTTGGGCTCAAGACGAGCATCAAAGCCGACAATATCCACCATGGCCGCGATCCGCAGTTGCTCACCAATGCGCGCGTAGACGATCTTGCGGTCATAGTCGGTGATGCTCACGTTCGGCGCCTTGTGCTGCGCGCCGATCGGCACGCTCAGGCTGTAGCCCTTGAGCGGGTACAGCGGCAGCGACAAGCGCGGCAACGCCAACTCGGCGCTGCGATGCCCGGCAGCCAGCACCAACTGTTCGACCGGCATCACGTCATGGCCCATTTCGATGGCCTGCACCGCACCGTCGGCGTGACGAATCCCGGTAACCTTGCGACCCAGCAAAAATGTACAGCGCCCTGAAGCCTTTAACCGAGCTGCCAGCCGTTGGCAAAAAGCATGACAGTCCGCCACTTCCTCATTCGGGGTATAGATGCCGCCGACAAACCCACCTGCCGCCAACGCCGGTTCCAGGTGCGTACAATCCACTGCAGACAGCACCTGCTGCTGCAGGACGTCGGTGACCTTGCTGCGTGCACGCTCAAACGTCTCGGCATTGCGAAAGGTCACCAGCTTGCCGTTGCGCCGCCAGTCGAAGCCGTCCAGGCGATCATCGACACGCCATTGCTGCAAGGTGTCTTGGCTCAGGCTCGCCAGCCGCAGCAAGTGGGCAGCGTTGCGCTTGTTCACCGATCCCCGGCAGGCACCGATGAACGCTGCCATCCAGCGCCATTGCTGGAGGTCAAGCCGTGGGCGCAGCTTCAGCGGCGAGTCGCCGCGCAACAGCCACCCAATCGCCTGCAGCGGCACGCCCGCGTCGGCCAATGGCGCAACATAGCGATAGGACAGCTGCCCACCGTTGGCGAAACTGGTTTCGCTGCCCAAGGTATCGCGGGCGTCGATCACCGTTACCTCATGGCCAGCCCGTACCAAAGCATAAGCACTGGCCAAGCCGATAACCCCACCACCGATGATGCAAACCTGCCTGGCCATCCCAGCCCCCGACCGTTGATTAACTGAAGACCAAGCGTAGGCGCAGGTGACAGGCCACCGACAATGAATAAAGATGGGTCACCTATAAACAAAGGTTATGGACTTGCCATGCGCTTGCGTCATATCGAAATCTTCCAGGCCATTCGCCAGACTGGCTCGATCAGTGCTGCCGCGCAGTTGCTGCACGTCTCGCAACCAGCGGTGACCAAAGTGTTGCAGCACGCCGAATTGCAGCTGGGCTTTGCGCTGTTTCTGCGGGTGCGCGGCAAATTGCAGCCCACGCCGGAAGCCCTGGCACTGGAAAGCGAAGTCGAGAAAGTCACCGAGAGCTTGCAAGGTGTAAGGCGTCTAGCCAAGAGCCTGCGCCGCGCCCCAGGGCAAAGCGTGCGCATTGGTGCGATTCCGGCGTTGGCCTTGTCGCTGCTGCCTCCGGCGATTCTGGAATGGAAGCGCGAATACCCCGACATGGCTTGCGAGCTGTCCAGCGACCATAGCCGTGAGCTGGTCCAGAAGCTGCTGATGCGCGAAATCGACCTGGCGCTGACCCTCAACTTTTCCGGCCATCCTGGGTTGACCACCCAGGTGCTGGCCAATGGCGTGCTGGTTGCATTGGCGTCCAAGGGCTATTGGTCGGCGGCTGAAATCAACCAGCCATTGCCGCTGAGCGAACTGGCGGGCGCGCCATTGATCGGGCTTTCCAGTGCTGATCCGCTGGCGACCAAGCTGGACAGCTACCTGGAGAACGTCGATCCACCGCCACGCGTGACCATCTCGGTACAAACCTATTCCCTGGCCCGGGCGATGGTGGAGTCCGGCGCCGGTTTGACGGTCATTGACCCCTTTACCGCCCTCGGCGCATCGACGGCAACCACCTGCATCCGCACCCTCACGCCACCCCTGCCGATCACCCTCTACGCCCTGACCCGTGGCGATGAACCACCGCCGCATATGCTCGCCAAGCTGCTGCAGATCTTCGGCATTCGTGCCTGTGAGCTACTGGCACGTCTCTAATACCACCGAAGCCCCCTCCCACATTCAGAGCACGTAATGCATGATCGCCACAAAATGCAGGAGGCTGCCGCCAATCACAAACAAATGCCAGATCCCATGGGAATGGCGCAGGCGATCTTCCAGGGCAAAAAAGATGATGCCCACGGTGTACAACACGCCGCCCGACGCCAACCAGATAAACCCTGCCGTGCCCAGCGCCGCTATCAGCGGCTTGACTGCCACGAGTACGATCCAGCCCATCACCGCGTAGATCACGATGGACAGAATCCGCGCCTCCGAGCGCGGCTTGATCTCTTGCAGGATGCCGATCACCGCCAGCCCCCACACAATCCCGAACAGCGTCCAGCCCCAGGGCCCGCGCAGAGTCACCAGGCAGAACGGTGTGTAGCTGCCGGCGATCAACAGGTAGATCGAAAAGTGATCGACCTTTTGCATGATCTCTTTTCGCCGCCCCCGCACGCTGTGGTAGACGGTCGACGCGCTGTACAGCACCATCAGGGTAAAGCCATAAATCGCCACGCTGACGATCTTCCAGGGGCTGCCGTCCAGGCTCGCCACCACCAACATCCACACGGCGCCAATACACGCCGCGACTGCACCGAGCAAATGGCTCCAGGCGTTGAACCGTTCCCCGTGATACATCTATCGTTAACCTCCCCTCATCGTTGACGACTGGCGGCAAGCCTCCAGCCTTGCGCATAAGAGTGCAAGCAGCGTGTGACGTTCCAGCGACGAGGGCTGCGTTTGCAGGCACAATCGAGCGCAATCGAACAAGAGCCCACGGCCATGCTGATCGACGAAGAGTTCACCCTCAAGAAGCTGGAAATCTTCCTGGCGTTCATGCGCACCGGCAACCTGGCCCGCGCCGCCGCCGAACTGCAAACCAGCAACGTCAGCGTGCACCGCGCCATCCACTCCCTGGAAAGTGCCTTGCGCTGCCCGCTGTTCAAGCATGAAGGGCGCAACCTCACCCCGCTGGAAAGCGCCTACGTGCTCGAAGAGCGTGCGCAAAAGCTGATAGCCGATGTGGTCGAGGGAGTGCGCCTGACCCGCGAAGCCGCCGGCTTCTGCGCCGAACGCTTCAAGCTCGGCTCGCTGTACTCGCTGACGGTCAAGACCGTGCCGCAACTGATCATGGGCCTGAAGATCCGCCGCAGCGAACTCAATATCGACCTGATCCTGGGCTCCAATTTCGACCTGTTCTACAAGCTCAAGAACATGGAGGTGGATGCGATCCTCATCTCTCTGGACGATCACGCCACCGATCCGGACTGTGAGCAGAT
Organism: Pseudomonas sp. GZJR-8; assembly: GCF_002916705.1. Classification (NCBI taxonomy): domain Bacteria; kingdom Pseudomonadati; phylum Pseudomonadota; class Gammaproteobacteria; order Pseudomonadales; family Pseudomonadaceae; genus Pseudomonas; species Pseudomonas sp. GZJR-8. Next base: position 534,421 of record NZ_JXSI01000004.1, on the reverse strand, counting down.
CGCGCTGTTCAGCGATGACATCTTCCTTGCCACACCGGCCGATTCCCCCCTGGACCGTCATCAGGAAATCGACCTGGCCGACGTGCGTGACGCCACCTTTATCACCCTCACCCAGGGCTTCGCCACGCACCAGGACGGCAACCGGGTGTTCAAGCAGGCGGGGTTCGAACCGAAGGTGGCGATGCAGGTGAACGATATATTTACCTTGCTGAGCATGGTCAGCTCGGGGGTGGGTTATGCGCTGCTGCCTGGGCGGATTGCGGCGGTGTATGAGAACCGCGTGAAGCTGATACCGCTGCAACCCAGGTATCGGTTGCAGCAGCAGATCGGCGTGGTGTTCTTGAAGGCCAAGGAGCGTGACCCGAACCTGCTGGCGTTGTTGGCGGAGTGTCGGATGTATGCCAATCGCCAGGCTTGAGAATGCCATCGGGGGCAAGTCGAATCGTCGCATCGCCCCTCCCACACTTGACCGCATTCCAACCTGAGAATGCGGTCAAAATGTGGGAGGGGCGGTGCGACGATTCGACTTGCCCCCGATTGCGCCAGACCAGACAGCGAAAATCCCCAGTCAGCCCACCAACCCCCTCATCACCAAAAACAACAACGACGGCCCCAACAAACACCCCAGCGCTGTATAGAACGCCGCGGTCAAACACCCATAAGGCACCAACTTCGGATCAGTCGCCGCCAACCCGCCCGCCACGCCGCTGGAAGTGCCCATCAAGCCACCGAAGATCACCGCACTACGTGGATTGTTCAGCCCGATCAGCGGGGCCACGAACGGTGTCATTACCATCACCAAAATAGCCTTGATCAACCCTGCGGCAATCGACAGCGCCATCACCTCGGAACTGGCCCCAATCGCCGCCCCGGTAACCGGGCCAACGATATAGGTCACGGCACCGGCGCCGATGGTGGTGAGGCTCACCGCATCGGTATAACCAAACGCCATTGCCACCCCTACCCCGGCAACAAACGACGAGCCCACACCGACAAACAGAGCCAGCACGCCGACGTATCCGGCGCGCTTCAACTCATCGACACTCACGCCAAACGCCGTGGCTACAATAGCGAAGTCCCGCAGCATCGCGCCGCCCAACAGGCCAATGCCTGACAACAGTGGAATATCCACCACGCCCTTGGAGCCGCCAGTAAAAGCGCCTCCCACATACGACAACACCAGGCCCAACAGAATGGCAATGGCCGAGCCATGCAGGCGGCCTTTGGTAAAAGTGTCAGAGATCCAGTAGGAAACCCACATGGTCAGGCCGATCACGGCAAAACCACTGATCAATCCGTACCCGGTGATCACTTTCATCATCGATTCGTACATGGCGATCACCCGGCGTCTTTGGTCGGAACAGCTGCAACCGGCTCGCGGTTACCGATACGCACCAGCACCGGTACCAGGGCAAAGCCGAGCACCACGGCGAGGGTCCCGGCCAGAATCGCCATGGGCCCACCACTGATGGCGCCATACACGTTTTGCTGGGCGGCCATCGCCACCACAATCGGGATATAAATCGCAGCCCAGAAGCTCACGCCCTGCTCCGACTTGCCGGTAAACAAGCCACGCTTGCCGAGGTAACTGCCCAGGCCAATCAGCAGCAACATGGCGATACCCACCCCGCCGACGTTAGCCGGGATACCCATCCATTTGCCCAGCAGTTCACCGACAAACAGGCCGGCCAACGTGCACAGCGCCAGAAACGCCACACCGTAGATAATCATGATTGTTGTCCTCAAAGTGCTCGTTCGAAATTGTTGTTGTTGTGCTTCGAAAGCCTTGGGTGTTGCTTTATCGGTGGCGGCGCTCCTCCTCTTGCAGCAGGGCCTGCAAGGTGTCCAGGCGTGCGCCTTCGCAGGCGATCACCGTGCCTTGTTCGAACACGCGGCGTGACAGACCAGTGAGCACCGCGCACGGGGGCAGTTCGATTTGCAGGCGTACGCCACGCTCGTAGGCGCCTTGCACGGTGCCGCGCCAGTCGACGACGCGGCACATGTTGAAGGCCAGGTCATCGCGCAGTTGCTCAGGGTTGTGGATAGGTCGCGCGCGGGTGCTGCTCAGGTAGGTGATGCGCGGCGCCTTGAGTGGGACGAACGCTTGGGCAAGCACCTTGGCCGGCGCTTCCAGCAGCGCACAGTGGGACGGCACGCTCACTGCCAGACGCTTGGCGACGCCGTTGCCTTTGATGCGCTCGGCGACACGCTGCATCGCTTCATTGCTGCCGGCGATCACGGTCTGGTTGTCGGCGTTGATATTGGCCAGATACACCGGAGTTGCGGCGCTGTGGATATCTGCCAGCAAGGCTTCAACCGTGGATAAATCGGGGCCGATCAGGGCGGTCATGCCGTAGCCTTGTGGATAAGCCTGTTGCATCAGCTCGCCACGCAGGCTGACCAGTTTCAGCGCATCGGCGAAGTCCAGGGCGCCGGCGATGACGGCGGCCGGGTAGGCGCCGATCGACAGGCCCGCCACGTAGTCAGGCGTATGGTGCAACTGCTGGGCATGGGCAACGCCGACGATCAGCAGGCACAGTTGCACCGCACGCGTGCTCGCCAAGGCTTGCGCCGAATCGAGCCGACGAACATCTTCACCCAAGGCATCACTGGCTTCTTCCAGAACCTGGGCCGATAGCGCCTGGAGCATGCCCACGCGCTGGGCGCCCTGCCCCGGAAACACCAACAAGCTGCTCATGCCACGGCCTGCCAGGGGTCAAGTACAAGGTGCGCGCCGCCAGTGGTTTTGAGCAGTACGCGGCGTGAGCCTGTGGCCCATTCGCGCAAGGCAACAGCGCCAAACGGGGTTTGCAGTTGCAGGTCCACGGCGCACGGTGCGGTGTCGAATTTCGCCAGCAATGCACGCGCCGCGTTGCGATCAAGCGGTTCGGGAGTGCGCAGGATCAAATCCAGATCACTCATGGCATGCAACGCTTCGACGCCGCTCGCCAATTCAAATCCGGCGCTGCCGCTGACGCCCCAGTGATACTGCGCCAACACTGGCCGCAGTTGATCGAGCGCCCGCAGCGCCGGTAAATCCCGTGGCGAGATCACCTGGCGCAAGTCTTCGGGCGCCACGCGCCGTTGCACCGCAGCAACAGGCATCACCGCCCCATAACGCTGCTCACGCAGACGCCCACGTACGCCAACCGCCACTTGACCTGCTTCGGTAATGGCGCGCCGCACCACTACTGGATGGCCGGCGCTCAGCGCGTCCCGCGCCCAGGCCGGAGCATCCGCAGGCAGGTGCGCCGGGGTCATGCCCCAGAGCAAGTCATGGGCGTTCACCATTGTTCCCGCAGCAGTTGGCGTACATGGCTTGAGGCGGTGCGATTAGTCGCACCGAGACGTCCTTTTAAATCGGGTTGCACGACATCTTTGATCGCCTGCACCAGGCAATCGCTGACCCGCGCCACATCGTCCGTTGTCGGCTGTTCAATCTGGCTCACCGACAAGGTCTCCCAGAGCAAACCCAGGCTGGCATAACTGTCGATGTCATAGGCCATCGGCGGCACACTGGCGGCCAGGGCTTCCAATTCTTCGACGCTACGCAGGGTCACCCGCGCAGCCGAAGCCTTGCCCATGGCATGCACCATCACCCCAGGGTCGCGCAGGGCGATCAAGCGATTGGCCTGGTAACCGTGGGCCAGGAATGCGCCAGACATGGCCTTGCCCACCAGCAGTGCAATCACCGGGTGGCCGGCCAGGCGTGCGCGAGCGTAGCTGTCGGCAGCGGCGGCCAGGGCCTGGTGAATGCCGAGGGCTTCTTCACGACGGCCATAGGCTTGGCTGGGCACATCGACGATGGCGATCAGCGGGCGTTTGTCACCCCTTTCGATGGCTTCATCGACGGCCTTGGCTAGCCCCCAACCTTCCAGCAACCCGACTTCGCCATTGCGCGCACGCGGGAAGCGGTTATTCGGGTCGGTGACCACGGCGATAAAGCGCACCGCCTGTTCACCCAATACGCCGTCTGCGACTTTCAATGAGTCCGGCAAGCCCTCTACGGGTGCTGCGCCAGCGCTCAATGCATTGAACCACTGTAACCCTCTCATGGGCGTTCTCCCTGATACAGAGCGCGAACCGTCGCGGGCTCGATTTGCGCCGCTGTGTCGAGTTCGGCCAGCCGCGCCAGGTAGAAGTCAGCGCGCCGGCTGCGGGGTTGTTCGGGCGCCCCGTGTTGCAACAGCGCGCTCACGGTCTGCTGGATCTGCACCACATCGTCCGCCACGTAACGGTCGGCCAAGCCACTGTTAAAACGTTGTTCGCCGCCCGTAAGGCTCCAGATGAAAGGCCGGTCGCGGGAGTCGTATTCTTCCAGGCCGGCCTCCTGCTCGATCACTTGCGGGCCATTCAAACCCAGGCGCGCTTCGCGGGTGACCACCAGGTAACTGCACAGTCCGGCAGCGATGGACATACCGCCAAAACAACCGACACTGCCCGCCACCACACCGACCACCGGCTGGTACTGGCGCAGGTCGACAATCGCAGCATGGATATCAGCAATCGCGGCCAGCCCCAGATTGGCTTCCTGCAAGCGCACCCCACCGGTCTCCAGCAGCAGCACGGCGCGGGTCGGTATGGCGTTGCGGTTGTCTTCGGCGGCCAGTTCCAGTGCCCCCGCGATTTTTGCGCCACCGACTTCACCGAGGCTGCCGCCTTGGAAATTGCCCTCGATAGCGGCGACCACCACCGGCAAACCGCCGATGCTGCCCTTGGCAATCACCACACCGTCATCCGCCTGGGGCACTACGCCCTGGCGGCTGAGCCACGGCGACATGACCCGTTGGAACGGGTCGATCAGTTCACGATAAGTGCCAGCATCCAACAACGCCTTGGCGCGCTGCCGCGCACCGAGTTCGACGAAGCTGTGTTTGTTGAGCAAATCAGTCATGGCCGACCTCCTCGAAACCTTGCTCCAGGCGCAAACGCACCACGCCGGGGGTGGCGCCGAAATCGTGGATATCGATGTTCAAGGCAGGTGGCGTCTGCTCCTGGAAGATGCGTTCGAACAGGTGCTGCCAACGTTGCTCGGCGCCGTTGACCGAGGTCTGCACTTGGATGGTCAGCGTGCCGGGAGTGCCCGGCTCCAGCAGCACTTCGAGGTCGCCCGAACCGACGCAACCCACCAGCGCGCGGCCTTTTGGCGGCTGGCCCGCGGGGAATTCAAAGGATAAGGTTTCCATCACAACGCTCCGTCGAGGCGGTCGATAAACAGGCAGGCGGCGAGCAAGTCGGCAGCGCCGCCAGGGGAGGCATTCAGGGCCAGGAGTTGCTGGTCCAGTGCGTGCAGTTGGCGACGGCCCGCGAGGGTTGCGCTACCGCCAGCGTCGAGCACGGCCTGGGCGCCTTGCTGCATGGCTTGGAGGCCTTCAGTGCCGGCGCGGTAGAGCACGCAGGTGTCGGCCAGCTCGGTCATGATCGCGAGCAAGGCATCCAGGCGGGCATTCTGCTCACCGGCGTTTTGCCCGCGGCTTTTATGCAGTTGCGGCAGGCCGCGTTGCATCACAGCGGGGAAGCCCAGTTGCGCTTCTTCACGGGCACCGCGTGCGCCGTAGCGCTGGGCGACCTGTGCGCCGTGGCTCAGCGGTTGCGGCGCGAAGCGGTCTTCGAGCAGAGCTAGTTTGGCCGCGGTCAGGGTTACGGCGCGTGGTTGCAGGGCCGCTGCTGCGGTGAGCAAACCAAGAGCCCAGATTGCGCCGCGATGGGTATTTACGCCGTTGGTAGTGATGAGCATCGCTTGCTCGCCTTCGCGGCCAAGACGGCCGAGTGCTTCACGCAAGGGCACACCGACTTCACCGAATTCAAGGGCAGCCTCGGCCATTTCCTTGAACATCGGCCACAGCGACAGCGCCGAGGCGTGCATCAGGCCCAGGTGCAAATCACTGTGGGCGCCGTTGCCGCGCCGGTCTACCAAGGCGGGTTTAGGCGACAAATCCGCTTCATCGATCAGCGCGTCGACGGCCATATCCGCCAGGCGATCAGCCAGGCTCAGTTCATGCTGTTTGAGAGCGTGCATTTACCAGCTCCTGAATTTGGCAGGCGGGTTGTACAAGCCGCCGGACCATTCCACCAGGTCGGCTACGCTCTTGGCAGCCAGCAACTCGCGGGTGGCGTCGGTGCGGCGGATACCCAAGTCTTCGGGCAAGGCGATCAAGCCTTCGCGACGCATACGGGCGGTGTCCTTGGGGTTATGGCGCATACCGATTGCCGTCACCCCGGCGACGGCAGCGATCATTGCCTGGCGCTCTTCCAGGGAGCGCGCCTTGTAGAGGTAGGCGATGCCTTCTTCGGTGAGCAAGTGGGTAACGTCGTCGCCGTAGATCATGATCGGCGCCAGCGGCATGCCGCTTTTACGTGCCACTTCCACCGCGTCGAGGGTGTCGACAAAGGTCGGTTTGCCGCCCTCCTGGAAGGTCTCGACCATTTGCACCACAAGTTTTTTGCCGCGCTCAAGCAAGGCCTCGGGCGCATCGTCATGGCGCATATCCAGCCAGGCCGGTGTGCCGTGCCGACGACCACGTGGGTCGTGGCCCATGTTCGGCGCACCACCGAAACCGGCAAGGCGGCCACGGGTCACGGTGCTGGAATGCCCATCGCCATCCACTTGCAGGGTGGCGCCGATAAACAGGTCCACCGCGTACTGGCCGGCCAGTTGGCAGAACATGCGATTGGAGCGCATCGAGCCGTCGCGGCCGGTGAAGAACACATCCGGGCGGGCGGCGATGTAGTTTTCCATGCCCAGCTCGGTGCCGAAGCAATGCACGCTCTCGACCCAACCGCTTTCAATCGCCGGGATCAACGTGGGGTGTGGGTTGAGGGTCCAGTTGCGGCAGATCTTGCCCTTGAGCCCCAGGGATTCGCCGTAGGTGGGGAGGATCAATTCGATGGCGGCGGTGTTGAAGCCGATGCCATGGTTGAGCGACTGCACATTGTGTTTTTCGTAGATGCCACGGATCGCCATCATCGCCATCAGCACATGCACCGGCTTGATATGGCGCGGGTCGCGGGTGAACAGCGGTTCGATGTAGAAAGGCTTGTCGGCCACCACCACGAAATCCACCCAGCTTGCGGGGATGTCCACACGGGGCAAGTCGGTGACGTCGTCCACCAACTGGTTGACCTGCACAATGACGATGCCATCGCTGAACGCGGCGGGTTCGATCAGCGCCGGGGTGTCTTCGGTGCTGGCGCCGGTGTAGATATTGCCGGCACGGTCGGCCATGAAGCCGGCCGAGAGCACCACGTTGGGGATCAGGTCCACCACCAGGCGCGCATAGAGTTCGATGTAGGTATGGATCGCGCCGATTTCCAGCAGCCCGTCTTCCAGCAACTGGCTGATGCGCAGGGATTGAGTGCCGGCGAAGGAAAAGTCGAGCTTGCGGGCGATGCCCTTTTCAAACAGGTCCAGGTGCTCGGCGCGCCCGACACTGGGCATGATCATGTGCAAATCGTGGAGCTTGGCCGGGTTGGCCTTGGCCAGGGAGCGCGAGAGGAAGTCGGCCTGCTTCTGGTTGTTGCCTTCCAGTACCACGCGGTCGCCGGGGAGGATCAGCGCTTCAAGCGCCTCGACGATCTTGTCACTGGGCAGCACCGCCCCGTCTGCATACTGTTTGACCAGCCCGAGCCGCCGCTGCTTCTCGTCGCGCCGCCGCGTCCAGCGCGAGTCGGGGGTGATGGTTGTTGTCATGGTCGCTCCACGGGGTTTGCTGTCGTGGGGCTGTACCTTAGGAGTGAATTTAGGTGCTATCAATCAAGCTCAGCGGCAGACCGTTACGCCTGGAGTAACAAAGCTCAAAATGTGGGAGGGGGCTTGCTCCCTCCCACATTTGCTCAGCGTTGCTTGTTAGATATCGGTCCCAAACAAGGACCGATCAGTCCCTATTTGGGACCGTTTGAAAATTCCGGCGAATGGCTGATTTGCTCAAGTGCCCTATCGACCAACAACTGACCAAACTCTGCCATTTGCTGAATCCCGAGCATGATGGCGCGCTGGGAAGTGTCCAGGTCAAAGGCCAGGTTGCAGGTGAGTGCGTTGAGGGAGGACAGGGTTTCACTGGCGTTGACCAGCAGGGTTTCGGTGGTTTGGTGGGGGTTGACGGTGAAAAGGGGTGGATTGGGGGTAGGTTTGATCATGATTTACAGCTCCGATATGTGATGGAAGCTGCCCTCTTCCGCTTGCACGCGAATCAAGGTGGCAGCTGTGCGCAGGTGTGCAAGACCGGGCATATCGGACCCCGGCAGACTCCGAAGAGTCTCCCACGCACAGCCGCCATAACGAGTACAGCAGGCATAAAAAACGCCCGTTGAATGGCTATGGGCGTTGGTGCGCCGACATGTAACCGGACTTGCACGTCCGTGTCACCGTTTTTTGCGATGACGGGACGAAGACTAGGCGTGCGGACCTCTCACCACAAGTTCATGCACGGCCCAAAATCTTGCAGGAAAAATCCGAAGCCTTTTATGTCGAAGGGCGTGCAGGAAGTTTCATACAGCGTTTTGGGGTTGTTGCTTGGAACTGGTCCTTCTAGCCTTCGCGGTTGAATGCCCATAGTCGAAGGACGTACCAACATGCCGATGCACAACCCAACTCACCCAGGTGAAATTTTACTTGAGGACGTTATCCCAGCCTTGGGCATCACCATTACCGAGATGGCGCGACGTCTTGGCTTCGCCCGCGAGACTTTTTCAAGGATCTTGCATGGCCACGCCCCGGTCAGCCCGGACCTTGCCGTTCGGTTGGAACGGGCTGGCGTGAGTAAAGCCCAGTTATGGTTGTCGATGCAAAGTGCCTACGACTTATGGCAGGCCGAGCATCGGGAGCAACCGGTAATTGAGCGGTTTGCGCGGATTGATTGAGATCTTGGGCCAAGCACAATTCAGTGTGGGAGCTGGCTTGCCTGCGATAGCGGTCTGTCAAATACAGATGTATTGCTGACCCACCGCTATCGCAGGCAAGCCAGCTCCCACATTGGAATTTCACAAGGCTTATGTTCAGGCCAGGCCGGACTCAACCAACAGCGCCTCCAACCCCATCAAATCCGGCACCTTCGCCACCTGCTCCCCTACCTGCACTGCCGCCAGTTCCAGCGGGCACAGCGGCACATCCACATAGCTCAACTCGCTATCGAGTTTGTACGAGCGGGGAATGCCCTGAATAACCAGCGCAATGAATTTCAACGTGGGCCTGCCCCCCAACGCATTCAACACCACGATCCGCGAGCGTTCGCCGGTCACGCTGGCTTCACCGCACACGGCTTCAAAGCTGATCAAGGGGATTTGCCGATCACGCCAGGTCACTTGCCGCAGGTACCACGGCGGTGCATCGCTGGCCGGTTCGCCGCGCTGGAAGTCGATCAGCTCTGCGATGGCCACGTTGGGCAGCACCAGGTGGCGGTCGGCCAGGGGCAGCAGCAGGCCGGTGAGTTGGCTGGCGCGGTGGTCAAGCATGGGACTTGCTCCAGTAGGCGATGCTTTCCAGCAGCACCGACTCTTGGTACGGCTTGCCGAGGTAGTCGTTGACGCCAATGGCCATGGCGCGGTCGCGGTGTTTCTGGCCGGTGCGCGAGGTGATCATGATGATCGGCAGGCGCATCAGGCGCGGGTCATTGCGTATCTGGATGGCCACTTCGAAGCCGTCCATGCGCGGCATTTCGATGTCGAGCAGCATCAGGTCCGGGGTGTGTTCTTCAAGCACCGCGAGGGCATCAATGCCGTCCTTGGCGGTAAGCACGTTCATTCCATTGCGCTCCAGCAGGCGGCTGGTGACTTTGCGCACGGTGACCGAGTCGTCCACCACCAGTACCAGCAGCGGGCGTTTTTTCAGCGGGTCGTTGAGGACCAGTGGCACATCCACTGCCTGGGCCGGCAAGGCCGGTTGGCGGGCGCGGATATGCGCGAGCAGGTCAATGATCAACACCACGCGGCCATCACCGAGGATGGTCGCACCGGGCACGCCCTGTACCCCGGCAAACTGCGGCCCCAGGCCCTTGACCACGATCTCGCGGGTGCCGGCCATGGCGTCCACATGCACCGCTACGCGCCGTTCATTGCAATGCACCAGCAACACCGGCAGCGGTTGGTATTGGCCGAGCAGTTTCGGGCGGCTGACGGTGTGCAGCAGATCACCCAGGTAAAACAACTCGTAGCGCTGGCCGGCGTATTCATAATGCGGCGGATCTTGCTGGTAGTGCCCGGCCAGTTCGTGGGGCAGTACGCGCACCAGGCCTTCAAGGGTGTTGAGGGGAATTGCGTACTGGTCGTCTGCGCATTGCACCATCAACGCACGGTTGACCGACACGGTAAACGGCAGGCGAATACGAAAGTGCACGCCCACGCCTGGGGTCGAGTCGATCACCATCGAGCCGCCGAGCTGACGCACTTCTTCGTGCACCACGTCCATGCCCACGCCGCGCCCGGAGATCTGGGTGATTTTTTCTGCCGTGGAAAAGCCCGGCTGCAGGATGAACTGCAGCACGTCGCGGTCGCTGATGGTTTGATCCGGGCCGAGCAGGCCGCGCTTGATCGCCTTGCGCCGCACCGCTTCAAGGGGCACGCCGGCGCCGTCGTCACGCATGTCGAAGACGATGTCGCCGCCTTCGTGGGTCAGGTCCAGGGTAATGCGCCCCTTTTCCGGCTTGCCCGCCTGCAACCGCACCTCACGCGATTCCAGACCGTGGTCGACGGCATTGCGCAGCATATGTTCCAGTGGCGCCGCCATGCGTTCGAGCACGTTGCGGTCCATCTCGCCTTCGGCATTGCCGACGATAAACTCAACGTCCTTGCCCAGCTCCTGCGCCACTTGGCGCACGATGCGCTTGAGGCGTGGCAGCATCCGCTCGAAAGGCACCATGCGCGTGCGCATCAGACCCTCCTGCAATTCGGTGTTGATGCGCGCCTGTTGCTGGAGCAAATCGTGGGCATCCTGATGACGCTGCTCCAGGGTGTCCTTGAGGTCGAGCAGGTCGGAGGCCGATTCGGACAGCGCGCGGGACAGCTGCTGCAACTGCGAATGGCGATCCATTTCCAGTGGGTCAAACTCTTCGTAGCCCAGGCGTTCGGCCTCGGCCTGCTGACGGCTGAGCAGGCGCCCCTGGGTTTCGCTGTCGAGCCGGCGCAATTGATCGCGCATCCGCTCGATGGTGGTTTGCACTTCATTCAATGCAATGCGCGCATCGTTGACTTGCTGCTCGATACGGCCACGGAAAATCGAGGTTTCACCGGCGAGGTTAACCAGGTCGTCGAGCAGTTCGGCGGAGATTTTCACCATGTCGGCTGCGGGGTCGACCACCGCTTCAGCCTTGCCCGCAGGCAACGCCACGGGCACCACCGGCTCTACACTGGGGTGCACCAGGCTTTTGATGCGCTCGATAAGTTTGTCCACCGCCCCCACCGGCAGCCCATCCGCTACAGCGTCGACCATCTGTGCCAAACGATCATGGCAACCTTGCAGCAGCGCAAACAGCTCTGGGGTCGGCGCCAGCAACCCGGCGGATAGCCCCTCGTAGAGAAACTCCAGCTCATGGGCCAAATCGCCAATCGGCCCGATCTCTACCATGCGCGCCCCGCCCTTGAGGGTGTGCAGGTCACGCAGCAGGGTTTCGACTTCCTGGCGGTTGCCCGGCTCGGCCTGCCAGCGCAGCAACGCGCTGCCTGAACTGTCGAGGATATCGGCGGCCTCTTCGAGGAAGATATCCAGCAATTCAGGGTCTGCACCTGAGGCCGGCGCCGCCGCAGCCGGAGTCGCCGGCGCGCTGTTCTGGCGCAGCTCACGCAGTTTGGCGATCAGCTCGGCAGCGTCGCTCAAAGGCTGCTGCTGTTGCAGTTCTTCCAGTTGCAAAGCCAACCGTTCGTGGCTGGCCATCAGCACCTGGGACAGCTCGGGGGTGTAACTGTAGCGGCGGTCCACCAGGCCCTCGTACAGGCACTCCAGCTCATGGGCCAAGTCACCCACCGGGTCGATTTCGGCCATGCGCGCACCGCCCTTGAGGGTGTGCAGGTCCCGTTGCAGTGAGGACAACGGCGCGGCGCTTTCGGGCTCCAGCAACCAGCGCTTGAGGGACTGCCCGGCACTGTCGAGGATATCCACGGCCTCCTCAAGAAAGATGTCGACAATCTCATCATCCATGGCTGTTTGCTGATCCAACTGCGCAGTGGCAGCACCCAGTTCCGAAATGCTCAGGGCGCGGCTGCCGTCGCTTTTGATCAGGCCGGTGGCGGACGGGTCCAGCGCGTCATCCAGCAACGCGTGCAAGGCTTGTACCCGCGCAGGTGCCGGGCTGATTTCCTGGCCGGCAGCCAGTTGGTCGAGCATGTTGATCAGCGCCTCATGGGCCTGTTCCGCCTCATGGAAAAACCGCTCGCTGACCGCCAGGCTGCTTTCTTCCACAGCGCCATACAGGTCGAGCAAGGCCTCGCACAACGCGTCGATAGCGTGCAGGTCGGCGATGTGCGCGCCCTCCCCCAAGGTGGTCAGCTCATCCAGCAAGGCGGTCAGTTCCTGGCGTTCGCCGGGATGTTGCTGCCAGCGGCGCAACAGGTTGTCGGCGTCGAGCAGAATGTCCATGCCCTGGGCCAGGAAGTTGGTGATCAAATGCCGATCGCGCTTGATCGGCAGGCCGCTGCCAGGGGCTTCGAGCAGCGCTGCAAGCTGCTGGTCCAACAGGCTTTGGGTGCGTCTGATCAGATCCGCTGCGCCCTGAATGGGTGCCAGGGGATCGCTGTCCAGGTCGCGCAGGCCACGCTGGAACAGCCCTTCGGCTTCCAGCAGCAACTCCACTTCGTCCAGGTCCAGGGGCAAGCGATGGGCCTTGTATTCGCGAGTCAGGTGGTCGAGGGGGCGCGCCAGCTCGGCGATGGGCAACACCCCGGCCATGTAGGCACTGCCCTTGAGCGTATGCAGGGCGCGTTGCAGTTCATCACTGACCTGCAACGGCACCTGTTCGGCGGCGTGGTGCAGGAAGTGGTTGAGGCTGTCCAGATGGCTCTGGGCTTCGTTGCGGAAGATCTCCATCAGCATCGGGTCATGGGGCTCGCCAGCGGTTGTTGCCGCGCCACTGGCCAAGGCATGGGCGCGGGCGGCCAGGGCGTCGACTTCGTCGCGCTGGCGTTGGTCGTCGATGGCAAAATCGGCGATCAATTCCGGCAGCACAGCCACGGCCTCATCCAGCACCTGCTGCACCTCGGCGCCAAGGGCGACGCTGCGTTCCAACACACGGTTGAGCAGGTTTTCCACGGCCCAGGCCAGTTCGGCCAGCACCAGGGCACGGACCATGCGACCGCTGCCCTTCAACGTATGGAAGGCACGGCGCATTTCGCCCTGGGCGGTTTTGTCCGCACTGTTGGGCAGGTTGCGGTGCAGCACGTCGAGAACTTCGTCGGTTTCTTCGAGGAAGACTTCGCGCAGCTCATCGTCAATCGGCTCTTCACCCGCCGGCGGTGGCAGCAGGCTGCCGGGGCGTTGCAGGGCCGGAGGATTAAGGCCTGACGTGGGGCTTGCCAGTGCGTCAAATTGGGATTGGCTCGGTACCTGTTCGGTCGACAGTGCGCCATCGGGCGCGACCAATGCCTGGCGCCAGGGTTTTTCGGCCGGCAGATAACCCAGCGCCGCCAGGCTTTGGGTGGCCCGCTCCAGCACGCGCTCGCCAGCGGCGTCAGGGTCTTGGAGCATGCGTTCCAGGTAATACTCCAGGCTGCTGATCACATCGGCGAACTGCTCCAGTTGCACCGGCGAAGGCGCGACGTCGCTGATCATCAACTGCTCGTCGACATAATCGGTGCAGCCGCGCATCAGGCTCGCCGCACGCGGCAAAGGGATCATCGCCAGCGCGCCACGCACCTGGCTCAGCAATTGCGGCAAGGATTCCAGACGCTGGCGGTCCCAATGGGCTTCGACGCAGTCGATCACCAGTTCCTTGGCTTGTTTGAGGCACTGGCAGGATTCAGCAATCACCAACTGATGGATCTGGGTCAGGTCGGTGGTGGGCAGCCGGCTTTCTTCGCGGCTTTGCGGCTCCACCGTGCCGATCATGCCCGCCAGCGTGGCTTCGACGTAGAGCAACGCGCCTGCCACGTCCATCAGCACCGCGTCATTGGGTTCGCGTTGCCCCTGGGCCAGGCTCAGCACGACGGCCAACTGGTCGATGATCACTTTGCGCGGCTGGCCAAAACCCAGTACGGCGAGGGTGTCGGCGATCTGCCGCAGGGGCGCCAGCAGTGCGTCGAGTTCGTCGATGTGCTGGCGGTCGCTGCGTACGAACAGATCGAGGCGCTCCTTGACCCGCACCAGTTCCTCACACAAGGCACCGAGCACCGACCCCATGGCATTGCGGTCCGGCCCGGCCATTCGCGCACGCTCGGCGTCGACCACGGCGCTGTCGGGCAAAGCTTCATCCAGGCCATAGCGCTCTTTAAGGCTTTGCATGCGCGGCGTCGGTCGGGTGACTTTGGCCACGTAAAACAACAGGCTTTTGAGCAGCTCATCCGGCGCAGGCTGATTGATGCCGTCAATGCCCTGGGCCAGCAGGCGCTTGAGTTGTTTGCCGCTGGCCTTGAGCAGGCTGCGCAGCGCCGGGCTGTTGGCGACCACGCCGGTCAACATGCCCTCGACCAGTGCCGAGGCCACCTGCCACAGCGGTAACAACGGCGCGCCCTGGCACAACGCCTCAAGGCGTGCGAACACCCGCGCCATATCTTCCAGGTTGCTCGGGCCGTGGTCTTCACGCAGCAACCCGGCGAGGGCTTGTTGCAGCAAGGGGTGCCATTGGCGCAACTGCTCATGCAACTGCGGCGTTGCTCGTTGGGCCAGTGTTTCATCAGGCAGCGGCGCGATCGACAGCAGTTGCGGGCTGAACAGGCTGGTTTCAGACAACAGGCTTTCACCCCGCGCAGTGCGCAGGTCGTTGAGCAGCGGCAGTACCACCAGCGGCAGGTCGCGGCGGGCGCTGTGTACGCGATCCAGGTACAGCGGCAACTGGCCGAGGGCCTGTTGCAGCAGGCGGATGCTTTCTTCGCGCTGGCTGACGCGACCGGTCTGGAGCGCCAGGGCCAGTTCCTCGATCTCTTCGGCCAACAGCGCCGCGCCGTAGAACTCGACCATTTGCAGCGCGCCATGCACCTGGTGGATCCCGGCCAGGCAATTGTCGAGGGTGTCGCCGTCGCCGGTTTCAACGTAAGCGTCCAGCGCCGAACGGGCCTGTTTCAGGGTTTCGGCAATGTCGCCCTTGACCCATTCGAGGGCCACGTAGTCGTGCCGATCAACCATAACTGCTCCGCTTAGAATTCGTGGGTTGCTGGTATCTCACAAACAATGGAGATCCAATGTGGGAGCTGGCTTGCCTGCGATAGCGGTGGGTCAGCAATACATCTGTATTTGACAGACCGCTATCGCAGGCAAGCCAGCTCCCACAATTGGACTGTGGCGTTCTTCAGGTCGTATTTCAATCGTCCACCTGCTTGGGTGGCGGCAAGGTGAAACCCGACACCGACCTGCGCAACTGACTGGCCATCTTCGCCAGGTTACCAATGCTCTCGGCGGTCGCGGTCGACCCCGACGACGTCTGTGTGGTGATCTGCTGGATCACATTCATGGTCAGGGAAATCTGCCCGGCCGAAGACGTCTGCTGCTGCGCTGCATTGGAAATGCTCTGGATCAGCGCCGCCAGGGTTTTCGACACGCCTTCGATCTCTTCCAGCGCGACCCCGGCATCCTGGGCCAGGCGTGCGCCGCGCACCACCTCGGTGGTGGTCTGCTCCATGGAGATCACTGCTTCGTTGGTGTCGGCCTGGATCGCCCGCACCAGAGTTTCGATCTGCCGGGTGGCCGCCGACGAGCGCTCGGCCAGGCGTTGCACCTCATCGGCCACCACCGCAAAACCGCGCCCGGCATCGCCTGCCATGCTGGCCTGGATCGCGGCGTTGAGGGCGAGGATATTGGTCTGGTCGGCAATGTCGTCGATCAGGCTGACGATGTCGCCAATTTCCTGGGATGACTCGCCCAGGCGCTTGATGCGCTTGGCGGTGTCCTGGATCTGTTCGCGAATGTTGTCCATGCCATGGATGGTGTTGTGCACCACCTCGTTGCCTTTGTTGGCGATCTCAACCGAGCGCTCTGCCACCGCTGAGGACTCGGCGGCGTTGGCCGATACCTGGTCGATCGACTGCGCCATCTGGTTGATCGCGGTAGACGCTTCGGCAATCTGCTGCGCTTGATGTTCCGACGCCTGGGCCAGGTGCATGGCGGTGGCCTGAGTGTCTTGCACCGCACCGGCGACTTGCCCGGCCGTCAGGTTGATGGTGGCGACCAGGTCACGCAATTGATCCACGGAATAGTTGATCGAATCGGCGATGGTGCCGGTGAAGTCTTCGGTAACCGAGGCGGTGACAGTGAGGTCGCCGTCGGCCAGGTCTTCGATTTCATCCAGCAGGCGCATGATCGCGTTCTGATTGCGCTCGTTCTTCTCGGCGGTTTCACGCAGTTGGCGGTTGGTCTCGCGCACCATCACCAAGCCGATCAGGATGATCGAGGCCAGCGCCAGCAGGCCCAGCAGATAGCCGCCGATGGTGTCGAAACTGCGCCCGCCGGCGAGGTTTTCAAAACCGGTGGCCAGGTGCGAGGCTTCATCGAGCAGGGTTTGCGACAGGTTGAAGATATGGCTCGCCGAAGCCCGCACCTGGAATAACTGCGGCGAGGTTTCGAGGATTTCATCCACGGAGCCTGAGACAAACTCGAACAGCTCGGCAATCTCCACCAGCCGCGTACGGGCGTCAGGGTCTTCGACCTGAGTGATACGCAGCCCGGGGTTGCCGTTGAGCATACCGTTGAGCACCACGCCAAAACGGTTGGCGTCGCGACCGAAGGCATCGGCGGCCTGCACGGCGGTTTCATCGCCCGCAAGCACGGTGTTGACCGCCCCCAGGATCCGTTCGGCCAGCAGCGACTGGCGCTGGGCCAACGCCACCTGGCTGGCCGGGGCGCCGCGTTGCAGCAGGATATCGACGACTTTTTCCGACTCCATTTGCAGTTGCGGCACGGTTTCGGCCAGGGTCGCAGCCACCTGGTGCAGGGACAGAACGGTCTGCTCGCTGGCGAGGATCGCATCGGTGTTTTTCAGCAGCGCTTCCCAGTCGGTCTGCACGGCACGCATTTCGGCGCGCACCGCGCTGGGTGCGGCGGGCAAGCCGGTTTGCGGATCACCCTTTTTCAGGTAGCCCCAGCGCTGGGCAAAATCGTTGCGCGCCTCGCCCAGCAGCTTGAACGCGGCGGCCTTGCCGGCGGCGGCTTCGGTGGCGTTCTTGGCAATGCGCTGGGACAGCACGCGCAGCTCACCGGCGTGGCCGATGTACTGCTTGTCGTAGGTGGACTGGGTGTTGAGGTACGCAAAGTTGGCGAACAGCAACATGATGAACACGATCAAGGCGATAAACAGCACAATGATCTGCGAACGGCTGCGCGAAGCGGCCTGGGGTTTGGGCGTAGTAACGGTGCTCATGCGGCGACATCCATGAAGCCAGGGGCCTGGGCCAAAGCGAAGGGGCTGAAGACTTGCCACTGCGGGTCGCCGTCGAACTGGCCCTGGATAAACGGCGCGCCGGACGCGGTGCTGGCCATCCAGGCATCCAATGGGAAGTGCTGCATACCGACCACTTCGTCTACCAGCAGCCCGACAAACACGTCATTGAACTCCACGACCAGCACCCGCCTTTGCTTGCACGCCTTGGATAACTCAAGGCCAAGGAAACCGCCCAGGTCCAGCACCGGCAGCAAGCGCCCGCGCAGGTTGGCCACGCCCTTGACCCAGGGTTTGACCCCCGGCATCAAGGTGCAGCGCGGTTCATGCAACACCTCGGCGACCTCGCCCATGGGCGCCACGTACCAGTGTGGCCCCAGGCGAAAGCCGATACCGCTCCAGCGTTGCAGGCGGGTTTCCTGGGACGGCAGGTCGGCGGCCAGCAGGCGGCAACGGCGGTCGATGTCCAGCAGCAGCTCGAAGGCGGTTTGCGACTCGGTCATGATCGCGAGCCTTTAGCCGGCCAGTACCTTGTTCAGGGTGGCGATCAGTGTGTCTTCGTCCACCGGCTTGGTCAGGTAATCCTTGGCGCCCTGGCGTGCACCCCAGATCTTGTCGGTTTCCTGGTCCTTGGTGGTGATGATGATGATCGGAATACCGTTGGTTTCCGGCTCCTTGGACAACTGGCGGGTGGCCTGGAAGCCGTTGAGGCCCGGCATCACGATGTCCATCAACACGGCGTCGGGCTTTTCCTGACGAGCCAGCGCTACGCCGTCCGCGCCGTTTTCGGCTTTCAGGACTTGATGGCCGTGCTTTTCCAGCATGCCGGTCAGTTTGTACATTTCGGTCGGCGAGTCGTCGACGATCAGAACACGTGCCATGGTTTTCCCCACTACATTGGTCGGCGCCGGCCCTTGTGGGGTGGCGTCAGTGTGCTTGTTCTACTGCGGCGAAGGCAGGCACATAGGCCTTGATCGCACCCAGCAGTTCTTCCTTGCTGAAAGGCTTGGTCAAAAATTGATCGACACCCACGATGCGCCCCTTGGCCTTGTCGAACAGGCCATCCCTGGAGGACAACATGATCACCGGGATCGCCTTGAACGCCGGGTTGTTCTTCACCAGGGCGCAGGTCTGGTAGCCATCCAGGCGCGGCATCATGATGTCGACAAAGATAATGTGCGGGTGATGATCCACAATCCGCGCCAGGGCATCGAAACCGTCGATGGCGGTGATGACCTCGCACCCCATGTTCTTCAACAGTGTCTCGGCGGTGCGGCGGATCGTTTTCGAATCGTCGATCACCATCACTCTCAAGGCGTTGGAATGCTGTTCCATATCTGCTCTACCATCGCCACAGCGAATCGGTTTTCGGTGTGTACTGCCTGATGTTGCACAGGATGAGCGCCGCAAGCCTTGGAATTCAAGGGCTGCTACGCCGTGGCAGTCTTTTTAGCACAGTCTCCGGGCGCAATCTATCGAGGCACCCACCCGGTGGTTTTTCCTTGACCCACAACAACCACAGCGCCACTCTGACGCCACTTTTATGCGCCCTAATTTGCTAGAGGAAATCCCCCATGAGCGTTCGCGTCGGCATTGTCATGGACCCAATCGCCAGCATTTCCTATAAAAAGGACAGCTCGCTGGCCATGCTCCTGGCCGCCCAGGCCCGCGGCTGGACGTTGTTCTATATGGAACAGCGCGACCTGTACCAGGGCGACGGCGAGGCGCGGGCGCGGATGCGTCCGTTGCAGGTATTCGCCAACCCCGAGAAATGGTTCGAGCTTTCGGATGAAATCGACAGCCCCCTGAGCGACCTCGATGTGATCCTGATGCGCAAGGATCCGCCGTTCGACATGGAGTTTGTGTACTCCACCTACTTGCTGGAACAGGCCGAACGCGCCGGCGTGTTGATCGTCAACAAGCCGCAGAGCCTGCGCGACTGCAATGAAAAGCTGTTTGCCACCCTGTTCCCGCAGTGCACGCCGCCGACCGTGGTCAGCCGCCGCGCCGATGTACTGCGTGAATTCGCTGCCAAGCATGGCGATGTGATCCTCAAACCGCTGGACGGCATGGGCGGCACTTCGATCTTCCGCCACCGCGCTGGCGACCCGAACCTGTCGGTGATCCTCGAAACCCTGACTGCGCTGGGCACCCAGCAGATCATGGGCCAGGCTTACCTGCCGGCGATCAAGGATGGCGACAAGCGCATCCTGATGATCGACGGCGAGCCGGTGGACTACTGCCTGGCGCGCATCCCGGCAGCGGGCGAGACCCGTGGCAACCTGGCGGCCGGTGGTCGTGGTGAAGCACGGCCGTTGTCGGACAAGGACCGCTGGATCGCCGCTCAAGTTGGCCCGACCCTGCGCGAAAAAGGTCTGCTGTTTGTCGGACTCGACGTAATTGGTGAGAACCTCACGGAAATCAACGTCACCAGCCCTACCTGTATTCGCGAGATCGACAATGCATTTGGCACGAACATCGGCGAAATGCTGATGGCCGCCATTGAGCGCAAGCTACAAGCCAAGTGACATAGAACAGCCGGACACACACCAACATTGCGTTATCATGCGCCACCTGTGAAACGCGCGATGTTGGTTTTCTTGTCATGACACTCCCGTCCGATCTGCCCCCAGAACTCACCCACAGAGGCGTGCGCCCGGCTGATCGGCTCGGATTTACCCTGTTTCTCGCCGCATTGATTCACCTCGCCTTGTTGCTGGGCGTGGGCTTCACCATGGTCGAGCCCAAGCAGATCACCAAGACCCTGGAAATCACCCTCGCTACGTTCAAAAGTGAGAAGAAGCCCGAAAAGGCCGACTTTCTTGCCCAGGACAACCAGCAGGGCAGCGGTACGCTCGACAAGAAAGCCGTGCCCAAGACCACTGAAGTAGCGCCCTTCCAGGACAACAAGGTCAATAAGGTCACCCCGCCGCCGGTGCCCAAGCCCGAGGTCAAGCAGGCAACGCTCAAGGCCGCCGTGACCACCGTTGCGCCCAAGCCGCAAAAGGCCCCGACCCAGCGCGAAAAAACCAGGACTGAACCCAAGCCCGAGCCGGTGAAGCCCGCGCCAACCTTCGACAGTTCGACGCTGTCCGACGAAATTTCCAGCCTGGAAGCCGAACTGGCCCACGAACAACAGCTGTATGCCAAGCGCCCGCGCATCTACCGCCTGAACGCCGCGTCGACCATGCGCGACAAAGGCGCCTGGTATAAAGACGAGTGGCGCAAGAAGGTCGAGCGCATCGGCAACCTCAATTACCCGGACGAAGCCCGGCGTCAGCAGATTTATGGCAACTTGCGTTTGCTGGTATCGATCAACCGTGACGGTTCGCTCTATGAAGTGCAGGTGCTGGAGTCCTCCGGCCAACCGCTGCTGGACCAGGCCGCCCAGCGCATCGTGCGCCTGGCCGCGCCTTTTGCGCCGTTCAGCGGCGACTTGAATGACGTGGACCGCCTGGAAATCATCCGCACCTGGAAGTTTGCCAAGGGCGACCGGCTGTCCAGCAACTGACACCGCTCCTACACTTGTCAGTTCGCCCCTCCAACGCCACACTAGCGGACATGAAAAACGTCAGCCCGACCTACCTCAAGCACCAATTCCTGATCGCCATGCCCCATATGGCCGACCCGAACTTTGCGCAGACCTTGACCTATATCGTCGAGCACACGGCCAATGGTGCCATGGGGCTGGTGGTCAACCGTCCACAGGAGCTGAGCCTGGCCGATATCCTTGAGCAATTGCGCCCGGAACTCGACCCACCGACCCGCTGCCAGGATGTGCCGATCTATATCGGCGGGCCGGTGCAGACCGATCGCGGCTTTGTGTTGCACCCCACCGGGCCGCAATACCAGGCCACGGTGGATCTTGAGGGCGTGTCACTGTCCACGTCTCAGGACGTGCTGTTCGCGATCGCCGATGGCGTCGGCCCTGAGCAAAGCCTGATTACCCTGGGCTACGCCGGTTGGGAAGCCGGGCAACTGGAGGCCGAGCTGGCGAGCAATGCCTGGCTGACCTGCCCGTTCGACGCCGACATCCTGTTCAACACCGCCAGCGAACTGCGCCTTGATGCTGCCGCCGCCAAGCTGCGGGTCAACCTCAGCCTGTTGACCAGCCAGGCGGGGCACGCCTGATGGCCTTGCGTCTGATCCTGGGTTTTGACTACGGCACTAAACAGATCGGCGTAGCGGTCGGCCAGGTTATTACCGGCCAGGCCCGCGAGCTGTGCACCTTGAAGGCCCAGAACGGCATACCGGACTGGAACCAGGTTGAAGCCCTTATCAAAGAGTGGAAGCCCGACGCTGTGGTGGTCGGCCTGCCCCTGAACATGGATGGCACCCCCAGCGACATGTGCCTGCGCGCCGAAAAATTCGCGCGCCGCCTCAATGGCCGCTACAACCTGCCCTTCTATACCCACGATGAGCGCCTGACCACCTTTGAAGCCAAGGGTGAGCGTCGTGACCGCGGCGGGCAGAAGGGCAGTTACCGCGACAACCCCGTGGACGCCATCGCCGCCGCCTTGCTGTTGCAGGGTTGGCTGGATGAAAACACCGCTTTATTTGAATCCTGACCCGCCGCGATCCTGTGGGAGCGGGCTTGCCCGCGAAGAACGTTAACGATACCGCGTGAAGGCTGGATGAACGCGGTACCCATGAGTTTTTCGCGAGCAAGCTTGCGCCTACACACTTAAAAAGGAGCCCCCATGAGCCTGCCCAATCCCGCCGAACTGATCAGCCAGATGGCATTACGCCTCAAGGCGCACCTGGAACACCGCGGCATCAGCGAACCGCGCTTTATCGGCATCCGCACCGGCGGTGTCTGGGTAGCCCAGGCGTTACTGGAAGAACTGGGCAGCGATTCGCCCCTGGGTACGCTGGACGTGTCCTTCTACCGCGACGACTTCAGCCAGAACGGCCTGCACCCACAGGTGCAGCCTTCGGCTCTGCCGTTTGAGGTTGAGGGCCAGCACCTGATCCTGATCGATGACGTCCTGATGAGCGGCCGTACCATCCGCGCCGCCATGAACGAACTGTTCGATTACGGGCGCCCGGCCAGCATTACGTTGGTCTGCCTGCTGGACCTGGACGCTGGCGAATTGCCGATCAGCCCGGATGTCGTAGGTGCAACACTGTCTTTGCAAGCCCGGCAGCGGGTAAAATTGTCCGGTCCCACGCCGCTCGAACTCGAACTGCAAGACCTTGCCCTTTAAACCGCCTTGTACAGAGTCCCCGCGATGACGCCTCTAGATGCCAAGCGCCCGCTGCAGCTCAATGCTCAGGGCCAGTTGCAACATTTCTTGTCCCTCGACGGTTTGCCCCGCGAACTGCTCACCGAAATCCTCGACACCGCCGACTCGTTCCTTGAAGTCGGCGGCCGCGCGGTGAAGAAGGTCCCGCTGTTGCGCGGCAAAACCATCTGCAATGTGTTCTTCGAGAACTCCACCCGCACCCGCACCACCTTTGAACTGGCAGCCCAGCGGCTGTCGGCCGACGTGATCACGCTGAACGTGTCCACCTCGTCGGCGAGCAAGGGCGAGACCCTGCTCGACACCCTGCGCAACCTCGAAGCCATGGCCGCTGACATGTTCGTGGTCCGCCACGGCGACTCCGGCGCCGCGCACTTCATCGCCGAGCATGTGTGCCCGCAGGTAGCGGTCATCAACGGCGGCGACGGCCGCCACGCCCACCCGACCCAGGGCATGCTCGACATGCTCACCATCCGTCGGCACAAGGGCAGCTTTGAAAACCTCTCGGTGGCCATCGTCGGCGACATCCTGCACTCCCGTGTAGCACGCTCGAACATGCTGGCCCTCAAAGCCCTGGGCTGCCCGGATATCCGCGTGATCGCGCCGAAAACCCTGCTGCCCATCGGCATCGAACAGTATGGCGTGAAGGTCTACACCGACATGGCCGAGGGCCTCAAGGATGTGGACGTGGTGATCATGCTGCGCCTGCAACGCGAGCGCATGGCTGGTGGCTTGCTGCCGAGCGAAGGCGAGTTCTACCGCCTGTTCGGCCTGACCACCGCACGTTTGGCCGGGGCCAAGCCGGATGCCATCGTGATGCACCCGGGGCCGATCAACCGCGGGGTGGAGATTGAGTCGGCGGTGGCCGATGGCCCGCAGTCGGTGATCTTGAACCAAGTGACCTACGGCATCGCGGTACGCATGGCCGTGCTGTCCATGGCCATGAGCGGGCAGACCGCGCAACGTCAATTCGAGCAGGAGCAGGCCCAGTGAAGCTCAGCATTCTCGGCGCCCGAGTCATCGATCCAGCCAGTGGCCTGGACCAAGTTACCGATCTTTATCTGGACGCCGGCAAGATCATCGCCATTGGCGCCGCACCTGCCGGCTTCAACGCCATCGAAAGCATCAACGCCAAGGGCCTGGTGGCCGCGCCCGGGCTGGTGGACCTGAACGTCGCCCTGCGCGAGCCGGGCTACAGCCGCAAAGGCAACATCAACAGCGAAACCCAGGCCGCTGCGGCCGGTGGCGTGACCAGCCTGTGCTGCCCGCCGAACACCAAGCCGGTGCTGGACACTTCGGCGGTGACCGAGCTGATCCTGGACCGCGCCCGTGAAGCCGGCAATTGCAAGGTGTTTCCCGTCGGAGCCTTGAGCAAAGGCCTGGATGGCGAACAACTGGCCGAACTGATCGCACTGCGCGATGCCGGTTGCGTGGCCTTCAGCAACGGCCTGGAAAGTTTTCGCAGCACCCGCACGCTGTGCCGTGCCCTGGAATACGCGGCCACCTTCGACCTGACGGTGATCTTCCACTCCCAGGACCGCGACCTGGCCGAAGGCGGCCTGGCCCATGAAGGGGCAGTCGCCAGCTTCCTCGGCCTGCCGGGCATCCCGGAAACCGCCGAAACCGTGGCCCTGGCCCGTGACCTGTTGCTGGTGGAGCAAAGCGGCGTACGCGCACACTTCAGCCAGCTGACCAGCGCCCGCGGCGTTGCCCTGATCGCCCAGGCCCAGGCCCGTGGCTTGCCGGTGACGGCGGATGTGGCGTTGTACCAATTGATCCTGACGGATGAGGCGCTGATCGACTTCTCCAGCCTGTATCACGTGCAGCCTCCACTGCGTACCAAGGCCGACCGTGACGGTTTGCGTGCGGCGGTGAAGTCGGGGGTGGTGTCAGCGATTTCCAGCCATCACCAGCCTCACGAGCGTGACGCCAAGTTGGCGCCATTTGGCGCGACCGAGCCGGGTATCAGTAGCGTGGAGTTGTTGTTGCCGCTGGCAATGACCTTGGTGGAAGACGGCTTGCTCGACCTGCCGACGCTATTGGCCCGCCTGAGCGCCGGCCCGGCCGACGCACTGCGCTTGCCGGCGGGCAAGCTTGAAGTCGGTTCGCCAGCGGACCTGGTGCTGTTTGACCTGGGCAGCTCGACGGTGGCAGGGGAGCATTGGTTGTCCAAGGGTGAAAACTGCCCGTTCATTGGCCACAGCCTGCCGGCGACGGTGCGGTACACCTTCATGGATGGGCGGATCACTTACCAGGCCTGAAACCGGTCTAGAGTGAGCGCAGTAAAAAATGTGGGAGGGGGCTTGCTCCCTCCCACATTTTGTTCTCTATAGGGCCGAGAGATCAGCGGCCGTTATTGCGCTCGGCATTGCGGATCGAGATCTGCGTATTCAACGTCCAGAAGTCATACAGCACCCCAATCAGGAACAAACCGCCGGTCAGCAGGTAGATAAGGCCGGTGATCCATTTGCCCTGGTACATACGGTGCACACCGAACAGGCCCAGGAACGCCAACAGGATCCACGCGACGTTGTATTCGATAGGCCCGGCGGTAAAACGCAGGTCGGCTTCACGGTCCATGGCCGGGATGAGGAATACGTCGATCAACCAACCAATGCCCAGCAGGCCGAAGGTAAAAAACCAGATCGTGCCGGTCACGGGTTTGCCGTAATAAAAGCGATGCGCCCCGGTAAAACCGAAAATCCACAGCAGGTAACCGATCACCTTGCTATGGGTATCTTGCTGCTGACCAACCTGTTGATAGGTGTTCATGGAGTACCTCTTTTGCTTCGATAGATAAATTTTTTCATTTTCTTTGTGACTTTTTTACGAGCGCCCGACGTACGGCAAATGGTATCTTCCTGTCCTCAAAGCCTTATGCCACCTGACTTGTGTAGGACAATTGCGGCAATTCGTCGCGTTTTTCCTGGATTTGACCCCAAGGTTCAGTCGACAAACGGCCTGAGAACGACACAAAAAGCTGTTATAAAGTTGCGCGCAAACCCATAAGAGCCACGCCTAATGCGACCATTTTTCAAGACATGGCTGACCATCTGCCTATTAATGCCACTGGCCGCCCACGCCACCAATCGTGAGCAACGACTTCCGAACGTCAATGGTTTCACCCCTAAAGTCCACAGCACAACCACCAAGGCCAAATCGGTAAAGCTGACCGTCAACCGCCCGACTCAACTGAGCAAGGCACACGGTAAAGCAACACCCGGCCTGATGGCTGTCAACACCAAGCAAAGCAGCAACGTCCTCAGCCGTGCCGTCAACGTGCTGGGTACTCCTTATCGTTGGGGCGGCAGCAGCCCAAGTAAAGGGTTCGACTGCAGCGGGCTGGTTAAATATGCATTCAACGATGTAAAAGCGGTGGATTTGCCACGCACCTCCAACGCCATGGCGGCTGGTCACGGCTTGAAGGTTGATCGCAAAGACCTGAAGCCCGGCGACTTGTTGTTCTTCAAGCTCAAGAGCCGCCAGGTCAATCACGTAGCCATCTACCTGGGCAACGACCGTTTTATCCACGCGCCGCGTCGTGGCAAGTCGGTGAGCATCGACACGCTGAAAAAGCCGTTCTGGGACAAGAACTACGTGATTGCCAAGCGTGTGCTGCCTAAAGAACAGAACAGCAACCTGCGGATCGTGCAGCGCTAAGCCAGGCGCCACTGAAGCTCCCCATTTGAAATGCAATCAAATGTGGGAGCTGGCTTGCCTGCGATGACGGTGTGTCAGTTGGCAGAGAGAGCGCCTGACAGCCCGCTATCGCAGGCAAGCCAGCTCCCACATGAGTATCTGTGCGTTTTAGATATCTGCAGGCACCCTCGCCTTCTCCCGCGCCTCTTCCAGGCTGACCAGCCCCGCGCCGACCAACGTCTTCAAACTCATATCCAGGGTCTTCATCCCCAACGCGCCACCGGTCTGAATTGCCGAAACCATCTGCGCCACCTTGTCCTCACGGATCAGATTGCGAATCGCCGGCGTGCCCAGCATGATTTCATGGGCGGCCACACGGCCGCCGCCGACCTTCTTCACCAGTACCTGAGACACCACCGCCTGCAACGACTCCGACAACATCGAGCGGACCATGGCCTTTTCCCCGGCCGGGAAGACGTCCACCAGCCTGTCTACAGTCTTTG
Organism: Pseudomonas sp. GZJR-8; assembly: GCF_002916705.1. NCBI lineage: Bacteria > Pseudomonadati > Pseudomonadota > Gammaproteobacteria > Pseudomonadales > Pseudomonadaceae > Pseudomonas > Pseudomonas sp. GZJR-8. The sequence goes on along the minus strand of NZ_JXSI01000004.1, from coordinate 507,529 downwards.
CAGCCGATGAAGTGTGCAGGGTGCCAAACACCAGGTGCCCGGTCTCAGCTGCCGTCAAGGCCAGGCGGATGGTTTCCAGGTCGCGCAATTCGCCTACCAGGATCACATCAGGGTCTTCCCTCAGGGCCGAGCGCAGGGCCACGCAGAAGCTGTGGGTGTCGCGGTGCACCTGGCGTTGGGTGATCAGGGCCAGTTTCGGCCTGTGGATAAATTCGATGGGATCTTCAAGCGTGAGGATGTGCTGGCGCCGGTGCCGGTTCAGATAATCGATCATCGCCGCCAGCGTCGTGGACTTGCCCGAACCCGTAGGCCCGGTGACCAGCACCAGGCCACGGGGGAACTGAGCCATACGCTGGAATACCTCGCCCAACCCGAGGTCTTCCAGGCTCTGGACCTCGGTCGGGATGGCACGAAACACCGCGCCTATACCGCGATTCTGGCGGAACACGTTCGCCCGAAAGCGTGCGACTCCCGGCAATTCGAAGGCAAAATCCGTTTCAAGAGATGTTTCGAAATCCTTTTGTTGGTGTTTATTCAACAAAGGGCTCACCAGATCGACCAGTTGCGCTGCGTTCAGCACCGGCTCATCCATCGGCCAGACCTCGCCATCGACTCGCACCATCGGCGCCAGGCCGGCCGACAAATGCAGGTCACAGGCGCCACGGCTTACGCTGGCCGTCAGCAATTGCGTGATATCCATAGGGCTTTCCATTTCCAGTAGAATGCCGCGGACTCCATATCCACGGGCGCATCTTGAATGTCGACGATAGCAGACAACATCGGCCTGGTTAGCCAGCGCATCCGCGCCGCAGCCGACGCCGTGCAACGTGACGCAAGCAGCATCCACCTGCTGGCCGTGAGCAAGACCAAACCCGCACAAGCCGTGCGCGACGCCTATGCCGCCGGGATGCGCGATTTTGGCGAGAACTACCTGCAGGAAGCCTTGGGCAAACAGGCGGATTTAACCGACCTGCCCTTGAGTTGGCACTTCATCGGCCCCATTCAATCGAACAAGACTCGCGCCATCGCCGAGAACTTCGCTTGGGTGCATTCTGTGGACCGCCTGAAAATCGCACAACGCCTGTCCGAACAACGCCCGGCCGACCTGCCGCCGCTGAATATCTGCATCCAGGTCAATGTCAGTGGCGAGGCCAGCAAATCTGGCTGTACGCCGGCCGACCTGCCAGCCCTGGCCAACGCGATCAGCGCCCTGCCGCGCTTGAAGCTGCGCGGCCTGATGGCGATCCCCGAGCCGACTAAAGACCGGGCCGCACAGGATGCGGCGTTTGCCAGCGTACGCGACCTGCAAGCCAGCTTGAACCTGGCGCTGGACACACTTTCCATGGGCATGAGCCATGACCTTGAGTCGGCCATCGCCCAAGGCGCCACCTGGGTGCGGATCGGTACCGCCCTGTTTGGCGCCCGCGACTACGGCCAGCCGCAAAATGGCTGACTTCCCTCGAAAATAAGGACCTGTCATGAGCAACACGCGTATTGCCTTTATCGGCGCCGGTAACATGGCGGCCAGCCTGATCGGTGGCCTGCGGGCCAAGGGCCTGGACGCCGAACAGATCCGCGCCAGCGACCCGGGTGACGAAACCCGCGAACGGGTCAGCGCCGAACACGGCATTGAAACCTTTGCCGATAACGCCGAAGCCATCCACGGCGTCGATGTGATCGTGCTGGCGGTCAAGCCCCAGGCCATGAAGGCCGTGTGCGAGAGCCTGCGCCCAAGCCTGCAGCCGCATCAATTGGTGGTGTCCATTGCCGCCGGCATCACCTGTGCCAGCATGAAAGCCTGGCTCGGTGACCAGCCGATCGTACGTTGCATGCCCAATACCCCAGCGTTGCTGCGCCAGGGCGTAAGCGGTTTGTACGCCACCGCTGAAGTCAGCGCGCAGCAGCGTGACCAGGCTCAGGAGTTGCTGTCTGCGGTGGGCCTTGCCGTATGGCTGGAGCAGGAGCAGCAACTGGATGCGGTCACCGCCGTTTCCGGCAGCGGCCCGGCCTACTTCTTCCTGTTGATCGAGGCCATGACCGCCGCTGGCGTCAAACTGGGCCTGCCCCACGAGGTTGCCGAACAACTGGCTGAGCAAACGGCCCTGGGCGCCGCGAAAATGGCTGTCGGCAGCGATGTCGATGCCGCCGAACTGCGCCGGCGGGTAACGTCGCCGGGCGGCACCACGCAAGCCGCCATTGAATCGTTCCAGGCCGGGGGCTTTGAGGCCCTGGTGGAAAAAGCACTGGGTGCCGCGGCACATCGTTCGGCCGAGATGGCTGAGCAACTGGGCAAATAGTCGTCCCTTACCAAGGTAATCAAACATGCTCGGAATCAATGACGCTGCCATTTTCATCATTCAGACCTTGGGCAGCCTGTACCTGCTGATCGTGCTGATGCGCTTTATCCTGCAACTGGTGCGGGCGAACTTCTACAACCCGTTGTGCCAGTTCGTAGTCAAGGCCACCCAACCGCTGCTCAAGCCACTGCGCCGGGTGATCCCGAGCCTGTTCGGCCTGGACATGTCGTCGCTGGTGCTGGCGTTGCTGCTGCAGATCCTGCTGTTCGTGGTGATCCTGATGCTCAACGGCTACCAGGCGTTCACCGTGCTGCTGTTGCCGTGGGGCCTGATCGGTATTTTCTCGCTGTTCCTGAAGATCATTTTCTGGTCGATGATCATCAGCGTGATTCTCTCGTGGGTCGCACCCGGTAGCCGTAGCCCGGGTGCCGAACTGGTGGCTCAGATCACCGAACCGGTGCTGGCACCCTTCCGTCGCCTGATCCCGAACCTGGGTGGCCTGGATATCTCGCCGATCTTTGCGTTTATCGTGATTCAGCTGCTGCAAAGCTGGGTGATTCCACGCCTGGCGTACTTTGCCTACATGCCCAAAGAGCTGTTCGGCCTGATCTGAATGCCGTAGCCCCTATGGGAGCTGGCTTGTGTGGGAGCTGGCTTGCCTGCGATAGCATCACCTCGGTGTGTCTGAAAACCGCGGTGCCTGCATCGCGGGCAAGCCCGGCTCCCACATCAACCCTTCCCACATTTTGTATCTGCGTACTGGTACAGACCATTGCTTGCCGCTAGGGTCCCCGCTCTTTAGACTTACGCCTCATTTAAACGAGAGCAGGGTCGATGCCAGCTGCCTTCCCCCCCGATTCTGTTGGACTGGTCGTGCCTCAAGTGGCGCACTTCAGCGAACCGCTGGCCCTGGCCTGCGGCCGTTCGTTGCCTGCCTACGACCTGATCTACGAAACCTACGGCCAACTGAACGCCACGGCGAGCAACGCCGTGCTGATCTGCCACGCCCTGTCCGGCCACCACCACGCCGCCGGTTTCCACAGCGTTGACGAGCGCAAACCCGGCTGGTGGGACAGTTGCATCGGCCCCGGCAAGCCAATCGACACCAACAAGTTCTTCGTCGTCAGCCTCAACAACCTCGGCGGCTGCAATGGCTCCACCGGCCCCAGCAGCCTCAACCCGGACACCGGCAAGCCATTCGGCGCGGACTTCCCGGTGTTGACCGTAGAAGACTGGGTACACAGCCAGGCACGCCTGGCCGACCTGCTGGGCATCCACCAGTGGGCCGCAGTCATTGGTGGCAGCCTGGGCGGTATGCAGGCGCTGCAATGGACCATCAGCTACCCGGACCGCGTGCGCCACTGCCTGGCTATCGCCTCGGCGCCCAAGCTGTCGGCGCAGAACATCGCGTTTAACGAAGTGGCACGCCAGGCCATCCTCACCGACCCCGAGTTCCACGGCGGTTCGTTCCAGGAAGCCGGCGTGATCCCCAAGCGCGGCCTGATGCTGGCGCGGATGGTGGGGCATATCACCTACCTGTCCGATGATTCCATGGGCGAAAAATTCGGTCGCGGCCTCAAGAGCGAGAAGCTCAACTACGACTTCCACAGCGTCGAGTTCCAGGTGGAAAGCTACCTGCGCTATCAGGGTGAAGAATTCTCCGGGCGTTTTGACGCCAACACCTACCTGTTGATGACCAAGGCCCTGGACTACTTCGACCCGGCGGCCAACCACGACGACGACCTGGCGAAAACCTTCGAGCACGCCACGGCCAAGTTCTGCGTGATGTCATTCACTACCGACTGGCGCTTCTCGCCGGCCCGCTCCCGTGAGCTGGTGGATGCGCTGATGGCCGCCAAGAAAGACGTCTGCTACCTGGAGATCGATGCACCGCAAGGCCACGACGCCTTCCTGATTCCGATCCCGCGTTACCTGCAGGCCTTTAGCAACTACATGAACCGAATCGCACTGTGAGAACGCCATGAGAGCCGACCTGGAAATCATCCAAGACTGGATCCCCGCCGGCAGCCGCGTGCTCGACCTGGGCTGCGGCGATGGCGAACTGCTGAGCTGGCTGCGCGACAACAAGCAAGTCACCGGCTACGGCCTGGAAAACGACCCGGACAACATCGCCCAGTGCGTGGCCAAGGGCATCAACGTAATCGAGCAGGACCTGGACAAGGGCCTGGGCAACTTCGCCAGCAACAGCTTCGATATCGTGGTGATGACCCAGGCCCTGCAAGCGGTGCACTACCCGGACCGCATCCTCGACGAAATGCTGCGGGTCGGGCGCCAATGCATCATCACTTTCCCCAATTTCGGCCACTGGCGCTGCCGCTGGTACCTGGCCACCAAGGGCCGTATGCCGGTCTCGGATTTCCTGCCGTACACGTGGTACAACACGCCCAACATCCACTTCTGCACCTTCGAAGACTTCGAAGCGTTGTGTGGCGAGCGTGAAGCCAAGGTCATCAACCGCCTTGCCGTCGATCAACAGCACCGCCACGGCTGGGCGAGTAAGCTATGGCCCAATCTATTGGGCGAAATCGGTATTTACCGGGTCAGCAGTCCTGGCCTGACCGACCACAAAGTTGCCGTCTAATCATCTTCAAGAGGGACGTTCATGAGTCGTTTGGTTATTTTTCTATTGACCGCATGCCTGGGCGCAAACGCCATGGCTGCAGACGCTATCGACCCCAATCGCACGAAGGAATTTGGCGATATTACCGTCCACTACAACACCTACACCTCCAGTTTCCTGCAACCGGAGACGGCCCAGGCCGTCGGCATCGTACGCAGCAAGGAGAAGGGCCTGATCAACGTAACCGTGATCAAGGGCGTCACCCCGGTGGCGGCGCAAGTGACCGGCACCATCAAAGACCTGGGCGGCAAAAGCGAGATCCTGACGTTCAAGCAAATCGAAGAGAAAGGCGGCATCAGCTACCTCGCGCCCTACTCGGTGACCCAGCGCGAATACAAGACGTTTACCATCAACGTTGAAACCGGCGGCGAAGCCCATGGTTTCCAATTCAACCAAGAACTGTTTCCGGCCGAATGATGAACCTTACCCAACTCGTACTGGCCAGCCATAACGCCGGCAAACTCAAAGAACTGCAGGCCATGCTCGGTGAGTCCGTGCAACTGCGTTCGATTGGCGAGTTCAGCCAGGTCGAACCGGAAGAAACCGGCTTGTCGTTCGTTGAGAACGCCATCCTCAAGGCGCGCAACGCAGCACGCATCTCCGGCCTGCCGGCCCTGGCGGATGACTCGGGCCTGGCGGTGGACTTTCTCGGCGGCGCGCCCGGCATTTATTCGGCCCGTTACGCTGATGGCAAGGGCGACGCAGCCAATAACGCCAAGCTGCTCGACGCGCTCAAGGACGTGCCCGACGCCGAACGTGGTGCACAGTTCGTCTGCGTGCTGGCCCTGGTGCGACATGCCGATGACCCGCTGCCGATCCTGTGCGAAGGCTTGTGGCACGGGCGCATCCTGCACGCCGCCAGCGGTGAGCATGGCTTCGGTTACGACCCTTTGTTCTGGGTGCCGGAGCGCAATGTCTCCAGCGCCGAACTGAGCCCGGCCGACAAGAACCAGATCAGCCACCGCGCCCGCGCCATGGTGTTGCTGCGCCAGCGCCTGGGCTTGAAATGACCCAGAACACCTCTGCGCAGCCGCTGATCCACGGTGGCGCGCAAACACCACGGGCGGCCCTGCCCCACCTGCCGCCCCTGGCGCTGTACATCCACATCCCTTGGTGCGTGCGCAAATGCCCGTATTGCGACTTCAACTCCCACACCGCCAGCAAGGTGCTGCCGGAAGAAGAGTATGTAGATGCATTGCTGGCGGATCTGGATCAAGACCTGCACGCCGTTTATGGCCGGGAGCTGAGTTCGATTTTCTTCGGTGGCGGCACGCCCAGCCTGTTCAGCGCCGCCGCCTTGGGCCGCTTGTTAAAAGGCGTGGAAGCCCGTATTCGGTTCGCCGCGGATATCGAGATCACCCTGGAAGCCAACCCCGGAACCTTCGAGCAAGAGAAGTTCGTGGCGTACCGCAAACTGGGGATCAATCGCCTGTCCATCGGCATCCAGAGCTTCCAGCAAGAGAAGCTTGAAGCCCTGGGCCGTATTCACAATGGCGATGAAGCCGTGCGCGCCGCTGGCATGGCGCGCCAGGCAGGGTTCGATAACTTCAACCTGGACTTGATGCACGGTTTGCCCAACCAGTCCCTGGACGACGCCCTGGGCGACCTGCGCCAAGCCATTGCGCTCAAGCCGACACACCTGTCCTGGTACCAACTGACCTTGGAACCCAACACCGTCTTCTGGAACCAGCCGCCCGCGCTGCCGGAAGACGACACACTGTGGGACATCCAGGAAGCCGGCCAGGCGCTGCTCGCCGAACACGGTTACGCGCAATACGAGGTGTCGGCCTATGCCCAGCCCGGCCGCCCGGCGCGACACAACCTGAATTACTGGAGCTTTGGCGACTTTATCGGCATCGGCGCCGGCGCCCACGGCAAGCTCAGCCACCCGGACGGGCGCATCGTACGCACCTGGAAAACCCGCGCCCCCAAGGACTACCTCAACCCGGCCAAAAGCTTCCAGGCCGGAGCGAAAGAGCTGACCAACGACGAACTGCCGTTCGAGTTCCTGATGAACGCTCTGCGCCTGACCGAAGGGGTCGATGCCAAGCTCTACGCCGAACGCACCGGCCTTGATCTGGCCAGCCTCGATGAAGGCCGCCGCGAGGCAGAACAAAGTGGATTAATGCAGGTCGAACCGTCACGCCTGGCGGCAACCGACCGCGGGCAACTCTTTCTCAATGACCTGTTGCAGACGTTTTTGAGCTGATCGCTCTTAAGGAAATCGAATGGATCTGGTACTCGACCTGCTCGCCACCGTATCCCGCTGGAGCCGTAGCAACCTGTCGGAAATCTCCCTGGCCCTCGTGGGCTGCTTGTTGGTGCTGTTCGGCGCCGATATCAAGGGCTGGGTCGAAGCGCGCCTGGGCAGCATCGCCGGCGCCCTGCGCGTGCCCTTGATGGCCCTGCTGTGCATGATCGGCAGCGGTGCGGCGTTGATCTACGCTACGCCGTGGATTGTGCGGGGGCTGAGCCAATTCAATAACTACAGCCTGGCGCCGGTGTTGATCGTGGTGCTGGTGTTGATTGGGGTAGTGGCAGACCGGCGCTGATCCCAGGCCCAACACAGATACAAATGTGGGAGGGGGCTTGCTCCCGATTGCGGTGTATCAGCCAAAGATTTGGTGGCTGACACCCTGCTATCGGGAGCAAGCCCCCTCCCACATTTGATTGCATTTCAATGCTGATGACTGTTTAAGCCAACTTCTCGAACTTCAAATCCCACACTCCATGCCCCAATCGCTCGCCGCGGCGTTCGAACTTGGTGATCGGCCGCTCGGCCGGGCGTGGCACGCATTTGCCGTCTTCGGCCAGGTTGCGGTAGCCAGGGGCAACGTTCATCACTTCCAGCATGTATTCCGCGTACGGTTCCCAGTCGGTCGCCATATGCAGGATGCCGCCGACTTTCAGCTTGCTGCGCACCAGCTCCGCGAAGGATGCCTGGACGATACGGCGCTTGTGATGACGGGCTTTGTGCCATGGGTCGGGGAAGAACAGCATCAGGCGGTCGAGGCTGTTGTCGGCGATGCAGCGGTTGAGCACTTCAATCGCGTCGCAGTCGTAAACTCGCAGGTTGGTCAGGCCCTGGGTCAGCACGCCATTGAGCAATGCGCCGACACCTGGACGGTGGACTTCCACACCGATGAAATCCTGCTCCGGCGCGGCCGCGGCCATTTCCAGCAGGGAGTGGCCCATGCCGAAACCGATTTCCAGGGAGCGTGGGGCCGAACGGCCAAACACCTGGTCGTAATCAACCGGCGCATCGGCCAGGGGCAAAACGAACAGCGGCGTGCCTTGCTCCAGGCCCTTTTGCTGGCCTTCGGTCATACGGCCGGCGCGCATCACAAAACTCTTGATGCGGCGGTGCTTGGACTCGTCGCCCGCTTCCACGGTGTTCGGCGTTTCGTTTGATTCAGTCATCAATAGCTCTTACTTGATCAGACCATCCAGCGGCGAAGAGGCGCTGGCATAGAGTTTTTTCGGCATGCGTCCGGCGAGGTAGGCCAGGCGGCCCGCGACGATCGCGTGTTTCATGGCTTCGGCCATCATGATCGGTTGCTGGGCGTGGGCGATGGCCGAGTTCATCAGCACCGCGTCGCAGCCCAGTTCCATGGCGATGGTCGCGTCGGAGGCAGTGCCCACGCCCGCATCCACCAGCACTGGGATCCTGGCTTCTTCAAGGATGATCTGCAGGTTGTACGGGTTGCAGATGCCCAGGCCGGAACCGATCAGGCCAGCCAGTGGCATCACCGCGATGCAGCCGATTTCTGCCAGCTGCCGGGCGATGATCGGGTCATCGCTGGTGTAGACCATCACGTCAAAGCCTTCCTTGACCAGGGTCTCGGCGGCCTTGAGGGTTTCGATCACATTGGGGAACAGGGTTTTCTGGTCGGCCAGCACTTCCAGCTTCACCAGGTTGTGGCCGTCCAGCAACTCACGGGCCAGGCGGCAGGTGCGCACGGCTTCGATGGCGTCGTAGCAACCGGCGGTGTTCGGCAGGAAGGTGTAGCGGTCTGGGGACAGCACTTCGAGCAGGTTCGGTTCGCCTTCAATCTGGCCCAGGTTGGTGCGGCGCACGGCGAACGTCACGATTTCGGCACCCGAGGCTTCGATGGCCTGGCGGGTCTCTTCCATGTCGCGGTACTTGCCGGTGCCGACCAGCAAGCGGGACTGGTAGGTACGACCGGCCAGGACGAAAGGCTTGTCGTTACGAACGATGCTCATGGGAAATCCTCTGTTTGGATGAGGTTCTGCAGAATGCGTTACCGCCGTGGCGGGCTAACCGCCACCGATGGCGTGGACCACTTCGACCTGGTCGTTTTCCTTCAGCGAGGTCTCGGCGTGCTGGCTACGCGGGACGATATCCAGGTTGAGCTCCACTGCGACGCGACGCCCGGTCAGGTCCAGGCGGGTCAGCAGGGCCGCGACGGTTTCACCGTCGGGCAGTTCAAAGGGTTCGCCGTTCAACTGAATGCGCATGCCACGGGCCGCCATCGTTTTTAGGGGCCCGCATTCTAGCGCGATTGGGACCTGCCGGTCAGCTCCAAGCGTCAAGCGGTCAAAGCTGCAAGCGCCACGCTGCCAGGCCAAGGAAGAACCAGCCAAGCAGGAACGCCAGCCCGCCGAACGGCGTAATGATCCCGAGTTTGCTGATGCCAGTCATCGTCAGCACATACAGGCTGCCCGAGAACAGCAGGATACCGACGGTAAACGAGATACCCGCCCAACTGACCAATCGACCGGGAATATGCGCCGCCAGCAACGCCACGCCGAACAACGCCAGGGCGTGCACCAGTTGGTAGGTCACGCCGGTATGGAAGATCGCCAGGTAGTCGGCGCTCAGGCGGTTTTTCAGGCCGTGGGCGGCGAACGCACCCAGGGCGACACCGGTAAAACCGAAAAAGGCAGCCAGCATCAGAAAGCTACGCAGCATGGGGAACTCCAGTCAGACTCATCGGGCAGGGTCTGTATAATGGCCCGCTCAACGGGTTCGGCCAAGCCATCTCTATGCTGCGTGTCCTCTTCAAACGCTTTCTCAACTTCGTGAAATGGTTCGCCATCGGCAGTGTGTTGCTGGTGCTGCTGTTTCGTGTGGTCCCGCCCCCGTTTACCGCGTTGATGGTGGAGCGCAAGGTCGAGTCCTGGATCGACGGCGAACCCATTGACCTGCAACGCAGCTGGGTACCGTGGGATGAAATCAGCGATGACCTCAAAGTGGCGGTGATGGCCGGTGAAGACCAGCGCTTCCCGCAACATTGGGGCTTTGATTTTGGCGCGATCCAGGCCGCGATCCTGCACAACGAACGCGGCGGCTCGATTCGCGGCGCCAGCACGCTGAGCCAGCAAGTGTCGAAAAACCTGTTCCTGTGGGCCGGCCGCAGCTATTTGCGCAAGGGCCTGGAAGCGTGGTTCACCGGGTTGATCGAGGTGCTGTGGCCCAAGAAGCGGATTCTTGAGGTGTACCTCAACAGCGTGGAATGGGATGAAGGCGTATTCGGCGCAGAGGCGGCGGCGCGGCACCATTTTGGCGTGAGCGCCAAGGGGCTTTCGCGGCAACAGACCAGCTATCTGGCGGCGGTGTTGCCTAATCCAAGGGTATGGAGTGCCAGTCATCCGACCGCGTATGTGGCCAGGCGAGCGGCTTGGATTCGCCAGCAGATGAGTCAATTAGGTGGCGCTGGATACCTGACTGAGCTGAACAACTCTCGAAAAGCCCCCTGGTCCAACTGACACAACACAAAACAAATGTGGGAGGGGGCTTGCTCCCGATAGCGATAGATCAGTCACTTTGATGTTGACTGACACTCTGCTATCGGGAGCAAGCCCCCTCCCACATTTTCAAACTAGCATTGCCAGCTGAATTAGGCGGCGATCGACAACTTCAGCTTGTTCATCGCGCTTTTCTCAAGCTGACGAATCCGCTCGGCCGACACGTTGTACTTCTGCGCCAGGTCATGCAGCGTGGCTTTCTCTTCTGCCAGCCAACGCTGGTAGAGAATGTCACGGCTGCGGTCGTCCAGCACTTCCAGCGCTTCATGCAGGTTGTGGTTGGAATTATCGCTCCAGTCGGCGTCTTCCAGTTGACGCGCCGGGTCGTACCGGTGGTCTTCCAGGTAGTTGGCAGGCGATTGGAAGGCGCTGTCGTCATCCGCTTCGGCGGCTGGGTCAAAGGCCATGTCATGGCCGGTCAGGCGGCTTTCCATCTCGCGCACTTCACGAGGCTCCACACCGAGGCTTTCGGCCACGCGGTGGACTTCTTCGTTGTTCAGCCACGCCAGGCGTTTCTTCTGGCTGCGCAGGTTGAAGAACAGCTTGCGCTGGGCCTTGGTGGTCGCCACTTTCACGATGCGCCAGTTGCGCAGGATGAACTCGTGGATTTCCGCCTTGATCCAGTGCACGGCGAACGACACCAGGCGCACACCCATTTCAGGGTTGAAGCGCTTTACAGCCTTCATCAGGCCAACGTTGCCTTCCTGAATCAGGTCAGCCTGGGCCAGGCCGTAGCCACTATAGCTACGGGCGATATGTACGACAAAACGCAGGTGGGCGAGCACCATCTGCCGAGCCGCCCCCAAATCCTGCTCATAGTAGAGACTCTCGGCCAGTTCACGCTCCTGCTCGGGTGTCAGCAATGGAATGCTGTTGACCGTGTGCACATAGGCCTCCAGGTTCGCACCCGGGACCAAGGCATAAGCAGGTTGCAAAGAAGTGGTCATACGAAAAAACCTCCGACTCACATAACTCGTGCAGTTCAGCACTGCGAAAATTGACCTGGGAACCGTAGGACAAGTTCCCTAAACCACTGATACGGTCAATACAAACGAAACCACATTAATCTGGCATTAACTACTTCGGCGCCAGTTCACGTAAATGCCGTGCTACCGCAATCCAGGCACCGATATACCCCAACAACACCGCGCCAAGCAAGAGACTCAGACCATCGGCTACCGGCACCCCGGCCAGGGCAAAATCACTGCCATACAAACCCGCCAGCCCGACAACCGCGTCGTTCAACCAATTCAGGCCAAACGCCAGCACGCCCCAGGACAACACCCCGGCACCCAGGCCATAAAGCGCGCCCATGTACAGGAAAGGACGGCGTACATAGCTGTCCGTGCCGCCGACCAGTTTAATCACTTCTATCTCGGTGCGACGGTTTTCAATATGAAGACGAATGGTATTACCTATCACCAAAAGTAATGCAGACACTAATAACACCGTCAGGCCGAACACAAAGCGGTCACCCAGCTTGAGGATCGCGGCCAGGCGCTCTACCCAGACTAGATCAAGTTGGGCCTGTTGCACCTTGGGCATCTCTGCGAGTTTTTGTCGCAGGGCCTCCAGCGCCGGCTTGTCGACCTCGTTCGGCGTCACCAGCACCACGCCCGGCAGCGGGTTCTGCGGCAGCTCCTTGAGCGCCTCGCCCAGGCCGGACTGCTGCTGGAATTCTTCAAGGGCTTGATCGCGGCTGATGTATTCGGCATCCGCTACGCCCGGAATGTTCTTGATGTCGTCGCGTAGCGCTTCGCCGTCCTTGCTGCTGGTGTCCAGATTCAGGTACAGCGATATCTGCGCCGCCCGCTGCCAGGAACCGCCGAGGCGCTCCACATTATTAAGCAGCAGCGACAAGCCCATCGGCAGGCTCAAGGCTACGGCCATGACCAGGCAGGTGAAAAAGCTGCCGATCGGCTGTTTGCCCAGGCGACGCAGGCTGTCAAGCAGGCTGGCGCGATGGCTTTCGATCCAGGCGCGCAGCAAGGTGCCGAAGTCCGGGCCATCGTCTTCGTCACGCTTTTTCTTCGGCGGTTGCGGATCGGCAGGCTTGGGTGCCACGCGTTCGGATACTTTGGGGCTACGGGTAGCACTCATACGCCAGCCTCCCCATCACCGATCAAGCGGCCACGTTGCAAGGTCAACATACGATGGCGCATACGGGCGATCAGGGCCAGGTCGTGGCTGGCGATCAATACGCTGGTGCCCAGCCGATTGATGTCTTCGAACACCCCCATGATCTCGGCCGCCAGGCGCGGGTCGAGGTTACCGGTGGGTTCGTCCGCCAGCAGCAAGGCCGGGCGGTGGACGATGGCGCGGGCAATACCGACGCGCTGTTGCTGGCCGGTGGACAGGTCCCCCGGGTAAAGGTCGGTCTTGTCCGACAATGCCACGCGCTCCAGCGCCGAATCCACGCGCTTGACGATTTCGGCTTTGGACAGCCCGAGAATCTGCAGCGGCAGCGCGATGTTGTTGAACACCGTGCGATCGAACAGCAGCTGGTGATTCTGGAACACCACGCCGATCTGGCGGCGTAGAAACGGAATTTGCGCATTGCTGATGGTAGCCAGGTCCTGGCCCGCCAGCAGCAACTTGCCGGTGGTCGGGCGCTCCATGGCGAGTAACAGGCGCAACAGCGTGCTTTTGCCAGCGCCCGAGTGACCGGTGACAAACAAGAACTCGCCGCGACGCACTCGAAAGCTCAGCTCATGCAAGCCCACATGCCCGTTGGCATAGCGTTTACCGACCTGTTCGAATCGAATCATGAACGCTCCCGCTCGGCAAACAGTGCCTGTACAAAGGGTTCGGCTTCAAAGGTGCGCAGGTCGTCGATACCTTCACCGACACCGATATAACGAATCGGCAACCCGAACTGTTTAGCCAGGGCGAAAATCACCCCGCCTTTGGCCGTGCCGTCGAGCTTAGTCAATGCCAGGCCGGTCAGCTGCACCGTCTGGTTGAATTGTTTGGCCTGGCTGATGGCGTTCTGACCAGTACCGGCGTCGAGCACCAGCAAGACTTCATGCGGCGCATCGGCGTCGAGCTTGCTGATCACACGGCGCACTTTCTTCAGCTCTTCCATCAGGTTGTCTTTGGTGTGCAGGCGCCCGGCGGTATCGGCGATCAACACGTCGATATTACGCGCCTTGGCGGCCTGCACGGCATCGAAGATCACCGAAGCGGAGTCGGCGCCGGTGTGCTGGGCGATCACCGGGATCTTGTTGCGCTCGCCCCATACCTGCAACTGCTCGACGGCGGCGGCACGGAAGGTGTCACCGGCGGCGAGCATGACTTTCTTGCCCTCGCCCTGCAGCTTCTTGGCCAGCTTGCCGATGGTGGTGGTTTTGCCCGCGCCGTTGACGCCGACCACCAGGATCACGAACGGCTTGTTCGGGGTGATCACCAGCGACGCTTCCACGGGCTTGAGCATTGCAGCCAGTTCGGCCTGCAAGGATTTGTACAACGCATCGGCGTCGGTCAGTTGCTTGCGCGCGACCTTCTGAGTCAGGCTCTGGATGATCACGGCAGTGGCTTCGACACCCACGTCGGCGGTAAGCAGGCGGGTTTCGATGTCTTCCAGCAGTTCATCATCAATGACCTTCTTGCCCAGAAACAGGCTGGCCATACCTTCGCCGATGCTGGCGCTGGTCTTGCTCAGACCCTGCTTGAGGCGGGCGAAAAAGCCGCTCTTGCTGGTTTCGGCAGGCGCGACAGGCTCTTCGATCACCGCAGGCGCGGCAACGACAGCAGGCACTTCAACCGGGATTTCGACCGCTGGCGGCGTCTGGACCACTACCTCTACCGGTGGCGCCACCGGAATGGGCGGCGTCACGTGTTCAGCCTGCACATCTTCAACCAGTGCCACCGGCTCTTCGGCTACCGGTAGCGCAAGCCACGGTTTGTGCTCGGGCTCGGGCTCGGGCTCCGGCTCGGGTTCTGCCTCGACCACCGGCTGCAATACCGGCTCCGCGATGGGCAACACCACCGGCGCCGGCGTCTCGGCAACCGGCTCGGCTTCTACTATAGGCTCTGGAATAGGCTCAGCTTGAACCTGCGGCTGTTCGACGACGGTTTCCTGCGGCTTTTTGCGCAGCCATCCGAACAGGCCTTTTTTCTCGCCAGCCGCAGCTGGGCTCTTCTTGTCGTCGTTGGAACCAAACATGGAGGACGGCTATCTCAAAGTAGCGATGCGCCAGGGCGCCTCGGTAAATAAATTCGATGCAGAACAGACTGCTTTAACGCCCGCTTGTTCATGCGCAACATTTTGTAAGGCGTAAATAAGTGCCTTGGCAAATCGTTTCAATATGGGACTGAAGCGATAAAATCGGCGAAACGTGGAAGATTGTCGGGGAAAAACGCCAACTACTCCAACTTTCCTACGACTGAACCCAGGACTAGATGACGACCGCAGTGGCCGTCCCTAAATCGGATCAGTATCCTAGCACCTCCTCGCCCGCCGACGCTAAGACCAAGCGGGCAGCCCAACAGGTTAAAAAACGAATGAATGCTCTAGCCCGCCGCGCCGCAGGCCTGCTGCTCAGCACAGTTTGTCTGCCCCTTTCAGCCTTCGCTGCCGACCCACAACCCACTCATGAATTCACTCTGGATAACGGCCTTAAAGTGGTCGTGCGCGAAGACCATCGCGCGCCAGTGGTGGTTTCCCAAGTCTGGTACAAGGTTGGTTCAAGCTACGAAACCCCAGGCCAGACCGGTTTGTCCCACGCCCTTGAACACATGATGTTCAAAGGCAGCGCCAAGGTCGGCCCCGGCGAAGCCTCGCTGATCCTGCGTGACCTGGGCGCCGAAGAAAACGCGTTCACCAGCGATGACTACACCGCGTATTACCAGGTGCTGGCCCGCGACCGCCTGGGCGTGGCCTTTGAGCTGGAAGCCGACCGCATGGCCAGCCTGCGCCTGCCCGCCGACGAGTTCATCCGCGAAATCGAGGTAATCAAGGAAGAACGCCGCCTGCGCACCGACGACAACCCGATGTCCAAGGCCTACGAACGCTTCAAGGCCATGGCCTTCCCGGCCAGCGGCTACCACACGCCGACCATCGGCTGGATGGCTGACCTTGAGCGCATGAAGGTCGAGGAGCTGCGCCACTGGTACCAATCCTGGTATGTGCCCAACAACGCTACCCTGGTAGTGGTCGGCGATGTGACCCCGGACGAGGTGAAAAGCCTGGCCCAGCGTTACTTCGGCCCGATCCCCAAGCGTGATGTGCCACCGGCGAAGATCCCGCTGGAGCTGGCCGAACCCGGCGAGCGCCTGCTGACCCTGCGGGTGCAGACCCAACTGCCAAGCGTGTTCCTGGGCTTCAACGTACCGGGCCTGGCCACCGCCGAAGACAAACGCTCGGTGCAAGCCTTGCGCCTGATCTCGGCCCTGCTGGACGGCGGCTACAGTGCACGTATCTCCGAGCAACTGGAACGTGGTGAGGAGCTGGTATCCGCCGCGTCCACCAACTACGACGCCTATACCCGTGGC
The DNA here is from genome assembly GCF_002916705.1 of Pseudomonas sp. GZJR-8. Classification (NCBI taxonomy): domain Bacteria; kingdom Pseudomonadati; phylum Pseudomonadota; class Gammaproteobacteria; order Pseudomonadales; family Pseudomonadaceae; genus Pseudomonas; species Pseudomonas sp. GZJR-8. The sequence continues at coordinate 491,329 of NZ_JXSI01000004.1, read as the reverse complement.
GATACGTTGTTCATGCTCTCGGCCACGCCCAACCAGCAGAAACAAAAGACCGTCGCCCAAGCCGAAGCCGGCCTGTGGCGCCTGCTTGATGAGTTGAAAGCCAAGCCGCCGACCGCTGAAGAACTGGAGCGCATCCGGGCCCAGGTCATTGCCGGCCTGGTGTACCAGCGTGACTCCATCACCAGCCAGGCCACTGCCATCGGCTCCCTGGAAACCGTCGGCCTGTCCTGGAAGCTGATGGACACCGAACTGGCTGACCTGCAAAGCGTGACGCCAGAAGATATCCAGAAAGCCGCGCGCACCTATTTCACCCGCGAACGTCTGAGCGTCGCCCATGTTTTGCCTGAGGAGACCGCTCATGAGTGATCGTAAAAGCAGCCGCCTGATCCTGCCCAGCCTGATCGCAGTCACCCTGGTTGCGGCCAGTGCCGTGTATTTCCTGCGCCCGAGCGAGTCGGTCGCCAGCCAGGCTCTGGAAAAGACCCAATCGGCCAGCACCCTGCAGTCGCTGGCGGAACTGGACGGCAAGGCGCCAACCAACCGCAAGCTCGATGTGCAAACCTGGACCACCGCCGAAGGCGCCAAGGTGCTGTTTGTCGAAGCCCATGAACTGCCGATGTTCGACATGCGCATCCTGTTCGCCGCCGGCAGCAGCCAGGATGGCGACATACCGGGCCTGGCGCTGATGACCAACGCCATGCTCAACGAAGGCGTGCCGGGCAAGGATGTCAGCCAGATCGCCAGTGGTTTTGAGGGCCTCGGCGCCGACTTCGGCAATGGTGCCTACCGCGACATGGCGCTGGTCACCCTGCGCAGCCTCAGCGACAGCGATAAGCGCACCGCAGCCCTGGCACTGTTCGACCAGGTTATTGGCCAACCGACGTTCCCGGCAGACTCCCTGGCGCGGATCAAGAACCAGATCCTGGCCGGCTTCGAGTATCAGAAGCAGAACCCCGCCAAGCTGGCGAGCATCGAACTGTTCAAGCGCCTGTACGGCGATCACCCTTACGCGCACCCGAGCGAAGGCACCCCCGAGAGTGTGCCGAAGATCACCCTGGCGCAGTTGAAGGCATTCCACGCCAAAGCCTACGCGGCGGGTAATGCTGTGATTGCGGTGGTCGGCGACCTGACTCGCGCTGAGGCCGAGGCCATGACGGCCAAAGTGTCGGCCTCGCTGCCCAAAGGGCCCGCCATGGCCAAGATCGCTCAACCGACCGAGCCAAAAGCCGGCCTGAGCCGTATCGAGTTTCCCTCCAAGCAAACCCACCTGCTGTTTGCGCAATTGGGCATCGACCGCGCCGATCCGGACTACGCAGCTCTGTCCCTGGGCAACCAGATCCTTGGCGGCGGTGGCTTCGGCACCCGCTTGATGAGCGAAGTGCGCGAAAAACGCGGCCTGACCTACGGCGTGTACTCCGGTTTCTCGCCGATGCAGGTGCGCGGCCCGTTCATGATCAACTTGCAGACCCGCGCCGAAATGAGCGGCGGCACCCTGCGCCTGGTTGAGGATGTACTGGCTGACTACCTCAAGAACGGCCCCACGCAAAAAGAACTGGACGACGCCAAGCGCGAACTGGCCGGCAGCTTCCCGCTGTCCACCGCGAGCAACGCCGATATTGTCGGGCAACTGGGCGCCATGGGTTTTTACAACCTGCCGCTGAGCTATCTGGAAGATTTCATGAAACAATCCCAGGCCCTTACCGTAGAGCAGGTCAAGGCTGCAATGAACAAACACTTGAGCGCCGACAAGATGGTCATCGTGACCGCCGGCCCGACGATTGCGCAAAAGCCACTACCGCCCCCCACTGATAAACCTGCCGAGCAGCCGCTCGGGGTTCCGGAGCATTAATGGCCAGTTCATCTCGCCCGAAAAAACCTGTCCACAACGTGCATAACGGTGTGGGCCAACTGCGCATCATTGGCGGTGAATGGGGCAGCCGCAAGCTGAGCTTCCCCGACGTCGTAGGCCTGCGCCCGACGCCGGATCGCGTGCGTGAAACCCTGTTCAACTGGCTTGCGCCATACATCGGCGGGGCCAAGGTGCTGGACCCGTTCGCCGGCAGTGGCGCGCTGTTCCTGGAGGCGCTGTCGCGTGGCGCGGCCCAGGGCCAGGCGTTGGATGCCAGTAATGTGGCGGTGTCCAGCCTCAAGGAACACCTGGGCACGCTGCGTTGCACCACCGGCCAGGTGCAGACGGCCGACGCGCTGCGCTACCTGGAAACCCAGGCGGTGACTGAATACGACGTGGTGTTCCTCGACCCGCCGTTCAACCAGAACCTGCTGCCGACTGTGTGTGCTTTGCTCGAAGAGCGCCAGTGGCTGGCACCGGATGCCTGGATCTACACTGAAAGCGAGACCGCGCCGTCAACGCTCGGCCTGCCGGGCAGTTGGCGCCTGCATCGGGAGCAAAAGTCCGGACGGGTGTATTACGCGTTGTGGCATCGCCTGGTCGAAAACGCCGCTTAACCTGTGGCAGGGGAGCTTGCCACGGCGAGCTCACTGGCTACCGAGAGTTTCATGACCCCCTCTTCCGATCTGTTCAAACCCGCCTTCGGCCTCGGCAACCCTCACCTGCAAACACTGTGGGGGCCGCTGTTGCGCCCAACGACCCATATCGAACGCCAACGCGAACGTCTATGGCTGGAAGACGGCGACTTCCTCGACCTCGACTGGCATGGCCCCCATGACCTGCACGCACCGTTGGTACTGGTGCTGCATGGACTGACCGGTTCGTCCAATTCGCCCTATGTGGCCGGCCTGCAACAAGCCCTCGCCGGCCAAGGTTGGGCCAGCGTTGCGTTGAACTGGCGCGGCTGCTCGGGCGAGCCCAACCTTCTGGCGCGCAGTTATCACTCCGGGGCCAGCGAAGACCTGGCCGCGGCGATTGCCCATCTGCGCGCCAAACGGCCACTGGCACCGCTGTATGCCGTGGGGTATTCCCTGGGCGGCAATGTGTTGCTCAAGCACTTGGGCGAAACCGGCGTGACTTCGGGGCTGCAAGGCGCGGCGGCGGTCTCGGTACCGTTTCGCCTGGACCAATGCGCTGATCGCATCGGTCTGGGGTTTTCGCGGATCTACCAGAAGCACTTCATGCGCGAGATGCTGGCGTACATTCGCGTAAAGCAACGCCAGTTTTTGCAAGATGGACGTGAGGAAGGACTGAAAACCCTGGAGGCACTGGGCTCCCTGGAGAAGATGCGCACGTTCTGGGACTTCGATGGGCGAGTGACTGCGCCGTTGCATGGCTTCTTGAGTGCTGAGGATTACTATCGCCGCGCATCCAGTCGCTACTACCTGGGCGATATCCGCACACCAACACTGATCATCCAGGCCGCCGATGATCCGTTTGTGTTTGCTCATAGCCTGCCGGAAGCGAGTGAGCTGTCGGAGTGCACCGAGTTTGAATTGCTGACAAAGGGTGGGCATGTGGGCTTTGTGGAGGGTTCACTGAAACGTCCCGGCTATTACTTGGAACGCCGCATCCCACAGTGGTTACTGACACAACGCAGTTAAAAATGTGGGAGGGGCGGTGCGACGATTCGACTTGCCCCCGATAGCGGTGGATCAGTTACAGATACTGAGACTGACACACTGCAATCGGGGGCAAGCCCCCTCCCACATTTTGATTGGGTTTACAGGGCCAATTGCTCAGTCGCCTGTTGCAATTTCCCGCGCCGGATCCGTAATCCACTCACTCCACGACCCCGCATACAACTTGCCCAACGGATATCCCGCCAACGCCAGGGCAAACAGGTTATGGCATGCCGTCACCCCCGAACCGCAGTACGCCACCAACTCCTCCGGCGGGCGCCCCTGCAACTGCGCAGCAAAGCGTTGCTTGAGCTGCTCGGCCGGCAGGAAGCGCCCGTCACTGCCCAGGTTTTCATTGAATGCTGCGCACTGCGCGCCGGGAATATGCCCGGCAATCGGGTCTATGGGCTCTACTTCGCCACGAAAACGCGGCTGGGCGCGGGCGTCGATCAAGGTCAGGCCGGGCTGACCCAGGCGTTTTTGCAAATGCTCGGCATCCAGCACCAGCCGATTATCCGGCGTACCAGTGAAGGTGCCCGGCTCGGTCACCGGCGCATCCAGGCTCAAGGGGAAACCGGCGCTGTGCCAGGCCTTGAGGCCACCATCGAGAATAAACACCCCATCACGCTTGCCCAGCCAGGCCAGCAGCCACCAGGCACGGGCGGCATAGGCACCGGGGCCGTCGTCATACAGAACCACATCGGTGTCGGCGCTGATGCCCCAAGCTCGCAACTGTTTGGCGAAGGTGTCCGCCGCAGGCAAAGGATGGCGGCCGGTCAAGCCCTTGGTCACCGGACCGCTGAGGTGGCGCTCCAGGTCGGCGTATTGCGCGCCCTCGATATGCCCTTCGGTGTAGCTGCACAGGCCGTAATCCGGGTCTTCCAGGGCAAAGCGGCAATCCAGGATCACCAGCCCTGCCGACTTCTGGCGCTCGGCCAATTGCGGGGGGCTGATCAGTTGGGCAAGCGGCATGACTGACTCCTGTGAATACAAAGGGGAAAGGTCTTACTTCACTTCTTCCAGTGCCTGGTTCAGGGGCACGTAAAATTCCTTGAACAACGCATCCACCGCTTCTTTGGCCTGGGGCGTGACAAACCCCGCCTCCAACACCAGCACCTGGTACACCCCGCGCTTGATCGCCTCGGCGCTCAGGTGGGTGGACTTTTCGTTGGTGGTGCACAGGAACCGCACCCAGGAGGTCAGGATGATCCAGGCATTCAGGGTCAGGGCTTCGGTTTGCACCGGGTCCATATTCAGAATGCCGGCATCGACAAACCCCTGGTAAATGGCACCGCCCTGGATCAGGCAACGCTGGGAAAACCGCCGATAGCCCGTGGCCAGTTCCGGATCGCTCTCCAGCAGATGTTCGAGGTCGCGGTGCAGGAAACGATAGCGCCACATGCCCGCCAGCACGGCTTGCAGATAAAAGCGCTTGTCCTCCACCACCATCGTGCGCCCCTGGGGCGGGCGCAGGAAACTGTCCACCAGGGCTTCATATTCGCGAAACAGCACGGCGATGATCGCCTGCTTGTTGGGGAAGTGGTAGTACAGGTTGCCCGGAGAAATCTCCATATGGGCGGCGATATGGTTGGTGCTGACACTGCGCTCGCCCTGCTGGTTAAAAAGCTCCAGGCTGGTTTGCACAATGCGCTCGCTGGTCTTTACTCGTGGTGCCATGGGGGATCAGCTTCCAAACACGGGATGGGGCATCTTACGGCCTATGCCGGCCAGGTTAAATCTGGATGTTACTGCAATGTTATTTGACAATTTAGAGCAATGACTCTAAAAATCCAGGCAGACCTATAACAATCGGGAACTGCGCCATGTCTGCCAACGTTGCCTACCTGCAAGATGCCCAGGCCTTGGACCACCTCCAGGAGCTGTTCGAAGCCCAGCGTCGCGCCTACGCCGCCAACCCGATGCCACCGGCTGCGCAACGCCAACAATGGCTCAAGGCCCTGCGCGATGTGCTCAGCGACGAACGCCAGGCGCTGATCACTGCGATCAGCCAGGACTTCAGCCATCGCAGCGCAGACGAAACCCTGTTCGCCGAATTGATGCCCAGCCTGCATGGCATTCACTATGCCAGCAAACACCTCAAGGGCTGGATGAAACCCTCCCGTCGCGCTGTAGGCATTGCCTTCCAGCCCGCCTCGGCCAAAGTCATTTATCAACCGTTGGGCGTCGTCGGCGTCATCGTGCCGTGGAACTACCCGTTGTATCTGGCTATCGGCCCGCTGGTCGGGGCTTTGGCCGCCGGCAACCGGGTGATGCTCAAGCTCAGCGAGTCCACACCGGCCACCGGCGAACTGCTCAAGGCGCTGCTGGCCAGGATCTTTCCCGAGGACCTGGTGTGCGTGGTGCTGGGCGAAGCCGAAGTGGGCATGGCGTTTTCCAAATTGCGCTTCGATCACCTGCTGTTTACCGGTGCCACCAGCATTGGTAAACACGTGATGCGTGCGGCGGCCGAAAACCTCACGCCGGTCACCCTGGAACTGGGCGGCAAGTCGCCAGCCATCGTCTCGGCCGATGTACCGCTCAAGGACGCCGCCGAGCGTATCGCCTTCGGCAAAGCCTTGAATGCCGGGCAAACCTGTGTGGCGCCAGACTATGTGCTGGTGCCGGAGGACCGCGTCGCAGGGTTTGTCGAGGCGTATTCCAAGGCCGTGCGTGGGTTTTATCCGACCCTGGCCGACAACCCGGACTACACCGCCATCATCAACGAGCGGCAACTGGCCCGGCTCAATGCCTACGCCAAGGACGCTACCGACAAGGGCGCCACCCTGGTCCCACTGTACGAGCAAGGCCAGGCTCGACGTATGGCCCACAGCCTGCTGCTGAATGTCAGCGACGACATGACAGTCATGAAGGACGAGATTTTCGGCCCGCTCTTGCCCATCGTGCCGTATCGCGGCCTTGACCAAGCCTTTGCCTACATCAACCAGCGTCCACGCCCACTGGCCCTGTACTACTTCGGCTACAACAAGAACGAGCAGGAGCGTGTGCTTCACGAAACCCATTCCGGCGGCGTATGCCTGAACGACACCTTGCTGCACGTTGCCCAGGACGACATGCCTTTTGGTGGCATCGGCCCGTCGGGCATGGGCCATTACCACGGCCATGAAGGCTTCCTGACATTCAGCAAGGCCAAGGGTGTGCTGGTTAAACAGCGCCTGAACGCGGCGAAGTTGATCTACCCCCCTTACGGCAAATCGATTCAGAAATTGATCCAGAAGTTGTTTATCCGCTGATAACCGTCACCTTCAGGACGATAAAAACAATGAACCCCAGCCTGAACGATTCACCCGCACTGTCTCGGCGCGGCGTCTTGAAAATCGGCCTGTGCGCCAGCGCTTTCCTCGCCACGGCCGGGCTTGGCGCCAGTCTCAGCGGTTGCTCCAGCAGTACGCCGGCCAGCGGCTTCGCGATGTTGCGCGCCGGTGATTTGCCGTTCTTGCGCGCGGTGATCCCAGTGCTGCTGGAGGGTGCGGCCAGCGCCGAGACAGTGGTCGCAGGCATTGAAGACACCCTGAAAAAACTCGACTACAGCCTGCAAAACTTGTCGCCGGAGATGTTCAAGCTCACCCAGCAGTTATTCGACGTGCTGGGCATGGGCATCACCCGCGGCCCGCTGACCGGTATCTGGGGCAGTTGGGAAAATGCCAGCAGCGAGCAGATCCGCAACTTCCTGCACCGCTGGGAAAACAGCTACCTGAACCTGCTGCGCATGGGACAGGGCTCGCTGCTCAAGTTGGTGATCATGGCCTGGTATTTTCGGCCCGCCTCCTGGGCCCATTGCGGTTATCCCGGCCCACCGAAGATCTGATTCGCATCCCTCACAATAAAAACCAGAGACGACCCTGATGCCCGTACCCGATCTGTTCCGCGATGGCCTGGCCCGTGGCTGGAAAACCCACAATGGTGCCGCCCTCGACAACGACCTGACCTTGGAAGCCGATGTAGCCATTATTGGCAGCGGTGCCGGTGGTGGCACCACCGCCGAGATCCTCAGCGCCGCTGGCTACAAGGTGTTGCTGATCGAAGAGGGCCCACTCAAGACCAGCAGTGACTTCAAGCTGCTCGAAGACGAAGCCTACGCCAGCCTCTACCAGGAAGGCATCGGCCGCATGAGCAAGGACGGCGCCATCACCATCCTGCAAGGTCGGGCGGTGGGCGGCACCACCTTGATCAACTGGACCTCCAGCTTTCGTACACCCGACGCCACCCTCGCCCACTGGGCCAGCGAATACGCGGTGAAGGGCCACAGCAGCACCGAGATGGCGCCCTGGTTCGAAAAAATGGAGCAGCGCCTGGGCATCGCACCCTGGGCGCTTCCACCGAATGCCAACAACGATGTGATCCGCAAAGGCTGCGAAAAGCTTGGCTACAGCTGGCATGTGATCCCGCGCAATGTGCGCGGCTGCTTCAACCTGGGTTATTGCGGCATGGGTTGCCCGGTGAACGCCAAACAATCGATGCTGGTGACGACTATCCCCTCCACCCTGGAGAAAGGCGGCGAACTGCTGTACCTCGCCCGCGCCGAGCAGCTCAAATACAGCGGCGACACCATCAGCAGCCTGGAATGCGTGGCCATGGACGAGCGCTGCGTGGCGCCGACCGGGCGCAAGATCACCGTAAAAGCCAGGCATTACGTGCTGTCGGGCGGCGGTATCAATAGCCCGGCCCTGCTGATGCGCTCGGACGCGCCCGACCCGCATTCGCGGCTGGGCAAGCGGACCTTCTTGCACCTGGTCAACTTCTCGGCGGGGCTGTTCGACGAAGTGATCAACCCGTTCTACGGTGCGCCGCAATCGATTTACTCCGACCATTTCCAATGGCAGGACGGCACTACCGGCAAAATGTCCTACAAGCTCGAAGCGCCACCCTTACACCCAGGATTGGCCAGCACCTTGTTTGGCGGTTACGGCAAACAGAACGCGTTGGACATGAACCAACTGCCTCACACCCACGCCATGCTCGCCCTGCTGCGCGACGGCTTTCACCCCGACAGCCCGGGCGGCAGCGTGGATTTACGCGGCGATGGCACACCCGTGCTCGACTATCAGGTTTCGCCCTACGCCTGGGACGGCCTGCGCCGGGCCTTCCACAGCATGGCCGAGATTCAGTTCGCGGCAGGGGCCAAATCGGTCAAGCCTTTGCATCACGACGCACGGTACGTGAACAGCCTGGCCGAAGCGCGCAGCATGATTGACGGTTTGAACCTGGAGTTGCACCGCACAACACTCGGCAGCGCCCATGTGATGGGCGGCTGTGCCATGGGCGAAGATCCGAAGCATGCGGTAACCGACAGCCTCGGTCGCCACCACCAACTGCGTAACCTGTCGATTCATGACGGCTCGCTGTTTCCTACCAGCATCGGGGCAAATCCCCAGTTGTCGGTGTATGGATTGAGCGCCCAACTGGCGTCAGCCTTGGCCGAACGTCTGAAAACAGCGTGAAAAACCGTTCGATTCACGGCATTTATCTACGTAAGTCGACTTGGCCGACCGGGATGGCTGCGATACCATCCGGTTCCCCAACGGACTCCGCCAGGACGACGCGATGAACCGAGTGTTGTACCCAGGTACCTTCGACCCGATTACCAAAGGCCATGGCGATCTGGTCGAACGCGCCTCTCGCCTGTTCGACCATGTGATCATCGCGGTCGCAGCCAGCCCCAAGAAAAACCCGCTGTTTCCCCTGGAACAACGTGTGGAGCTGGCGCAAGAGGTCACCAAGCACCTGCCGAATGTGGAAGTAGTGGGCTTTTCGACATTGCTGGCGCATTTCGCCAAGGAGCAGAACGCCAATGTGTTCTTGCGCGGCTTGCGGGCGGTGTCGGATTTCGAATACGAATTCCAACTGGCCAACATGAACCGCCAACTGGCGCCGGACGTGGAAAGCCTGTTCCTCACACCGTCGGAGCGTTATTCGTTCATTTCCTCGACGTTAGTTCGTGAAATTGCTGCTTTGGGCGGAGATATCACCAAGTTCGTGCATCCTGCCGTGGCGGACGCACTGACATTGCGCTTCAAGAAGTAAGACCGCTCAATCGGTGCCTGCTCGCACTGCGGGCGCCAATGCGGCACAATTGCGCGCATTAGTTTTCAGATGCCTTGGCAGAGTGCCCTGGCAGGAGTTTCCATGTCCCTGATCATCACCGACGATTGCATCAACTGCGACGTCTGCGAACCCGAGTGCCCGAACGCCGCCATTTCCCAGGGCGAAGAGATCTACGTGATCGACCCCAACCTGTGCACCCAGTGCGTCGGCCACTACGACGAACCGCAGTGCCAGCAGGTTTGCCCGGTTGATTGCATTCCGCTGGATGAAGCGCACCCAGAGACTGAAGAGCAGTTGATGGAGAAGTACCGCAAGATTACCGGTAAGGCCTGAGTTTTTTAGTGCCTGTGAGGGCCTCATCGGGGGCAAGCCCCCTCCCACATTTTGAATGTGTTCACAAATCAAAGTGTGGGAGGGGGCTTGCCCCCGATGACAATCTCAGCCATCACAAAGCTATCAGCTCTGGCACTTGGGGCAAAACACACTCGCCCGCTGCCCCAGCACCACATTGCGCAACTCGCTCCCGCAGACCTTGCACGCCTCGCCGCCACGGCCATACACGAACAGTTCCTGCTGGAAATACCCCGGCTGCCCATCACCGCCGATAAAGTCGCGCAGCGTGGTGCCGCCCCGCTCGATAGCGGCGGCCAGCACCCGTTTGATCTCAATCGCCAGCTTCAAATAGCGCCCGCGTGAAATGCCACCGGCGGCACGCCGCGGATCAATCCCCGCCGCAAACAACGCCTCTGTCGCATAGATATTGCCCACGCCCACCACCACCGCGTTGTCCATGATGAACGGCTTCACCGCCATGGACTTGCCGCGTGACAGCTGGAACAAACGCTCGCCATCAAACAGCTCGGTCAACGGCTCCGGGCCCAGACGCAGCAGCAGCTCGTGGTTGTGCGGATCCTGGCTCCAGAGCATCGCGCCGAAACGCCGAGGGTCGGTGTAGCGCAGGGCCATCCCCGATTCCAACTCGATATCCACATGTTCATGCTTGGCCGCGGGCATACCGACCTCAACCAGACGCAGGTTGCCCGACATACCCAAGTGACTGATCAAGGTGCCCACTTCGGCATTGATCAACAGGTACTTGGCCCGCCGTTCCACCAGCACGATGCGCTGCCCGGACAGGCGCACATCCAGGTCTTCCGGGATCGGCCAGCGCAGGCGCCGCTCACGCACCACCACGCGACTGACGCGTTGGCCTTCCAGGTGCGGGGCAATGCCGCGTCGGGTGGTTTCGACTTCAGGTAACTCGGGCATGTGTACCTCTTGAATGACGGTTCAGTGCGCACCCAGTTCGCGGATCGACAACTTCAGGCTTTCGAAGTCGTAATCCGACAGGCCCACGTAATCCAGCACCAGATGGCCGATTGCATTCCACTCATGGTCCACCGCCTGGCTCCCCAGTACGCGAAACGACGAACAGATATGCTCGGCCATCTTCAAGATAGCCAGCAGGTTCTTGAGCTGCGGGTTGCGCGACGACTCATCACTGAAAATCGCCAGAGCGTTGTGGTGATTGGCGATGGCGTCGGTGACATGCTCCGGCAGGCGCCAGGACTTGGCGGTGTAGTAGCCGACCACTGCATGGTTGGTGTGGAACGCGTTGTTTTCGGTGTCGACCACGCGGCAATCCGGGCCGGCGTTGGCGTAAGCCTGTTCCAGCACGGACATGTAGTTGGGAAAACGCTTGAGCATCAACGGTACGCCGCAATCGTGGAACAGGCCCAGGGCATAGGCTTCGTCGACGGTTTGCGAGCCGGTGCGCTTGGCCAGCGTGAGGCAGGTCATCGCCACATCCTGGGCGGTGTCCCAGAAACGGTTGAGGGTAACGATGGTGTCGTCGCTCATCTCGCCCTTGATCGACTGCGCGTTGATCAAGTTGATGATCGAGCGGCTGCCCAACAGGTTTACCGCACGCTGGATCGATGCAATTTTGTTGCTCAGGCCGTAATACGGCGAATTGACGATCTTCAGCAGCGCACCAGACAAGCCCGGGTCCTGGGAGATCAACCGTGCGATCACTTCCAGGTCCGGGTCGGGCATGTACTGCTCCATCTGCAAATCCACCATGATTTGCGGTTGGGGCGGCACGCTGATGCCTTGCAGGGCCTGTTGAATCTGCTCGGCGGAAAGCTCTTGGGACATAAATACACACTCTGGACTAGGCGCGAATTCTACCCCTTATGCAGCCGTGACCGACACCCAAAAACCCAAGTGAAACCCGATCGAATGTGGGAGCTGGCTTGCCTGCGATAGCATTACCACCGTACGTCTGATACACCGCACCGCCCGCATCGCAGGCAAGCCAGCTCCCACATGAAAGAGTGCGCAAAGGGTATACTCCCGCTCTTTTTTCCGGAGCGACGTCATGTCCCTGCCAAGCCTGCGTCTCAAAGCCAACGCCGATCGTCGTTTGCGCAACGGCCACCTGTGGGTCTACAGCAACGAAATCGACGTGGCCGCCACCCCACTTCACGGCTTCCAGGCAGGCGACCAGGCTATCCTGGAAGCAGCCGGCGGCAAGACCCTGGGCATCGTGGCCATGAGCCCGAACAACCTGATCTGCGCCCGCCTGCTGTCGCGCGACATCAAGTTGCCGCTGGACAAGTCGCTGCTGGTGCACCGCCTCAACGTCGCGCTGTCCCTGCGTGATCGCCTGTTCGACAAGCCGTTCTACCGCCTGGTCTACGGTGATTCCGACCTGCTGCCGGGCCTGGTGGTCGACCGTTTCGGCGACATCCTGGTGGTGCAGATCGCTTCGGCGACCATGGAAGCGCATAAAGAAGACGTGATCGCGGCCCTCACCCAGGTGCTCAAGCCCAGCGGCATCCTGTTCAAGAATGACTCCGCCGCACGCGACGCCGAGGGCCTCAACCGCTACGTCGAAACGGTTTTCGGCCTGGTGCCGGAGTGGGTGGCGCTGGAAGAGAACGGCGTGAAATTCGAAGCCCCGGTGATCCAGGGCCAGAAAACCGGCTGGTTCTACGACCACCGCATGAACCGCGCCCGCCTGGCCCCGTATGCCAAAGGCAAGCGCGTGCTCGACCTGTACAGCTACATCGGCGGCTGGGGCGTGCAAGCTGCAGCCTTTGGCGCCAGTGAAGTGTTCTGCGTCGACGCTTCGGCCTTCGCCCTCGACGGCGTAGAGCGCAACGCCGCGCTGAACGGCTTTGCCGAGAAGATGACCTGCATCGAAGGCGACGTCTTTGAAGCGTTGAAAGAACTGAAAGCCAGCGAAGAGCGCTTCGACGTGATCGTCGCCGATCCACCGGCCTTCATCAAACGCAAAAAAGACATGAAGAATGGCGAAGGCGCCTACCGCCGCCTCAACGAGCAAGCCATGCGCCTGCTCAGCAAGGACGGCATCCTGGTCAGCGCTTCGTGCTCGATGCACCTGCCGGAAGACGATCTGCAAAACATCCTGCTGACCAGCGCCCGTCACCTGGATCGCAATATCCAGATGCTCGAACGCGGCGGCCAGGGCCCGGACCACCCGGTGCATCCGGCGATTGTCGAGACGCGGTATATCAAGAGCATTACTTGTCGCTTGCTGCCTAATAGCTGACAGCGGGATGCTCCCCGTAGGAACAGTCAACGACTGATCCTACGGGCCTTTCAGCTGTTTCCCACTGCCATTTCCATTGACTTCCCTTGCCGTCACACCGACTCTCCTCCCCCCAGCAAGGAAGGATAGAGCGGTCCGGTTGATGCCTATTAGTACAGCCACACCAAACAAGTCATATTTCATCGTACTGTTGATGACCATGACCCTGCTCGCAGTCTTCCCCCTCGACGTAGTCCTGCCATCCTTTCCCGCCCTCTCCAATCACTTTGGCCACACGCCTTCAGAAATCGCCCAGTCCGTCAGTATTTTTGCCATTGGCCTGGCCGTCTCGTTACTGCTGATAGGCCCGTTGTCTGACATGTTCGGCCGCAAAAAACTGCTGCTGGCAGGTATTGCCTTATCGGCGCTGGGTGCAGCCGGTTGTTTGCTGGCCCCGGATTTCAATTGGTTTATCGGCTTTCGCGTGGTTCAGGCCGTAGGGTGCGGGGCGTTTGCCCTGTCGCAGGCGCTTATCCAGGACTTGTTTACAGGACGGGAGCTGCAACGGATTCGAATCTGGATGACCACCGCCGGCGGAGTGTTCATCTCAAGCTCGCCACTGATGGGCACCTGGCTGCAAATTTATGGCGGATGGCAGGCGAGTTTTTACGTGTTTATCGTGTTAGCCACAGTGGTGTGGCTCTGGTCCGCACGCCTGCTGCACGACTCGCGCAGCAGCCATCGCCCTTCACCGCTACAATTCTTCAACGGCTATTGGCTGCTGTTTTCCGACCTCCGTTTCGTCAGCTATTGGTTGATTTCCGCCCTGGCCTTTGCCTGCCATTTCTCGTTTATCGTGATGTCGCCCCTGATCTTCATGGAGCGCTTGAACCTGTCGACGTATCAATTCGCCTGGGCATTGCTGCTATATGGCGCGGCCTACGTCTGCGGCGGAGTGATTGCCAGTATCCTGCATCGCAAAATGGACGCCGACCGGCAAATCAACACTGGCCTGTTGCTGATCACTGTTTCAGGTCTGGTCATGCTCTGGCTGGCCTGGCAGTTCGGCCTGTCGGCCGCCACGGTGCTGATCCCGATGTTGATCTGCACAGCCGGCACCACCATCTGTCGACCCATCGCCAACTCCAAGGCCATGAGCCTCTACCCGCAACTGGCTGGCACGGCGACCTCTGCCGGTAGCTTGCTGATTTTTATGTGCGGCGGCCTGATCAGCCTGGTGATCAACCTGGCCACCGCCAACCTGACCACCGCGCTAGCCCTGTGCTTTCTAACCCTGAGTGCCGCCGGGCTCGCCCTGAATGCGCTGATCAAGCAGCGCCCACATGTCCTGTAGCGGCTATCTTCAAGGTTACGGCCATTCCCTCCAGCCGCCAGCGGTGTAGAATCGGCCCTATTCATCGCCAGTCATCCCCCGGCGGGTTTATGAGCTCGAGGCCCAAGCAAGCGGCGATCCCGCGATGCGAGTGGCAACTTCCGGACACACGGCCATTTTTCGGGTGTTCCAGTCGTCAATTAGAAGCTCACTCCCCTTTGCACCTGATTAATAAGTGATTAGCCGCCCGGAGTGCTCCATGCCAGATTACCGCTCGAAAACATCCACCCACGGCCGCAACATGGCCGGCGCCCGCGCACTGTGGCGTGCCACGGGGATGAAGGATGACGACTTCAAGAAGCCGATCATCGCGATTGCCAACTCGTTTACCCAGTTCGTACCGGGCCACGTCCACCTCAAGGACCTCGGCCAACTGGTCGCCCGCGAAATCGAACGGGCCGGCGGCGTGGCCAAGGAATTCAACACCATTGCCGTGGACGACGGCATCGCCATGGGCCATGACGGCATGCTGTATTCCCTGCCGAGCCGCGAGATCATCGCCGACTCCGTGGAGTACATGGTCAACGCCCACTGCGCCGACGCCATCGTGTGCATCTCCAACTGCGACAAGATCACCCCCGGCATGTTGATGGCTGCCTTGCGCCTGAACATCCCGGTGATCTTCGTCTCCGGCGGCCCGATGGAAGCCGGCAAGACCAAGCTCGCGTCCCACGGACTCGACCTGGTTGACGCCATGGTGATCGCCGCCGATTCCAGCGCTTCTGACGAGAAGGTCGCGGAATACGAGCGCAGCGCCTGCCCGACCTGCGGTTCGTGCTCCGGCATGTTCACCGCCAACTCGATGAACTGCCTGGTAGAAGCCTTAGGTCTCGCCTTGCCGGGTAACGGTTCCACACTGGCCACCCACAGCGACCGCGAGCAACTGTTCCTGCAAGCCGGCCGCACCATCGTCGAGCTGTGCAAGCGTTACTACGGTGAGAACGATGAGTCGGTGTTGCCGCGCAATATCGCCAACTTCAAGGCGTTCGAAAACGCCATGACCCTGGACATCGCCATGGGCGGTTCCACCAACACCATCCTGCATTTGCTGGCTGCCGCCCAGGAAGCCGAGATCGACTTCGACCTGCGCGACATTGACCGCCTGTCCCGCCACGTGCCGCAACTGTGCAAGGTCGCGCCGAACATCCAGAAGTACCACATGGAAGACGTGCACCGCGCCGGCGGGATCTTCTCGATCCTCGGTTCCCTGGCCCGTGGCGGCCTGCTGCACACTGACCTGCCGACCGTGCACAGCAAGTCGATCGCCGAAGGCATCGCCAAATGGGACATCACCCAGACTGACGACGAAGCCGTACACACCTTCTTCAAGGCTGGCCCGGCCGGCATCCCGACCCAGACCGCATTCAGCCAGTCGACCCGTTGGGATACGCTGGATGACGACCGTGAAAACGGCTGTATCCGCAGTGTCGAGCACGCCTACTCGCAAGAAGGCGGCCTGGCCGTGCTGTACGGCAACATCGCCCTGGACGGCTGTGTGGTGAAAACGGCAGGTGTGGATGAATCCATCCACGTTTTCGAAGGCCGCGCCAAGATCTACGAAAGCCAGGACAGCTCGGTGCGCGGCATCCTCGCTGACGAAGTCAAGGAAGGCGACATCGTAATCATCCGCTACGAAGGCCCCAAAGGCGGCCCGGGTATGCAGGAGATGCTCTACCCCACGTCCTACCTGAAATCCAAAGGTCTGGGCAAAGCCTGCGCGCTGCTGACCGACGGGCGCTTCTCCGGCGGCACCTCGGGCCTGTCCATTGGCCACGCTTCCCCGGAAGCCGCTGCCGGTGGCGCGATTGGCCTGGTGCAGGATGGCGACAAGGTGCTGATCGACATTCCGAACCGCTCGATCAACCTGTTGATCAGCGATGAAGAACTGGCGGCACGCCGGGTTGAGCAGGACAAAAAGGGTTGGAAGCCGGTAGAAAAGCGCCCGCGAAAAGTCACTACCGCGTTGAAGGCTTACGCATTGTTGGCCACCAGTGCCGACAAGGGTGCTGTACGTAACAAGGCAATGCTCGACGGCCTGTAAGCCTCGCGCATCAAAATGCCCCGCCAGGTGCGGGGCATTTTTTTGCTTGGAGATAACCCCAAGCACAATGATGATCAAAATGTGGGAGGGGGCTTGCCCCCTCCCACAGAAGTGATGCGTCAGGCTTTAGAACTGTGGGGTGTAGGTCATGCTGAACATCACATTACGCGGGTCGCCATAGTAGTTGCTGCCCCACGTCGCGTTATACGCAGGGATGTAGTACTTCTTGTCGAACATATTGTTCAGGTTCGCCGCAACTGTGAACTCCTGGTTGATCTTGTAGGCCACCCGCGAATCCCACAGTGCATTGCCGGGTACGCTGAAGTTGCGGTCGTAGGCTTCAGTGCTGCTTTGTGCGGTTACGCCGGCACCGACACTGAACTGCTGCCAATCGCCCGGCAACTGGTAGTCACCCCAGACCTTGAGCAGGTGCTTGGGTGTCCAGGTGCTGAAGATCTTCCCTTCGTAAGTGTCGTCTTTGAGGAATTTGGTGGTGTTGTAGGTGTAGCTGGAGACCAGTTGCAAACCCGGCAGCACTTCGCCGCTCAAAGTGGCTTCGAAGCCTTGGCTGCGAACCTTGCCCGAGGCGAGCGAGCAGTACCAGCCGCCGCAGACTTTGCCGCCTTGCAGGTCTTGAGCCGCACGGTTTTCCTGGTCATAACGGAAGATGGCGAACGAGGTATTCAGACGACCGTCCGCCAGTTCACCCTTCAGGCCCAGTTCGTAGTTCTGGCCTTCGATGGGCTTGAGCACGGTCAAAGACGTGGTCAGGTTGGTTTGCGGTTCGAACGCGTCAGCGTAGCTGGCGTAGGCCGACCATTGATCATTGAGGGCGTACACCAAGCCGGCGTACGGGGTAACGTGACCATTGCTCTGCGTGGTGCTGCGGGTTGGGTCGCCATACACACCCCGGGAACCGCTCTCGTCGGTGTAGCCATAGTCATACCAACTGGTACGTGCACCGAGAATCAAGGTCAGTGGGTCCACAACCTTGACGCGCCAAGTGCCATAAACCCCTTTCTGGCGAATGTCATACCAACTTTTCGTAGCATTGCCCGCCTGGAACAGCTGGTTTTTATCGCGCTGTGGACGGTTGTGATCGATGTTGAAAATGTCCGCGCCGGCCGTCGCTGCTCGCGCCCACTGGTCGTTGGTGGTGAGTTTGGAATAGTTGGCGCCCAGTACCATCTCCTGTTGCAAGCCCAAACCTTCAAACTTGCCGTTCACGTACACATCCACGCCGCGGCTCTTGGTATTGAAGTCGGTGACCCAATCCACATAACGCACATTGCCGGCGGTGCCGGGGTTGGGAATCTCATCCCAGGTCGCCTGGTAGGTCGCGTCGTTGTGTTCATCCATGGCCACGAGGGCAGCTTTCACCTTCCAGTCATCGTTGAAGCGATGCTCGATATCGGCAAACACCTGGGTCTGGTTATTGACGTTGCGGTTCCAGCTGGCGCCGACAAAAGTCGAGCGCGGCAGGCCGATATCGCTGCCATTGGCGTAACGGGGCAGTGACATGAAGTTGGGGCGCGAGTGGCCTTTCTGGTTGCTGACCCCCACACCGACGGTGGTGTCTGGCGTGAAGTCGTAGTCCACGGCGGCATACACCGTCTGATTCCAGCCACCGGCATAGTCAACGAACGAGTCCGTCGTGTCGTAATCCGCCACAAACCGGCCGCGCAGGGTGCCTTCGGCATTGAGCGGGCCACCGGCATCGACCTGGGTGCCGTAGTGGTCCCAGGAGCCGGCTTTTGCGGTGATCGTCACGGTCGGGTCCTGCTGGCCACGCTTGCGCACCAGGTTCATGGTGCCGCCCGGGCTGTTGGCGCCTTGCAGCAAGGCGGCCGGCCCGCGCAGGGTTTCTACACGGTCATAGATGGCCATGTTTTCAGTGAGGTAGCTGCCCAACGCATAGGTGTTACGCGGGATGCCCACGCCATCGTATTGCAGGGTGCCGACCTCAAAGCCACGGGAGAAAATGAACATACCGGGCCCAGGGGATTTGGTCGCTGTCAGGCCGGGGGTGCGCTTGACCACTTCGGACAGCTTGGTGGTGTTCTGGTCATCCATCTGTTTACGGGTCATAACGCTGACCGATTGCGGGATGTCCTTGAGCTTCTGCTCGCCCTTGCCCAGGGTCACCGCACCGGTGGTGTAGGAGCCACTGCCTTCGGTCGTGGCGCCCAGTCGTTCAGCGCTGATGGTAGTGGCGCCGACTTCGATAGCGCCGCCGGTGGCTACGCGCTTCTCCAGGGTCACGGTGTCGGCGTTGATAAACGCCGCACTCAAGCCCGTACCGCCAAGCAATTGCGCCAAGGCTTCGCGCTGGCCGAGATGGCCACTCACACCGGGCGACACCACCCCTTGGGTCACCTCACCGGACACCAGCACCTGCACGCGCGTCACCGCTGAAAATGCCGCCAGCGCGCCGTCGAGGCTTTGCCCGGGGATATCGAAACGGTAAGCCTGGGCCTGGGTGACCTCGGCAGCTTGCAGGGATAGCGACGCAGTGCCGGTCAAGCAAATGACCAGCGCGAGCAAGGGCGATGCGGCGAAACGGTGTGCCATGGGTGGAGCTCCCCGGTGCAAAAAGTCTGTGATCGGCGCGGCACTACTTGAGAGTGCTTACTATTTACGCCTCAGTGATCAAGGACGAATGCTCACCGGGAATCCCTGAAAGTATTTTCAAAAAGTTGCGACTACGACGCCTTACCCTCGCGCAGCACCAGCAAATACGGGGTGTAATGCTCGGCGCGCAGGTTGAGGGTGTATTCCAGCGCCTTGATCACCGCGTCGGGTTTATCGATTTCAAACACGCCGGAGACCACGCGATTGCGCAATGCGTCGCCCAGTATCAGGGTCTTGCCCGGCCAATAACGGTTCAGCTCGCTGACCACGTCCGAGAGCGGTTGCTGGCGAAACACCAGTTGCCGCTGGCGCCAGGCAAACCCGCTGGCCGCGTCGAAACCGCGGACTTCAGCCAGGTGTTCCTGGTACTCCACCGCCCGTCCCGGCTCCAGATACACCGGTGTGCCACTGCCGGAACTGACCTGCACCTTGCCCTGCGCTACCTGCACGAGGGTTTGCGCATCGCGTCGCGCCACACTGAACCGGGTGCCGACCACCTTCACCCAGCCGTCGCCGGACTGCACCACGAACGGTCGCGCCGGGTCCTTGGCCACCTCGAAGAAACCTTCGCCACGCAACAACCGCACCTGGCGCTCGCCCGCACTCATGCGCACCTGTATGGCACTGTCGGTATTGAGCTGCAGGTGGGAGCCATCGGCCAGCTCGATGCTGCGTGACTCGCCGGTGCCGGTGGCATAGTCCGCACGCATGCGGTCAAGCCAAGGTGTGTTCTGCACAGTCAGGCCCACCGCCAGCAGCACGGCCGCGGCGCAGGCCCAGCGCGACCAACGCCGTGCGGGCTTGCGCCAGGCAGCCTGTTCGGCGCGGCGAACGACCCGCGCCGGTTCATGCAAGCCTCCGAGCATCGCCTGCACTTCCTGCCAGGCGGCATCCTGGGCATCACCCTGCTCCAGCCAGATGGCAAAAGCCTGCAGTTCGCCAGGCGTGACATCCTCGGCCTGCAGGCGGAAATACCAGGCGGATGCTTCGTCGAACAGTTCGTCGGCTGTGGGGGTAGCGGTCATGACCGACGTCCTTGTTCATCGCAGGCAAGCCGCTTCTTGATAAAGCCACGGCATTCAATCAAGGCGCGACGCAATTGGTATTCCACACTGCGCGGGCTGATCGACAGGCGTTCGCCGATCTCGCGATAGGAGAGTTCGTCGACATGATAGAGCAGGAAGATCTGTCGAGTCGCTTCAGGCAACGCCAAAATCGCGTCCTGCATCAACTGTTGCTGTTGATAGGCAGCCAATTGCTCATCGATACCCGGGTTGCTGCACGGCAATTCTTCGCTGGGCTCGCCGGCATCCAGGCGTTCGCGGCGAATGGCCTGGCGCTGGTGATCGCGCACCAGGTTGCTGGCGATGGTGAAGAGGAACGCCGGGAGATTGTCGATTTTATCGCCACAGTCCATGCGAGCGAGGCGCAGGAACGACTCCTGAGTCAGGTCGGCGGCCACTTGGGCACTGCCGGTGCGGCGAGTGACGAAGGCTTCGAGGGCTTTCTTCTGCTCCGCGAACAGGCGCGCGATCTGCGAATTCCAGGAGAGCACGGCACTACCTTGAAAAGAACATGGGGTTCAGGAGGTGTGCACGCTAGCAGAGGATGAGATTGGTTCGCAATTGATATCTATTTTTGCATAGATACTGCTGTGTACTTGAGGCTGCCTTCGCGAGCAAGCCCGTCCCACATTTGACCGTATTCTCAGGTTGAAACTCGGTCGAATGTGGGAGGGGGCTTGCCCCCGATGGCAGGCGATGCGGTCCTACTGAATCTCCTCCGGCTTGACGATCACCCAGTTCTTGTCCGCCGTCACCGGCAACCCTTCCTTGGCTTGAGCCGCCGCGTGCTTGGCGATCATGCCGTTGAGCTGGGTCATGTACTTGTCTTTACGGTTGATCCACAAATGGATGCCACCCTTGGCCACATCCACATCGTGGAACAGCATGTAACCATCGCTGGTCGGGGTATCACCGCCGACGATCACCGGCTTTTTCCACTCGTCGATGTAGGTGAGGATCGCCGCGTGCTTGCCGGCCATCCAGGTCGCCGGGGTCCACAGGTAGGGCGTCAGCTCCAGGCCGAGGTTGGCCTTCTCGTCATATTTACCCGCGGTGATCTGCTTGCGTGCGGTGGTCAACTCGCCGGTCTTGCGGTCCTTGAGCATCATGGTCACGCCGATGACGTTCTCGGGCTTTACGTTGTAGCCGTACTTCGGATCGGCCGCGACCATGCGCACCAGTTCCTCGGACGCGGCGGTCATCACATACACCTCGATGCCGTTTTCCATCAGTTTGTTGTAGAGCTCGGCCTGGCCAGTGAAGACTTTCGGTGGCTGTATCTCGGTTTTTTTCACCACGTCGCCTTCAAAATAGCTGACGGGTACGGGCTTGCCGGAGGCCATCAGCTCGTCGACCTGCACCTTGAGTTCCTTGAGGGTGAAGCCGGAAAAAATCTGCGCAACCCAGGGGTAGCAGACCATGTCGTCGACTTCGCACAGGCGGTAGTAGTAGCTGAACAGACTTTCCTTATGGTCGGCGGTGTCTTTGAAGGGGATAAGCTTGAGCGATGGGTCCATGGTTTCGCGGGTGATCAGGCCCTTGTTTTCCATGTACGGCAGCAGCGACTCTTCAAGGTCGTAGCGGTAGCTGGTGTTGTCCATGTCGAACACCGCATAGTTACCCTTGTTGGCGTTGGCGGCGATCATTTCGTTGAGTTGCTTGGCGGCCGGTGCCGGCCAATGTTTCAACTCGGTGGCGGCAAACGCCTGGCTGGCGAGTCCGAGGCAAAAGGCTGCGGATAAGAGTAGTTTCGGCGCGAGCTTCATAGGCGTTGTCTCCCTCAAGTGAAAGACATCGACGCTAACAAATCCCTGTGACACTTATCACCCGAGCGCGACGGCTTTGGTTCTGATTCCGCCACGGCCATGCGCAGCAGCGTCAGACGCTTATTCCAAAAACGACAGTCACCATTCCATATTGGTATTAAATCAATATATTTCAAGCTGTTAGGCTTGCCGGTTCGCAATCG
Source organism: Pseudomonas sp. GZJR-8 (assembly GCF_002916705.1). Classification (NCBI taxonomy): domain Bacteria; kingdom Pseudomonadati; phylum Pseudomonadota; class Gammaproteobacteria; order Pseudomonadales; family Pseudomonadaceae; genus Pseudomonas; species Pseudomonas sp. GZJR-8. The sequence continues at coordinate 469,081 of NZ_JXSI01000004.1, read as the reverse complement.
CAGGCTGACGCGATTGGCTGCCTTATCAACGGAGCTTCAATGAATCTGCCCCTGATTCTCAATTTATTGGTGTTCGTGGCCCTGTTGCTGGGCCTTGCACAAACTGGCCGTACTAACTGGAGCCTGGCCAAGAAGGTCCTGTTCGCCCTGGTCCTGGGCGTGCTGTTCGGTGCGGCCTTGCACACCATCTATGGCGACGGCAATCCAGTGCTCAAAGCCTCCATCGGCTGGTTTGATCTGGTCGGCAATGGGTATGTGCAGTTGCTGCAAATGATCGTGATCCCGCTGGTGTTCGCTTCGATCCTCAGTGCCGTGGCGCGCCTGCATAACGCCTCGTCCCTGGGCAAGATCAGCTTCCTGACCATCGGCACGCTGTTGTTTACCACGGCCATCGCGGCGCTGATCGGCATCGGCCTGACCAACCTGTTCGGCCTCACCGCCGAGGGCCTGGTGGCCGGCACCCAGGAAATGGCGCGCCTGCAAGTGATCCAGAGTGATTACGCAGGCAAGGTCGCCGACCTGAATATCCCGCAGTTGCTGCTGTCGTTCGTGCCGGCCAACCCGTTCGCCGACCTGGCCCGGGCCAAGCCGACGTCGATCATCAGCGTGGTGATTTTTGCCGCGTTCCTCGGGGTAGCCGCGCTGCAACTGCTCAAGGATGATGTGGAAAAGGGCCAGAAGGTCATCAACGCCATCGACACCCTGCAAGCCTGGGTGATGCGCCTGGTGCGCCTGGTGATGAAGCTGACCCCGTACGGCGTGTTGGCGCTGATGACCAAGGTGGTCGCCGGTTCCAACCTGCAAGACATCATCAAGCTGGGCAGTTTCGTGGTGGTGTCGTACCTGGCCCTGGGCCTGATGTTTGTGGTGCACGGCCTGCTGCTGTCGTTGGCCGGGATCAACCCGCTGCGCTTTTTCCGCAAGGTGTGGCCGGTACTGACCTTTGCCTTCACCAGCCGCTCCAGCGCCGCCTCGATCCCCTTGAGTATTGAAGCGCAGACCCGCCGCCTGGGTATCCCCCAGTCGATCGCCGGTTTCGCCGCTTCGTTTGGCGCGACCATCGGCCAGAACGGTTGCGCCGGTCTTTACCCGGCGATGTTGGCGGTGATGGTCGCACCGACCGTAGGCATCAACCCGTTGGATCCGCTGTGGATCGCGACGCTGGTGGCGATTGTGACCTTGAGTTCGGCGGGCGTCGCCGGTGTGGGCGGTGGTGCGACCTTCGCCGCGCTGATCGTACTGCCGGCCATGGGCTTGCCGGTGTCACTGGTGGCGTTGCTGATTTCGGTGGAACCACTGATCGACATGGGCCGTACAGCGTTGAACGTGAATGGTTCGATGACGGCGGGGGCGATTACCAGCCAGATCATGGGGCAGACGGATAAAGCGTTGCTGGATGCCGATGAGCATGCCGAGTTAGCGCAGGTCTGATAGACCGCTATCGCAGGCAAGCCAGCTCCCACATTTGAATGTATTCACACATCAAAATGTGGGAGCTGGCTTGCCTGCGATGCTTTTAGGCTTTTTCCCACACTTCGAAGTTGTAGGCCGGTTTATCACCTTCGGCCGGATTCTCGACATTCGACACCAGCTTCCACTGGTTCCTATCAAACTCTGGAAACCACGCATCCCCTTCCGGGCTCAGCGCCACCCGCGTCAGGTACAGGCGATCGGCCTGTTCCAGCCCCTGCGCGTAAAGCTGCGCGCCGCCGATCAGCATCAGCTCGTCCGCGCCCTGCGCCTTGGCCCATTCCTCAGCCCGTTCTACCGCCGCTTCCAATGACGGAAAAACTTGCGCACCTTCAAGCGTCAGATCGGTCTGACGGCTGACCACTATGTTCAAGCGCCCTGGCAGCGGTCGACCCAAGGAATCCCAGGTCTTGCGCCCCATGATGATCGGCTTGCCGAGCGTGGTGGCTTTGAAATACTTGAAATCCCCCGGCAAATGCCAGGGCATGCTGTTGTCGACGCCGATCACACGGTTTTCACCGAGGGCTGCGATCAGGCTTAAAGGGAGAGTTTTTTTCATGGCGACGAGAATACCAGAGCCGCGAGTCAGCGGTTATGCTCCACCTTCACTGAAACAACAGGATGGCGCGTGACTGCACTGACTCCTCTGCACACACTCTGGCTGACAGAAGCCGTGCGCCTGCGTGAAGAACACGCCGGCTCCCTGGAAGACCTGGAAGCCAACCGCCTGGCCCGCACGGCCGGGGGCGACCTGTCGACGCGTATTACCCAGCGCGCCTTGCACCTGGCCGAGCGCGATGGCCTGACCGGTGCCCTCACACGCTGGCTGCAAGGCGCGCGCCTGGCGCTGATCTTACTGGCGGTCGTGGCCGTGATCAGTGGCGCCGGCCTGGCATTCGCTGCGCTGGGCAATGGCCTGACGCCGGTGAACGTGTTCTGGGCCCTGGGCAGCCTGCTCGGGTTGAACCTGATCCTGCTGGTCAGTTGGGCCCTGGGGCTGCTGTTTGCTGGCGAACACAGCGCCAGCCTTGGGCGCCTGTGGTTATGGCTCAGCGAGAAACTGGCGCGTGACGCCAAAGCCGCACAATTGGCGCCAGCGTTGCTGCTGTTGTTGCAACGGCAAAAACTCAATCGCTGGGCGGTGGGTGTGTTGGTCAACAGCCTGTGGCTGCTGGCGTTGCTCAGCGCTATGGTGATCCTGCTGACCCTGCTCGCCACCCGTCGTTACGGCTTTGTGTGGGAAACCACCATTCTCGGCGCCGACACGTTTGTCGCCGTGACCCAGGCCCTCGGCAGCCTGCCCGCTTTGCTGGGTTTCAATGTGCCAACCGTCGACATGATCCGCGCCAGCGGTGATTCAGCCCTGAATATCGAAAACGCCCGCCAAGCCTGGGCCGCCTGGCTGGTGGGCGTGTTGCTGGTCTACGGCCTGCTGCCCCGGTTGATCCTCGCCCTGTTCTGCCTGTGGCGCTGGAAAATCGGGCGTGCGGCGTTGCGCCTGGACCTCAACCTGCAAGGCTACGCCCAACTGCGCGAACGCCTGATGCCTAGCAGCGAACGGCTTGGGGTCAACGATGCCGCGCCCGAACAGCTGCACCACGTCAGTGGCGGCGTCAGCGAGATGGACAGCGACGGCGCCTTGCTGGTGGCCATCGAACTCGACGATCACCACCCGTGGCCACCCAAACTGCCCAGCAACGTTAAAAACGCCGGCATCCTCGACAGCCGTGAATCGCGGAACAAGCTGCTGGAACAACTCAGCCGTTTCCCGCCCGCACGTCTGGTCATCGTCTGCGACCCGCGCCGCTCGCCGGACCGTGGCAGCCTGGCGTTGATCGCCGAACTGGCGCGCAGCGCCACCGCCACCCGTGTATGGCTGCTGCAAGCGCCGCCGGGCCAGGCGCTGGATGCCGAGCGCTTGGGTGACTGGCACACCGCACTGCAACAACTTGAGCTGCCCTTTGCCGATTGCGCACCGTTGAACTGGCTGGAGGCCGGGCATGACTAAACCGCTGAAACTCGCCGTGGTCGGCCACACCAATGTCGGCAAGACCTCGCTGCTGCGCACCCTCACCCGTGACGTGGGCTTCGGCGAAGTCTCCCATCGCCCCAGCACCACGCGGCATGTCGAAGGCGCGCGCTTGTCGGTGGATGGCGAAGCCTTGCTGGAGCTGTACGACACGCCTGGCCTGGAAGACGCCATCGCCCTGCTCGACTATCTGGAGCGCCTGGATCGCCCCGGTGAACGCCTGGACGGTCCCGCTCGCCTGGCGCGTTTTCTGGAGGGTAGCGAAGCACGCCAGCGGTTCGAACAGGAAGCCAAGGTGTTGCGCCAATTGCTGGCCTCGGACGCCGGCCTGTATGTGATCGACGCCCGCGAGCCGGTGCTGGCCAAGTACCGCGATGAGCTGCAAGTGCTGGCCAGTTGCGGCAAACCCTTGTTGCCGGTGCTCAACTTCGTCACCAGCAGCGACCAGCGCGAGCCGGACTGGCGCGAAGCCCTGGCCCGCCTCGGCCTGCACGCGCTGGTGCGCTTCGACAGCGTGGCGCCGCCGGAAGATGGTGAACGTCGCCTGTATGAAAGCCTGGCCCTGCTGCTGGAAAACTCCCGCCCGCAGTTGGAACGCCTGATCCTCGATCAAGAGGCCCAACGCCAGGCCCGCCAGCAAAGCGCCGCACGCTTGATCGCCGAACTGCTGATCGACTGCGCGGCCTGCCGTCGCAGCGTTGTCACCGAAGATGAACAGCAAGCCATCGGCGATCTGCGCAAAGCGGTGCGCCAACGGGAGCAAAAGTGTGTTGAAGCCCTGCTCAAACTGTTCGGCTTTCGCCCACAGGATGCCGCCGCCAGTGATCTACCGTTGCTCGACGGTCGCTGGGGCGATGACTTGTTCAACCCCGAAACCCTCAAGCAACTTGGCGTGCGGGTCGGTGGCGGGATCGCCGCCGGTGCCGCTGCCGGTGCTGGCGTGGACCTCCTGGTCGGCGGCCTGACCCTCGGCGCTGCGGCCCTGGCCGGTGCAATTGCCGGTGGTGCGTTGCAAACCGCACGCAGCTACGGCAGCCGCCTGCTGGGCAAGATCAAAGGCCAACGCGAGCTGACCGTCGACGACAGCGTGCTGCGCCTGCTCGCCTTGCGCCAACGTCAGTTGCTCAAGGCCCTTAGTCTGCGCGGCCATGCGGCGATGCACAGCATCAAGGTCGATACGCCCCAGGATAAAACCTGGCGTGAAGGCAAGCTACCCGACGCGCTGCACAAGGCCCGCGCCTACCCGCAATGGTCGTCCCTCAACCCGCAGCCGAAGCTGAGCCAGGCCGAGCGTCAGGAACAGGTCGAAACATTGGCTGAACAGCTCAACGAAGCGTGACGCGCTTAAAGCACTTACCAATTCAACCCCAGGAACGCCTTGCATAGCGAGCGAACCAGCTCTTTATCAGCGTTTTCAGCTACCCCGTTGCGGTCGATATCACTATTGGTGGTAGCGGTTTCCAACACGCTGTCGCTGTCGACGTCATAGTCCATGGTTCTGGAGACCAGTAATGTTTTCCCCTCGGACACCTTGCTCTCACGGAACTCCAGCCTCACCGAATCCGGCCGTCCCGCGTCGCTGAAATCATCCACATAGATGACGAGCGCACACTGCCAATGGCTTGCCGGGTTAAACCAATTGAGTTTCACGAAGCTGTCGGCGAAAGTCGCGATCCGGCGCTTATCCAGGTCCAGCGAACCGGGTTTACTATGCCCTCCCCATTTTGCATTCGAGGTCATTTCCTGTCCGACGATATCGTGGATCAGCTCATCGGGACGACCCGGCCGTTGCTGATAGAAATGCAAAATGACCGTATCGGCATGACCGTTGCCTTGCAGGTCTTGGGCGATGGCTTTCAAATAGTGCATCAGTGTTGCTCTCTTAATGGGTGAAGCAAGCACCTTAGTGAGGTAACAACAAGGGCTCCAGGCGGCGTATCGGCTTATTGTGTAAGGCCCATCTTCGCTGCCAGTAGCCTCGCCGCCTTGGCCTTGAGTACATCAAGGTCGAGCACCGGGCTCATCACGTCTCTCCCCACAAGGTACTGATATTTCGCTCGGCCATCGCCGGCCCCACGCTCATGCCCACGCCGGTGTGCATCAACGCAGCGCTGACACCGGATGCTGCCTGCACAAACGAGAACGGCCCGGGCCCGCGAGCGCCGTAGACGCCTTGCCAGCGTTCGACCACCTGGATTTTGCAGCCCAGGGTCTGTTCGGCCAGCTCGATCATCCAGTCATCTACCTGCTCGGCATTGAAGGGCGACGGGTCGCTGTCGTAATGGTGGGAGTCACCGATGATCAGTTCGCCATGGGGTGTAGGGCTGATCAACAGGTGAATGCCGTGTTCCTGCAGATGCGGCGTTTCGCGCAGGATCTGCGCCTGCACTGCGGCAGCCTCCGGCAGGTCGGCGAAGGCGCCGTAGTGCACGCAGCTCAGGCCGGTGAGCAGGGCGTGTTGCAGGTTCAGGTTGACCACCGGCCGGGCGCGCAGCATTTGCAGGCGGCAGGTTTGCGGGTTGAGCGGGGCGATGGATTCGGCCAACAGGGTCTGATAGTCGTGGCCGGAGCAGACGATGATCTGCTCGCCGCGAAAGCTGCCGGCCGTGCTGTGCAATTGGCCCGGTTCGACGTCGCGCACCAGAGTGGAAAAGTGAAACTCCACCTTCAACGCCTGACTCAGGTACTGGATCAGCGCCGGGATCGCCTCGCGGGAATACAGTTGCTGGTCATCCTTACCGTGCAGCGCCGCGCGGTGGTGGCGGAACTGGCCGGCATACAGGTCCTTCATCGCAGCGCCTTGCAGCAGCTCGACGTTGTAGCCGTGTTCGCGGGCACGCCCGGCGCAGAAGGCTTCGAGCAGATGTTCTTCAGCTTCCGTGCGGGCAAACAGGTAAGAACCATTGCGCTTGAGCGCAAGGCCCGCCGTTTGCGCCCATTGGCCCCAGATCTCGCGGCTCTGGCGGGCCAGGTCCAGCATCGGCCCCGGCGGCTGGCCAGTGACCAGGGCTTGGCCGAAGTTACGCACAGAAGCGCCCAATGGCGTGGCGCTGCGCTCGAACACCTTGACCTTGAGGCCGCGTTTGGCGGCGGCATAAGCGTGGGACAGGCCGAGGATGCCGGCGCCGATGATCAGCAGGTCGCTGTGGTGTGTCATGGAGTGATGTCCTGAATTCGAAGCCACTATCGCAGGCAAGCCAGCTCCCACATTTTGATGTGTGAATACCTTCAAATGTGGGAGCTGGCTTGCCTGCGAAGGGGCCATAAGCCCTAACGAAAACCTTACTGACCCGCCACCTTCTCCGACTTACCGTCATAGCGCTTGCGCCATTCAGTCAGGATGCTGTCGCGGTTTTTCGAGGCCCAGGCAAAGTCGTTCTTGATCAGGCGCTGCTCGTAGTCGGCCGGCAATTCGGTCTGCGGCTTGGCGATACCCGGCTGGGCGAGGATGGCGAAGTTAGCCTTGTACAGCTCCATCGCCGCTGGGCTGGCGGAAAAGTCAGCGAGTTTTTTTGCCGCATCGGCGTGTGCGCTGCCCTTGACTACGGCGGTGGCTTCGATCTCCCAGCCCAGGCCCTCTTTCGGCAGGATGATGTCCAGCGGCGCACCCTGGCGTTTGAGCTGAACCGCCGGGTATTCAAAGGAAATACCAATCGGGAACTCACCGGACGCCGCCAACTTGCACGGCTTGGAGCCGGAGTGAACGTACTGGCCGATGTTCTGGTGCAGGTCGTCCATGTACTGCCAGCCCTGCTTCTCGCCGAAGGTCTGCAACCAGGCGCTGACATCCAGGAAGCCGGTGCCGGAGGACGCCGGATTGGGCATCACGATCTTGCCCTTGTATTCAGGCTTGGTCAGGTCCTGCCAGCTCACCGGTTTGGTCAGGCCCAGCTTTTCGGCTTCGATGGTGTTGAAGCAGATGGTCGCGGCCCACACGTCCATGCCGACCCAGGCGGGCGGGTTGGCGGCGTCGCGGTAGTGCTGGCCGATCTTGTCCAGGTCCTTGGGCGCGTAGTTGTCCAGCATCCCCTGCTGGTCGAGGATCGCCAGGCTGGAGGCGGCCAGGCCCCACACCACGTCAGCTTGCGGGCGGTCTTTTTCAGCCAGCAGCTTGGCGGTGATAATGCCGGTGGAATCGCGTACCCACTTGATCTCGATGTCGGGGTTGGCCTGCTCGAAGGCTTTTTTGTAGGTCTTCAATTGCTCGGCTTCGAGGGCCGTGTACACGGTCAACTCGGTCTTGGCGAAGGCATTCAGGCTGAATGCCGTGAGTACCGCAGCGACCAGCGCCAGGGGCTTGAACATGGAGCACCTCCTTCAGGGATGTTTTATTGGCCGGGCGCGGTCTGGCGCCAGGCTTGGGAGCGACGCAGCGCGCCACGTGAGGCCCACGCCAGCAACAGCGAGACGCCGACTGAGGTGAACAGGATCAGGGTCGACATGGCCGCCGCGCCGCCCACGTTGCCGGCGTCGTCCATGTTCAGCACGGCGACGGCGGCGAGGATGGTGTCGGGGCTGTAGAGAAAGATCGCGGCGGACACGGTGGTCATCGCCGACACAAACAGGTAGCGCAGGATATCCAGCAGCGCCGGCAGGCAGATCGGCACCGTGACGCGCCAATAGTGGCGGTACAACGGCGCCTTGAGCGACAACGCCGCCGCTTCGAACTCGGCGTCCAGCTGGCGCAGGGCGGTGGTCGCGGTCATCTGCGCGGTGGTCAGGTAGTGCGCAATGGTGCACACCACCAGCAACGCCATGCTCCCGTAGAGCACGTGCAGCGGGTTGCCGTTGAGGTTGAAAAAGAACACGTAGCCCAAGCCAAGCACCAGCCCCGGCACCGCCATCGGTACGAAGCTGAGCATGCGCAGCGCCAGGTTCAGGCCCTTCTGGCCCTTGGTCTTCTCCATCAGGTAGGCACCGGTGAAGATCAACACACTGCCGATCAACGCCGTGCACAGCGCCATGGTCAGGCTGTTGCGGTAGGCCAGCCAGCCGCCGCCGGCGGTGTCTTCGAACTGGTAGTGGTTGAGCGATAGCGACAGGTTGTACGGCCAGAACTTCACCAGCGACGAATACACCGCCATGCCGAACACCAGCAACAACACCGCGCAAATCAGCAACACGATGGCCAGGTAGCAACCGTCGCGCAGCCGCGATGGCGCAGGCAGAAACACCTGGGCGCGACCGCTCATCGAGTCGCCATGCCGACGGCGCAACCAGGCATCCACGCCGAAGCTGAACAGTGCCGGCAGCAGCAACACCATGCCGATCAACGCGCCGCGCCCGAACTGTTGCTGACCGACCACCGCCTTGTAGGCTTCCAGCGCCAACACCTGGTAGTCGCCGCCCACCACCACCGGTACACCGAAGTCGGTGATGGTCAGGGTAAACACCAGGCAGAACGCGGCGAACACCGCCTGGCGCGTGGCCGGCCAGGTGATGCTGCGAAACGCCCGGGCCGGGCTGGCGCCCATGCTCGACGCCGCATCGAACAAGCGTGCATCCGCCAGGGACAGCGCCGAGAGCAAGATCATCAAGGCATGGGGAAAGGTGTAGATCACTTCACCGAGCACAATGCCCCAGAAGCCGTAGATATTGTCCGAGAGCAAGCCGCGCAACATGCCCTGGTTGCCGAACAGATAGACCAGGGCAATGCCCGGCAGCATCGACGGCGCCATCAAGGGCAGCAATGACAAACCGCGCCAGACGGTCTTGCCGGGAATCAGCGTACGTTGCAGGGCGTAGGCAAACAGGTAAGCCAGCGGTACGACGATGGCCGCCACGCTGAGGGAAACTTTCAGGCTATTGCCCAGCAACCAGTGGAAGTTGGCGCTGGTCAGCAGCTCCCGCGCTGCAACCAGGCCACCGCCCTGCCCGGCTTCGCTGCTGAAGCCGCGCCAGAAGATCGCCAGCAGCGGCAGCAGGACCGCCACCACCAGCAGGCCGAGCCAGAGCCATTTACCGCCGACCACAAAGAGGCGGTCGCCCCACTCGGCGCGGGACACCTGACGCGGTACCGGCAATGTCATGACGGCGGCCATCTCAGGCAAACACCTGCAGGCTGCGCGGCGGCAAGGCCACCCAGATGTCCTGGGCGCCCAGGCGCGGCATGGCTTCGGGCGCCAGTTCGGCCAGCAACGGATGGCCCGGCAACTGCTCCAACTCAAAGCTCATGCGGCAGCGGTTGCCGAGGAAAGTAATTTCGCGAACCTTGGCCGGGAACAGGTTTTCTTCATGCACCGTCGGGTTGACGCTGATCGCTTCCGGGCGACAGAACAGGCGGCCGGACCGGGCCACACCGGCATCGTCGGCCAGGCGCATATTCATTCCGCCGACCTGGGCATGGCTGGCGCTGCTACGGCTGAACGGCAACCAGTTGCCCTGGCCAACAAACTCGGCCACGAAGGGTGTGGCCGGGCGGTCGTAGATCTCCTGGGGCGTGGCGTACTGCTCGACCTTACCGTTATTCATCACGGCAATGCGGTCGGCCATCAACATGGCTTCGTCCTGGTTGTGGGTCACCATCAAGGTGGTAATACCCAGGCGCCGCTGCAATTGGCGCAGCTCGGTGCACAAATGCTCGCGCACACGGGCGTCGAGGGCCGACATCGGTTCATCCAGCAGCAACAGCGAAGGAGCCGGCGCCAATGCCCGGGCCAGGGCCACCCGTTGCTGCTGGCCGCCGGAGAGTTGACCGGGGTATTTCTTTTCGCTGCCGACCAGGCCGACGAGTTCAAGCATCTGCCCGACGCGCTTGCGCACTTCATCGCGGCCGCTGCCTGTGAGGCCGTAGCCAATGTTTGCTTCAACCGTGAGATTGGGGAACAACGCGTAGGACTGAAACAGGATGCCGTAGTCTCTCGCCTGGGGCGGCAGCAGGGAAACGTCCCGCTCGCCCAGGTAAAGCTCACCGCTATCCTGACGCTCCAGGCCGGCGATGCAGCGCAGCAACGTGGTCTTGCCGCAGCCGGACGGGCCCAGCAGGCACACCAGCTCGCCGGCGGCGACGTCCAGGGACACGTTGTCCAGCGCGGTGAAAGCGCCAAAGCGTTTCTGGATCCCGCGCACCTTCATGGGCGCGCCGGGTTGGGTCAGGGCTGTGTTCATGCAAGGCACCTCATCGAACGGATGAAGGCCATGCTAGGGAGGCAATACGTAGTTGGTGTGGCAGAAAGGCAAAACGGGGTGATAGTGGTATTGGTGGATTTGTGTAGGACTCATGGAGATGAGTTGCCTGGCCTACCGCTATCGGGAGCAAGCCCCCTCCCACAGTTGACCGGGTTCCAACATGAGAATGCGGTCAAAATGTGGGAGGGGGCTTGCTCCCAATTGGCCCTCAAGCCAGCCGCAGAACTTAAATTGGCGACATTTCCTGAGCCAGGCCAAGGAACGCTGCCGGCAGCCGAGCACCTTTACGCTCCTTGAGGCAATACAGATACTCCGGAATCTGCGGTGCATTCTCGATGGTCAGCACACGCAATTGCGGATCATGGGGCACTTCCTGGCGAGCGATGATGCTGATGCCGATATTGCGCAGCACCGCCTCGCGAATCGACTCACGGCTGCCAATCTCCAGCAACGGCCCATACCCTACGCCGCCGCTCTTCAAAAGCTCTTCGGTCAGCCTGCGGGTGGTGGAGCCGGCTTCACGCATCAACAGCGTATGCCCGGCCAGCGCGCTCAACGACACATGCTCAAGCTTGGCCAACGGGTGATTGCGATGTACCGCCAGCACCAGCGGGTCGGTGCCCAGCACGCGGCGGATCAGGCGCGGGTCGTCCAGCAATTGCGAAGAGGCCGCAACGTCGACGCGGTAATCATCCAACGCTTCGAGCACCTGCTGGGAGTTGCCGATTTCCACCGACACTTCCACGTGCGGCAGGCGTTCACGAAAGGCTTTGACCAGGTCGAGAATGTAATACGGCGCCGTCGCGGCAATCCGCAGCGCGCCCTGGACCTGACCATTGTTGCGCAGGAAAAACTCGATATCCGCTTCCTGCTGCAACAGCGTCTTGACCATCGGCAACAGCCGCGCACCTTCGTCGCTGACCGTCAGGCGACGGCCGCCGCGATAGAACAGCTCAACGCCGTATTGGCTTTCCAGGTTGCGAATCTGGGTGGTCACCGTGGGCTGGCTCAGGCCGAGTTTTTTCGCCGCCTGGGTGATACTGCCCAGGCGGGCGACCATGAAAAACGCCTTTAACTCAGCACTCAGCACACCACCCTCTCATCCTCTATTTGCGCAACAGGCGCAGGCCATTGAACACCACCAGCAAACTCACGCCCATGTCGGCGAAGACCGCCATCCACATGGTCGCCATGCCCATGAAGGTCACGGCCAGGAAAATCGCCTTGATCACCAGCGCCAGGGCGATGTTCTGCTTGAGGATACTCGACGTTTGCCGCGACAGCCGAATGAAAGCCGGAATCTTGCGCAGATCATCATCCATCAGCGCCACGTCGGCAGTCTCGATAGCCGTGTCAGTGCCCGCCGCTGCCATGGCAAAGCCGATCTCGGCCCGCGCCAGGGCTGGAGCATCGTTGATGCCATCGCCGACCATGCCCACCCGATGGCCTTGGCCGTAGAGGGTTTCGATGGCTTGCAGCTTGTCGGTGGGCAACAGGTCACCCTGGGCCTGGTCGATGCCGACTTGGGTCGCAATCGCCTGGGCGGTGTGGGTGTTGTCGCCGGTGAGCATCAGGGTTTTGATGCCCAGGTCGTGAAGTTGCTGGATGGCTTCGCGGCTACTGTCCTTGACCGTGTCGGCCACGGCAAACAGCGCCAGGGGGCCGGACTTGTCCAGCAGTAGCACGACGGACTTGCCTTGTTTTTCCAGGGCGAAGAGTTTTTCTTCCAACGCCTCTGAGCACAGGCCGAGGTCTTCCACCAAGCGGTGGTTGCCCAAGTGATAGGTCTGGCCGTTGATGTCGCCGCGCACACCGCGCCCGGCCAGAGCCTCGAAGTTATCCACAACGTGAAGCGCCAGGTTTTTATCCACAGCTGCGTTGGCGATCGCCAGGGACACCGGGTGGTCGGAACGCCCAGCCAAACTGGCGGCCAGGGCCGGGGCGCTGTCTTCAAGATTCGGGAACAGCGGCAGGTAATCGGTTTGCACCGGTTTGCCGTGGGTGATGGTGCCGGTCTTGTCGAGCGCCAGGTAGTCGAGCTTGTAACCGCCCTCCAGGTACACGCCGCCCTTGATCAGGATGCCTTTGCGCGCTGCGGCGGCCAGGCCGCTGACGATGGTCACCGGTGTGGAGATCACCAAGGCACACGGGCATGCCACCACCAGCAGCACGAGGGCGCGATAGATCCAGTCGAACCACACGCCCGCCATGAACAGCGGCGGAATCACCGCCACACCCAGGGCAAACAGGAACACCGCCGGGGTGTAGACCTTGGAAAAGCTGTCGACAAAACGCTGGGTCGGCGCCCGTGCGCCTTGGGCTTGTTCCACGGCGTGGATGATTCGCGCCAGGGTCGAGTTGTTGGCCGCCGCAGTGACTTTGTACTCCAGGGAACCGGCCTGGTTGATGGTGCCGGCGAAGACTTTATCGCCGATGGTCTTTTCAATCGGCAGGCTTTCCCCGGTGATCGGTGCCTGATCGATGGTGGATTGACCGGCAGTGACTTCACCGTCCAGGCCGATACGCTCGCCGGGTTTTACTCGGACGATCGCACCAAGTTCAATGCTTTTGACCTCTTGTTCCATCCATGAGCCGTCAGCCTGGCGCACGGTGGCCTGCTCCGGGGTCATCTGCATCAAGCCGCTGATGGCATTGCGCGCCCGGTCCAGGGACTTGGCCTCAATCAACTCGGCTACCGTAAACAGGAACATCACCATCGCCGCTTCCGGCCACTGACCAATCAGGATGGCGCCGGTCACCGCGATGCTCATCAGCGCGTTGATGTTCAGGTTGAGGTTTTTCAGGGCAATCCAGCCCTTTTTGTAGGTGGTCAAGCCGCCGCTGAGGATCGACACCAGCGCCACCAGTGCGATCACCCAAGTCGGTGCCACACCGGTGAAGTGCAGCACTTCGGCACCCAGGGCGCCCACGCCCGACACTGCCAATGGCCACCAATGCTTCTTGGCCGGCGGCGCGGCGGTGGGGCTGCCTTCCTCGATAGGGTCGGCCTGCATACCGATGGACTTGATCGCCGCAATGATCGGCGCCGTGCTCGGCAGGTCATGGGTGACACCGAGGATGCGGTTGATCAGGTTGAATTCCAGTTGCTGCACGCCGGCGAGCTTGCCCAGTTTGTTCTGGATCAGCGTCTGCTCGGTGGGGCAGTCCATGGCTTCGATGCGGAAAGTGCTCAGGCGCGAGCCGGCGGTGGGCGCTTCGCTCAGGGTCACCACGGCAGGCCCGGCAGCGCCGGAACAGCAGGAGCCTGAGTGGCCGTGGCTATCCACCGGCGTGAGTTTTGCCGGGGCGTGATCATGTGGGTGATCGTGACCATGATCGTGCGGGTGGTCATGAGCATGGTCATGATCGTGCTTGTGGTCGTGCTTGTGCGGGGTGTGAATGGAGTGGCTCATCAGGTCGCGTCCGTAAAGGTGCCTGTTGCCAAGTAAAGACCCTGTAGCCACTATAGGGTCAAGCACCCATTTGGAGATTGCTGCGATGAAGATCGGCGAACTGGCCAAACTCACCGACTGCCCGGTGGAAACCATCCGTTATTACGAGAAGGAAAGCCTGCTGCCACCGCCTGCGCGCACTGAGGGCAACTACCGGGTCTATACCCAGGCGCACACCGAGCGGCTGATCTTTATTCGCAACTGCCGCAGCCTGGACATGACCCTCGAAGAAATCCGCAGCCTGTTAGGGCTGCGCGACAGCCCCCAGGACCAGTGCGAAAGCGTGAATGCGTTGATCGACGAACATATCCACCACGTGAAAGCGCGGATCGACGGATTGCTGGCCTTGCAGGAACAACTGCTGGACCTGCGCCAACGTTGCGGCGGTGGGGATCAGTGCGGGATTTTGCAGCAGTTGGAGGTCAGCGGCGGGATTGCGGCCAGTGAGGCCGAGCCTTCACATGTGGGCCGAAGCCACGGCCACTAAACTCAAGCGAACACGCAACCCATGTGGGAGCTGGCTTGCCTGCGATAGCGGTGGGCCCGCGACATTGATGTCGCCTGACACTCCGCTATCGCAGGCAAGCCAGCTCCCACAGTTTTTTACCGCGTTGGGCCGTTAGATAGCCACGTCGGCCTTGATGCTTGGGTCCGCGTCGTAGCCCACGATCTCGAAGTCTTCGAACTTGTAGTCGTAGATCGAAGCAGGCTTGCGCTTGATCACCAGCTCCGGCAGCTTTTTCGGCGTGCGCGCCAACTGGGTCTGGATCTGTTCCATGTGGTTGCTGTAAGCGTGGGTGTCGCCAGTGGTGACAATGATCTCGTGAGGGATCAGGTCGCATTGCTGGGCCAGCATATGGGTCAGCAACGCCAGCGCGGCGGTGTTATACGGCAGCCCCAGGAATACGTCAGAGCTGCGGATATACAGCTGCATCGACAGATGGCCGTCATGCACGAACGCCTGATACAGCAAGTGGCACGGCGGCAGGGCTTGCTTGCCGTTGCGCGCGTTTTCCTGCGGGCTCCGGGTTTCGTCCGGCAGGTACTCGACGTTCCAGCCGTGGAACAGGATGCGGCGGCTGTTGGGGTTGGTCTTGAGCGTGTGCACCATGTAGTCGATCTGGTTGATCGTGCCGCCGTCCTTGGTAGGCCAGGCGGTCCACTGCTCGCCGTACACCGGGCCCAGGTCACCGTCTTCGGTGGCCCACTCATCCCAGATCTTCACGCCATTTTCGTTGAGCCATTTGATGTTGGTGTTGCCGCTCAACATCCAGATCAGCTCGTTGGCGATGCTTTTGAAGTGCAGTTTCTTGGTGGTCAGCAGCGGGAAGCCGTCGGCCAGGTTATGCCGATACTGACGGGCGAACACGGCCTTGGTGCCGGTGCCGGTGCGGTCGCCCTTGGTCAGGCCATTGGTCACGACGTCGTGCAGCAGTTCGAGATATTGCTTCATGTGAGTACCTGTATCGTTGAAGCCGAGGCGGGCAAACCTCGGCGTTCGAATTTAAAGCGCGGCGTTCTTCAGCGGCTGCGGGCGGTTGTAAGCCCACCACAACATGCCCAGGCCCGCCAGGATCATCGGCAGGCTGAGCACCTGACCCATGGTCAGCCAGCCCCACGCCAGGTAGCCCAACTGCGCATCCGGCACCCGAACGAACTCGACGATAAAGCGGAAAATCCCGTAGAACAGCGCGAACATGCCCGACACGGCCATGGTAGGGCGTGGCTTGCGCGAGAAGAGGTAAAGAATAAGGAACAGCGCCACACCTTCCAACGCGAACTGATACAGCTGCGACGGGTGGCGCGGCAGTTGCGCCGGGTCGCTGAACGGCGGGAACACCATGGCCCACGGCACGTCGGTTGGCTTGCCCCACAACTCGGCGTTGATAAAGTTGCCAATGCGCCCGGCACCCAGGCCGATCGGCACGAACGGCGCCACAAAATCCATCAACTGGAAGAACGACTTGCCGTTGCGGCGCCCGAACCACCACGCAGCGATCATCACGCCGACAAACCCGCCGTGGAATGCCATGCCGCCCTTCCACACTTCGAAAATCAGCGTCGGGTTGGCGATATACGCAGACAGGTCGTAGAACAGCACATACCCCAGGCGCCCGCCGACGATCACCCCCATCGACATCCAGAACACCATGTCGGAGAGCTTCTCCTTGGTCCAGGTCGGGTCGAAACGGTTCAGGCGCCGGGAAGCCAACAGCCAGGCACCGCCGATGCCGATCAGGTACATCAACCCGTACCAATGGATTTTCAGCGGACCAATGGCCAGGGCCACCGGGTCGATCTGCGGGTAAGGCAGCATTGCGACTCCTCGTTAAAACATTTAGTCATGACGCACCGGACCATGCCGATGTGCGATTAAGCCTGCGTTACAGCGGCGAGATCAAATTAAGAAGTTCACATACACGCCAAATAGCCCGGCATGTTAACGGATGGAAGGTGAACGGCCCAACTTCGTTACGATGGAACGCCTGCACATCTGTGGGTAGAGTGGCAAAAACACAAAAGGGGTCACCCGATGTGCCTGATTGTTTTCGCCTGGCGACCGGGCCATGCCCAACCGCTGATCGTCGCGGCCAACCGCGATGAGTTCTATGCCCGCCCCAGCCTGCCGCTGGCCCAGTGGCCGGATGCGCCGCAGGTCTACGCTGGCCGCGATCAGGAGGCCGGGGGCACTTGGCTGGGTGTCAACTCGGATGGGCGTTTCGCTGCGCTGACCAATATCCGCGACCCGCACCAGCCACCGGCACGCAAGTCCCGGGGCAAGCTGGTGGCGCGCTTTCTCAGTGGGTCGCTGCCCATTGATGACTATTTAGCCGACGTTAACAGACGTTCGATTGAATATTCCGGGTTTAACCTGCTGGTGGGTACGCGGGATGAGCTGTGGCATTACAACGCCAATGATACCGAGCCTACGTTGCTGAAGGCTGGGGTTTACGGGTTATCCAATGCCGGGCTGGATACGCCCTGGCCTAAGTTGGTGAAGGCCAAGGCGGCGTTCAGCGCAGTACTGGAGAACCCCGAGCCTAAGGCACTGCTGGGAATTCTCAGCGACCCGCAGACCGCCCCGTTTGCTGAACTGCCGGACACCGGCGTAGGCCTGGCGACCGAAAACCTGCTATCGAGCGTGTTTATCGCCAGCCCCAGTTATGGGACACGGGCCAGCACGGCGCTGATTGTGAATGCCGATGGGACGCGCAGGATGCTGGAGCGTAGCTTTGGCCCACACGGCGGGCGGCTGGGCGAGGTCGAACTGGAAATCTGACGGCGCTTGGACTGACGTCATCGCAGGCAAGCCAGCTCCCACATTTGGAATGCAGTTCCCTGTGGGAGCTGGCTTGCCTGCGATGAAGGCGCCTCGGTCTAGAGGGTTTTCGCCGAGGCCGGGTTGATCATCCGGGTCAGCCCGAGGTTCTTCAGCGCCAACTGCAACGAGCTGTGGATAACTTGCGGGTTGTCGATGGTCATCAACTGCGCGAGCAAATCCTTGGCCATGCCCAGGTCAACCTGGCGCAACATCCACTTCACCTTCGGCAAGTTGGTGGCGTTCATCGACAGGCTGTCAAAGCCCATCGCCATCAGCAACACCGCAGCGGCCGGGTCGCCAGCCATCTCACCGCAGATACTCACCGGCTTGCCTTCGGCATGGGCGTCGCGCACCACGTGTTGCAACGCTTGCAACACCGCCGGGTGCAGGTAGTCGTAGAGGTCGGCCACCCGTGGGTTGTTACGGTCCACCGCCAGCAGGTACTGGGTCAGGTCGTTGGAGCCCACCGAGAGGAAATCCACCTGCCGCGCCAACTCCTTGGCCTGGTATACCGCTGCGGGAATTTCGATCATCACGCCAATCGGCGGCATCGGTACGTCGGCGCCTTCGTCGCGTACTTCGCCCCAGGCGCGGTGGATCAGGTGCAGGGCTTCTTCCAGCTCATGGGTGCCGGAGATCATCGGCAGCAGGATACGCAGGTTGTTCAACCCCTCGCTGGCCTTGAGCATGGCGCGGGTCTGGACGAGGAAAATTTCAGGATGGTCGAGGGTAACGCGAATGCCACGCCAGCCAAGGAAGGGGTTGTCTTCCTTGATGGGGAAATACGACAGTGACTTGTCGCCGCCAATGTCCAGGCTGCGCATCGTCACCGGTAGCGGGTGGAAGGCCTGCAGTTGCTCGCGATAAATCGCCAGCTGCTCCTTCTCGCTCGGAAAACGCTGGTTGATCATGAACGGCACTTCGGTGCGGTACAGCCCCACCCCTTCGGCGCCGCGTTGTTGCGCACGGGCCACATCCGCCAGCAGGCCGGTGTTGACCAGCAGCGGCACGCGATGGCCGTCGAGGGTGACGCACGGCAGCTCGCGCAACGAATCGAGGCCCTGGGCCAGTTGCTTCTCTTCTTCCACCACTTCGGCGTATTGCTTGCGCAGCACGTCGCTGGGGTTGGTAAATACCTCGCCGCGATGCCCATCGACGATCATGTCGATGCCGTCGACCTTGGAGTACGGCAGGTCCACCAGGCCCATCACCGTCGGGATGCCCATGGCCCGGGCCAGGATCGCGACGTGGGAGTTACCCGAGCCCAATACCGAGACCAGGCCCACCAGCTTGCCCTCAGGCACTTCTCCGAGCTGAGTGGCCGTCAGCTCTTCGCTGACCAGGATGGTGTTATCGGGGAAGACCATGTTGGTGCTGCGGTCTTCCTGCAAGTACGCCAGCAGGCGCCGGCCCAGGTCGCGCACATCCGAAGCCCGCTCGCGCAGGTAGGCGTCATCCATCATCTCAAAGCGGTTGACGTGATCGGTGACCACCTGGCGCAACGCGCCCTGGGCCCACTGGCCGGTCTTGATCACAGTCTTGACTTCGTTACCCAGGGACGCGTCGTCGAGCATCATCTGGTACACGTCGAACAGCGCACGCTCTTCAGGGCGCAGCTGGGTGGCCAGCTTGTTCGACAGGTTGCGCATGTCGGCGCGCACGCCTTCCAGGGCGGTCTTGAACAGTTTGATTTCGGCTTCGATGTCGTGGACGGTCTTGTCCGGCACCACATCGAGGTCGGCCGGCGGCAGCATGACCACCGCCGTACCCACCGCAGCACCCGGCGAACCGGGCACGCCGACGAACTTGGCTTCCTGGATGCCCTTGCCCTGGCGCCCCAGGCCGCGGATCGAGCCGGTGGCTTCGGCGTGGGCGATAACCCCGGCCAACTGCGCGCTCATGGTCACCAGGAAGGCTTCTTCACCTTCATCGAACTGGCGGCGTTCTTTTTGCTGGATGACCAACACGCCGACAACGCGGCGGTGGTGGATGATCGGCGCCCCCAGGAACGAGGCGTAGCGCTCTTCACCGGTTTCGGCGAAGTAGCGATAACGCGGGTGGTCGGCCGCATGTTCGAGATTCAGGGGTTCTTCACGCGTCCCCACCAGGCCCACCAGACCTTCATTGGGCGCCATGCTGACCTTGCCGATGGAGCGCTTGTTCAAGCCCTCCGTGGCCATCAGCACAAAACGGTTGGTCTCGGGGTCCAGCAGGTAAACCGAGCAGACCTGGCTGCCCATGGCTTCCTTGACGCGCAACACAATAATCCCCAACGCCGCCTTGAGATCCTTGGCGGAGTTAACTTCCTGGACGATCTTGCGCAGCGTATTGAGCATGGCTCGGGGTCGAACTCCGTCGTCAGTCGCGCGCTAAAAGGCGCGGGGCAAGCTCTTTGAGAGCGCGGCGGTAAACCTCGCGCTTGAATGTCACCACCTGGCCCAACGGGTACCAATAGCTGACCCAGCGCCAGCCATCGAACTCCGGTTTACCGGTCAAATCCATCCGCACCCGCTGCTCGTTGGAGATCAGGCGCAAAAGAAACCATTTCTGCTTCTGGCCGATGCACAGCGGTTGGCTGTGGGTACGCACCAGGCGTTGCGGCAAACGATAGCGCAACCAGCCACGGGTACAGGCCAGAATCTGCACATCTTCACGCTCAAGGCCGACTTCTTCGTTCAACTCACGGTACAAGGCGTCTTCAGGGGTTTCGTCGGGGTTTATCCCACCTTGAGGAAACTGCCAGGCATCTTGGTTGATTCGGCGAGCCCATAGCACCTGTCCGGCATCATTCGTAAGAATAATCCCGACATTAGGACGGAAACCATCGGGGTCGATCACGGCAACAACCTCGCAAACGCATGTCGCCGCATTGTTCCACAAAGATTGTTCCAGCGGCAACGAGGCTTCTTACCTTATGTGCACTCTTGTGAAAAGACCGTATTCTGGACGCCTTTTTACAGACTTTTCAGCGAGTAACTGCAATGCGCCTGGCTTTATTCGACTTGGACAACACCCTTCTCGGCGGTGACAGCGATCACGCCTGGGGCGATTACCTGTGTGAGCGTGGGATTCTTGACCCGGTGGCCTACAAGGCCCGCAACGACGAGTTCTACCAGGACTATCTGGCCGGCAAGCTGGATAACGCCGCTTACCTGAACTTCTGCCTGGAAATCCTCGGCCGCACCGAGATGGCCCAACTGGACGAGTGGCACAACGACTATATGCGCGACTGCATCGAGCCGATCGTGCTGCCCAAGGCGGTGGAACTGCTGGCCCAGCACCACGCCGCCGGCGACAAGCTGGTGATCATCACCGCCACCAACCGCTTCGTCACTGCGCCAATTGCCGCACGGCTAGGCGTTGACACCCTGATCGCCACCGAATGCGAGATGGAAAACGGCCGCTACACCGGGCGCAGCACTGATGTGCCGTGCTTTCGAGAAGGCAAAGTGACGCGCTTGAATCGCTGGCTGGAAGAGACTGGGTACAGCCTGGAAGACAGCTACTTCTATAGCGACTCGATGAATGATTTGCCGTTGCTGGAGCAGGTGACGCATCCGGTGGCGGTGGATCCGGATCCGAATTTGCGCGCTGAAGCGCAGAAGCGGGGCTGGCCGGTGATCACTCTGCGCAGCTGATGACGCTATCGCAGGCAAGCCAGCTCCCACATTTGGAATGCATTCCCCTGTGGGAGCTGGCTTGCCTGCGATGAAGGCGACGCGATCTAACGCTTTAAACCGGCTTGGCGCCCATCAGCCCTGCAATCGCCACAAACCCCACCAGGCTGACCACCGCCAGCACCAGGGTAAAATTCAGGCTGCCGCCCTCACCCTTGCGCAGGCGATTAAGGCGCGCCACCAGCCAGAACCACGCCAGCGCCGCCACGGTGTAGAGGATGCTGGAGCCTAAAATCCAGGTTTGCCCCAGGGGCCAGCCGATCAGGTGCACCAGCCGCCAACCGGTGAACGGCATACTGACCAGGCAAATGCCCATCAGCAGCCACACGAACGCCCATGGGCGTTGCACGATGACCGCCGGGCCGGCACTGCGTTTACGCCAGGCCAGTACGGCCAGGCCGAGGCCGCTGAGCAGCAGCAACACGGTGGCGGTGATGTGGATAACCTTGAGGGTGGTCAGTGTTTCCATGGTCTCGATTCCTTAAAGGCCGCTCAGTCAGCGTAGTCGCTCAACCGAGGAACAACTGGTAGGCCGGGTTTTCGCTTTCATCCCAGTACGGGTAGCCGATTTCAGCCAGGGCTGCCGGCACCAGGTGGCGCTCGTCCGCCGGCACTTGCAGCCCGGCGACCACACGCCCGTCCGCTGCACCGTGGTTGCGATAGTGGAACATCGAAATGTTCCAGCGCCCGCCCAGCTTGTGCAAGAAGTTGAACAAGGCGCCCGGACGCTCCGGAAATTCGAAGCGAAACACCACCTCATCGCTGACTTTGGCCGCATGGCCGCCCACCATATGGCGAATGTGCAACTTGGCCAGTTCGTTTTCGGTCAGGTCCAGCACGGGGAAACCCTGGCTGGTCAGGCTGGCGATCAGTGCGCTGCGCGGATCGTTTTCCGGGTGGGTCTGCACGCCGACGAAGATGTGCGCTTCGCTGCCGGAGTGGTAGCGGTAATTGAATTCGGTGATCTGGCGCTTGCCCACGGCCTCGCAGAACGCCTTGAAACTGCCCGGCTGCTCGGGGATGGTTACCGCGATGATGGCTTCGCGGCCTTCACCCAGCTCGGCACGCTCGGCCACATGGCGCAGGCGATCGAAGTTGACGTTGGCGCCAGAGTCGATGGCGACAAAGGTCTGGCCGCTGACGCCGCGAGTCTCGACGTACTTCTTGATCCCGGCCACGCCCAACGCGCCTGCCGGCTCGGTGATGGAGCGTGTGTCGTCGTAGATATCCTTGATCGCCGCGCAGATTTCATCGGTGCTGACGGTGATCACTTCATCCACATGATCCTTGCAGATGTCGAAGGTGTGCTGACCGATCTGCGCCACCGCCACGCCATCGGCAAAGATTCCTACGGTCGGCAGCACCACGCGCTCGCCTGCCGCCATGGCGGCTTGCAGGCAGTTGGAGTCGTCCGGCTCGACGCCGATGATCTTGATTTCCGGACGCAGGTATTTCACATACGCCGCAATACCGGCGATCAGCCCGCCGCCGCCCACCGGTACGAAAATCGCGTCCAGCGGCCCCGGGTGCTGGCGCAGGATTTCCATCGCCACGGTGCCCTGCCCGGCAATGGTGTGTGGATCATCGTAAGGGTGAATGTAGACGTAGCCTTTTTCGTCGACCAGCTTGAGCGAATAGGCCAGGGCTTCCGGGAAGGAATCACCGTGCAGCACCACTTTGCCGCCCCGCGAGCGCACGCCTTCGACCTTGATCTCCGGGGTGGTCTTGGGCATCACGATGGTGGCCTTGACCCCCAGAACCTTGGCCGCCAGGGCCAGGCCCTGGGCATGGTTGCCCGCCGATGCCGTGACCACGCCACGGGCGCGTTCCTCGCTGCTCAATTGGGTCAGCTTGTTGTAGGCGCCGCGAATCTTGAACGAGAACACCGGCTGCAAGTCTTCGCGCTTGAGCCAGACCTTGTTGCCCAACCGCTCGGAGAGCTGGCGGGCAGTCTGCAAGGGAGTTTCCACGGCGATGTCATACACGCGCGAGGTGAGGATCTTTTTGACGTAGTCTTCAAGCATCGGCAGGCATCTACTTCACGAGTTGGGCAGGGCCAAGGAGTCTAACCCAGCGTTTGGGCGGGCGACCACACGAATCCGGAGGTTTTGTTGGGTTATACTCGCGCCCCTCGATAACTCCCCGCCCGTTCCGGAGCCCGCATGACCCAGGATCAACTCAAACAGGCAGTGGCCCAGGCCGCCGTCGATTTAATCCTTCCCAAACTCGACGACAAGAGCATCGTCGGTGTCGGCACCGGCTCCACTGCCAACTGCTTTATCGACGCGCTGGCCCAACACAAGGGCGCGTTCGACGGCGCCGTGGCGAGTTCCGAAGCCACCGCTGCACGCCTTAAAGGCCATGGCATTCCGGTGTACGAGCTCAACACCGTGAGCGACCTGGAGTTCTACGTGGACGGCGCCGATGAAAGCGACGAACACCTGAACCTGATCAAGGGCGGTGGCGCGGCCCTGACCCGCGAGAAAATCGTCGCGGCCGTGGCCAAGACCTTCATCTGCATCGCCGATGCCAGCAAGCTGGTGCCGGTGCTCGGCGCCTTCCCGCTGCCGGTGGAAGTCATCCCAATGGCTCGCAGCCACGTAGCCCGCGAACTGGTGAAACTGGGCGGCGACCCGGTGTACCGCGAAGGTGTACTGACCGACAACGGCAACATCATCATTGATGTGTTCAATATGCAGATCACCAATCCGGTGGAGCTGGAGACGCAGATCAATGCCATCGTCGGTGTGGTCACCAACGGCCTGTTCGCCGCACGCCCGGCGGATGTGCTGCTGCTGGGCACCCCGGAAGGCGTGAAAACCCTCAAGGCTTAACAACACCACAACTCCAATGTGGGAGGGGCGGTGCGACGATTCGACTTGCTCCCGATAGCAGTGTGTCAGTCAGAATATCTGGTACTGATACACCCAATCGGGAGCAAGCCCCCTCCCACATTTGCAGCACTCCTATCCAAAACCGTGCGCTCGGTCACGGCACGCCAAGTCCCGCCTGGTATCCAATCGGATACAAATTACAGCCACGCGACCCACGCGTTTAACAATGCGTCAATTTGCAGCCGCCCACGGAATGAGGCGCGCATTGTGCAAAGGGTCTGGGCTTTGAACATTCCCATCACCTCAAGGAAGACCTTGTGATAAAGCCCCTAGCCATCGCCATCAGCGTTGCCGGTGCCCTGCTGTCCGCGCAAGCCCAAGCTTACGAGTACGGCCAGCACGCCAACACCACCCTGGAAAAACTGATCAATGACTACCCCGGTCGTTATCGCGGCACGGCCAATTTTGCCGGCGCTGCTGATTGGATGCAGAGCCAGATGGGCGCGGCCTATTCCATCAGCCGCCAGGACTTCACCTGGAGCAGCGGCAGCCGTGCTGCGCAAAACGTGGTGGCCTACGCCGCCGGCACCAAGCCGCAGTACGTGGTGATTGGCGCGCATTTCGACACCTACTTCGGCCGCCCCACCCTGCAAGGCCTGGATGACAATGGCTCCGGTGCCAGCGTGCTGACCGAGGTGGCGAAGAACCTCGGCGGCCTGTCATTGGAAAATGGCCTGCAAATCGTCGGATTCGGCGCGGAAGAAGAAGGTTTGCGCGGCTCCCGGGCCTTTGTTGACTCGCTGAGCGCCAGCCAGCGCGCCAATATGCTTGCGATGATCAATCTCGACAGCCTGATCACCGGCGACATGATGTATGCCCACGCCGGCCAGAACAGCACCGACAACCCGGCCCTGGCGTCATTGCGCGAGCACACGTTTCAGATCGCCAAGGAGTTGAATATCCCGCTATTCACCAACCCCGGCCTGGACCCGCAATACCCCAAAGGCACAGGCTGCTGCAGTGATGGTGAACCTTTCGAGCCGCTGAATATCCCGATCCTTTATGTAGAAGCCACCAACTGGGAACTGGGCGATCTGGACGGTTATACCCAGACCGACAACCCGAAAATCCCAGGCGGCTCGACCTGGCACGAGCCGAGCGAAGACAACAAAGGCGTACTCACCGACGCCTTCGGCCAGGCGCGCATCGACCAGCGCCTGCGTGACTATTCACGCTTGCTCAGCCGCCTGGTGCTGGAACTGACCAACGCCGACCTGATGGCCTCGACGGCGTCCGGCGGTGCCGTCGCACGCAACATGCAGGACAACCTGCAACGTCAGCATCAAGCCATGGTGCGCCTGCACGATCGCCGCTGGCTGACCCTGCAGGCCGCCAGCCGCGAGGTGGGCAGCTTTGATGGCGAGATCGGCGTGGACGGCGAATATAGCCCGGACAGCGGTTTCGACACGGCCCCCAACCCCGAAGCCCGACGCCTGGGCCTGCACGCCCTTGGCGATTATCAGCTGACCCCAAGCCTGAATATCGGTGCCAGCCTGAGCTACCTCAACGGGCGCGACAAACTGGAGCATCGCGGCAAACTGGACAGCGACACCTGGCAGGCAGCCGTGTACGCGCTGCTCAATGATGGCGGGCCAAGCTGGCTGGCCGGTGACCTGAGCATCGGCCACACGCGTTTCGATTCCAAACGCAACCTGATCATCCAGGCCAATGGCGGGCCGATCCTGCTCAATCAGCAACTGACGGGCGAGACTGATGCCCTGGCGTTGGGCGCGCGGGTGCTGGGCGGCTACGACTTTGACTTCGGTGCGCTCAAGAGCGGGCCTTTCGCCGGCCTGGACTACAGCCACTACCGCATCGACACGTTCCACGAAAAACAGAACCTGCGCACCGCCCTGCAGTATGAAGAGCAGTCTTTCGACTCCCTGCAAGCCAGCCTCGGCTGGCGCGTGCGTGGCGCTGTCGCCCTGCCCTACAGCCTGAGCCTGATGCCGTATGCAGACATCGCCTGGGTCAAGGAAATGGCCGATGGCCGCTTGGATGACCTGCAACTGACAGCCCGCGCCGATGGCCAGGCGCGCACCGCTCGGCTCGGCTCAGCAGACAAGAGCTTTGGTCGCGCACAAATCGGCAGCCAATTGGCGATCACCCCGCAGTTGGGGGTGTATGCCGAGGTCAATGGCCGCCTGGGTCATGCCGAAGGCAGCCAGACCGGCTATACGCTGGGCGTGCAATGGATGTTCTGATCAGGTTTTTTTGAACACGTAAAACAGGTTCGGCTCGCTGACCATATACAGCGTGCCCTCGTCATCCATGGCAATCCCTTCGGCCTGAGGCACGCGCTTGCTCAGGCCATGGCGCCCTTTAAGCAACGACAAACTGCTTAAGGGGCGACCGTCGATGTCCAGCTCCAAAACCAGGAACGATTCATCCGACAGCGCCAGCAGATGGCCGCTGCGCTCGTCGTATTGCAGGCTCGACAGGTCGCGCACAAACAGTCCGGCATCGCGCTTGGGGTTGTTGATCACGTGCACCGAGTAGGTTTTTTCCGCCTTGAAATGCGGGAAGCCATGCACTTCATAGATCAGCATCGGGTCGCGCTCCTTGGCGACGAACAGACGCTTGCCCACCGAATCATAGGCCAGGCCCTCGAACCC
Source organism: Pseudomonas sp. GZJR-8 (assembly GCF_002916705.1). Taxonomy (NCBI): domain Bacteria; kingdom Pseudomonadati; phylum Pseudomonadota; class Gammaproteobacteria; order Pseudomonadales; family Pseudomonadaceae; genus Pseudomonas; species Pseudomonas sp. GZJR-8. Next base: position 442,494 of record NZ_JXSI01000004.1, on the reverse strand, counting down.
CTTGTTGCTGCCGATATGTACGCCGAGGGTCATCTGCTCCGCGTCGGCGGCGTCGAGGAAGGTTGTGTCGTCGTCCACATGCACCTTGATCAGCCGCTGCTGGCGCTCATCGCTGATGACGTAAATGTTGTCACTGATAAACTCCACAGCCTCTGCATCGCCAAACCCCACCAGTGGAATGCGCCGCAGGATCTTGCCCTCCAGGGACAGCTCCACCAGCTCAGCGTTTTTATTGGTGACGGTAAACAGGCTTTTGCGCACCGGATCGTAGGTGAGGGCCGAGACATCATCGTCGAGCCCTTCGATCACCTGGCCTTCCAGGGTCACGCGGTAATCTGCCAGGCCAATGGCGCGCTCATCGGCAGGCTGGCGCCACACCTGCCAGTTGAACCAGGCACGCTCGAACAGACGAAACTGCTGCGCAACGACCCCGGCGGCAACCAGGGCAAGCAACAGCAAGATGAAAACAGCAGGTTTGGGGCGGGCAAGTCGACGCATCGGGGCGGGCTCAGTGAAAAAACTGGCGAATAGATATCAAGGTCGCCTGAATTTAAACTTAAACGCGCCGAACTGTCTGGCGAATGCCGTTTATAAAGAAAAGTCTGACGTAATTCGTCAGTTATTTCTGCTTTTCAAAACGATAGAACAAGTTGGGTTCACTGACCATGTACAGGTTGCCGCTCTCATCCAGGGTCACCCCTTCGGCGCGCGGGATGGTGTCTTTCAGGCCGTTGAAGCCACCGAGCAAGGTCATGAAGCTGACTTGCTCGCCTGTTTCGTCCAGTTCCAGCAACAGGTGGGAATCGGCCGACAGCACCAGCAAGTGCCCAGTGCGCGGGTCAATGGACAAGGCCGAAAGGTTGCGCACATCCAGTTCGGTGCTGGCCAGCTTTTGCTTGTCGCCGGTCAGCGTGTTGCCATCGCTCTTCCACGTGAACAAGGCCGGCGGCCGCTCTTCGCCCAGTACAAGCTGCTGATTGCGCTTGTCCCACGCGATCGCTTCAAAGGCTTTGTTCTGGTCTTTGGAGGGGCCCAGGTCATGGCTTGGGAAATCAGCTTTGTTCAGCGCCGTGGTGCCGGCGTCCACCTTTACCACGGTCACGGTGTGATCGCGTTCATCTACCACGGCCATCGAGCCGTTTTCCATCACCGTCACGCCCTCAGGATTGTTCCAGCCATTGAGCGGCATCTTGCGCAATACGTCGCCTTGCAGGCTCAGCTCCACGAGAAACGGGTTTTTGCCCATGACGGAAAACAGGGTTTTGGTCTGGGGGTTGTAGGACAGGTCGGAAGCCTCATCCTTCTCCATACCGGGCAGCGGCTTGGCGTCGATGACCGCCTGATAGTCCGGGAGCCAAACACTCTCCTGGCGTTCAACCGGGCTCTCGAAGCGCTCCAGCACCCACAGCACACCGCGATCATCCCAGTGCATGGCCCAGGCCACGCCATACAGAACGGCACCGGCCAAAAATACCCAGGAATACCAGCGCATGGACAAGCGCGAGCGAAGCGAGGTTTTCGAAGTGGGTAGAGGCACGGCCATTGAGCGCTTTTCCGGAAAGTCAGCTGTATGGGATAGCACAGGATTCAACGGCCTGCGCGCAAGAGGCTGGGATTATCCGGATGGCGTGTGAAAAAAATGCAAAAGCCCATACTTGGGATATACACAAAACCAATGTGGGAGGGGCGGTGCGACGATTCGACTTGCTCCCGATTGCGGTCTGTCTGCCAGCTTATTTGTAGCTGACCCACCGCTATCGGGAGCAAGCCCCCTCCCACAGTTTGGCCGTTACTTAGCGCACGACGCTTTCGAAACGGTTCACACCCGCCAGCTCCAACACCAGCTCATCCCCCACATTCAACGGGCCTACGCCTGCCGGAGTGCCGGTGAGAATCACATCACCCGCCTGCAGGGAGAAGCAGCCCGCCATGTGCTGGATCATCGGTACGATCGGGTTGAGCATCTGCGCGCTGTTGCCATCCTGGCGCACTTCGCCGTTGATGGTCAGGCGTATGCCGATGTCGGTCACGTCCGCAAAGGTACTGCTGACGACGAAGGGGGCAAGCACCGCCGCGCCGTCGAAGCACTTGGCGATTTCCCACGGTAGGCCCTTGGATTTCAGCTCGGCCTGTTTGTCGCGCAGGGTCAGGTCCAGCGCCGGGGCGAAGCCGGAGATGGCGTCGAGGACTTCTTCGCGGTTTGGCTTGTTCGACAACGGCTTGCCGATCAACACCGCGATTTCCACCTCGTAATGCACCGAACCACGTTCGGTGGGAATCGCAAAACCACCTTCCAACGGCACCACGCAGCTACCGGGCTTGATGAACAGCAAAGGCTCGGTGGGCACCGGGTTATCCAGCTCCTTGGCGTGTTCGACGTAGTTACGCCCGATGCACACCAGTTTGCCCACAGGGAAGTGGATGTTGGTGCCGTCGACATACTTGTGCTGGTAGCTCATGGAACGACTCCTTCAGGTGCGGTTAAACCGCGAAGATTTTGCCAGGGTTCATGATCCCGTTCGGGTCGAACACGGCCTTCACAGCCTTCATGTACTCGATTTCAACCGGCGAGCGGCTGTAGGTCAGGTAATCACGCTTGGTCATGCCCACGCCGTGTTCGGCGGAAATCGAGCCGTTGTACTTGGCGACGGTTTCGAACACCCACTTGTTCACAGTGGCACACTTGGCGAAGAACTCGTCCTTGCTCAGGTTTTCGGGCTTGAGGATGTTCAAGTGCAGATTACCGTCACCGATATGACCGAACCAGACGATTTCGAAATCCGGGTAGTGTTCGCCGACGATCGCATCAATTTCGCTCAAGAATGCCGGCACTTTGGAGACGGTGACCGAAATATCGTTCTTGTACGGTGTCCAGTGGGAGATGGTCTCGGAGATGTACTCGCGCAGCTTCCACAGGTTGTGCAACTGGGTTTCACTCTGGCTCATCACACCGTCCAGTACCCAGCCCTGCTCGACGCAATGCTCGAACGTTTCCAGCGCATGGTTGGCGACTTCTTCAGTGGTGGCTTCGAATTCCAGCAGCGCGTAGAACGGGCACTCGGTTTCGAATGGCGCCGGCACATCGCCACGGCCGAGGACTTTAGCCAGGGCCTTGTCGGAGAAAAATTCGAAGGCGGTCAGGTCCAGCTTGCTCTGGAACGCGTGCAGCACCGGCATGATCGAGTCGAAGTCGGTGGTGCCGAGTACCATGGCGGTGAGGCTTTTCGGGGCACGGTCCAGGCGCATGGTGGCTTCGACCACAAACCCCAGGGTGCCCTCAGCGCCGATAAACAGCTGGCGCATGTCGTAGCCGGTGGCGTTTTTGATCAGGTCGCGGTTCAGTTCCAGCACATCGCCCTTGCCGGTAACGACTTTCATGCCGGCCACCCAATTGCGGGTCATGCCGTAGCGAATCACCTTGATCCCGCCGGCATTGGTGCCGATATTACCGCCAATCTGGCTGGAACCGGACGAGGCAAAATCCACCGGATAGTACAGGCCGTTTTCTTCAGCGACGTTCTGCAATTGCTTGGTGACCACGCCCGGCTGGCACACGGCGGTGCGGTCGGTAAGGTTCACGTCGAGGATCTGGTTCATATAGTCGAACGACACCACCACTTCGCCATTGGCCGCGACTGCCGCTGCCGACAGGCCGGTGCGCCCACCGGACGGCACCAGTGCTACCTTGTGCTCGTTGGCCCAACGGACGATGGCCTGCACCTGCTCAGTGGTCTTGGGAAACACGATAGCGCTGGGCGCGGGGGCGAAGTGCTTGGTCCAATCCTTGCCGTAAGCCTCCAGGGAGTCGGCATCGGTCAGCACTTTGCCGGGCTCAACCAGGGTCTTTAGCTCATCAATCAGGGCAGGATGGGTCATCGACAGAACTCTCGAACAATTCATGGTCATCCTGAGAACGCTTCACGTCGCAGGAATAGGTGTTTAGCGGGGTGCGTATGCTAGCATACCGCCCCCGCAGGACAGACCCAAAGGGCGTTTCTGCGGTGACGGCTTTCCTGCCGTCCGGGTCAGCTTGCGCTGCTCGACTCCCTGCCAATTTTCTCCGGGATACAGGTTTACGCAGATGAGCAAGACTTCTCTCGATAAGAGCAAGATCAAGTTCCTTCTTCTGGAAGGCGTCCACCCATCGGCTGTCGACGTTCTGAAAGCCGCCGGGTACACCAGCATTGAGTACATCACCAGTTCTCTGCCGGAAGCCCAGCTCAAGGAAAAGATCGCCGACGCGCACTTTATCGGCATTCGCTCCCGCACTCAGCTGACCGAAGAGATCTTCGACCACGCCAAGAAACTCGTGGCGGTCGGTTGTTTCTGCATCGGCACCAACCAGGTTGACCTCAACGCAGCGCGCGAACGCGGTATCGCGGTGTTCAACGCCCCGTACTCCAACACCCGTTCCGTAGCGGAGCTGGTATTGGCCGAGGCCATCCTGCTGCTGCGCGGTATCCCAGAGAAGAACGCCTCCTGCCACCGTGGCGGCTGGATCAAAAGCGCGGCCAACTCCTTCGAGATCCGCGGCAAGAAGCTGGGTATCGTCGGTTACGGCTCGATCGGCACTCAACTGTCGGTGCTGGCCGAAGGCCTGGGTATGCAGGTGTTCTTCTATGACACCCTGACCAAGCTGCCATTGGGCAACGCGACTCAAGTCGCCAGCCTGACCGAACTGCTGGGCATGTCCGATATCGTCACGCTGCACGTTCCGGAAACGGCCGAGACCCAGTGGATGATCGGCGAGAAGGAAATCCGCGCGATCAAGAAAGGCGGGATCCTGATCAACGCCGCTCGCGGCACTGTGGTCAAGCTCGATGCCCTGGCCGACGCAATCAAGGACAAGCACCTGATCGGCGCCGCCATCGACGTGTTCCCGGTGGAGCCACGCTCCAACGACGACATCTTCGAAAGCCCGCTGCGTGGCCTGGATAACGTGATCCTGACCCCGCACATCGGCGGCTCCACCGCTGAAGCCCAAGCCAACATCGGCCTGGAAGTCTCGGAAAAACTGGTCAAGTACAGCGACAACGGTACCTCGGTATCGTCGGTCAACTTCCCGGAAGTGGCCCTGCCGGCTCACCCGGGCAAGCACCGCCTGCTGCACATCCACCAGAACATCCCGGGCGTGATGATGGAGATCAACAAGGTCTTCGCGGAAAACGGCATCAACATCTCCGGTCAGTTCCTGCAGACCAACGAGAAGGTCGGCTACGTGGTCATCGACGTCGACGCCGAGTACTCGGACCTAGCGCAAGAGAAGCTGCAGCACATCAACGGCACTATCCGTAGCCGCGTGTTGTTCTAAGGTTTCAACCGCACCACGAAAAAGGGAGCCCCTCGGGGCTCCCTTTTTTGCATCTGAACAAATCTTACTTGACGTTAACCGTGATGACTTTCGAGGCTACCGTAGGCTCGAACTGGCGATGCACGTTGTCGCCAGCCACCAGTTGCAAGGTGTGCTTGCCTGGCGTGAGGGTCAGCTCGGTCTCGGTTTGCGCCTTGCCGAAGTGAATCGAGGTAGGCGTGGCCGGGATCGCTTCGTTTGCGTTGAGCGCCCCCACTTCCTGATCTACCAGCAGGTGATGATGGCCGGCGCCCGGTACCTGTTTGTCGATCGGCTCCAGGTCCAGGCCCTTGATGCCAAATTTGACGGTGAAGGTTTTGTCGACAGTAGCGCCGTCTTTGGGCGAGACAATGAACACTTCAGCACCAGCAGGAGCCGGTGTGCGCGGCTGGTCGGCAGCGCTGGCCAACATCGAAGCACCCAGCAGCAGGGACGCCAGGGTTGCACGGGACAAAAGGGCTTTCATTCGCTTCTCCAGTTTTTCAGTGAAATCTGTAGGGTTATGACAACTTCGCGATAAATTGCGGTCCAAGGCACCCGACACCATAGCAAAACGATGCTGAACAGCGCCTCGTCCATTCGAATTCTCTAGGAGTGACCATGCGCTTTTCGCCTGGCCTGTTACTGTTGCTTGCCCTTCTGAGCCCATTGGCCCATGCCGAGCTGATCGATGACGTCAATGATCGCGGCGAACTGCGTATAGCCCTGGAAGCCAACACCCCGCCGTTCAATTTCAAGGAAGGCGACAAGCTCACCGGCTTTGAAGTGGAACTGGGTGAGCAACTGGCGAAAGAAATGGACGTACGCTCCTCGTTTATCACCACCGATGATGCCGACCTGATGAACGGCGTGGCGACCGGCAAATACGATGTGGCAATCAACCATATCGCTATGACTGCCGAGCTGAAGGATCGTTTCGATGTCAGCGCCGCTTATAACGATAAACCTGAACTGGTGATCCCGTTTCAGAAGGGCAACCCCGCGTTCAAGAGCAGCCTGGACAAGGCGCTGGAGCGGATGAAAGCGGATGGCCGCTTGAAGGCGCTGGCGCAGAAGTGGTTTGAGAGCCGAACACCGATAGTCAAGACACAGTAGGTCAAATGTGGGAGGGGGCTTGCTCCCGATTACTGAGTGCCAGTCACGGCATCTGTTGACTGAGCCACCGCTATCGGGAGCAAGCCCCCTCCCACATTTTGTCCAAGGCAAGACTTTAGAATCCTTTGCCTGCCTAAAACGGCTCGTTGCCCCGCCGGCGAAACCAGCCGGTCAGGGACAGGCGTTCGCGCGTGGCCGGCAGTACCTCGTGGGGCACCTCGCCCGACAAAAACACCACCAGGCAGCCGCCGGTGGGCACCACGTCATATTCGACGCCGCCCTTGAGGTACATGCGCAACTGGCCGCCATGCTCGGGCAGCCAGGCGTCGTTCAAGTAGATCACCGCCGAGACCATGCGCCGGTCGTCGTCACGAAAGCGGTCCACATGCTTGAGGTAAAACGCACCGGGTGGGTACATCGCGAAGTGGCTTTCGAAATCTTCCAGCCCAAGGAACAGGCTGCGGTTCATTGCCAGGCGCAGGCTGTCCATGACGGCCATATAGGTGTCGCAAACCGCCGCGTCGCCCTCTTCCAGCCACTGAATATGATCACCGCGAATACCCTCGCGAATCTCCTGGGCCGGCCCGCGCCCGACTGCCGCCGGTGCCAGCTCACCTTCGGCCGCACGTTTATGGCACTCAGCCGCCAGTTCCAGGGTCAGAGCCTGGGGCAGGAAGCCATTCTGCTGCGACCAGCCTTTTTCGGCCAAGTCGTCAACGATACGTTGCAGCAGCGGGTCATCGAGGGATATTTGCATGGCGCGCATAGTATCCATACGCCTGAGAATCCGACAGCGCCGTCGAGCGCCCGAATGCACTTTAAATCAGCTGTCTGATAGGACTTCTCGACAAATCCTACGCCCGACACGGACAATAGTGGCCGACTGACAGGAGTCCATATGCGTCGTTTGTTTTTTACCGTGTTGATGTTCTGCGTTTTGCCCGCCTGGGCAGACGGCCATGACCAGTTGTACAAGGTTGCCGGCTGGGCCGAACAACGTGCGCATTTCAATGACGCCCTCAGTGCCGCCCAGCAACGCTACCGCAATAGCCTGCCGCCGGTGGTGTATCAGGCGCTGGTGGACAACAGCAATAAGCGCTTTGGCGCCCAAGCCATGGATCAGCGTGCCGAGGCGCAACTGCGCAAGCACCTGGCCAACCCGAAACCGGCCCTGGCGTTCTTCCAATCGCCCCTGGGCCGCAAGATCGTCGCCGCAGAATTGCTGGCCACGCGCCGCGACCAGTTGGCGAAAAACGCCCAGGGCTTGCCGAAAATCCAGGCCGACGCCACCCGCAGCCTGATCATCGGCCATCTGGCCCAAGCCCTGCCCGCGCGCGAGGCCGGTGCAGAAGTCAGCCTGGCGATTGCCGGTGTAGCGGCCGACAGCTTGAGCCAGATGATCCCCGGTTTGCTTGGCGGCGGTCAGGCCCAGGGTATGTTGAATGGGCAGCGCGAACGGTTGATGCAACAAATCGACAAGGACCTGAACAACACGCTGTTGTACGTCTACCGGGATTTGTCCGACCCGGAGCTGGAAGAGTTCGCTACGTTTGCCGAATCGCCGGAAGGTAAGGCGTATTACCAGGCGGCCCTGGCAGCCATTCGCGCAGGGCTGGCTGTCGGCCAAAGCACCTCAAGCCTGACGCAGTAATTGTGGGAGGGGGCTTGCTCCCGATAGCAGAGTGTCAGTCACCAGATATATGACTGACACACCGCAATCGGGGCAAGCCCCCGCCCACATTTAAAATGCGTTAGTTCAGGTGATCGGTGAGGTACTCGAAGTACTCATTACGAATCTCTGGAATCTCATTGGCCAAGTGATGCCTGCCCCGCGGCAGCATCAACACCTCGGGCTGGGCGAACTTCCCCCGCAGCACGCGCAAGTTGTGCTGCCAATCCACCGTCATATCCTCCTCACCCTGCACGATCACCGGCCGCCGTGGGCTGCGGGGTGCGGCTTCGATGCGTTTGATCCAGCGCGCCAGCGCCCCTACCCAAGCGGTGGGCAATTGTCGCGGCTGCAGTGGGTCGGCTTCAAGGAACGGTTTGAACGCAGGGTCGTTGGAGTTATCGCTGAAGCGTCGGGCGATGCCTTTGACGAACGGGCGCAGCAGGTAATAGCTGACCTGCGACCATCCCCAGGCACGCGGCCGCACCAGCGGTGAGAGCAGGAAGGTCTTGCCCTGGGCCGGGCTGTCGGCGCCGTGGTTGAGCAAGTGATCCACCACAATGGCGCCGCCGGTGCTTTGCCCGAACAGGTGCCAGGGTTGCGGCAATTGCAGCGCCTTGGCCTCAGCGAACAACGCCTGCACCACGCTCTGGTACACCGCAAACTCATCGATGCTGGCGCGCGGGCCGCTGGACAAGCCGTGGCCCGGCAAGTCGCAGGCGATCACCACAAAGCCCTGGTCCAGCGCCCAATCCACCACATGGCGGTACAACCCCATGTGGTCGTAGAAACCGTGGAACATGAACATCGTTGCCACCGGCGCAGGCGGCCACCATACCTGGGCCACCACTTCAAACCCGTCCACTTCCAAGCGCCCCAACCGGCTCACCGCCGGCACCTTGCGAGCGGCCAGGTCAAGCCCATAGAAACGTTGATAGACCCTTGCCTCGGCGCTAAGCGGTTGCGCGTCCACCAGGGGCCGCAAGCTTTCGCGCAGATGATCAGGGTCAAAGGTGACGGGCATAAAGGCTTCCAGACTGGCGGTGAAGATGAATATCGAGCTGCGATATTCATCTGTCAGGACAAGCATGGCAAGCTACGCGACCTGCGAGGATACCTTTGAATGCGACCGCCTTACCGCAACGCCCTGTTCGCCAGCCTGATCCTGGTTATCTGCGCCGGCGTGCTGTGGGCCGCGTATGACTGGTTCCAGGGCCGCTACCTGCGCGCCTTCAGCGAGCACACGGCGGTATTCTCCGGCGATGCGCTGCAACTGCCCGCCGCCCTCAGCGGCCCTGGCCCGATTCGCCTGGTGCACTTCTGGGACCCGGCCTGCCCGTGCAATGTCGGCAACCAGCAACACCTGGGTGAGCTGATCGAGCAGTACGAGCCCCAAGGGGTCGAGTTTTACGCCCTGCAAAAAGCCGGTAGCCACGGCACCCTGCCCGACAACCTGCGCCACATGAAAATCCTCGACGCCCTGCCCGGCGCCGATCGCATACCCGCCAGCCCGGCCGTGGGCATCTGGGACCGCACAGGCAAACTGGCCTATTTCGGCCCCTACAGCGAAGGGCTGACGTGCAATGCCAGCAACAGTTTTATCGAACCCATTCTCAAGGCCCTTGGAACCGGACGCGAAGTGAATGCCACTCACACCCTCGCGGTAGGCTGCTATTGTTCGTGGCCTAAGGATCAGTAGCCCGTCCACTCTGGTAAGGAATGTTCATGAAGCGCGTCTTGCAGATTTTCGCGGTGCTGATTGCGCTGGTCGCCCTCGGCGCCGGTTGGTATGTCTACAGCAAGCAGCCCACGCGTCAGGGCACAGCGACCCTGGCCCACCTGCAAAGCTCGGTCACGGTGCGCTACGACGACCGTGGCGTACCGCATATCCGTGCCGAGAACGAGGCTGACCTGTACCGCGCCCTGGGCTATGTGCATGCCCAGGACCGGCTGTTCCAGATGGAGGTCATGCGGCGCCTGGCCCGTGGCGAACTGGCCGAAGTGCTGGGGCCCAAACTGCTTGAGACCGACAAGCTGTTTCGCAGCCTGCGCATTCGTGAGCGCGCCTTGAGCTACGCAGAGCACATGGACCCCGACTCAGCGTCGTCCAAAGCCCTGCAAGCCTATCTGGACGGGATCAACCAATATCAGGACAGCCACGCCAGCCCCATGGAGTTCGACGTGCTGGGCATCCCCAAGCGCCGCTTTACCGTCGAGGACAGCATCAGCGTCGCCGGGTACATGGCTTACAGCTTTGCCGCCGCCTTTCGTACCGAGCCGGTGCTGACTTACGTACGTGACCATCTGGGCAGCGACTACCTGAAAGTGTTCGATCTCGACTGGCAACCCAAGGGTGCGCTCAACCTGGCGGCCAGTGACTGGCAAACCCTCGGCGCCATCGCCGCCCTGAGTGAGCAGGCCCTGGCCGACAACGGCCTGCCGCAGTTCGAGGGCAGCAACGCCTGGGCCGTCAGCGGCAGCCATACCAAAAGCGGCAAGCCGTTGCTGGCGGGTGATCCGCATATTCGCTTCTCGGTGCCATCGGTGTGGTACGAGGCGCAGCTGTCGGCGCCAGGCTTTGAGCTGTACGGCTATCACAACGCGCTGGTGCCGGTGGCGTTCCTGGGGCACAACCTGGACTTCGGCTGGAGCCTGACCATGTTCCAGAACGACGACCTTGATCTGGTCGCCGAGAAGGTCAACCCGGACAACCCCAACCAGGTCTGGTATCACGGCCAATGGGTCGACATGACCAGCAGCGAGCAACAGATCCAGGTCAAGGGCCAGGCGCCGGTGACCCTCACGCTGCGCCGTTCGCCCCACGGCCCGATCATCAATGACGTGCTCGGCGAGAACGCGGGCAGCACGCCAATTGCCATGTGGTGGGCGTTCCTGGACACCGAAAACCCGATCCTCGACGGCTTCTACCAACTCAACCGCGCCGATACCCTGGCCAAGGCACGTGCCGCGGCCGCCAAGGTGTCGGCACCGGGCCTGAACATCATATGGGCCAATGCCAAGGGCGATATCGGCTGGTGGGCGGCAGCGCAGTTGCCGATCCGCCCGGCCGGCGTCAACCCGGCGTTCATCCTCGATGGCAGCACCGCCCAGGCCGACAAGTTGGGCTTCTACCCGTTCAGCGCCAACCCCCAGGAAGAGAACCCGGCACGTGGCTATGTGGTCTCCGCCAACGCCCAACCGGTATCGCCCACCGGCATGGAGATCCCGGGCTACTACAACCTCGCGGACCGTGGCCAGCAGTTGAACGCGCAGTTGAGCGACAACAGCGTGAAGTGGGATGTAAGCAACAGCCAGGCTTTGCAACTGGGCACCACCACCGCCTACGGCCCACGCCTGCTCGCACCGCTGCTGCCGGTGCTGCGCGAAGGGATCAAGGACCCGGCTCAGCTCAAGCTGGTGGAACAGCTCGCAAGCTGGAAAGGCGACTACCCGCTGGACTCCACCAGTGCCACGCTGTTCAACCAGTTCCTGTTCAACCTTGCCGACGCGACCTTCCACCCGAAGCTGGGCGATGCACTGTTCAAGACCCTGATCACCACCCGTGTGATCGACGCGGCGTTGCCACGCCTGGCAGCCTCGGCGGACTCACCCTGGTGGGAGGGCAAGCGCGCGGATATCGTCAAGCTCGCCTGGGACAACAGCCTGGCCCACCTCAAGACGACCTTCGGCGACGACCCGGCGCAGTGGCAGTGGGGCAAGGCGCACACCTTGACCCATGGTCATCCGCTGGGCATGCAGAAACCGCTGGATAAGCTCTTCAACGTCGGCCCGTTCGCCGCACCGGGCAGCCACGAAGTGCCGAATAACCAGACCGCCGCGATCGGCCCGGCGCCATGGCCGGTGACCTATGGGCCTTCGACACGGCGCCTGATCGACTTCGCCGACCCTGCCCACGCACTGACCATCAACCCAGTGGGACAAAGCGGCGTACCGTTTGATGCTCACTATGGTGATCAGGCGCAAAGCTATATCGAAGGCGGGTATGAGCAGGCGCATTTCAGTGATGAGGAAGTGACGGCCAATACCCGAGGCACCCTGAAACTGTTGCCTGCCAGATAGCTGTTTATCGCTACACCGGCGCCGCAAAGTTAAGCCTGAACTGTTGCGGCGTGACGCCCAGGCGGCGATTGAACACGCTGCGCATGTGCTGGGCGTCGCGAAATCCGCATTGATAGGCCACCGTCTTGAGTGGCGCCGGGCTGCTTTCGAGCATCACCCGCGCCGCATCCACCCGCGCTCTCTCGACAAATTCCGCCGGCGTGATCCGCGCTTCACGGGCGAACACCCGGGAGAAATTGCGCGCACTCATATTGGCCGCCCTGGCCAAATCGGCAATGGTCAAATCCCCGGTCAGGTTGGCCAGCACGTACAACTGCACCAGCGCCACCGCCGAAGTGGCCTCGGCATGGGGAGTGAGAAACGGGCTGAACTGCGATTGCCCGCCCGAGCGTTGGGTGAACACCACCAGGCGCTTGGCCACGCTCAGCGCCACTTCCGGGCCGTGATCCTGGGCCAGCAGGTACAGCGAAAGATCGATACCCGCCGTGACCCCGGCCGAGGTGTAGAGGTTACCGTCCTGCACATAGAGACGGTCGGCCTCGACCTGGGCAGAAGGGCACAGGCGCGCCAGGCTGGCGGCGTCATTCCAGTGGGTAGTGACAGTTTTACCGTCCAGCAGACCGGCGCGGGCCAGCATGAAGGCGCCGTTGCAGATCGAGCCGAAGCGCTGTGCCCTGGCAGCGGCACCGCGCAGCCACTCATCAAACTGAGGGCCGAAATCTTCGAAAGGCAGTTGCGGGCCGCCCGCTACCAGCAACAGGTCGTAGGGCTGCCGGGCTTCGCTGTAGTGCTTGTGCGCCTGCAATGACAGGCCATTGGAGGCAGCCAGAGTGCCGTGGCCGAAACCGATCACCTCCAGGCGGTAGTGATCGTCAGGCGCCAGGAAGCGGTTGGCCTCGCAGAACACATCCATGGGCCCGGTCACGTCCAGTGACTGGACGCCGGGGAAGATCAGGATCGCGACGGTTTTGTGCATGGGAGACCTTTATCTCTGGGCTGACGCAAAACCCTGTGGGAGCTGGCTTGCCTGCGATGCAGACACCTGGGCTCATCAGGTATACCGAGGTGATGCTATCGCAGGCAAGCCAACTCCCACATTAGATCGCGCGCAGCCTTGGCGCGATGTGGCAGCACATTGGCCGAAAACGCGCCCTCGTCTCGATAGCTGCGTCGCCCAAGCGCGAACAGACTGGATGCTTTCCAGAGGAGCACCACCATGAACACCACCATCGCCGGCATCAAAATCCCCGACAGCGCCTTGGCCAAAGCCACCACTGAATACATCCGCGACATCGAATCCGACCTGCTGTACCACCACTCGCGCCGGGTATTTCTGTTCGGCGCCTTGAGCGGAGAGCGCAAGCAACTGGCCTACAACCCGGAGCTGCTGTATGTCGGCGCAATGTTCCACGACCTGGGCCTGGTGGAAGGTCATCGCAGTGACGACCAGCGTTTCGAAGTGGACGGTGCCAATGCCGCCGCCGCGTTCCTCAAGCCTTACGGGCTGAGCGATGACGATATCGAACAAGTGTGGTTGTCCATCGCCCTGCACACCACACCGGGTGTGCCGCAACACCTGCGCCCCACCGTGGCGCTGGTGACCGCCGGGGTGGAGATGGACGTGCTGGGCATGGACTACGCCGCATTTTCCACGGTGCAGCGCGAAGCGGTGGTGCATGCGCATCCACGCGGTGAAGGGTTCAAGGAGTGCATCATCTGCGCGTTTGCCGACGGCTTGCGCCATCGCCCGCAGACCACGTTTGGCAACGTGAAGACGGATGTGCTGGTGGATCAGGAGCCGGGGTTCAGGCCGATGAATTTTGTCGAGGTGATTCGCACGTCGCCGTGGTTGGCGTAGCTGAGTTGAAATGCGATCAAATGTGGGAGGGGGCTTGCCCCCGATGGCGGTGTGTCAGTCAGCAAATCTGATACTGATACACCGCTATCGGGAGCAAGCCCCCTCCCACATTTGGACCTCACCCAGCTTTAGATCGGGGCTGGAGCGCGGCGCTTGTCCGGCTGTTGCCAGCCGTCAGCCGCGGCTTCTTCGATGGCTTGCTGGATGGCCTTCTTGCGATGCTCTTCGGCCCGACGGCTGAAGAACCACACCAGGAAGGTCACCAACGACACCGCCAACAGGATCAGGCTCGCCACCGCGTTGATCTCGGGTTTAACCCCAAGGCGCACCGCCGAGAACACTTCCATCGGCAAGGTGGTGGAACCCGGGCCCGATACAAAGCTGGCCAGTACCAGGTCATCCAGGGACAGCGCAAACGACATCATGCCGCCCGCCGCCAGCGACGGCGCGATCATCGGGATGGTGATCAGGAAGAACACCTTCCACGGCCGCGCGCCCAAATCCATCGCGGCTTCTTCGATCGACAAATCCAGCTCACGCAAGCGCGCCGACACCACCACCGCCACATACGCCGCACAGAACGTCGTGTGCGCGATCCAGATGGTGACGATGCCACGTTCCTGGGGCCAGCCGATCATCTGCGCCATGGCCACGAACAGCAGCAACAGCGACAGGCCGGTGATCACTTCAGGCATGACCAACGGCGCCGTCACCAGGCCGCCGAACAGCGTACGGCCCTTGAACTGGCTGATACGCGTGAGCACAAATGCCGCCAACGTGCCCAGCGCCACCGCGGCCACCGCCGTGTAGCAGGCGATTTCCAGGGAACGGGCCACCGAGCCCATCAACTGGGTGTTGTCCAGCAGGCCCACGTACCACTTGATCGACCAACCGCCCCACACCGTCACCAGCTTGGATTCGTTGAACGAGTAGATCACCAGGATCAACATCGGCAGGTAGATAAACAACAAGCCTGCGACCAGCATGAAGCTGGAGAAACGAAAGCGCTTCATATCTTGCCCTCCAGCTCTTTGGCCTGGCTGCGGTTGAACAGAATGATCGGCACGATCAGGATCGCCAGCATCACCACGGCCAAGGCAGAAGCCACCGGCCAGTCACGGTTGTTGAAGAATTCCTGCCACAACACTTTACCGATCATCAGGGTTTCCGGGCCGCCGAGCAGTTCAGGGATCACGAACTCGCCCACCACAGGGATAAACACCAACATGCAGCCGGCGATGATGCCGTTCTTGGACAGCGGCACGGTGATTTTCCAGAAGCTGTTGAAGGTGCTCGAACCGAGGTCGGAGGCAGCTTCGAGCAGGCTCTGGTCGTGTTTGACCAGATTTGCGTACAGCGGCAGGATCATGAACGGCAGGTACGAGTAGACCACGCCGATATACACCGCGATGTTGGTGTTGAGGATCTGCAACGGTTCACTGATCAGCCCCATGGACATCAGGAAGCCGTTGAGCAAACCGTTGTTGCTGAGGATGCCCATCCACGCATACACGCGGATCAGGATCGCGGTCCAGGTCGGCATCATGATCAGCAGCACCAGCACGGTCTGCATCTCTTTGCGCGCGGTGGCTATGGCGTAGGCCATCGGGTAGCCGATCAGCAGGCACAGCAGCGTGCTGAAGAACGCCATCTTCAACGAGCCCAGGTAGGCGGCGATGTACAACTCGTCGCCCGCCAACAGGCTGTAGTTGGCCAGGTTCAGCACCACTTGCAGCTTTTGCTCAACGTAGGTGTAGATCTCGGTATAGGGCGGGATCGCCACATCGGCTTCGGCAAAGCTGATTTTCAATACGATGAAAAACGGCAGTGCGAAAAACAGAAACAGCCAGAGGAATGGAATCCCGATGACCACCTGCTTGCCATTGGGGATTATGCGATCCAAGCGCCGCTTGAATTTCTTCATGTTCATGAGCGAAGTACCACGCCGCTGTCGTCTTCCCACCACACGTAAACCTGATCACCCCAGGTTGGGCGCTGGCCACGGCGTTCGGCGTTGGCGACGAAGGACTGCACCAGCTTGCCACTCGGCAGCTCCACATAGAACACCGAGTGACCGCCCAGGTAGGCGATATCGTGCACCTTGCCGCTGGACCAGTTGTGCTCGCAGGTCGGCATTTCGGTGGTGACCAGCAGTTTTTCCGGGCGAATCGCGTAGGTCACCGACTTGTCTTCCACCGAAGTAGCGATGCCGTAGCCCACGTAGATGTCGCGATCCAGGTCCGGGCACTTGAGCACCGCATGGCCTTCGGCGTCGTCCACCACCTGGGTGTCGAAGATGTTCACGTTGCCGATGAACTCGCACACCAGGCGGCTGGTAGGGGTTTCGTAGATGTCGATCGGGCTGCCGATCTGGGCGATCCAGCCCAGGTGCATGATCGCAATACGCTCGGCCATGGTCATGGCCTCTTCCTGGTCGTGGGTCACCATCACGCACGTCACGCCGACGCGCTCGATGATCTCTACAAGCTCAAGCTGCATCTGCGAGCGCAGCTTCTTGTCCAGGGCGCCCATTGGCTCATCGAGCAGCAAGAGTTTGGGGCGCTTGGCCAGGGAACGGGCCAGGGCTACACGCTGGCGCTGGCCGCCGGACAGTTGGTGCGGCTTGCGCTTGGCGTATTGGCTCATCTGCACCAGCTTGAGCATCTCGGCCACGCGGGCGTCGACTTCGGCCTTGGGGATCTTGTCCTGCTGCAGGCCGAACGCGATGTTCTGCGCCACGGTCATGTGCGGGAACAGCGCATAGGACTGGAACATCATGTTGATCGGCCGCTCGTAGGGCGGCATGTCGGTAATGTCCACGCCGTCCAGGTAGATGCGGCCTTCGGTTGGGCGCTCGAAACCTGCGAGCATACGCAGCAAGGTGGACTTGCCTGAACCCGAACCGCCGAGCAAGGCGAAGATCTCGCCTTTCTTGATTTCCAGGGACACATCGTCCACCGCAATCGTCTCGTCGAACTTCTTCGTGACCCGGTCGATTTTGACCAGCACCTTTTTCGGTGTCTGGTCGCCCTCGAGGGCTTTCTTATAGGCGCCGGAGGCAACTGCCATTTACGAAACTCCCAAAAAAAGAGTGCAGCTCGCCCAATACGGGCCAGCCTTGGATAGTTTGAGCCTTACTTGCCCGTCTTGACCTTGGTCCAGCTACGGGTCATTAAACGCTGCACTTTCGGGGGTAGCTCGAAGTTGACGAATGTCCGCTCGAGAACCGCCTGCGGTGGGTAAACCGCTGCGTCGGTGCGTATCGATTGTTCCATCAGCTTGTCCGCCCCGGGGTTAGGGTTGGCGTAACCGACGTAATCACTGACCTGGGCGATCACCTCAGGTTGCAGCAAATAGTTGATGAAGGCATGAGCCTCTTTAACGTTGCTCGCATCCTTGGGGATCGCCAGTACGTCAAACCAGAGGTTGCCGCCTTCCTTGGGAATTGCGTAGGCGATGTTCACGCCCTTGCCCGCCTCGGCCGCGCGGGCCTTGGCCTGGAACACATCACCGGAGAAACCGGCAGCCACGCAGATGTTGCCGTTGGCCAGGTCCGAGATGTATTTGGAGGAGTGGAAGTAAGTCACGTAGGGCCGCACTTTGAGCAGCTTCTCTTCGGCCTTCTTGTAGTCGGCCGGGTTGGTGCTGTTAGGGTCCAGGCCCATGTAGTTGAGCACTGCCGGCAGCATTTCATCGGCCGAATCCATGAACGACACACCGCAGGTGGCGAGCTTCTTCATGTTTTCCGGTTCGAACAACACCGCCCAGGAATCGATATGGTCGACGCCCAGCACTTCCTTGACCTTATCGACGTTGTAGCCAATGCCGTTGGTGCCCCACAGGTACGGCACCGCGTACTGGTTGCCCGGGTCGTTCTTTTCCAAGCGCTTGAGCAGGGCCGGGTCGAGGTTGGCGTAGTTTGTCAGCAGTGACTTGTCGAGCTTCTGGAACGCCCCGGCCTTGATCTGCTTGCCGAGGAAATGGTTGGACGGCACGACCACGTCATAGCCGGTACGCCCGGCGAGCAACTTGCCTTCCAGGGTTTCGTTGGAATCAAACACGTCATACACGGGCTTGATGCCGGTGGCCTTTTCAAAGTTGGCCAGGGTGTCGGGGCCGATGTAGTCCGACCAGTTATAAACATGCACCGTCGATGCGGCCTGCACGCTGACAGCCAGCGTGATACCTGCACCCACCAGCAAGGCTTTGCGAAATAAAGAAATTGGCAAGTGGAGGTCCTCTTAAATAGTTGGGCCCAAAGTTGTTGCCCGGCAACAAAACCGGCGCGCAACTTACCCTCGATAAACCGATCCGGCAAAACTTTCTTTGATCTAATTTGTGGGAGAGGGGCTTACCCCCCTCCCACAGCTGCCAGGGCTTACTTGCCCGACTTGATCTTGGTCCAGCTACGGGTCATTTCACGCTGGGTCGCGGCCGGCAAGTCGGCAATCGCGTAGAGCTTGGCCTGCACGTCCGCCGACGGGTAGATGCCCGGGTCGCTGGTGATGTCTTTGTCTACCAGTGCGGTGGCCTTCTCGTTACCGTTCGGGAAGCGCACGCTGTTGGTGATGCTCGCCATCACTTCCGGCTTGAGCAGGTAGTTCATGAAGGTGTAGGCGGCCTCGACGTTTTCGGCATCCTTGGGGATAGCGACCATGTCGAAGAAGCTGCCGGCGCCTTCTTTCGGAATGTCGTAGGCGACTTTGACTTTGCCACCGGCTTCAGCCGCCCGGGACTTGGCTTGCTGGATGTCACCCGAGTAACCCACGGCCACGCAGATGTTGCCGTTGGCGAGGTCGGAAATGTACTTGGACGAGTGGAAGTAACCGATCGAAGGACGGATCTTCAAGAACAGGTCTTCAGCCTGCTTGAGATCGGCTTTCTTCTGGCTGTCGGTCGGCAGGCCCAGGTAATGCAGCGCGATTGGCAGCATTTCGGTTGGCGAGTCGAGGAAGCTCACGCCGCAGCTTTTCAGCTTGGCGATGTTTTCCGGCTTCATCAGCACATCCCACGAATCGATCTTGTCCACGCCCAGCGCGGCCTTGACCTTCTCCGGGTTGTAGCCGATGCCGATCGAACCCCACATGTACGGGAACGCGTGCTTGTTGTCCGGGTCGCTGACCGACACGGCCTTGAGCAGGGATTTGTTCAGGTTGCTGTAGTTAGGCAGCTTGGACGTGTCCAGCTCCTGGTACACGCCGGCCTTGATCTGCTTGGCCAGGAAGTTGTTCGACGGCACGACGATGTCGTAGCCGGACTTGCCTGCCAGCAACTTGGCTTCCAGGGTCTCGTTGCTGTCGAACACGTCGTACACCACCTTGATGCCCGACTCTTTTTCAAAGTTGGCGATGGTGTCCGGTGCAATGTAGTCAGACCAGTTGTACACGTGCAGCACTTTATTGTCTGCCTGGGCCGCGCCCGCCATTGCGCCCATCAGGGACAAGGCGAGGAGGGTCTTGCCAGCGTTTTTCAAACCTAATGCCTTCATTGGGTGATGCTCCGATTTTTCTTTTTTGGGCCGCACATTGTTTATGTTTCGGGCCCAGCCAAAGGGCAACAAAACAGGACGACAGTCTGGCAAGTTCAGGGGCCCGCTTTCAACCGGCCCCCGCATTTATCTACTCAGCCCTGCAATGCCGCCAACGTCAGGTCCAGGCAATGACGGGCCTTGGTCACCAGCTCGTCGATTTCTGCCTGGCTGATCACCAGCGGCGGCGAAATGATCATGGTGTCGCCCACGGCGCGCATGATCAGGCCATTCTCGAAGCAGAAGGTTCGGCAGATCATGCCGGCGCCCTTGCCTTCATGACGCTTGCGCGTGGCCTTGTCCTGCACCAGCTCGATCGCACCGAGCATACCCACGCCGCGCACTTCGCCCACCAGCGGGTGGTCAGCCAGCTCCCTCAGACGTTTCTGCAAATACGGTGCCGTTTCGTCGTGTACACGGCTGACGATTTTTTCATCGCGCAGGATACGGATGTTTTCCAGGGCCACGGCCGCTGCGACCGGGTGGCCGGAGTAGGTAAAACCGTGGTTGAAATCGCCCCCTTCGTTGAGCACCGCCACCACTTCGTCGCGCACGATCAGGCCGCCCATGGGCACGTAGCCTGAGGTCAGGCCCTTGGCGATGGTCATCATGTGTGGCTTGAGGTCGTAGAAATCGCTACCGAACCACTCACCGGTACGGCCGAAACCGCAGATCACTTCGTCGGCGACAAACAGGATGTCGTACTTGGCGAGAATTTCCTTGATGCGCGGCCAGTAGGTGGCGGGTGGCACGATCACACCACCAGCTCCCTGGATCGGCTCGGCGATAAAGGCGCCGACGTTGTCCACGCCCAACTCCAAAATCTTCTCTTCCAGCTGGTTGGCGGCCCAGATCCCGAATTCTTCAGGGCTCATGTCGCCGCCTTCGCCAAACCAGTAGGGTTGAGCGATGTGGGTGATGCCCGGGATAGGCAGGTCGCCCTGCTCATGCATATAAGTCATGCCACCCAGGCTGGCGCCGGCCACGGTGGAACCGTGGTAGCCGTTCTTGCGGGCAATGATGGTTTTCTTGTTCGGCTGGCCCTTGATCGCCCAGTAGTGGCGGACCATGCGCAACATGGTGTCGTTGCCTTCGGAGCCGGAGCCGGTGAAGAACACATGGTTCATGCCGGCGGGCGCGACTTCGGAAATGACTTTGGCCAGTTCAAGCACCGGCGGGTGAGCGGTCTGGAAGAACAGGTTGTAGTACGGCAGCTCTTTCATCTGTTTGGCGGCGGCGTCAGCCAGTTCGTCGCGACCATAGCCGATCGCCACGCACCACAGGCCGGCCATGCCGTCGAGGATCTTGTTGCCTTCGCTGTCCCACAGGTAAACGCCGTGGGCTTTGGTGATGATCCTTGGGCCTTTCTCTTTCAATTGCTTGAAATCGCTGAACGGCGCCAGGTGGTGATCATTGCTCAAGGCTTGCCATTCACGGGTTTGCGGGTTGTTGCTGGACATACCAATCTCCTAGACTTTTCAGTGAAGGGCGCGCCGTTTGAAGGGCGCGCCCGGCGCATCAGACGGCGAAGAGCAGGAATTCCCGCTCCCACGAACTGATCACGCGCTTGAAGTTTTCATGCTCGGCCCGCTTGACCGCGACGTAGCCTGTGATGAACTTTTGCCCCAGGTAT
The DNA here is from genome assembly GCF_002916705.1 of Pseudomonas sp. GZJR-8. Lineage (NCBI taxonomy): Bacteria > Pseudomonadati > Pseudomonadota > Gammaproteobacteria > Pseudomonadales > Pseudomonadaceae > Pseudomonas > Pseudomonas sp. GZJR-8. The sequence goes on along the minus strand of NZ_JXSI01000004.1, from coordinate 421,282 downwards.
TTCTCGATGGTCTTGCTGTTTTCCATACGCTCAAGGGCATCTTCGATGGTCAACGGCAGACGCAGATTGCGGCGCTCGTAACCACGGCCGACTACTGGCGCGCTCGGGTTGTGGCCTTCGACCATGCCGATGTAGCCGCACAGCAGGCTGGCGGCAATCGCCAGGTAGGGGTTGGCATCGGCGCCCGGCAGGCGGTTCTCCACGCGGCGGTTCTGTGGGCCGGCATCTGGAACGCGCAGGCCGACGGTGCGGTTCTCTTCGCCCCACTCCACGTTCACCGGCGCCGAGGTGTCGGGCAGGAAGCGGCGGAACGAGTTCACGTTCGGGGCGAACAGCGGCAGCAATTCAGGGATGAACTTCTGCAGGCCACCAATGTGGTTGAGAAACAGCTGGCTCATGGTCCCGTCTTCATTGGAGAAGACGTTCTTGCCGGTGGCGATGTCGATGATGCTCTGGTGCAGGTGCATCGCGCTGCCGGGCTCGCCGGTCATCGGCTTGGCCATAAAGGTGGCAGCCACGTCGTGCTTGAGCGCGGCTTCACGCATGGTGCGCTTGAACACCAGGATCTGGTCGGCCAGGGACAGGGCATCGCCGTGACGGAAGTTGATTTCCATCTGCGCGGTGCCGTCTTCGTGGATCAGGGTGTCGAGGTCCAGCTCCTGCAGTTCGCACCAGTCGTAGACGTCTTCGAACAGCGGGTCGAATTCGTTGGCCGCTTCTATAGAGAAAGACTGGCGGCCAGTCTCCGGGCGCCCGGAACGGCCAATCGGCGGTTGCAGCGGAAAGTCCGGGTCTTCGCAACGCTTGGTCAGGTAGAACTCCATCTCCGGCGCCACGATGGGCTGCCAGCCGCGGTCGGAGTAGAGTTTGAGGACTTTCTTGAGCACGTTGCGCGGCGACAGCTCGATCGGGTTGCCTTGCTTGTCGTAGGTGTCGTGGATCACCTGAGCAGTGGGCTCGATGGCCCAGGGCACCAGGAATACCGCGTTCTGGTCGGGGCGGCAGATCATGTCGATGTCGGCCGGGTCGAGCAATTCGTAATAGATGTCGTCTTCGACATAGTCGCCGGTCACGGTCTGCAACAGAACGCTTTCGGGCAGGCGCATGCCTTTTTCGGCGATGAACTTGTTGGTCGGCGAGATCTTGCCCCGGGTAATACCGGTGAGGTCGCCAATCATGCATTCGACTTCTGTGATCTTGTGGTCTTTCAACCAATCGGTGAGCTGGTCGAGGTTGTTACTCATAAATGCCTCTGGGCTGGGTTTCCTGGCATCCGTTAAAAGCCAGGCGTTGGTTGACGCAGCATCCGCGTCGTTTGTTCATTCAGGGTAGGAGCTTACCTGCCATTTGCCCAAGGGTTGCATTCCTCACGCCAAAGTTGTGCAGAATCATGATCGGCACGGCGAATATGGGCGGGTGGGTGGCGCAGGCGTTGGTAAAGAGGAGGTCGGACGGGCCGTCAAGAATATTGGCCGGTGCGTGAGCATTCACGCGGGACGAACGGACTGCGCACAATGTGTGGCGCAAGCACGCAGAGACGCCGAATGGCGGCAGGTGAAACATGAAGCACCCCGGTATTATTGCTGTTATGGGTTTGAATCGAGCTTAGCCTTGTTCATTTTTTTACACAACACCCCCGTAAAAAATACAACACGGCCCGCTCAAGCCTGCAGGTCCAAAGACCTTTAAACCCAAAAAACCGCCCCAAAAAGCCCCAAAAAAGGCTTCATGGCGCTTTTTTAGGGCAAAAAATGCCTCGCTTGACTTCGGCAAGCCGTTCGGGTTGACTGAAACCAGAAAAGATCAATGATTGATATTTTTAACAACAAAGGTGTTGCATCATGTCGGTACCCCCGCGTGCCGTTCAGCTTAACGAAGCGAACGCGTTCCTTAAGGATCATCCTGAGGTTCTGTACGTAGACCTTCTAATTGCGGATATGAATGGTGTGGTGCGCGGCAAGCGCATCGAACGCACCAGCCTCCACAAGGTTTACGAGAAGGGCATTAACCTGCCTGCCTCTTTATTTGCCCTGGATATCAATGGCTCGACGGTGGAAAGCACCGGCCTGGGCCTGGACATCGGTGATGCTGACCGAATCTGTTATCCAATCCCCGACACCCTGTGCAATGAACCCTGGCAAAAGCGCCCTACCGCGCAATTGCTGATGACCATGCACGAACTTGAAGGTGAACCTTTCTTCGCCGACCCGCGCGAAGTGCTCCGCCAAGTTGTAAGCAAGTTTGACGACCTCGGTCTGACCATCTGCGCCGCCTTCGAGCTTGAGTTCTACCTGATCGACCAGGAGAACGTGAACGGCCGCCCACAACCGCCCCGCTCGCCGATCTCCGGCAAACGCCCGCACTCGACACAGGTCTACCTGATCGACGACCTCGACGAATACGTCGATTGCCTCCAGGACATTCTGGAAGGTGCCAAGGAGCAAGGCATTCCGGCCGATGCCATCGTCAAGGAAAGTGCCCCGGCGCAGTTCGAAGTGAACCTGCACCACGTGGCCGACCCGATCAAGGCCTGCGACTACGCAGTACTGCTCAAGCGCCTGATCAAGAACATCGCCTACGACCATGAGATGGACACCACCTTCATGGCCAAGCCTTACCCAGGGCAGGCAGGCAACGGGTTGCACGTACACATCTCCATTCTGGACAAGGACGGCAAGAACATCTTTGCCAGCGAGGATCCCGAGCAGAACGCCGCATTGCGTCACGCGATCGGCGGTGTGCTGGAGACCCTGCCCGCCCAAATGGCGTTCCTGTGCCCCAACGTCAACTCCTACCGTCGTTTCGGCGCACAGTTCTATGTGCCGAACTCGCCGTGCTGGGGCCTGGACAACCGCACCGTAGCGATTCGCGTACCCACCGGCTCTTCCGATGCCGTGCGTATCGAACACCGCGTGGCCGGTGCCGATGCCAACCCTTATCTGCTGATGGCTTCGGTCCTGGCGGGTGTACACCACGGTCTGACCAACAAGATCGAACCGGGCGCTCCGGTGGAAGGCAACAGCTACGAGCAGAACGAGCAAAGCCTGCCGAACAACCTGCGCGATGCCCTGCGCGAGTTGGACGACAGCGAGGTGATGGCCAAGTACATCGATCCTAAATACATCGATATCTTTGTTGCCTGTAAGGAAAGTGAGCTGGAAGAGTTTGAACACTCCATCTCCGACCTTGAGTACAACTGGTACCTGCATACCGTGTAAGCGGTTGCGGCATTGAAGAAGCGCCACAGGCTTAGGGTCGGTGGCGCTTTTTTATGGGCTTATTCCGGGAGACCGAATTGCTCCCGATGGCGGTTTGAAAGACAACACACCTCCCTGCTCATACAATGCCCGCTGCCTTGTAGGAGACATCCATGACCACCCGCCCCGCCGCCCCTCGCAAACCCCGCGCCCGCAGCCAGGCCCGGATCGACGCGATCCTCGACGCCGCCCGCGCCTTGCTGGCTGCCGAAGGCGTGGCCGGTTTGTCGATCTACAGCGTGGCCGAACGTGCGCAGATTCCGCCGTCGTCGGTGTATCACTTCTTCGCCAGCGTGCCGGCTTTGCTGGAGGCGTTGACCGCCCAGGTACACGCCGCCTTTCGCGCTGCCATCCAGGCGCCCATCGAGCATGAATCGCTCAAGCATTGGCGCGACCTGTCCTACATCGTTGAACAGCGCATGCTCAACGTTTACGACCAGGACGCGGCTGCACGTCAGTTGATCCTGGCACAGCACGGGTTGACTGAGGTGACCCAGGCCGATCGTCAGCATGACCTGGAGCTGGGGGACTTGATGCTGGAGGTGTTCAACCGCCACTTCGAAGTGCCGAGCTTGCCCAAGGACGTAGATGTATTTGCCCTGGCGCTGGAGCTGAGCGACCGCGTGTATGCGCGCTCAGTGCATCAGCATGGGCTGATTACGCCGCGTATGGCTGAGGAAGGAATGCGAGTGTTTGATGCCTATGTGGGGCTCTACTTACCCGCATATTTGTCCAAACGGGCCTCATCGCAGGCAAGCCAGCTCCCACATTTTTGATCTGTGAATACATTCAAATGTGGGAGCTGGCTTGCCTGCGATAGCGAGCTCAAGAGCGACGCGAATCACAATTTGGCAATCGACACCTCAGTCGATTTCACAAAGGCAATCACTTCACTGCCAATCACCAGCTCCAGCTCTTTGACCGAACGCGTAGTGATCACCGAAGTAACGATGCCGGACGCAGTCTGTACATCGATTTCCGACAGTACGTCACCGACCACGATTTCCTTGATGGTGCCTTTGAACTGGTTACGCACGTTGATGGCTTTAATAGTCATGATGTTTTTCCTGTGTGGGTTATTGAGCCCAACGCAATTGCGTCGGCAGCGGTGAAACAGGTTCGGGTTCCGGCGGTGAGCCGGGCAGCGACAGCACGCGGTTGAGCACCTCGGCCTCTAACGCGGCCAGGCGATGTGAACCACGGGCCCGTGGGCGTGGCAGGTCGACGGCGAGGTCGAGACCGATTTCGCCGTCTTCGATCAGAATCACCCGATCGGCAATCGCCACGGCTTCGCTGACATCGTGGGTCACCAGCAACACAGTGAAACCGTGCTTGCGCCAGAGGTTCTCGATCAGTTGCTGCATCTCGATGCGGGTCAGGGCGTCCAGTGCGCCCAGCGGCTCATCGAGCAGCAACAGCCGCGGTTGGTGAATCAACGCGCGCGCCAATGCCACACGCTGCTTCTGGCCACCGGACAAGGCCGCCGGCCATTCATTGGCGCGCTCGGCCAGGCCCACCGCTTCCAGGGCCTCCAGCGCCCTGGGGCGCCAGTTGCCCGTAAGGCCAAGGCCGACGTTGTCGATGATCTTTTTCCACGGCAGCAAACGTGCTTCCTGGAACATCAATCGTGTGTCTTCAATCGCCTCGTGCAGCGGCGCGGAGCCGGCCAGCAGCTCGCCGCCACTGGCCTTGTCCAGCCCCGCCAACAGGCGCAACAAGGTACTCTTGCCGCAGCCGCTGCGACCTACCACGGCCACGAATTGACCGGCCGGAATATGCAGGTCGATGTCCTTGAGCACTTCGCGAGTGCCGAAGGATTTGCGCAACTTGCGCACCGCCAGGGGAATGCCCTTGAGCAGGCGCGGGGGTTGTTGAGCTGTCATGCCGCACCTCCTTTGACTTGATACGCCGGGTGCCAGCGCAGCCATACCCGTTCCAGGCCACGCGCCGCCAGGTCGGCGAGTTTGCCGAGGATCGCGTACATCACGATGGCCAGCACCACCACATCGGTTTGCAGGAACTCACGGGCATTCATCGCCAGGTAACCGATGCCGGAACTGGCCGAGATGGTTTCCGCCACGATCAGCGTCAGCCACATAAAGCCCAGGGCAAAGCGCACGCCCACCAGGATCGACGGCAGCGCGCCAGGCAGGATGACTTGCCAGAACAGGCTGAACCCCGACAGGCCATAGCTGCACGACATTTCCACCAGCGCCGGGTCGACGTTGCGGATACCGTGATAGGTGTTCAGGTAGATCGGGAACAACGTGCCGAGTGCCACCAGGAAAATCTTCGCGGTCTCGTCAATGCCGAACCACAGGATCACCAGTGGAATCAGCGCCAGGTGCGGCACGTTACGAATCATCTGCACAGAGCTGTCCAGCAAGCGCTCGCCCCACTTCGACAACCCGGTGATAAAGCCCAGGGCCAAACCAATGCTGCCGCCGATCACAAAGCCCAGGCCAGCACGCCAGCCACTGATGGCCAGGTGTGTCCAGATTTCGCCGCTGACCACCAGGTTGACTCCGGCTTCGATCACCGCACTCGGCGCTGGCAAAATGCGCGTCGACAACCACCCCGCCGACACCGACAACTGCCACACCGCCAGCAACAAGATCGGCAACACCCAGGGCGCCACGCGATGGCTGAATTTTTCAAAGTCCATAACGGCGCCTCAACTCTGTGACGCAGCTTTGGGAAGGATGTCGTTGGCGACCATCTCGCCAAACGGGCTGACGTAACCGGCGCTTTTCGGCAACTCGGGACGTTCGATATCCAGATGCGGAAACAACAGTTCGGCGACCCGATACGACTCTTCCAGGTGTGGATAACCGGAGAAGATAAAGGTGTCGATACCCAGGTCCGCGTATTCCTTGACCCGCGCCGCAACCGTTGGGCCATCGCCGACCAGCGCCGTGCCTGCCCCGCCACGCACCAGGCCGACGCCGGCCCACAGGTTGGGGCTGACCTCCAGGTTGTCACGGCTGCCGCCATGCAAAGCGGCCATGCGTTGCTGACCGACCGAATCGAAACGCGCCAGCGACGCCTGGGCGCGGGCAATGGTGTCGTCGTCCAGATGGGAGATGAGTTTGTCGGCGGCTTTCCAGGCCTCTTCGTTGGTCTCGCGCACAATCACATGCAGGCGAATGCCGAAGCGCAGGGTACGCCCGAGTTTCTCGGCCTTGGCGCGAACCTGGGCGATTTTTTCCGCGACAGCAGCCGGCGGCTCGCCCCAGGTCAGGACCATTTCCACCTGCTCGGCTGCCAGGTCCTGGGCCGCTTCGGAGGAACCGCCGAAGTACAGCGGCGGGCGCGGTTGCTGGACCGGTGGGTAGAGCAGCTTGGCGCCTTTGACGCTGATGTGCTCGCCGTCGTAGTCCACGGTTTCGCCTTCGAGCACGCGGCGCCAGATGCGCGTGAACTCCACCGATGCCTGATAGCGTTCTTCGTGGCTGAGGAACAAGCCATCGCCAGCCAACTCTTCCGGGTCACCGCCAGTCACCAGGTTGAATAACGCACGACCACCGGACAACCGGTCCAGGGTGGCGGCCTGGCGTGCGGCGACCGTCGGGGAAATGATCCCGGGGCGCAGAGCAACCAGGAATTTCAAACGCTGGGTCACTGGAATCAGCGAGGCAGCCACCAGCCACGAGTCTTCGCAGGAGCGACCGGTAGGGATCAACACCCCGCCGAAACCCAGGCGGTCAGCGGCCTGGGCCACTTGTTGCAAATAACCGTGATCGACGGCGCGGGCGCCTTCGGCGGTGCCAAGGTAATGGCCGTCGCCGTGGGTAGGCAGGAACCAGAAAATATTGAGGCTCATGGAGTTGTCTCCTGAAGGAATCGGATTACGGCGCTTTGGCAACCGCGGCGGGTGGCGTCCAGATCACGTCCTTGATGCTCAAGGGCTTGGGGATCAGTTTGAGCTGGTAGAAGCTGTCGGCGATTTTCTGCTGGGCCGCGACCACTTCCGGGGTCAGGAACAGCGCACCGTAGCCCTGGCGTTTCACCGAGGTCAGGGTGATGTCGGCGGGCAGGCCCAGCAGCGGTGCGACTTGTTCGGTGACTTCCTGCGGGTTGGCCTTGGACCACTCGCCCACCGCGCGCACTTCATCCACCAGCGCCCTGATCACTTCAGGGTGTTGCTCGGCGTAGGGTTTGGTGGCCAGGTAGAACTGATGGTTGTCGGCAATGCCGGTGCCGTCACGCAGGGTACGGGCTTGCAGTTGTTTCTCGGCGGCGGCCTGGTACGGGTCCCAGATCACCCAGGCATCCACACTGCCGCGCTCGAAGGCGGCACGGGCATCGGCAGGTGGCAGGAATACGGTTTTCACGTCGGTGTAGTTGAGGCCGGCATCTTCCAGGGCTCGCACCAGCAGGTAATGCACGTTGGAGCCTTTGTTGAGCACAACCTTTTTGCCTTTGAGCTCGGCGACCGATTTGATCGGTGAGTCTTTGGGCACCAGGATCGCTTCACTGGTAGGCGCAGGCGGTTCGTAGGCGACGTAAAGCAAGTCGGCGCCGGCCGCCTGAGCAAACACCGGTGGCGTTTCACCGGTGACGCCAAAGTCGATGGAGCCGACATTCAGGCCCTCAAGCAACTGCGGGCCGCCGGGAAACTCGGTCCACTGCACCTGCACGCCTTGGGCGGCCAGGCGTTTTTCCAGCGTGCCCTTGGCCTTGAGCAGCACCAGGGTGCCGTACTTCTGATAACCGATCCGCAGGGTCTCGGCGGCTTGGGCTTGAACAATGGCGCCGAAGGACACAGCCGCAGCAAACAGTGCGACCAGACCACGACGCAAGATGACAGTGCGCATGGCGCTCTCTCCACAGTTGCGATTAGGGTTTTGGCTGCACCTGCTTGGCCGTTGGCGGCTGAGTAAGGTGAGTGTTTCTCGATTCGGGGGTAAGGCTCAGATGCTCCAGCGAGCACTCAACAAACGTTCATTCAACACGTCCGGATCCAGCGGTTTCGGGCGACGCGCCATGGCGCTATAGAGCTGCTCCAGGGCTTCGTGCAAACGTTTCTCAAGCACTGGCACCAACTGCGCCTGAAAACTGCCTTCGCCGTAAGCGATCTGACTGTCTTCGGCGAAAATGCCGTGGAGCAATTCCTGGGCTTTGAGAGCCGACAGCACCGGCTTCAGGGCGTAGTCCACCGCCAGCATGTGGGCGATGCTGCCGCCGGTAGCCATCGGCAATACCACCTTATGGGCCAAGGCACGTTCGGGCAGCAGGTCCAGCACGGTTTTCAGCGCACCGGAGAACGATGCCTTGTACACCGGCGTGGCGATCACCAGGCCGTCGGCATTGGCCACCTGTTGCAACAGGTCGATGACCTTGGGGCTGTCGAACCGTGCGTGCAGCAAGTCTTCAGCCGGGAAGTCGCGTATCTGGTAACTCACCACCTCTACGCCCTGCTGTTGCAGCCATTGACGGGTTTTATCCAGCAACACCCCGGAGCGCGAACGCTGGCTGGGACTGCCTCCAAGTGTTACGACCAGCATGTAGGAAATTCCTTGAGCAAGTGTCGGCGGTTCGCTGTACGGCGATGGCGCCAAGATGGAACAGACCATATCAGTAGATTTATATATCTATAAATCTTATTTATTCATTTGTTTATTCCATAAATACATAAGCCGTTTATCAATCGCCAGGCGAAAAAAAGGCCGTGAAAACGGCCTGAAAACCCCTGCTGTGTGAGACGGTTTGCAACTTGATGCCTTTGCTGTTCATGAGGCCGCCATCGCGGGCAAGCCCGGCTCCCACAGGGGAATGCGGTCAACTGTGGGAGCCGGGCTTGCCCGCGATGGCGATATCCGCCTTAACGATTGGGTTGTGGGGTGAGGCGCAGGTACGGCTTCACCGCGCGGTAGCCCTTTGGAAAGCGCTTCTTGATCTCTTCCTCGTCCTTGAGCGACGGCACGATCACCACCTCATCCCCATCCTGCCAGTTGGCCGGCGTGGCGACCTTGTGGTTGTCGGTCAGTTGCAGCGAGTCGATCACCCGCAGGATTTCATGGAAGTTGCGCCCGGTACTGGCCGGGTAGGTGATAGTCAGGCGGATCTTCTTGTTCGGGTCGATCACGAACAAAGAGCGCACGGTGAGGGTGTCACTGGCGTTGGGATGGATCAGGTCGTAGAGGTCCGAGACCTTGCGGTCGGCGTCGGCCAGGATCGGGAAGTTGACCACGGTGTTCTGGGTCTCATTGATGTCTTCAATCCACTTGTGATGCGAGTCCACCGGGTCTACCGACAGGGCGATGGCCTTGACGCCACGTTTTGCGAATTCGTCCTTGAGCTTGGCGGTGAAGCCCAGCTCGGTGGTGCACACCGGGGTGAAGTCTGCCGGGTGGGAAAACAACACACCCCAGCTGTCGCCCAGCCATTCGTGGAAGCGAATCTTGCCGGCGCTGGAATCCTGTTCGAAGTCGGGGGCGATGTCGCCCAGTCTTAGGCTCATGGTGTGGCTCCTGATGAGTGCTTATGGAGCCCACTGTGCATGGATTTGGATTTATTTAAAAAGAATAAATATCGATTTATCTAGACGATAAAGGAATATTAAAAATGTGTTCATTGGACTTGGGCACAGGCGAAGATCAACATTGTTTTCAAGGTTCGAGAAGGCCTTGAGTCGCTGTAGTAAAGAGGGTTTCAGGAAGGGCTTGCGGGGGTTGAGCCCGACTTGAAAGCAGTACACCTTGCCCGGCATTGCGCCGGGCAAGGCTTTACAGTCTTACAACAGCGGGATCGAGTAGCTGACGATCAGGCGGTTTTCGTCCTGGTTACGTGCGTTGGCGATGTCGCTGCGCCACATAGCGTTTTTCCACGCCACGCCGACGTTTTTCAGCGGACCTTCCGGTACGACGTAGGCAACAGTGATGTCACGTTCCCACTCGGACTGGCCGGTGAACTCGGCACGGTTGCTGGCAACGGTGTCGATATGATCACCCTTCAGGTAAACCACACCAGCGGTCAGGCCAGGTACGCCCACCTTGGCGAAGTCGTAGGAGTAGCGAGCTTGCCAAGTGCGCTCGCCGGCACGGGCGAACTTCTGGATCTGCATGTCGGTGGTGATGTAAGCCGACGAGCCGTCACCCTGGTTCAACCAAGGGAAGTCGCTGCTGCCGTTGCTGACCTGGTAACCGCCACCGAAGGTGTGGCCGGCAACCGAGTACAGGAACAGGCCGCTGTACAGGTTGTTGTCGACTTTGCCACGACCGGAGTTGACGCCACCGTAGTTGCCTGTGGAGAAGTAGGCAGACTGGTTGCCGTTGTTACCGTCGTCGGAGCTGTTGAAGTAACGCAGATCAGACTTCAGCACGCCAGGGCCGATAGCCCAGTTGTGGGTCAGGCCCAGGAAGTGTTGCTTGTAGAAATCTTCCAGGTTGCCGTAGTAGTACTGGGCGGTCAGGTCCTTGGTGATCTTGTAGTCACCACCGGCGTAGTAGAACTTGTTGCTCGAACGCCAGTTCACACCGCGGCTGTTGGCGCCGGAGATGGACAGGCTTTCGTTGTTGCTGGAGTTACGGCCCTTGGCTTTTTCGATCTGGCCGGCAACCAGGGTCAGGTCCTTGATGTCGCTGGAGGTGATCTGGCCACCCTGGAAGGTCTGCGGCAGCATACGACCATCGTTGGTGACGATGACCGGCAGCTTGGGCTGCAAGGTACCCAGCTTCAGTTCGGTCTGGGAGATCTTCGCTTTGGCGGTCAGGCCCAGGCTGGAGTAGTTATCAACGGCTTCGCCATTGGACTTGCTCGGGAAGATGGTGCCGCCATACGAGCTGGCGGTCGCGCCGTTGGTGCCGCCACCGGAATCCAGGCGAACACCCAGCAGGCCGATAGCGTCAAGACCGAAGCCGACGGTGCCTTGGGTGTAACCGGAGATGAAACGCAGATCGAAGCCTTGGCCCCACTCTTCGTTCTTGTTCGCACCAGCACCTTCACGGTTGTCGGTGTTGATGTAGAAGTTACGCAGGCCCAGTGTGGCCTTGCTGTCTTCGATGAAACCGGCGGCGCCTGCTTGCTGGGCGATTGCGCCCAAAGCTACAGCCACAGCCAAGGTGGACTTCTTCATGTACCGCTCCTCTCGTTTCTAATTTTTGTATTTCTTTGGCCCCGGGTCTGACGCCCTGGATCCACAGATGCGCGATTAGCGCCAGATAGTGACTAGCAAGTCAATCGTAACCTTGTGTGTCTACTACCTTCGTCTAATCGCAGTTGATTTGGTCCCTGCAGGGTAATGAGTTTTTCATACACCCAAAAAGAATTGTTTCATTCTTTTTCATACGATTCGGGAATAAGCGGATGCGTGAAGCGGGTGGGTCGAGTGACACGAACCGCTCCATAAGCTAATTCCTAAAGGGTATTTACCAGTGCTTTTTTAGATCGATTAGTGTGACCGTATGGTTGCATACGTCACTCACGATCAAAAAGGCGACGCCATCATGGCCAAACGCACATCCTCCCGTCAATTTGTTACAGTTTTTGTATCGGTATTACTTTCTTTTGGTGTCAGCGCGGCCGATTTGACGGTCGGCTACCAGACCGGCATCGATCCCAGCAAAGTCCCCCAGGCCGACGGTCTCTACGAAAAAACCATTGGTGAGAAAATCGCCTGGCGCCGGTTCAACAGTGGCCCGGAGGTGGTCACGGCCATTGCCTCGGGTGATGTACAAATCTGCAACCTCGGTTCCAGCCCCCTCGCCGCAGCCGCTTCGCGCAATCTACCCATCGTCGCGTTTATCGTATCGGCACAGATCAACGCTTCTGAAGCCCTGGTAGTGCGTAATGGCAGTGGCATCGACAAACCCGAAGACCTGATCGGCAAAACCATCGCCACACCCTTCGTCTCAACCTCCCATTACAGCCTGCTCGGCGCCCTAAAGCATTGGGGGCTGGACACTAAACAAGTCAAAGTGGTGAACCTGCAACCGGCCGAAATCGCCGCCGCCTGGAAGCGCGGCGATATCGACGGCGCATTCGTGTGGTCACCGGCCCTGGGCGAAATCCGCAAGACCGGCAAAACCCTGACCGATGCGGCGCAGGTGGGCCAATGGGGCGCACCGACGTTTGAAGTGTGGGTAGCACGCAAGGATTTCGCCGAAAAACATCCTGAGGTAGTGGCCAGGTTTGCCAAGGTCACCCTCGATTCATTCGCCGACTATGCCGCGCATAAAGACAGTTGGACGGTGGATTCGGAACCGGTGCAGAAGATCGCCAAATTGACAGGCTCCAATGCCGACGATATTCCAGAGTTGCTGGCGGGCACGACGTTTCCCGATGCGCAGGCACAACAGACCGAAGCGCTGCTCAAGGGCGGCACGGCGAAGGCGATTGGGGAGACGGCGAAGTTCTTGAAAGAGCAAGGCAAGGTGGAGACGGTGTTGCCGGACTATTCGGCCTATGTGACCGACAAATTCATCACACAATAAATACAGTCTTCGGTGGGAGCTGGCTTGCCTGCGATGCCAGCAACTCGGTCGTTCAGATAAACCGAGGCGCTGCTATCGCAGGCAAGCCAGCTCCCACACAGAGCCGTACTCTTTTACAGGGCCTTTTCAAAGATCTTGGAGTTGCGCTGATAGTTGTACAGCGACGCACGCGCCGACGGCAGGCGGTCCACGCTGCTCGGCACAAAACCGCGCTCACGGAACCAGTGGGCCGTGCGCGTGGTGAGCACGAACAAGGTCTTCAACCCCTGAGCACGTGCACGGGTCTGGATGCGTTCGAGCAACACATCGCCGCGTGCGCCGTGGCGGTACTCCGGGTTCACCGCCAGGCACGCCAGCTCGCCAGCATCCGAATCCGCAATCTGATACAGCGCTGCGCACGCGATGATCATGCCTTCGCGCTCGACCACGCTGAACTGTTCGATTTCCCGCTCCAGCACTTCCCGCGAACGACGCACCAGAATGCCCTGCTCTTCCAGCGGACTGATCAGGTCCAGCAAACCGCCGACGTCTTCGATCGCCGCTTCGCGCACCAGTTCGAATTGCTCCTGGGCCACCAGCGTACCGCCGCCGTCACGGGTAAACAGCTCGGTGAGCAAGGCGCCGTCTTCGGCGTAGCTGACGATATGGCTGCGCCCTACTCCACCCCGACAGGCTTCGGCAGCGGCGTCGAGCAGCTCGGCCTGATAGTTGCTGCCCAGGCGTTGCAGGTGCGCAGGCACTTGCTGCGGGCGCAATTCACGTACCAGACGGCCGTTCTCATCGATCAGGCCGGGATCGGCGCCGAACAGCAGCAATTTGTCGGCACCCAGGTCGATGGCGGCACGGGTGGCGACATCTTCGCAGGCCAGGTTGAAGATTTCACCGGTAGGCGAGTAGCCCAACGGCGACAACAGCACGATAGAGCGCTCGTCCAGCAGGCGGTTGATGCCTTTGCGGTCGACCCGGCGGACTTCGCCGGTGTGGTGATAGTCAACGCCCTCAAGCACGCCAATCGGCCGCGCCGTCACCAGGTTGCCGCTGGCCACGCGCAGGCGCGAGCCCTGCATGGGCGACGAGGCCATGTCCATGGACAGGCGCGCTTCGATGGCGATACGCAGATGGCCGACAGCGTCGATCACGCACTCCAGCGTCGCCGCATCGGTGATGCGCAAGCCTTCGTGGTAAGCCGGGGTCAGGCCGCGTGCTTCAAGGCGGGTTTCAATCTGCGGACGCGAACCGTGCACCAGCACCAGCCGCACGCCCAGGCTGTGGAGCAGCACCAGGTCGTGGACGATATTGCCGAAGTTGGGATGTTCCACACCGTCGCCAGGCAGCATGACCACAAAGGTGCAGTCGCGGTGGGCATTGATATAGGGCGAAGCGTGACGAAGCCAATTAACGTATTCGGGCATAACACCTGGGCCTGTAATAAAAAGCAGCCGAAAAAGGATGAGTCGCAAAAACGCACAGCGGGCTGATGGTTATCGTCGGAACAGGCTTGGCGACACGCTCGCTCTCCTTATGTACGAATGGGCAAAGGTTAATTTATGCAGGTTTCAGGCAGTAATGTTCGATCAATTCCCGCAATAGACGCACTGTAGGCGTCAAGCGTGACATTTCGAGGTACTCGCCCGGCTGGTGGGCGCAGGCGATGTCGCCGGGGCCAAGCACCAGGGTTTCACAACCAAGGCGCTGAAGATAAGGCGCTTCGGTGCCGAACGCTACTGCTTCAGCACGATGACCGGTCAACCGTTCCGCCACCCGCACCAACTCGGTGTCTTCGGGCTGCTCGAAAGGCGGCACTTCGGGGAATAGCGGCGCGTAGTCGATCTTGACCTTATGACGCTCGGCCAAGGGTTCGAGCTTCTGCCGGATCGCCGCACGCAGCACTTCAGGGTCCATGCCCGGCAAGGGTCGCAGGTCGAACTCCAGGGAGCACTGGCCGCAGATGCGATTAGGGTTGTCGCCGCCGTGGATACAGCCGAAATTCATGGTCGGCTGCGGCACGCTGAATTGCGCGTTGCGGTATTCGCGCTGCCAGGCCAGGCGCAGGCCGCGCAGTTCGCCGATGGCATCGTGCATGGCTTCGAGGGCGCTGTGGCCCAGGCTTGGGTCCGACGAGTGGCCGCTGCGGCCAAGGATGTCGATACGCTCCATCATCACGCCTTTGTGCAGGCGAATCGGCTTGAGCCCAGTTGGCTCGCCAATCACCGCCGCCCGTCCCAGCGGCCTTCCCGCCTCGGCCAGGGCACGCGCGCCGGACATGGAGCTTTCCTCGTCACAGGTGGCGAGGATCAGCAGCGGCTGCTTGAACGGCTGGTCCAGCAACGGCAACACCGCTTCAATGGCCAGGGCAAAAAATCCTTTCATGTCGCAACTGCCCAGCCCCACCCAACGACCATCGACTTCCGTCAGCTTGAGCGGATCGGTCTTCCACAGCGCCTCATCATAAGGAACCGTATCGCTGTGGCCCGCCAACACCAAGCCACCGGGGCCGCTGCCGAAACTGGCGAGCAGGTTGAACTTGCCAGGGCTGACTTGCTGGATGTCGATAGCGAAACCCAGGTCGCCCAGCCACGCGGCGAGCAGATCGATCACCGGGCGGTTGGTCTGGTCGAGAGACGCTTGGGTGCAACTCACCGACGGCGCGGCGATCAAGGCGGCGAACTGCTCTTTCATGGACGGTAACGGCATGCGCGGTCTCCCAACTTCCCGGATGAACCTCACTATAGAGGCATCTGCCCAACACAATAAACCGTTGCGGCACGTTGCCGGGCTCAGTCCTGTACACTGCACGACCTTGGCAGCCACACTTTTCCCCGGCTGCGCTCCCGATCCTGGATTTTCCGGCCATGCAGAAAGAAACCGAAATCAAGCTCCGCGTCAGCCGCGAAACACTCGCCGCGCTACGTGAGCACCCGCTACTGAAAAAACGCAACAAAAGTGGCTGGGAACGCCGTGAGTTGATGAATCAGTACTTCGACACCCCCGAGCGCGACCTGGCGCAGGCCAAGGTCGCCCTGCGCCTGCGCAAGGACGGTGACGACATCATTCAGACCCTCAAGACCCGTGGCCAAAGCGTCGCCGGCTTGTCGGAACGCAACGAGTACAACTGGGACCTGCCCAAAGCCAAGCTCGATGTGAAGAAACTCGACGGCGAGTGCTGGCCCGAGCAACTGGCCGAGTTGGACAAAAAGACCCTCAAGCCGATCTTCACCACCGACTTCGTGCGTGAACGCGCCGAAATCGCCTGGGGCCGTGGCAAGGCCAAGGTGGTGATCGAAGCCGCCCTGGACTTGGGCCATGTGGTGGTTGGCAAGCAGAAGGAAGAAATCTGCGAGCTGGAACTGGAATTGCGCGAAGGCGAACCCGCCGCCCTGCTGGAGCTGGCCGCCGAACTGGCTGCGACCCTGGCGCTGATGCCCTGTGACATCAGCAAAGCCGAGCGCGGTTATCGCCTGTATGACGCGAGCAGCTACTCATTGAGCCTGCCGGCACCGCAGATCCACGCCGAAATGCCTTTGGATGATGCTTTCGCTGCAATCATGTGGCACCTGTTGGGCAGTAGCCAGCGCCTGGCCGAGCAATACCGTTTCAGCGGCCACTGGCGCTTGCTGCAGGACTGGGTCGAGAACCTGGGTGAGTTGCGCGCGCTGATCGGCAGCCTCGGCCAGGCCGCGCCGCGCCAATCCACCAGCGAACTGCGCAGCGCCCTGGATGCACTGCTGGAAGACTGGCGCCCGCTGGTCCAGGCCGGTGACGACGATGAAGACATTCGCAAAGCCGCACCGGAGCAGTTCATCGAAGAATTGCAAGATGTACGCTGGGGCCTGTTCTCACTGAATACCTCGCGCTGGCTGCTGGACCGTACCTGGACCGCCGAGCGCAACGTGCGCGGCAACCGCCAGGGTGCTGCGCAAATCACCAACTGGCTGCCACGCCTGCTGGCCGACGACGCCGTCGCCCTGCAACTGCCGCGCTACCAGCAACAGCCCGAAGACCTCGCCGAGCAACTGCCGCGCATCGAACGCATCCAGGCCTGGCTGCACCATGCGCGCCATGTGGTAGACATTGCTGAACTGGACCGTTTGTACGGCGAGCTGAACAAGCTGGCGCAGTTGGCTAACCAGCCGATCACCGATGAATCGCTGGATGCGCGTATGCACCAGGCGATTGCGGTGTATCAGAACCGGGCCTGGAAGACCCTCCTGCGCCTGTAAAATCGCATCGGGAGCAAGCCCCCTCCCACATTGTGTGGGAGGGGGCTTGCTCCCGATGAGGCCCGCCCTGTCAGCGCAATACTGGCAGGCTGGTAGTGGACTTGATCTCCGACAACGCCACGATGGAGTTGACCTCCTGGATCCCCGGCACCATCGATAACTTCTCGAAGAAAAACCGCTCATACGCCTCGATGTCCGAAGTGACGATGCGCAGCAGAAAATCCACCGACCCCATCAGCACATAACACTCCAACACCTCCGCAAATCCGCGAATCGCTTCGGTGAACTCAGTGAAGTTGGAGCGGCCGTGAGCGTTGAGTTTGATCTCGGCGAAAATCTGCGTGTTGAGCCCGATTTTCTTGCGGTCCAAGAGGGTGACCTGGCCCCGGATCACGCCCTCTTCCTTGAGCCGCTGAATGCGTCGCCAGCACGGAGACTGCGACAGGCCGACCTGCTCGGCGATCTGTGCGCTGGAGAGCGAGGCGTCCTCTTGCAGCAGGGCCAGAATGCGGCGATCGTAGACGTCCAACTCGCTGTGCATAGAAATACCTTTAGAGGTGTATTTTTTGAATTGATTGATTCGATAATGCGCCAATAAGGCTCATCTTAGATAAGAAATCTCCCTAGGCGAATGTGAAAATTCCTCCAGTCGATTTTGGAGAGTCAGTATGCACGCCGTCGAAACCGCCCACCCTGTCACCCGCGTCGATGCGTGGGCCGTCAACAGCGCCCACTGTCAGGCGCACTATCGGATCGTCGCCGAGGCTGAGCCCGACGTGCTGTGCCGGGTGCTGAACTACTTTGCGCTGCAGTTCCTGACGCCAGCCCACGTCAATATGAGCCGGGACGCCGACCTGCTGAATATCGATATCGTGATCGACGGCCTTAGCTGGCACCGTGCCCAAGTCATCGGTGAAAAGATTCGAAACCTGATCAGTGTCTGCGACCTGGAGTTGTGGCCGGCTGATGCCGAGCGGCCTCAGGCACTGGCGGCGACGGCACGGTAAAAACCTGCAATACACCTGGGAACGAGGATTTCCAGCGACTGACTAGTCTGGGATTACACCCCAAACCACCCAGGAAACCTGCATGACCGCTGCCTCCCTCGACCACCCCTTGGAACTGCACCAATTATTGCCGGCGTTGATCGAGCAGGGGCTGATTACCGCACAGGCGGCGCATAGCATTCAGGCAGCATCTTGCACTCAACACCCCCTGGAATGCATCGCAGCCCAAGGCCCTTGTCTTGAGACCCTGACCCAATGGCTGGCACAACATGCAGGTCAGCCTTACCTGCGCATCGACCCGTTGAAGATCGACGTGGCGAGCGTGGTGCCGTTGATGTCCCATGCCTTCGCCCAGCGCCACGGCATTCTTGCGGTCGCCGTGGATGCCCAAAGCGTCACGATCGCCAGCGCCCAACCGTACATCAGCGGCTGGGAAGCCGGGCTCGCTCAAGTGCTCAAACGCACCATCAAGCGCGTGGTGGCCAACCCCCGCGATATCCAGCGCTGCCTCCACGAGTTTTACCGCTTGGCCAAGTCAGTCAGCGGCGCCGATCAGAAAATGGCGGTACCCGGCAACGTCGAACTGCTCAGCCTCGGCGCCAGCGACAAGGAGCCCGATGCCAATGACGCGCATATCGTCAATATCGTCGACTGGCTGTTGCAATACGCCTTTGCCCAACGGGCCAGCGATATTCATATCGAACCCTGTCGCGATCAGGGTCGGGTGCGTTTTCGCATCGACGGGCTGTTGCATGACGTCTATCAATTTCCGCCTCAGGTCACCACCGCAGTGGTCAGCCGCTTGAAAAGTCTTGGGCGAATGAATGTGGCCGAGAAACGCAAACCCCAGGATGGTCGCGTCAAGACCAGGAACCCGGCAGGCGCCGAAGTGGAATTGCGCCTTTCGACCCTGCCGACGGCGTTTGGCGAAAAGCTGGTGATGCGGATTTTTGACCCTCAGGTGCTGCTCAAGGACTTCGACCAGTTGGGCTTGTCGAGCGCCGATCAGCAGCGCTGGCACGCCATGACTCGGCAAGCCAATGGCATCATCCTGGTCACAGGCCCGACCGGCTCGGGCAAGACCAGCACCCTCTACACCACCCTCAAGCAACTGGCGACCCGAGAGGTCAACCTGTGCACGGTAGAAGACCCGATTGAAATGGTCGAGCCGGCGTTCAATCAAATGCAGGTCCAACACAATATCGACCTCACCTTTGCCAGCGGCGTCCGCGCCCTGCTGCGCCAGGATCCGGACATCATCATGATCGGTGAAATCCGTGACCGGGAAACCGCCGAGATGGCCATACAGGCCGCACTGACCGGGCACCTGGTGTTCTCGACCCTGCATACCAACGATGCGCCCAGCGCCATCAGCCGACTGCAGGAGCTTGGCATTGCTCATTATTTGATCAAGGCCACACTCATAGGCGTCATGGCGCAGCGTCTGGTGAGGGTTTTGTGCACCCACTGCAAGCGTGTGACGGGTGTGGAGAACATAGGCTGCTACGAGGCCGTCGGTTGTGTGGAATGCCGTGACAGCGGTTATCGAGGCCGAGCCGGGCTGTATGAAATCATGCCGTTGGACCCAGCGCTCAAGGCGCTGGTGACTCCCGGTACGGACATACAGGCGCTACGCCGTGAGGCGCTCGCGCAGGGCATGAACAGCTTGCGCATGGCCGGCATCGATAAAGTGAACGCCGGCGTGACCACGATGACGGAAATATTACGGGTCACGCCTGGGGATTCAGAAACAAATCCTTTATTTGTTGGGCCGTGAAACCGTCCTTATCGGTGACCAGACCGCTACAATCGGCCCAACGTCGTTCACTGACATCTTCAGATAAGGAATCGCTATGCAGATCGGAACCGTACTGCTTCTTTTTGTGGGCTTGGCCATCGCCATCCTGTTCATGGGTTTCAAAGTGGTGCCCCAGGGCTACCAATGGACGGTCGAACGTTTCGGCCGCTACACCAACACCCTCAAGCCCGGCCTGAACATCATCATCCCGGTCATGGACCGCATCGGTCGCAAGATCAACGTGATGGAAAGCGTGCTGGATATTCCGCCCCAGGAAGTCATCACTGCCGACAACGCCACCGTGCAGATCGATGCCGTGTGCTTCTTCCAGGTGGTCAACACCGCCCAGGCGGCCTACGAGGTCAACAACCTCGAACACGCAATCCGCAACCTGCTGCAAACCAATATCCGTACCGTCCTGGGCTCCATGGAGCTTGATGCCATGCTCAGCCAGCGTGATGGCATCAACGAGAAGCTGCTGCGCACCGTGGACGAAGCCACTGCGCCGTGGGGCATCAAGATCACCCGTATCGAGATCAAAGACATCAGCCCACCCGCCGACCTGATGGCCGCCATGTCCGGCCAGATGAAAGCCGAGCGAATCAAGCGTGCACAGATCCTCGAAGCCGAGGGCCTGCGTGCGTCGGCGATCCTGACGGCCGAAGGCAAGAAGCAGGCGCAGATCCTTGAAGCCGAAGGTAGCCGCCAGGCCGCGTTCCTGGAGTCCGAAGCACGTGAGCGTCAGGCCGAAGCCGAAGCTCGGGCGACACAAGTGGTGTCCGAAGCCATCGCGTCGGGCAATGTGCAGGCGGTCAACTACTTCGTCGCGCAAAAATACATCGATGCCTTGGGCAAGCTGGCGTCGGCCAACAACAGCAAGGTCATCCTGATGCCGCTGGAAGCCAGCCAGGTGATTGGCGCCGTGGGCGGTATAGGCGAAATCGTCAAGGCAACTTTTGGCAACCAGAAAGGCTGAGGCCAACACCATGTGGGACTTTTTGCTGCATTTGTCGTTCTGGGACTGGTTGGCGCTGGGCACCGTGCTGTTGATTCTTGAGGTGTTCGGCGCCGGCGGGTACCTGTTGTGGATGGGTATCGCCGCGGCCGCAGTGGGGGTGATCAAGTTCCTGGTCCCGCCACTCGGGCTGGAGTGGCAACTGCTGCTGTTCGCCATGCTGTCGATCCTGACAGCCGTGTATTGGTGGAAGCGCCAACGCAGCAGCGCCAAGGTCAGCGATCAACCGGGGTTGAACGAGCGCGGCTCCGAATTGATCGGGCGCACCTTCATGGTGCATCAGGCGATTGTGGATGGCCGGGGCAAGATTAAAGTCGGCGATGGCGTGTGGATGGTCACCGGTGCCGATGCCCCAGCAGGCGCTCAAGTACGCGTGGTTGGCCAGGATGGGGTGATTTTAGAGGTTGAAACTGTTTAGTCAGTGATGGAACTGGATCGGCTTAACTACAATCAAAACGTACAGATAACCCACCGGAGTCACCCATCATGCGTCTTAAATATGCTGTCGCAACCCTCGCTGTGCTTTCCCTACCTGTCGGCTCAGCCATGGCCGATAGCTTTTGGCGTAATGTCATCTCGTCGGGCGCCACCACTGGCTCGACTTACCTGACATTCAAGGACCACAAGCTGGTAGTCGCCGCCCAGGACGACGCGGGCAGCTTCGTCGCCAGCGACGGCGGCATCCGCGGCCCGTACCTGGAAGCGGCCATGCAGAAGGTCCGCGCCGACAACCCTGGCCTTCAGGCCACGGACATGGAACTGGCTAACGCCATCCTGGCGAAGAATGCTGTAACCGAGTAACAGCCGCACCGATAAAAAATGCCGCTTTTTCAAGCGGCATTTTTTTGCCTGCCCTATGACGAATCGTTCATAAGCGACAGGCTATATTCAGTCTTGCCGTGCAACCATGCGTTACTGACACGTTTAACATTCATCGCCTATCTTGAACGGATGCCTTCTTCGTCATGAGCCAACAGCCTTTCCTGCCGTTTTCCAAACCGACCATTGATGAAGCCACCATTTCGGCAGTCGGCGATGTCCTGCGTTCCGGCTGGATCACCAGCGGGCCAAAAGTGCAGGCGTTCGAGGCGCAGTTGTCGGAATACTTTGGCGGGAGGCCGGTGCGCACCTTCAACTCGGGCACCTGCACCATGGAGATCGCCTTGCGCATCGCCGGTATCGGGCCTGGGGATGAAGTCATCACGACACCGATTTCCTGGGTGGCCACCGCCAACGTCATCCTCGAAGTCGGCGCTACTCCAGTGTTCGCCGATATCGACCCGATTACCCGCAACATTGACCTGGCCCAGGTTGAGGCGGCAATCACCCCACGTACCAAAGCGATCATCCCGGTCTACCTGGCGGGCTTGCCCCTGGACATGCCGATGCTTTACGCGCTGGCCAACAAGTACAACCTGCGTATCGTCGAAGACGCCGCGCAAGCCTTGGGCTCCAGCTGGGACGGGGAACGCATCGGTGCAACCGGTGACTTCGTGTCGTTCAGCTTTCAGGCGAACAAGAACATCACCTCATCCGAGGGTGGCTGCCTGGTGTTGAACAACGCCGAGGAGGCTCGCCTGGCAGAGAAGTATCGCCTGCAGGGCGTGACCCGCACCGGTTTCGATGGCCTGGATGTGGATGTCCTGGGCGGCAAGTTCAATATGACCGACATCGCCGCCGCCATTGGCCTGGGGCAGTTTGCGCATATCGAGAAGATCACGGCCCACCGCCAGCACCTGGCACGCCACTACTTCCAGTGCTTTGGCAGTGACTTCGAAGAGAAATATGGCGCGCAACTGCCGCCGGCGGATTTCGAGAACAGCAACTGGCACCTGTTCCAACTGGTGTTGCCGGAGCGCCAGGACGGCTTGCCTGCTCGCGCAACGTTCATGGAGCAGATGCAGGCCCACGGCGTTGGCATTGGCTATCACTACCCGCCGATCCACTTGCTGAGCCTGTATCGGGCACAGGGTTTCAAGGAAGGCATGTTCCCGGTGGCGGAGCGTGTTGGGCGTTTGATCGTGTCGTTGCCGATGTTCACGGCAATGACAGAGGCGGATGTGGAGCGGGCTGTAGCGGCGGTTAAAGCGGTACTGAAGAAAGACTGAACACAACCAGCAGGCACACCCCAATCAACTGTGGGAGCTGGCTTGCCTGCGATGCAGGCACCTCGGTGTATCGGTGATACACGGGTGATCCAATCGCAGGCAAGCCAGCTCCCACATTGATGTGTGCTGTTGCAGCTATTGCGTTTAGTCGCCGATGGCGGCTTTGTAGCCGGCGGCATCCAGCAGTTTGTCCAGTTCAGCCTTGTCGCTTGGCTTGAGCTTGAAGATCCAGGCGCCATAAGGGTCAGAGTTCAGCAGCTCAGGGCTGCCACTCAGCTCTTCGTTGACAGCAATCACTTCGCCAGCAACCGGCGAGTAGATATCCGAAGCTGCTTTGACCGACTCCACCACACCCGCCTGATCTTGAGCGGCAAACACCTTGCCCACTTCAGTCAGTTCAACAAACACCACATCACCCAAAGCTTCCTGTGCATGGTCGGAGATGCCGACAGTCACGGTGCCATCAGCTTCCAGACGGGCCCATTCGTGACTTTCGGCAAAACGCAGGTCGGCAGGGATATTGCTCATAGTCTGTGTCCTCAAGAAGAAATGTCAGCGGCCATTGGCCTGCCGGAAAATAGTTAGATCAAGGTTTTGCCATGGCGTACGAAGGTCGGCTTGACCACTCGAACCGGGTACCACTTGCCGCGGATTTCCACTTCGGCCCGGTCGGCAGTCGCCGCCGGTACGCGCGCCAGGGCAATGGATTTGCTTAGCGTAGGCGAGAAACTACCACTGGTGATCTCTCCTTCGCCAACATTGGCGATACGAACCACTTGGTGAGCGCGTAAAACTCCACGCTCTTCCAGCACCAGCCCGACCAATTTGAACTGCACACCGGCCGCCTTTTCCGCTTCCAGCGCAGCACGACCGATAAAATTGCGCCCGGCAGGTTCCCAGGCAATGCTCCAGGCCATATTGGCCGCGAGGGGCGATACCTGCTGATGGATATCCTGGCCGTACAGGTTCATGCCGGCCTCCAGGCGCAAGGTATCGCGGGCGCCGAGGCCGATAGGTGAAATGCCCGCCCCCACCAGATCGTTGAAAAAACCCGGTGCCTGGTCGGCGGGCAGGACAATTTCCAGGCCGTCTTCGCCGGTGTAGCCGGTACGGGCGATAAACCAGTCGCCGTCGGCATGGCCTTCGAACGGCTTGAGCTGGTGGATCAGGATGCCACGGGACTGAGTCACCAGTTCGGCGATCTTATGCCGGGCATGAGGCCCTTGGATGGCAAGCATGGCCAATTCGGACCGCTCATGCAGCTGCACCTGGTAATCGCCCAGTTGCGCCTGCATCCAGGCCATATCCTGATCGCGGGTGGCGGCATTGACCACCAGCCGGTACCCGGTTTCGGTTCGGTAGACGATCATATCGTCCACCACTCCGCCTTGCTCGTTGAGCATGGCGCTGTACAGCGCACGGCCGCAGCCGTGCAATCGATCGACGTCATTGGCCAGCAGGTGCTGAAGCCATTCCTTGGCCTGAGGGCCGGTGACATCGATTACGGTCATATGAGATACATCGAACACCCCACAGTCGCGCCGCACCTGATGGTGTTCTTCAACCTGCGAGCCGTAATGCAAAGGCATATCCCAACCGCCAAAATCGACCATTTTCGCGCCGAGGGCGAGATGCAGGTCATACAAAGGCGTACGCTGTCCCATGGGTTTCTCCTTCCGGGCTTGGCGAAGGTGCGCAGAGCTGCCACTTGTGCCGAACACCTTGATTTACAAGGCCCGCAGCCACATACAGCAGGTCGATCCGAAAGACGGAGCGCACCGAATGCCGCGCATTGTAGCCTCATGCCGTAGGACTGGCACCTAACCGATTTGCCGAGCAGAGCGACGGATCAGCCCGATGACCGGCAACAACCCGACCAGCACCAGGGTCAACGCCGGCAAAGAAGCCCGCGCCCATTCACCTTCACTGGTCATCTCGAAGATCCGTACCGCCAGCGTGTCCCAGCCAAACGGGCGCATCAGCAATGTCGCGGGCATTTCCTTGAGTACATCCACGAACACCAGCAGCGCCGCGCTCAAGGTGCCGGGCAACAACAACGGCAGATACACTTTGCAAAACAGTCGTGGACCGCTCACCCCAAGGCTGCGTGCAGCTTCGGGCAATGACGGACGAATGCGCGCCAGGCTGTTTTCCAAAGGCCCGTAGGCCACTGCCAGGAACCGTACCAGGTAAGCCAGCACCAATGCCGACAGGCTGCCCAACAGCAAGGGCCTGCCCGCGCCGCCCAGCCAGCCGGACAGTGGCACCACCAGTTCGCGGTCCAGGTAGCTGAACGCCAGCATGATCGACACCGCCAGCACCGAGCCCGGCAAGGCATAACCGACATTGGCCAGGCTGATACCGGAGCGAATCGCCCGGGTCGGCGCCAGGCGGTTGGCAAAGGCCAGGATCATCGCCACGCTGACCGTAATCAGCGCGGCAATACCACCCAGGTAGAGGGTGTGGACGATCAGGCCCGTATAGCGCTCATCCAGGTCGAAGCGCCCGCGCTGCCAGAACCAGGCCACCAGTTGCAGCATCGGGATCACAAACGCACAGGCAAATACCAGGCCGCACCAGGCGCTGGCCGCCACGGCCTTGAACCCGTGCAGGTGGTACAACGCCTTGCCGCGTGGCCGCTCATTGCTCGGTCGGCTGGCTCCACGCGCGCGCCGCTCGCCATACAGCACCAACATCACAACCAGCAGCAACAGGCTGGCCAGTTGCGCGGCGCTGGAAAGGCTGAAAAAGCCATACCAGGTTTTGTAGATAGCCGTGGTGAAGGTATCGAAATTGAACACCGAGACGGCGCCGAAATCTGCCAGGGTCTCCATCAACGCCAGGGCCACACCGGCACCAATCGCTGGTCGCGCCATCGGCAACGCCACGCGCCAGAATGCTTGCCATGGCGATTGCCCCAATACCCGCGCCGCTTCCATCAAACCCTTGCCCTGGGCCAGAAACGCAGAACGTGCCAGCAGGTAAACGTAGGGATAGAACACCAGCACCAACACGATGATCACGCCGCTGGTGGAGCGCACTCGCGGCAAGCGCAGCCCATTGCCGAACCATTCGCGCAGCAGGGTTTGCACGGGCCCTGCAAAGTCCAGCAGACCGACGAACACGAAGGCCAGCACATAAGCCGGGATCGCAAAGGGCAGCATCAGCGCCCAATCGAGCCAACGTCGCCCGGGGAATTCGCAGAGGCTGGTCAACCAGGCCAGGCTGACGCCCAGCAGCGTCACACCAATACCGACGCCGAGTACCAGGGTCAGGGTGTTGCCCAGCAAGCGCGGCATCTGGGTGTCCCAGAGGTGGGACCAGATCTGGTGGTCGATGCTTTGCCAGGACAGCAGCAGCACGCTCAGCGGCAGCAGCACCAGGGCGGCGACGGTGAAGACCGGCAGGTACCAGCGGCGTTGGGCGGGGTGGGCCAAGGAAAAGCTCTCTATAGAACAGACTATTCGAAGACAAACACAAAACAATGTGGGAGGGGGCTTGCTCCCGATAGCGGAGTGCCAGTCAATGATGATTAGACTGATACCCCGCTATCGGGGGCAAGCCCCCTCCCACATTTAGATCTGTGGCAATTTACACATTCAGTTCCAGCCAGCGCGATCCATCAGGCGAATGGCTTCAGCCTGGCGCTTGCCCGCCACTTCTACCGGCAAGGTATCGGCCACGAACTTGCCCCAGCTCGCCACTTCCGCCGATGGCGGTACCGCCGGGTTGGCCGGAAATTCCTGGTTCACGTCGGCAAAGATTTTCTGCGCCTCAGGCGTGGTCATCCACTCCACCAGTGCCTTGGCCGCTTGCGGGTGCGGCGCGTGCCTGGTCAGGCCGATGCCCGACAGGTTCACATGCACGCCACGGTCGCCCTGGTTCGGCCAGAACAGTTTCACCGCCAGATCCGGCTTCTGCTTGTGCAGGCGGCCGTAGTAGTAGGTATTGACGATACCCACGTCGCACTGTCCGGCATTGATGGCTTCCAGCACGGCGATGTCATCGGAGAACACGTCGGTGGACAGGTTGTTGACCCAGCCCTTGACGATCTCTTCGGTCTTGGCCGCGCCATGGGTTTCGATCAACGTGGCGGTCAGTGACTGGTTGTAGACTTTTTTCGCGGTACGCAGGCACAGGCGGCCTTCCCATTGCTTGTCTGCCAGGGCTTCGTAGGTGGTCAGTTCGCCCGGTTTCACCCGCTCGGTGGAATAGGCGATAGTGCGCGCACGCAGGCTCAAGCCGGTCCAGGCGTGGGCCGATGAGCGATATTGCAACGGGATACTCTTGTCGATCACAGCGGAAGTGAACGGTTGCAGGATGCCCATTTGCTCGGCCTGCCAGAGGTTGCCGGCGTCGACGGTGAGCAGCAGATCGGCGGTGGCGTTCTCGCCCTCGGCCTTGATGCGCTGCATCAGCGGCGCTTCCTTGTCGGTGATGAACTTGACCTGCACCCCGGTCTTCTTGGTGTAGGCATCGAATACCGGCTTGATCAGCTCATCGATGCGCGAGGAGTAGACCACGACTTCGTCGGCTGCCTGCACGGTGGTGCTGCCGATCAGGGTGAGTGCCAGGGCAGTCAGGAGGCGCTTGGGTGCCAACATGGGTGCGGTCTCTCATTTGCAAATTGAGGGCAAATGATAAGGACTCACATTTGGTAACGCTCGGTGGAGGCGTTACCAGATGTTGCACAGCCCGAATATGCGCGAGGGTTGAGGGCCTCATCGGGGGCAAGCCCCCTCCCACAGGGGACTGTGTTTCAATCAGGGTTTAGCGAGTTCTGGTAGATCGCCAGTCAAACCTAGCGCCTGGCGCACAAACACTGCCTTGGCTTCAGGCATCTGGTCGACGATTTTCAGGCCGGCATTACGCAGCCAGCGCAGCGGCAGTTGATCCGCCTGGAACAAGCGCTCAAAGCCTTCCATTGCCGCCATCAACGCCAGGTTGTGAGGCATGCGCCGCCGCTCGTAACGACTCAGGACCTTAACATCTGCCAGGCGCTCGCCGCGCTCGGTGGCCGCCAACAACACCTCGGCCAATACCGCCGCATCAAGAAAGCCCAGGTTCACGCCCTGCCCCGCCAACGGGTGAATAACGTGGGCAGCATCACCGATCAGTGCCAGGCCTTCGGCCACGTAGCGTTTGGCATGGCGCTGGCGTAACGGCACGCAAACTCGCGGGTCGGCGCTGATCACAGTGCCCAGGCGCCCTTCGAAGGCGCGCTCCAGCTCCCGGCAGAAGCGTTCATCATCCAGGGCCATCAGGCGCTCGGATTCAGCCGGCGTGGTCGACCAGACAATCGAACACCAATCTTCCTGCCCATCCCGTACCAGCGGCAGGAACGCCAGCGGGCCGGTATCGGTAAAGCGTTGCCAGGCCGTGCGCTGGTGCGGCTGGCTGCTGCGCACGCTGGTGACGATCGCGTTATGCAGGTAATCCCACTCGCGGGTCGGGGTGCCGGTCAGGCGGCGTACTGCGGAATTGGCGCCATCGGCGGCCACCACCAGCGGCGCACGCAATTTGCGCCCATCAGCCAGGGTCAGCAGCCAGTCATCGCCGGAGCGGCGCATCTGTTCCAGGCGCGCATTGGCCAGCAGGCCGAGGTCGCAGTCGTGCAAGCGCTCCAGCAAAGCATCCTGCACTACGCGGTTTTCGACGATATGCCCGAGCACCTCGGCATGCACGCTGGCCGCCGAGAAGTGGATCTGTCCGGTGCCGCTGCCGTCCCACACCTGCATCTCGCCGTAAGGGCTGGCGCGACGCTCGACGATGCCGTCCCACACGCCCAGGCGTTCGAGGATGCGTTGGCTGGCAGCGGACAACGCGCTCACCCGCGGCTCAAACGCCGCCTGCGGTTCAAACGGTTTGACGCTTAGCGGGCTGCCGTCGAGCAGCAGCACCTGCAAGCCGCTGCCCTGCAACGCCAGCGCCAGGGCGCTTCCGACCATTCCGGCCCCGACAATCAGCACATCTGCGCGCATGTCCATGCTTTAAGCCTTGTCTCGTGTGCGGCACAGGCCGCCAATAAAGTGATGGGCCGGCTCAAACATCGGAGCGCACCCCCAGCCCCATGGCCTGGCGGGCGAACCAGCGCTTGGCCGGCGGCAACAGATCCAGGCCGAGCAAGCCCAGGTTACGGCCCAGCGCCATTAGCGGCTGGCCGCTGCCAAACAAGCGTGTGACCTGATCGGAAAAGCCTACGGTCAGTTGTTGGTCCAGGCGCTGGCGATCCCGATAGCCTTGCAACGTCGCCAGGTCACCTGGCACTGCCGGGCCGGCCAACAAGGCTTCGGCCAAGGCATTGGCATCGCGCAGGGACAGGTTGAACCCCTGCCCGGCAATCGGGTGCAGGCTGTGGGCGGCATTGCCGAGGACCGCAAGATGCGAGCGCACTTGCTCTTCAGCTTCCACCAGGGTCAGCGGGTACAGATGACGGGCGCCCACTTGCTTGAGGGTGCCCAGGCGATAACCGAATACGCCCTGCAACTCGCTCAGGAAGCTGCGCTCGTCAAGGTCGGCCAGGCGCTGGGCGTCCATGCCGATGCGGGTCCAGACCAGCGCACAGCGGTTGTCCGGCAGCGGCAGCAAGGCCATCGGCCCCTCATCGGTAAAGCGCTCGAACGCTTCGCCATAGTGGGCTTCGCTCGGGGTGATATTGGCGATCAGTGCGCTCTGGTTGTAGGGCCGGGTCTTCACGCCAATGCCCAGTTGCTCGCGCAGGCCGGAGCGGCCGCCGTCGGCCAACACCGCGAGGTCGCATTCCAGCACGGTTTCATCGTTGAGGGTCAGGCGATAGCCATCAGGCAGCGGCTCCATGCGCGTGACTTCCGCGGGGCAGCGCCAGCTGACGACGTCTTTATCCAGGCCTTGCCACAGGCATTGGCCCAGCCAGGCGTTTTCCACCACATAGCCCAGGGCCGGTACGCCCTCTTCCATGGCGGACAAGCGCGCGGTAGAGAAACGCCCGCGGTCCGATACGTGGATCTGCTTGATCGGTTCGGCGCGGCGGGCAATGTCCTGCCACAGGCCCAGACGCTGATAAATCTGGCGGGCACCAAAGGACAGCGCCGAAGAACGCGCATCATAACTGGGCTGGTAGCTGTCGCCCGGGGCAAAGGGTTCGATCAGCACGATCTTCCAGCCACGTGCCTTGGCCCCAGCCTGCAACGCCAGGGCCAGGCTGGCACCCACCAGGCCACCACCAATAATCGCCAGGTTGACCCGGCTCATCGGGCAGCCGCCATCAGTGCTTCGATCTCGGCAACGGTCTTGGGCACCGCGCCGGTCAGGATTTCACAGCCTTGCTTGGTCACTATCACGTCATCCTCGATGCGTACGCCAATGCCACGCCATTTCTTTGCCACGTTCTGGTTGTCCGGGGAAATATAGATGCCCGGTTCCACGGTCAAGGCCATGCCGACTTCCAGCACTCGCCATTCACCGCCGACCTTGTACTCGCCCACATCATGCACATCCATGCCCAGCCAGTGGCCGGCGCGGTGCATGTAGAAAGCGCGGTAGGCTTCGCTGGCGATCAGTTCGTCAACGTCACCTTGCAGCAACCCCAACTTCACCAAGCCGGCGGTGATGACCTGCACGGTAGCCTCATGGGCCTGGTTCCAATGCTTGTTCGGTGCGATCTGCTTGAAGGCGGCTTCCTGGGAGGCCAGCACAATCTCGTAGATCGCCTTTTGCTCAGGCGAAAACTTGCCGTTGACCGGCCAGGTGCGGGTGATGTCGCTGGCGTAGCAGTCGATCTCACAACCGGCGTCGATCAGCACCAGGTCGCCATCCTTGAGCAGCGCGTCATTCTGCTGGTAATGCAGGATGCAGCTGTTGCGTCCGGCGGCGACGATGGAACCGTAGGCTGGCATTTTCGCACCGCCCTTACGGAACTCGTAATCCAGCTCGGCCTCCAGGCTGAACTCATGCAAACCCGCACGGCTGGCCTGCATCGCCCGCACATGGGCCGCGCAGGAAATGCGCGCTGCTTCGCGCATCACCCTCACCTCTGCCGCCGATTTATACAGGCGCATGTCGTGCAGCAGATGATCCAGGGCAACGAATTCGTTCGGTGGCTGGGCGCCCAGGTGCGCCTTGGAGCGGATCACGTTGATCCACTCCATCACATGCCGGTCGAATTCGGCATTGCTGCCCATGGCCGAATATACCCGGTCGCGGCCTTCGATCAGGCCGGGCAGGATGTCGTCGATATCAGTGATAGGGAATGCGTCGTCGGCGCCAAAGTCGCGGATCGCGCCTTCAGTGCCGGCGCGCAGGCCGTCCCACAGCTCGCGCTCAGCGTTGCGCTCACGGCAGAACAACACGTATTCGCCATGCTGGCGACCGGGCATCAGCACGATCACCGCTTCGGGCTCGGGGAAACCGCTCAGGTACTGGAAGTCGCTGTCCTGGCGGTACACGTGCTCGACATCGCGGTTGCGGATGGCCACGGCGGCTGCCGGCAGGATCGCGATGCTGTTGGGTTCCATCTGCGCCATGAGCGCCTTGCGGCGACGGGTGTATTCCGCTTTGGGGATATGAATCATGGGCAGATGGGGTTCCTTTCTTAATGCAGCGAAGGCTTGGGTGCAGCAGGTTCAGCAGACTTTTTGGTCTCGGTGAACAGCAGCAACGGCGCGACGCGCAGGTATTCCATCACTTCCATGTAGTCGCCTTCGCCGTCTTCGGACTCTTCCAGGGCATCTTGCACCTGGGAGATGGCTGCCAGGTCCTGCAGCACTTCCTTGGCGTCGGTGCTCAGCTCCAGGCCACCGGCGTTCACGCCGAAACCGTGGAGGAAACCCTGGCACCACTGGCCCAGGGCAGCAGCACGCTCGGTGAGTGGGGCGTCGTCGGTCGGCAGCAGCAGAACCACGGTGACGTCGTCACCGGTCAGCTCGCCCTTGACCATCTCTTGCAGGCCGATCAGCG
Organism: Pseudomonas sp. GZJR-8; assembly: GCF_002916705.1. Classification (NCBI taxonomy): domain Bacteria; kingdom Pseudomonadati; phylum Pseudomonadota; class Gammaproteobacteria; order Pseudomonadales; family Pseudomonadaceae; genus Pseudomonas; species Pseudomonas sp. GZJR-8. The sequence goes on along the minus strand of NZ_JXSI01000004.1, from coordinate 389,509 downwards.
CGTTACGCACGTTTTCGGTCGGTTCGGTTTCCAGCAGCTCGGCCACGTCGGCCAGCCAGTTGTCGGCATCAAAGCCCACGCCGGTGCAGCTGCGGCCCAACAGCACGCCGTGCAGTTCGGCAGGCGAGCATGGGTGACCGCTGGTGCTCAGCAGTTTGGAAAAAGCGTCGTACGGGGAATTCTGAATGGGCATGGTGAGCTAGGCGCCAGACGGCGCAATGTCTAGAATGGAGCGCTGTATCCTAGCACCGGCAGACGCACCAAGACTATCGAGGGCGTCAGATCGTTTATCCTGCAGTTGCCATTCATCAGACAAATCCAGTGGAACCCAATGGAAGACACCGACCTGCAAGCGCTGATGGCCAGACTCGAACTGCTAATTGATCGGGTCGAGCAACTAAAGAGTCAAAACGGACTCCTATTAGCTCAGGAAAAGACCTGGCGCGAGGAACGCGCTCACCTCATTGAAAAAAACGAAATCGCCCGGCGTAAGGTCGAATCGATGATTTCGCGCCTGAAGGCCCTGGAGCAAGACTCATGAGTTCAAGCAATAGCGTTACCGTGCAGATCCTCGACAAAGAATATTCGATCATCTGCCCCCAGGAAGAACGCAGCAATCTGGTGAGCGCTGCGCGTTACCTGGACGGCAAGATGCGTGAAATCCGCAGCAGCGGCAAAGTGATCGGCGCCGACCGCATCGCCGTGATGGCCGCGCTGAATATCACCCACGATCTGCTGCACAAGCAGGAACGCCCTGACGTGCAGGCCAGCGGCTCGACCCGCGAGCAAGTGCGTGACCTGCTCGAGCGCGTGGATCTGGTGCTTTCCACCGATTCCGACGCACCCAAGGGCTGATTGCCGAGTCTGTTTAAGGTATACTCGCCCCACTCCCTGGCGTGTTTGCCAGTCGGCGATGTCCCTGAGCCGATTCGCACTACCCTGGAAGTTGCACGTTGGGCTGGTGTGCATGTCCGCTAGACGGAAAGCCTTAAAGCCTACTGCTTCTTCCACCTTGAACTTTCGGGTTCAAGGGCTAAGTCGACAGCGGCTCTGTCGGGGAGCCTGAATTCCCAAACTCAATGCCAGTCCCAGGACTGGCATTGTTTTATGAGCCGATAAGCCATGACCGAACCTGCGCCGCTGTCCCGTCCGCAACTTCGACGCATGTTGCGCAAGGCCCGCCGTGCCCTCACGCCGAGCGAGCAGCGCCAGGCCGCCCTTGGCCTGTACCGGCAACTGGCGCAGCACCCGCTGTTTCGCCGGGCCAAACATATTTCCTTATACCTGCCGACGGACGGCGAAATCGATCCGCGCCTGCTGCTGCGCGCGGCGCAGCGCCGTGGCAAGGCCACCTATCTGCCGGTACTGAGTGCCTGGCCGCGCACCAAGATGGTGTTCCAGCGCGTGCGGCCTGGGGATAAGTTGTCGCCCAACCGCTTTGGCATTCTTGAGCCGCGGGTCAATGTCCACCAGCAGCGCAAAGTCTGGGCGCTCGACCTGGTGCTGTTGCCGTTAGTGGGGTTCGATAGCGAAGGCGGACGCCTGGGCATGGGTGGCGGATTCTACGACCGCAGCCTGGCCTACCTGGCCAGGCGCAAAAGCTGGCGCAAGCCGACCTTGCTGGGGTTGGCCCATGAATGTCAGCAGGTAGACCGCTTGGCGCAGGCAAGTTGGGACGTGCCGCTGGTGGGCACTGTCACCGATAAGCACTGGTATGTTGCACAAACGTCGCTGGAACCAGCGACGCCTTGAAGCCTTATTAACGCTTGAATTGTTGCTGCACTGGCGAGAGTTCAACCGGTGCGTCGGCCTTGTTCGACCACAAGCTCTGGGCATACCCGGTGGTCACAACGCCCAGACCAAACAAAATAACCAAAATCCATAGTAAATCCGGTTTACGTTGCATCGATTGCCCCCCTTCAGGCACCTCGTACACGATGACAACAACGTTCCAAAGTAGTCCGTTGCAGCTGCGCCAAGCCTAAAAGCGCGCATTCTGAGGTAACGTGAACCAACACGCAAACCTTGACGCCAACCGACTGTCGGTTTGTCATGCAATTGCCCGACAACTTGCCCAATGCCTTTTTCAGGAGCCCAAAAATGGCCTACTGGCTGATGAAATCCGAGCCTGACGAATTGTCCATCGAGGACCTGGAAAAGCTCGGCGAAGCGCGCTGGGATGGGGTTCGCAACTATCAGGCGCGCAACTTTCTGCGCGCCATGGCGGTGGGCGATGAGTTTTTCTTCTATCACTCCAGCTGTCCGGAGCCAGGGATTGCCGGCATCGGCAAAATCGTCGAGGCCGCCTACCCGGATCCTACAGCGCTGGAACCGGACAGCCATTATTTCGACGCCAAGGCCAGTGCGGAGAAAAATCCGTGGAGTGCCATCACCGTGGGCCACGTCAACACCTTCCCCAAGGTGCTGGGCCTGGGCTATCTAAAGCAGCAAACCGCTCTTGCCGAAATGCCGCTGGTGCAGAAAGGTAGCCGGCTTTCGGTCATGGCGGTCACGCCTGAACAATGGACGGCCATCCTTCAGCTGCTTTAACTGACCGATATCAAGACCCTCACGGGCCAAACCCATCACACTGGACGCTAACGCCGCAGGATGCAGCCATGTCTACGAACCACCATACGTCCCGTCTGTTCGCCATCGCCCTGATCGTCCTCTTGCTGGGGGCGGGGGCCTTTGGCTACTGGCGTTCGACCCAGGACCGCCTGCCCGAGGGCTTGAGCATGGGCAATGGGCGCCTGGAGTCCACCGAAGTGCAAATCGCCGCCAAGATCCCCGGGCGCCTGGCCGAAGTGCACGTGGATGAAGGCGACAAAGTGCTCAAGGGCCAGTTGCTGGCACGCATGGACACCCGCACCCTGCAAGCCCAGCGCGCCCAGGCCGAAGCAGAGGTGTTACGCGCCAGGGAAAACTTCGCCTCTGCTGAAGCCAACGTGCAGTTGCGCCAAAGCGAGCAACTGCTGGCCAGCCAGGAACTCAAGCGCACCCAAGAGCTGTACCGGCGCGGCTTCGCCAGCAGCCAATTGATCGACCAGCAGCAGGCGCGCCAGAACACCGGTAACGCGGCAGTGATCGCCGCCCAAGCCCAGGTCAACGCGGTGAAGGCCGCCATCGGCGCAGCCCAGGCCCAGGTGGCCCAACTCACCAGCGAAATCGACGACAGCAGCCTGCGTGCGCCCATCGACGGCATCATCCAATTGCGCTTGGCCGAGCCGGGCGAAGTGCTCGGCGCGGGTGGTCGCGTGTTGCTGCTGATTGACCCCAATGACCAGTACATGAATCTCTACCTGCCCGCATCCGTCACCGGCCGCCTGACCGTCGGCAGTGAAGCGCGCATCCTGCTCGACGCCCTGCCCCAGCAAGCGCTGCCGGCCAAAATCAGTTTTGTCGCGGCCAAATCCCAGTTCACTCCCAAGGAAGTCGAAACCCGCGATGAGCGGCAAAAACTGGTGTTCCGCGTCAAATTGCGCCTGACTCAGCCCAGCGCCGTGCCACAAGCCAAACCGGGCATGCCCGGCGCGGGCTATGTACGCACGGCCGATGTCGACTGGCCGGCCAACCTGCAATGAGCGGCCTGGCGCTGCACGCCACGGGGATCAACCACCGCTACGGCAAGCAACAGGCACTGCTCGACATTGCCTTCAGCTTGCCAGCCGGTACCCGCTGCGGGTTGATAGGTCCGGACGGCGCCGGCAAGTCGAGCCTGCTGGGTCTGATCGCCGGGGTTAAGAAGCTGCAGGTGGGCCAGTTGCAGGTGCTCGGCGGTTCTATCCAAGACCGTCGCCACCGCAATAGCCTGTACGCGCGCATTGCCTTTATGCCCCAGGGCCTGGGCGGCAATCTGTACCCCGAGCTGTCCATCAGCGAGAACATCCGTTTCTTCGCCACCTTGTTCGGCCTGTCGAAAACCGATTGCGACCAGCGCATGCACAACCTGCTGCTCGCCACCGACCTCGCACGCTTTGCCGAGCGCCCGGCAGGCAAGCTCTCCGGCGGTATGAAACAGAAGCTCGGCCTGTGCTGCGCGCTGATCCATGATCCGGACCTGTTGATCCTCGACGAGCCCACCACCGGCGTCGACCCGCTGTCCCGCCGGCGTTTCTGGGAGCTGGTAGATAGCGTACGCAGTGAGCGCCCGCAACTGACACTGCTGGTGGCCACCGCCTACATGGAAGAGGCCGAGCAATTCGAGCATTGCCTGATGCTCGACCGTGGCAGGTTGATCGCCGATGGACTGAGCCGCGAACTGGCGGCGATAACGCCCCGCGGCAAGCTGGATGAGGCCTTCACGCACTTCCAGGGCGACAGTGCTCACGACAGCCAGCCGCTGGTAATTCCACCGCGCACAGGCGGCAACGCCGATATCGCCATTCAAGCCCACGACCTGACCCTGCGCTTTGGCGATTTCACCGCGGTGAACAAGGTCAGCTTTGCCATTGGCCGCGGCGAGATCTTCGGCTTCCTCGGTTCCAACGGTTGCGGCAAGACCACCACCATGAAAGTGCTGACCGGGCTGATGCCGGCCACCGAGGGCAGTGCAATCCTGCTGGGCAAGCCGGTGGACGCCAAGGACCTGGCGACCCGCAAGCGCGTAGGTTTCATGTCGCAGAGCTTCTCGCTGTATGGCGAACTGAGCGTGCGCCAGAACCTGGCGCTGCATGCGCAACTGTTCGACTTGCCCAAGGCCGACAGCGGTCCGCGCATTGATGAACTGATCCAACGTTTCGACCTGGGTGAAGTGGCCGAACAGCCCTCCGGCGAGTTACCCCTTGGCCTGCGCCAGCGTTTGTCCTTGGCGGTTGCGGTGCTGCATCGCCCGGAAGTGCTGATCCTCGATGAGCCCACCTCGGGTGTCGACCCGGCGGCGCGGGATGATTTCTGGCGGTTGCTGATCGAGTTGTCGCGGCAACAAGGCGTGACCATCTTCCTGTCCACCCACTTTATGAACGAAGCCCAGCGCTGCGACCGCATCTCCTTGATGCATGCCGGCAAGGTGTTGGCCTGCGACACGCCCGAGGCGCTGCAACAGCAGTTCCACGGCGATACCCTGGAGGCGGCTTTCGTCACCTGCCTGGAGCAGGCCCAGGGCGAACCCGAATCCAGCGCGCCCCGTGCAACGGTCAACGATGCCCACGCGCCGCCCGCGAGCAAACACGGCTTCAGCCTGGCGCGGTGGTTAGCCGTGGCCAGCCGCGAAGGCAAGGAGCTGCTGCGCGACAAGGTACGCATGGCCTTCGCCCTGCTCGGGGCGATGTTCATGATGGTGATCTTCGGCTACGGGATTTCCCTGGACGTGGAAAACCTCGCCTTCGCCGTCTACGACCAGGACCAGACCCCGCAAAGCCGCGCCTATCTAGAGGCATTTCGCAGTTCGCGCTATTTCGCCGAGCAAGCACCCATTCGCGACGCCAACGAATTGCACCGGCGCCTGCAACGTTCGGAAATCAAGCTGGCCCTGGAGATCCCACCCGGCTTTGGCCGTGACCTCTACGCCGGCCGCCAGCCCACCGTCGCGGCCTGGCTCGACGGCGGCATGCCGTTTCGCGCTGAAACCAGCCGCAACTACGTGGAGGCCGTGCACCAGGGCAACCTTGCGCAACTGGCTGAACTCAGTAGCTTACCCTTGAACAACCGGGCCGCCGTCAAGCTTGAAACACGCTTTCGCTACAACCAGGACGTGGTCAGCGTGAATGCCATTGGCCCTGGCGTGATGGCGCTGATCCTGGCGTTCATTCCGGCCATGCTCACCGCCCTCGGCATTGTGCGCGAGAAGGAGCTGGGGTCGATCACCAACTTCTATGCCACACCACTGACGCGCCTGGAGTTCCTGTTGGGTAAACAGGCGCCCTATCTGGTCGTCAGCCTGGTCAACCTGGCACTGCTAGTGGCGATGAACCGCTGGTTGTTCGGTGTACCGTTCAAAGGCAGCGGCCTGACCCTGGCTTTCGGTGGCCTGTTGTACGTGCTGGCGACCACGAGCATGGGTCTGCTGATCTCGGCGTTCACCCGCACCCAGATCGCGGCGATCCTCGGCACCATGATCATCACCAGCCTGCCGACCATCCAGTTTTCCGGGCTGATCGTGCCGCGTTCGTCCCTGGAAGGTGCGGCGGCGCTGATGGGCATGCTGTTTCCGGCCGGGCACTTTCTGGATATTGCGGTGGGCACCTTCACCAAGGCCCTGGACCTGCGCCAGTTGTGGCCACAATGCCTGGCCTTGTTCGGATTTTTCGTCGGTTTTACCGGGCTGAGCCTGGTGATGCTCAAGAAGCAGGAGGCCTGATGCACAAGCTCGCCCATATCCTGCGCCTGGGGCTCAAGGAACTCACCAGCCTGCGCCACGACAGCGTGTTGCTGCTGTTTCTGGCCTACGCCTTCACCGTGGCGATCTACATGCCCGCTGCCGGTTCAGTGATTGGCGTGCACAACGCCAGCGTGGCCTTTGTCGATGAAGATCACAGCGCGCTCTCGCGGCAAATGGCCGAGGCCCTGCAACCACCGGAATTCCAGGCGCCGGCGCCACTGGCCTACGACCAGCTGGACAGGGTCATGGACAGCGGCCAATACACCTTCGTCGTCAATGTACCGGCGAATTTCCAGGCCGACCTGTTGGCGGGGCGCCAGCCAGGGGTGCAGGTGAACGTTGATGCTACGGCGATGAGCCAGGCATTCATGGGCGCGGGTTACATCGGGCGGATTTTCCAACGCGAACTGCTGACTTACAGCGGCCAGGCCGACGCTGCCGGCAAAGCTCCGGCCCTGCTGACCACCCGGGCGTTGTTCAATACCAACCTGGAAGGTGGCTGGTTCCTGGCGGTGATCCAGATCGTCAACAACATCACCATCCTCGCCATCGTGCTGACCGGCACCGCCCTGCTGCGCGAACGCGAGCACGGCACCCTCGACCATCTGCTGGTGCTGCCCCTGACCGCGCTGGAGATCATGCTGGCAAAAATCTGGAGCAACATGCTGGTGGTGGTGTTGTGTACGTGGCTGTCCCTGGAACTGGTGGTCAAAGGCTTGCTCGGCGTGCCGCTGGCCGGGTCATTGGGCCTGTTCCTGCTGGTGACGGCCCTGTATTTATTTGCGAGTACTGCGTTGGGGATCTTCCTCGCCACTCTCGCCCGCTCGACGCCGCAGTTCGGCCTGCTGGCGATCCCGGTGATCATTCCCATGCTGTTGCTCTCTGGCGGCAGTACACCGCTGGATAGCATGCCCGAATGGTTGCAGTGGGTGATGCAGGGCTCGCCATCGACGCATTTTGTAAGCTTGAGTGCAGCGATTCTATTCAGGGACGCGGGGTTGAGCGTGGTGTGGCCAGACTTGCTGGCCCTGACGGGAATTGGCTTGGTATTTTTTGCGGTGGCGTTGGCGCGGTTTCGCAAGAGCCTGGCTTCCTGAGGCGCCTGGCAGGACCTCGCGAATAGCGCTAAGCGCCGGCTTTACTGGATGATCAGATTGTTGAAGAGCAAATCTTCCACCATCGGCTTGCCGGTCTCGTCATTCATCACTTGCTGGGTTTGTTTCAGGGCTTCCTGACGCAGCTTTTCCTTGCCTTCGACCGTACTCATGGCCTCGCTGGTCTGCTGGGTAAACAGCGCCACCAACTGGTTGCGGATCAACGGATCATTGGCTTTGACCGCCGCAGCTGCTTCGGTGCCGGTCACGCGCAGGGCGATATTTTCTGCGCGCCATGACGGTGGGCGATGAGTTTTTCTTCTATCACTCCAGCTGCCCGGAGCCTGGCATTGCCGGCATCGGCAAAATCGTCGAGGCTGCCTACCCGGATCCTACAGCGCTGGAACCGGACAGCCATTATTTCGACGCCAAGGCCAGTGCGGAGAAAAATCCGTGGAGTGCCATCACCGTGGGCCACGTCAACACCTTCCCCAAGGTGCTGGGCCTGGGCTATCTAAAGCAGCAAACCGCTCTTGCCGAAATGCCGCTGGTGTAGAAAGGCAGCCGGCTTTCGGTGATGCCGGTGACCGCCGAACAATGGGCTGCCGTGCTTGCCTTGAGTCGATTGTTGGGGGCGAGCAAGCTCGCAAAAACTCAAGAACACCGCATTAATTCGGCGTAGTGCCGCGCATTTGCTCTCAACGGCGCTGTAGCTGCCAGCAGTGCTCTCTGCGTTCTCGCCCCCCCCCTGGCTCAAGTGCAGTGCAGCTTTCTACCCCAATGGGGCTGCTCTCTAAAGGCGCCGCATCAGTCACAACGGCCCAAGTGGTTACATTAGATGATCCGGCGTTCGCTACTGGATACATAAAAAAACAAAGAAAATTACGTATTCTTTCAGCGACTCAAAACTCATACCGCCAATTCTTAATAATATCAGGGAAGTGGAACATCAAGTATTTTATAAATAACATTATAATTCATGACCACTCAAACACTTAACCCTTCCAGCCACCCGCATAAATCCTTGCGCGAGTTAAACTAAGCTTATGTTCTCCCGAAAAACTTCTGGAGAGTCACGTTTAACTATTGGCTTTGCAAAAAATAATTCATCACCTACCACATCACAACAAGGGGAATTTAGCGCTAGACCTCAACACGCCTTGAAATCCAAACGGAAATTATCGCGTTACACTTAACCATCACCCACAATGCGTTAGCATGGTTTTCAGGATAAATATTTGGCTTAAGCAACACCTTAGTCACACATAGTGTTACACCCGCTCAAATCTGACGAAAGGCCCCAGAGACACCTTGCCGAGCATGCCGCGGCATGCTAACGTCTGTCCGTCTATAACTGATAGGACGAAAACGGGTGAAAACACTTATGCATAGTAAGTGCGAAAGCATGATGGCTGAAGTTCTTAAGCATGCTTCCTCGCCAATGACCCTAGGAGAAATCGTTGATGCAATTAGATCTGTGGATTCTGGCTTATTGACAGGTGCTACCCCTACAAAATCTCTTTATTCCATGTTATTGCGAAGAGAAGGGTTTCGGCGCAATAACGGGCTGAAGACATTATTTAATGCCTCAAAAGCTCGCGGCTCCCTTCTTTACTCCTTGGCTGACTGATTATGACGTACATAACTGCACCCCACGTCATCCCCTACCAAGGTAGCAAGCGAAAACTCGCCTCAGCTATTCTTAGTTTTTTTCCTGATACCGTCCGTTGCCTGTACGAACCGTTTGCAGGGTCTGCGGCTATCACTTTGGCAGCCGCCGCAAATGGGCGAGCGGAAAAATTTCTGATCGGAGATAAACTAGAGCCCTTAGCAAAACTGTGGCAAGAAATCATTGACAATCCCATCGAACTATCCGAAAAGTACAATACTTTATGGCAGGGACAGCTTGACGATCCAGCGGAATTCTTTCTAGCCACTAGAGAGAGCTACAATTCAACTCAAAGCCCGTGCGAATTATTATATCTGATTGCCCGCTGCGTTAAAAACTCAGTTAGATTCAATAATTCCGGTAAGTTTAATCAGGGTGCTGACAAGCGTCGCCTAGGGCTTAAGCCCCAAAAAATATTAAAAGAAGCTAAGCTGGCCTCAGCTCTACTAAAAGGCAAAACCTCTATCGTGTCAGGTGACTTTCGAGACATGATAAAAAGTGCTGGCACCGAGGATCTGATTTACATGGATCCACCCTGGCAGGGAACCAGTGGAAAAAGAGACCCTAGGTATGCCTTCTTGCTTGATATAGATGAGCTTGAATCCGAGCTGGACTCTCTCAATGATCGAGGCGTTCCTTATATTCTCAGCTTCGACGGAACATGTGGAGATAAGAACTATGGAAGAGCGTTGGCCCCTCATTTATCACTGACCAAAGTTGAACTCAATGCTGGGCGCTCTACTCAAGCAACTCTTTTGGGCCGGGATCACGTCACTATCGAATCACTTTATTTATCCCCAGCACTCGAAAAAAAGCTATCACACAACCATCCCATAACAAAATACCAACGGAAGATGAAGATTCAGTCGGATCTATTTGAACTCTCCTAATCTGCACTATTGAGCTTTTTAAATATCAATTCCTGTATAGGACTTAGATTAATATCTGCATCCGCTCGAAGCTTATCAAATAACGCTAAATGGTCACCTGAAAATGTTAAGGTGACCTGCCTCTCCTGCTTCATTGCCACATGAGTATATTTCTCAGGACTTGCCCAATAACACGAAGCGCAAACAGAGTAGTCTCTAAAGTCAGTTAGATTTTGACAATGTTCACACGACCAAGATTTTTTTCGCTGAGCGGTACCTGACAACAGCATGAATTTTGATACATCGCCTTCGCTACCGATCAAATCACCAGAAACTTCATATGGTATACGGTGATCAATTTGCAGGTAACGCTCATCGTATCGCTCACTACTTATCATGCATCGCTCGCCATAATAATCTACCAAATCGGCCTTGAAAGCCTTAGAAAAAGTTTTCCGCCCTCCCAGCTTGTGCCCTTCAACTTTCTCAGGATCACCAAAGCGATAGGCCGCTATACTTCTACCGTCCTTGCCCGCCACTCGATAAGTCTCGACAGGGATACCTTGCTCTCGAACATCACGTATGGCACGTGGAGGATGAATATAACCGTATGTATCTTTCAGATCATCAGTGGTGATGAATCCATACTTAATAATATGATCAATGACAGTCTTAGGTCGCTTTTGGGTGACGCTTCTCGCTAACCGTAATAACTCTGAATCCATGCTCATTATATTTCTCGCCATATTAATAATTTAATGCCGCGACCGGAAATCTGAAGAATGCAACGTGGCAGTTACAAACTTATTGCCGGAGAGACAATTAATATTTAATCGTCCTGCATTAGTTTTTTATATATATCTACATTTTCTGCTAGTCACATGCCAACACATTCCTGAATACGCTCACTGGATGATGAGGTTGTTGAACAGCAAATCTTCTACCACCGGCTTACCCGTCTCATCGTTCATCACTTGCTGGGTTTGTTTCAGGGCTTCCTGACGCAGCTTTTCCTTGCCTTCGACCGTACTCATGGCCTCGCTGGTCTGCTGGGTAAACAGCGCCACCAGTTGGTTGCGGATCAACGGATCGTTGGCTTTGACCGCCGCAGCTGCTTCGGTGCCGGTCACGCGCAGGGCGATATCGGCCTTGTAAACCTTGAGTTTGGCCGTGCCATCCAGGCCGTAGTTACCCACAAACGGCGGGGTCAGGCTGATATAGCTGACTTTCGGCGCCTCGCCTTCCTTGGCTTCTTCGGCCTGGACGGCCATCGGCAATGTCAGGGCCAGCATCAACAGGATCCACGCTTTCACAGTTCATTCCTCGAATTCGTTTGCCCGGTAGCATAACGCTAGCAAGGCTGAGCACAAGCTTATGGGGGCTTATCAGGCGCGGGTATGCTCGTTGACCCACGGGCGCACCCTCCTACACTTATCGGCCACGATGCCAAAAGGAATAGTCCGATGAAAGCTGTGCTGTGCAAAGCCTTCGGCCCCGCCGAAACCCTGGTGCTGGAAGAGATCGCCAGCCCTGCGATCAAGAAGAACGAAATCCTGCTGGACGTGCACGCGGCCGGGGTGAACTTCCCGGATACCCTGATCATCGAGGGCAAGTACCAGTTCAAGCCGCCCTTTCCATTCTCACCCGGTGGCGAAGCGGCAGGCGTGGTCAGCGAGGTGGGTGAGAAAGTCAGCCACTTGAAGGTCGGTGACCGCGTAATGGCGTTGACCGGTTGGGGCAGCTTTGCCGAGCAGGTCGCGGTGCCTGGCTATAACGTGCTGCCGATTCCGCCGAGCATGGACTTCAACATCGCCGCTGCCTTCAGCATGACCTACGGCACCTCGATGCACGCGCTTAAACAGCGCGCCAACCTGCAACCCGGTGAGACCCTGCTGGTGCTAGGCGCCTCCGGCGGTGTGGGCCTGGCCGCGGTGGAAATCGGCAAGGCCATGGGCGCACGCGTGATCGCCGCCGCCAGCAGCGCCGACAAACTCGCGGTGGCCAAGGCGGCCGGGGCTGATGAGTTGATCAACTACAGCGAAACCAGCCTCAAGGACGAGATCAAACGCCTCACCGACGGCAATGGCGCGGATGTGATCTACGACCCGGTGGGCGGCGACCTGTTTGACCAGGCCGTCCGCGCCATCGCCTGGAACGGCCGCCTGCTGGTAGTGGGGTTTGCCAGCGGGCGCATTCCCGAATTGCCGGTGAACCTGGCATTGCTCAAGGGCGCGGCGGTAGTTGGGGTGTTCTGGGGCTCGTTTGCCCAGCGCCAGCCGCAGGATAACGCGGCGAATTTTCAGCAGTTGTTCACGTGGTATGCCGAGGGCAAGTTGAAGCCGTTGGTGTCGCAGGTGTATCCGCTGGAGCAGGCTGCCCAGGCGATTAATGACCTGGGGCAGCGCAAGGCAGTGGGTAAGGTCGTCGTCCAGACACGCTGATTGATCTGAAATGCGGTCCTTGTGGGAGGGGGCTTGCCCCCGATAGGAGTCGGTCAGTGAGTACATGAGTGACTGAACCACCGCTATCGGGAGCAAGCCCCCTCCCACATTTTGATCCTCGGTGTTCAAGAGAACGGATTACGACCATAACTTATCTATTTACGACATGTTCGTAAAAGAACATGCAATTGCTCTCGTTTCCTGTGTTTGCAGATAAGAGGCGATGCTATTTTCGGTAACGAAACTGTAACATTCGCATCCGCAGTCAAAACAAGAAATTTGGAGCTCTTGAATGTTTGCTTTCTTTCGACCTGCCGCACACCAGGCGCCTCTGCCTGAAGAAAAAATAGACAGTACCTACCGACGGCTGCGCTGGCAGATCTTCGCTGGTATTTTCTTCGGTTACGCCGGCTACTACCTGCTGCGCAAAAACTTCTCCCTGGCCATGCCCTACTTGATCGACGAGGGTTACACCCGTGGTGAACTGGGCCTGGCGATGTCGGCGATTGCGATTGCCTACGGTTTATCCAAGTTCCTCATGGGGCTGGTGTCCGACCGCTCCAACCCACGTTACTTCCTGCCGTTCGGCCTGCTGGTTTCAGCGGGGGTGATGTTCATTTTCGGTTTCGCACCTTGGGCAACGTCCAGCGTGACCATGATGTTCATTTTGCTGTTCATCAACGGCTGGGCCCAGGGCATGGGGTGGCCGCCGAGTGGGCGGACAATGGTGCACTGGTGGTCGCAGAAAGAACGCGGCGGCGTGGTGTCCGTGTGGAACGTGGCGCATAACGTCGGCGGTGGCTTGATCGGCCCGCTGTTCCTGCTGGGCATGGCGTGGTTCAACGACTGGCATGCTGCCTTCTACGTGCCGGCCACCGTGGCCCTGGCGGTCGCGGCGTTTGCCTTCATCACCATGCGCGACACCCCGCAATCGGTGGGCTTGCCGCCTATCGAGAAGTACAAGAACGATTACCCGGAAGGCTACGACGCCAGCCACGAAGACGAATTCAGCGCCAAGGAAATCTTCGTCAAGTACGTGCTGCGCAACAAAATGCTGTGGTACATCGCCTTCGCCAACGTGTTCGTCTACCTGTTGCGCTACGGCGTACTGGACTGGGCGCCGACCTACTTGAAAGAAGCCAAGCACTTCACGGTCGATAAGTCGTCCTGGGCGTATTTCTTCTATGAGTGGGCCGGTATCCCAGGCACGTTGTTGTGCGGCTGGATGTCGGACAAAATCTTCCGTGGCAATCGCGGCCTGACCGGTATCGTGTTCATGGCGCTGGTCACCGTGGCGACCCTGGTTTACTGGCTCAACCCGCCGGGCAACCCGATGATCGACATGATTGCGCTGTTCTCAATCGGCTTCCTGATCTACGGCCCGGTCATGCTGATCGGCCTGCAGGCGCTGGAGCTGGCACCGAAGAAAGCCGCCGGCACTGCCGCGGGTTTCACCGGCTTGTTCGGTTACCTGGGCGGTTCGGTAGCAGCCAGTGCGGCCATGGGCTACACGGTTGACCATTTCGGCTGGGACGGTGGTTTCGTGCTGCTGATTGGTGCCTGTGTACTGGCGATCGCGTTCCTGATCCCCACGCTGTGGCACACCAACAGCGTCAGCTCGGCGCGTTAATCGGCAGAGCAATCTTTGGCACAACGCTTGAGCCGCGCCTCCAGGTTTTTATCTGGCATGGCGTGGCTACGCAGGGCGTTCACGGTCTGCTCGACATAATCGCGAGTCGTGCCGTAACGCCCGCAAGCGCTTTGCAGCACATGATTAAGCACAATATCGGGCAAGTTGCCGGCATAGCTGGGCAAGTGCCGCTCCAGAACAAACCCCAACGCCTGCACGGTGCTGCCATCTTCCAATCGGCAACTGAGCCAGTGCGGCCGGTACGAGGGGTAAGGCATCTCACGCTGCCATAGGGCGTAAAGCGAGGCCTCCAACTGGTCCTCCGGCAAGCGGTAGGCAAACCCGCTGCAGGAACCACCGCGATCCAGCCCAAACACCAACCCCGGCAGCTCCGGCGTACCGCGATGCTCGTGTGACCACAAATACAGGCCACGGTGATAACCGTGAACCCGAGCCCGCACCCGCTCGGTCGACGAGCACTCAGGGCGCCAGATCAGCGAACCATACGCAAACAGCCACACCGGCCCACCCTTGTGCCGAGCCATGGTGGCTTGCATCGAGCTCATCAATTGTTCGTGAGTGAGTTGCGGCCCCAGATCGAGCCGCGGAGGGTAAGCCAATTGCAGAAGATCGGTTTCAATGGCGGTCATGGCGAAAAGCGGTGCGCCTCCTGTGTGTTACCAGTTGTAAGCGACTTTACCGTAATAGAACGCGCCGCTGTAACCGTACGGCGAAAAAGTGCTGTAGGCGAGATTGCCGCCGCTGCTGGCGTAAGCATTAACCTTCTCTGGGTATTTGTCGGTAACGTTGTCGCCACCAAGGGTGAAGGTCCAGTTCTTGAGCTTGTAGTCGGCTGACAGGTCCAGCACCCAGGCGGCTTTGAAGGTCTGGTCGTTGACCTTGTCCGCCTGATAACTGGTGAACTCACCATAGCGCACCAGGTTAGTGTGCAGCGCCCAATTACCGAAGGTGAAGTCGTTGCCCAGGCTCAGTTTGTGCTGGGGTGTGGTGTCGCCCAGCAAGCCGATACGTTCGCGACGGTCCACTCGCACCAGGTTGGCCCCCAGGCTATCGAGTACCGCCGGGTTGGCTTTCACATCGGTGACCTTGGTGTGGTTGTAGTTATAGCCCAGGGTGCTGTTCCAGCGAATGCCGTTATCGAGCTGGTAGCGATAGTTGGCTACCAGATCGACGCCATCGGTGCTGGTGTCCGTGGCGTTGGTGAAGTAACGGGCCGTGGTGTAGTTGATATTGCCGACGCCATTGGCTTGCAGGTAAGCCACCGTGGCCGGGTTGAGATTGAGGTTAGACGACAGGCTGATGCGGTCGCGGATGTCGATGCGGTACACATCGAGCGTGACGGTCAGGTCATCGGCCGGCTCCAGCACCAGGCCGAGGCTGTAGTTGCGCGACTTTTCCGCCTTGAGGTCTTCGGCACCGAGCAGGCGTGCCACCTGACTGTTGGCCGGGAAGGTGCCGGCTTCCTGGATGGTGCTGCCGATCAACTGCGATGAGGTGTAGGCAAAATTCTGCTGGGCCAGGGACGGCGCACGGAAACCGTTGGAGATGCTGCCGCGCAAGGCCACCTGGGGGGTGAAGTCGTAGCGGGCCGACAGCGAGCCGCTGACGTTGGAGCCAAAGTCACTGTAATCCTCATGGCGCACGGCGGCCGAGGCGCTGAGTTTTTCGGTGAAGTTGGTTTCCAGGTCCAGGTACTGTGCCCAGTTATGGCGTGTGCTGGTGCCGGCGTCGGCATCACGGAAGCCTCCCAGGCCGGAACTGCCGGTCTGGTAATAGGACGCTGGCTCGCCCGCCTCGATTTCATAGCCCTGATGCAGGTATTCACCGCCGAACGCCACGGAGACCGGATACGCCAGAAAGCCCACATCGAACTCACGGGACAGGTCCAGGCTGACTTGCTTTTGATCGTTGCTCAGGGTGCCGTTGTTGAACTTGCGCGGCGTTGCCAGGCCCAGGGAGGTGTTGATGGTTTCGGTGCCCAGTTCGTACTGATTCTTGCCGTAGTTGGCCGACAAGTCGTAATGCCAGTCGTAGGCCAGCAGGCCGCGCAGGCCCACCACCAGCGAGGTGTCTTCCAGGTTGCCTTTGATCAGTGGCAGGTAGCCGTTGGGGTTGAGTGCGGCAATGTTATTGGAAGCGTTGCTGGCCCGGTAGAACGCCGCTGTTTCACCGCGGCGCTTGCTATAGCCACCGAAGGTGTAGAACTCGGCTGCATCGCTGAAGGAATATTCCGAGTTGAACTGGAACTTGCCTTCATTGGTGGCCGGCTCACCTTGGCGGAACACACGCTGGCCGTAGGTGGTGGAGCCAATACTGCCTGGGCGGTAATCGTCGCCGGCGCGGTTGGTGTAATCGTTGTCGGCGCCTTCGGCAGACAGGTTGATAAAGCCATTGTCGCCCAATGCCAGGCCCGTATTACCACTGACATTACGCTGGATGCCATCACCCTTTTTGTACTCACCAAACTTGCTGGACACCGAGCCGCCATGGTCGGCGTGCTTGAGGATCACGTTGATCACCCCGGCGATCGCATCGGAGCCGTAACGGGCAGAAGCGCCGTCGCGCAGCACCTCGATATGGTCCACCGCCGACAGCGGGATAGCATTCAAGTCTGCCGGGGCCGAACCGCGCCCAACCGCACCGCCCAGGTTGACGAAGGCACTGGTATGTCGACGCTTGCCGTTGACCAGTACCAACACCTGGTCCGGCGACAAACCGCGCAACTGCGCCGGACGCACCAGTTCGGCCCCGTCCACCAGGCTTGGCCGGGGGAAGTTGATCGACGGTATCAGCCGCGCCAATACGGCACCCAGCTCATCGGAGCCGGTACTGCGCAGGTTTTCACCGGAGATTACGTCGATTGGCGACAGCGATGCACTGGCGGTGCGCTCTTGGGCGCGGGTGCCGGTGACGATCACAGTGTCGAGTTTAGGTGCATCAACCGCAGAAGTTTCGTCTGCCAGAACTGGATTGAATCCCACAACGGTCAGCAAATTGGCCGACAAAATCGCCGTGTATAGCGCGTGTTTTCTGTAGCTCCCCATACCGCTCCCCTTTGAATCAAAAATAGAACTGCAATACGCGAAGTTCGTACGATCGATCCGGCTGGCGGGCGGTGGCGGTCAGTATCTGGTTATGGTCGGTGAAGTCGGTAGTCCGTTGCGATATAGCTTAAAGATATTCATCATCCAGAATAAATACCTTAAAAGAATAAGCAAAAGCATAAGCACGCTCGCCCATTCGTCAGGATCCACGCGTCTAATCCCGGTAATTTCAGCCCCGGTTCAGCCTGGGCGCGTGCCAAGCCGTCAAACTGGCGCGCCTGTAACGACCCACTTAGCCGTTCATCAAATCGACTACCGAGGTCGCCATGAAAAAATTCCGATTGCCTGGCCTGTTATTGCTTGCCCAGGCCACCACTGCGCTGGCTAGCGAAACGCCAACGGCGACTGACGACAAAGGCTTCTGGTACGCCCAGACAAGCGTCTACACCCGGCACTTTGCACCCGACCCGCAACACAACAACAAACAGGGCCTGATCGGCCTGGAGCGCAATGAGGCGTCGGGCCTGGTGTATGGCGGGGTGACCTTTCGCAACTCGTTCCGCCAACGCTCGTACTATGCCTATGCGGGCAAGCGCTACGACATGGCCGACTACCCGGTGTATGCGAAGTTGACTGGTGGACTGATCCAGGGCTATCGCGGCGAGTATCGCGACAAGATTCCGTTGAATCGATTCGGGGTGGCGCCAGTGATCATTCCGTCCGTGGGTATCCATTACGGGCCGGTCGCGGCGGAGCTGGTGTTGCTGGGGTTCAATGCAGCGATGGTGACGACTGGCTTACGCTTCTGACACGACACTGTCCCCTGTGGGAGCTGGCTTGCCTGCGATAGCGGTGCGCCAGTCGGCAAATGAGACACTGACCCACCGCTATCGCAGGCAAGCCAGCTCTCACATTATTCAGCGCAACACTTCAGGGCCGTGGGGCATAGGCGAAGACATCGGCGCGCATACGGTGCGCATCCATACCGGCATCGACCAATGCATCCAGGGTGCCGTAGATCATTGCTGGCGAACCACTGGCGTAAACATGCACGCTATTGAGGTCGGCAATGTCTTCGCACACCACCTCGTGCAGCAAACCGCAGCGCCCTTCCCAGCCACAGAGGTCGCTGACCACTTTGTGCAGGAACAGATTGGGCAGTTGCAGCCACTGATCCCAGTGCTCGATCTGGTAGAAATCTTCCGGGCGCCTTACGCCCCAGTACAGGTGCACCGGGCGCTTGAAGCCCGAAGCGCGACAGTGCTCGATCAGACTGTGCATCTGCGCCATACCGGTACCGGCGGCCATCAGCACCAGTGGTCCGTCCGGCAACTCGGCCAGGTGGGTGTCACCGAACGGCAGTTCCACACGGGCCATCTGGTTGCGCTGCAATTGTTCGATAAGGTTGCGCGCACTGTCCTCGCGCACCAGCACATGCAGCTCCAACTCACGCCCGGCATGGGGTGCAGAAGCCAGGGAGAACGCCGATTTCTCGCCGTTCTCCCGTTCGAGCATCAAGTATTGCCCGGCGTGGTAACGCACCGCCTTACCGGCCGGGGCGCGCAGGCGCACACGCCAGACATCGCCGCCGACTTCCACGCACTCGATCAATTGGCATGACAATTTGCGCAACGGCAACTCTCCTGGCGCGAGTACGCCATCCCACAACACAATGCAGTCTTCCAGCGGCTCGGCGATGCAGGTATAGAACTCGCCATGGTCGCGCACTTCACCGGCTTGGCTTACCCGGCCCTCCACCAGCAACGCCGCACACACATGGCACACGCCATTGCGGCAGGCCTGGGGGCATTCGTACCCCAGGCGGCGTGCACCTTCGAGGATTCGTTCGCCAGGGACCAGCTCCAGTACAGCGCCGGAAGGTTGCAGGGTTACACGCATCAATCTATTCCCAATTCTTTCCAGATCGCATCGACACGCGCGGTGACGGCTTCATCCTTGACGATCACCCGGCCCCACTCGCGAGTGGTTTCACCCGGCCATTTGTGGGTGGCATCCAGGCCCATTTTCGAACCCAGGCCCGATACCGGCGAGGCAAAGTCGAGGTAGTCGATCGGCGTGTTATCGATCATCACGGTATCGCGCTTGGGGTCCATGCGCGTGGTGATGGCCCAGATCACATCGTTCCAGTCCCGCGCATTGATGTCGTCGTCGGTCACGATAACGAACTTGGTGTACATGAACTGTCGCAAAAACGACCACACACCCAACATGACGCGCTTGGCATGGCCCGGATACGACTTCTTCATGGTCACGATGGCCATGCGGTACGAACAGCCCTCGGGCGGCAGGTAGAAGTCGGTGATTTCCGGAAATTGCTTCTGCAGGATCGGTACGAACACTTCGTTGAGCGCCACTCCGAGAATCGCCGGCTCATCGGGTGGACGCCCCGTGTAGGTACTGTGGTAGATCGGTTTGACCCGATGGGTGATGCGCTCGACGGTGAACACCGGGAAGCTGTCGACTTCGTTGTAATAGCCGGTGTGGTCGCCGTAAGGGCCTTCATCGGCCATCTCACCCGGGTGAATCACGCCCTCGAGGATAATTTCGGCGGTAGCCGGCACCTGCAAGTCGTTACCGCGGCACTTGACCAATTCGGTGCGATTACCGCGCAACAGGCCGGCGAAGGCGTATTCGGACAAGCTATCGGGCACAGGTGTCACGGCGCCGAGAATGGTCGCCGGGTCGGCCCCCAGGGCCACGGACACCGGGAACGGCCTGCCCGGGTGTTTTTCACACCACTCTCTGAAGTCGAGTGCGCCGCCACGGTGGCTCAGCCAACGCATGATCACCTTGTTGCGGCCAATGACTTGCTGACGGTAGATGCCGAGGTTCTGGCGATCCTTGTTCGGGCCTTTGGTGACAGTCAGGCCCCACGTGATCAGCGGGCCGACATCGCCCGGCCAGCACGTCTGGACCGGGAGCATGGCCAAATCGACATCATCGCCTTCGATGACCACTTCCTGGCACACCGCATCCTTGACCACCTTGGGCGCCATGGCGATGATCTTGCGGAAGATCGGCAACTTCGACCAGGCGTCCTTCAAGCCCTTGGGCGGCTCGGGCTCCTTGAGAAACGCCAGCAACTTGCCGATCTCGCGCAGCTCGCTGACCGACTCGGCACCCATGCCGAAGGCTACGCGCTCGGGCGTACCGAACAGGTTGCCCAGCACCGGGATATCAAAGCCGGTCGGGTTTTCGAACAGCAGCGCCGGGCCCTTGTTGCGCAAGGTGCGGTCGCAAATCTCAGTCATTTCCAGTACCGGAGAAATCGGCATCTGGATACGTTTCAACTCTCCGCGCTGCTCAAGTTGCTGCACGAAATCCCGAAGATCCTTGAATTTCATTAACCATGCCACCCGTAAAATAGGCGTACATCCTACCTGCTCTGAGGGCGGCTGGCAGCTTAATTGGCCGTCAAGCTGCGTGATTGCAACGAACTGAACAATGGCTCAAGGAAGGCTTCAATGTGTCGCGCCCCCACGTCTGACAGATGGTTATCGTCGGTATACAGCGCGCGACCATTGAGTTCGACCCGGCACAAACCATCGGCGCCGCACAGCAGGGGCGCAGGGTCCAGCACCGCGACACCACTGTCGGCAGCCGCCAGTTCGTCAAACAATTGCGTGATGAACGCCTGGCGCTTCACATGCTCGGCCACGGCCAGCCCTTCACCACTCACGGGCCGGTTCATCATCGCCAACCGGCTGAGACGGTAAGGCACGATGATTTCCTGCAGCGGCACTTCCTTGACCAGCCAGACCTTATGGCCGGCAGCACGCAAACCCTGGATGCGTTCACGCAAGCCTTGGGCGAAGCGTTGCTCGGCGACGGCACGCACATACTGGCCAGTGCCGGGGTCTTTGAGCGCATGCTCCTTGTCACCCGACATTTGCCCATACACATACAGGCTCCAGCGGGCGGCCAACACCACATCGCTGAATGTCTGCTCAGCCATGGCCTTCTCGACGCGACGGTTGAAATGCGCGCAGCGGGCAATATTCTCCAGGCCATCGAGGGGAATACAGCCGGCAAAACTGGCTTCGACCAGGCTGATATCGTGACGATCAGCGCCCTCTTTGAGTGCCGGTATCAGCGCGGTAGCGTGACTGTCACCCCATACCAACGCTGAAACCGATTGGTCTTTGGGGCCGAAATGGCAGAACAAGCGTTCATCGGGCGTATCTTTGTCGGCCATGCACGCCAGCAGGTCCGGGCTCCACTTCTTGGCTTGGGCAAAGCGCAACGCCTGCTCGGACAAGCGCGAAGGCACGCCGTCAGCTTCGCGTATCGCAAGGCCAGTGAAGCCCAGCCCCAGAATGCCGACCATGGCTGACGCCAGAATCGCCTTACGCGAAGCCAGCAAACGTTTTTCCCGGAACGGCGTTTCCACGAAGCGCCAGGACAGATAGCCCAGCACCAGCGAAAGCAGCATCAGCCCCGCCAGTTCCAGCGCGCTCAAGCCATCCACCGCGGCGTAGTTGGCGTACACGAATACCGGCCAGTGCCAGAGGTACCAGGAATAAGAGATCAGCCCGATACCCACCATGATCCGCGTGCCCAACAGGCGAGCGACCCAAGTCTGTTGCTGGCCGTTGGCCCAGATCAACCCGACCACACCCAGCACAGGCAACAACGCAGTCGCGCCCGGGAACGGCGTTTTCGCGTCGTAACCCAATACAGCGATGAGGATCAATGCCAGGGAAGCCAGGCTGATTCCTTGCGCCAAGGCCGGCGAGGCGCGCCATTCACGCTTGGGCTGCACCGCCAGCATCGCACCGGCCAGTAGCTCCCAGGCCCGCAGATGCAACAGGAAGAAAGCTTTCTGTGGCTCATGCTGAACCGCCCAGACGCTCATGCCAAACGACGCCAGCAGCACCGCGAACAATGCCAGGCGCCAGTGCTTCAAACGGCTGGAAAGCAAGGTCAGCAGCAATGGGAAGAAAATATAGAACTGCTCTTCTACCGCCAATGACCAGGTATGCAGCAAGGGCTTGATGTCCGATGAGGCATCGAAATAGCCGTGCTGGCGCGAGAACAACAGGTTCGAGGTAAAGGTCACCTGATAATGCGCAGACCGCCCCAACTCTTCATAGTCCTTGGGCGCCAACAGAAACCAACCCACTGCCAGTGTCGCGGCGATCATCACAAACAGCGCGGGCAAGATACGTCGGGCACGGCGAGCCCAGAAGTCGATGAAACTGAAGCGTCCAGCTTGACGCTCTCGCCAGATAATTGACGTGATTAGAAAGCCCGAGATGACGAAGAAGACGTCAACGCCAACAAAACCGCCAGTAATGCCAGGGACACCAAAGTGGAACAACACGACTGCAAGGACAGCGATGGCACGCAGGCCATCGATGTCTCTGCGGTAAGCAAGGGTGGTCATAAGAATGTGGTCAGTCTGCGACGAAAGGGATGAGCGAAGTCACGCGTCAATTTTTGTTACTTAACGGATACTTATGCCACAAAAATCGCAGAATCTCGACGCAAAAAAAATGGCGCCCCATTAAGGGCGCCATTTTTTTGGACCTGAAACGCTGTATTACTTGCGTTTCATCGACAGGAAGAACTCGTCGTTGGTCTTGGTGGTTTTCAGCTTGTCGATCAGAAACTCGATGGCAGCCACTTCGTCCATCGGATGCAGCAGCTTGCGCAGGATCCACATACGCTGCAGCTCGTCGTCAGCGGTCAGCAACTCTTCGCGGCGAGTGCCGGAGCGGTTGATGTTGATCGCCGGGAACACACGCTTTTCAGCAATGCGACGGTCCAGGGGCAGCTCCATGTTGCCGGTACCCTTGAACTCTTCGTAGATCACTTCGTCCATCTTCGAGCCGGTTTCAACCAGCGCGGTGGCGATAATGGTCAGCGAGCCGCCTTCTTCGATGTTGCGCGCGGCGCCGAAGAAACGTTTCGGTTTCTCCAGGGCGTGGGCATCGACACCACCGGTCAATACCTTGCCGGAGCTCGGGATCACAGTGTTGTAGGCACGGGCCAGACGGGTGATGGAGTCGAGCAGGATCACCACGTCCTTCTTGTGTTCGACCAGGCGCTTGGCCTTTTCGATCACCATTTCGGCTACCTGCACGTGGCGGGTTGGCGGCTCATCGAACGTCGAGGCAACCACTTCGCCGCGCACGGTGCGCTGCATCTCGGTCACTTCTTCCGGACGCTCATCGATCAACAGTACGATCAGGTGAACTTCAGGATTGTTACGGGCGATGTTCGCTGCAATGTTCTGCAGCATGATCGTTTTACCGGCTTTCGGCGGTGCGACGATCAGGCCACGCTGGCCTTTGCCGATCGGGGCGCACAGGTCGATCACACGACCGGTCAAGTCTTCGGTGGAACCGTTACCGGCTTCCATCTTCATGCGCACGGTCGGGAACAGCGGGGTCAGGTTCTCGAAGAGAATCTTGTTTTTCGCGTTCTCGGGGCGATCGAAGTTGATCGTGTCGACCTTGAGCAGGGCGAAATACCGCTCGCCCTCCTTCGGAGGACGGATCTTGCCAACGATGGTGTCACCGGTGCGCAAGTTGAAGCGACGGATCTGGCTCGGCGAGACATAGATATCGTCTGGGCCGGCGAGATAGGAAGCGTCTGCGGAGCGGAGGAAGCCGAAGCCGTCCTGGAGAATCTCCAGCACGCCATCACCGGAGATTTCCTCGCCGCTTTTCGCGTGCTTCTTGAGCAGGGAGAAAATCACGTCCTGCTTGCGCGAACGGGCCATATTTTCTATGCCCATTTCTTCGGCCAGTTGGAGCAGGTCGGTAATCGGCTTTTGCTTGAGTTCAGTCAGATTCATATAGGAATGACGTAATCATTTATGGAGGGGGGAAATTAAGCTTTTGGCTTAATGAGGCCGCGCCGCAGAGAAGGCGACAGGATCGCGTACTAATCGAAAAGGAATGCGTCGGCGACGGCTTGCAGGGGGCAGTGGAGAAACCAGTGCGGGGCCGAATGTACCACCTGAGTTTCGGAGCGTCTAGCCCTGCTTTACGAAAAAGCCCCGAGATTTTCGGGGCTTTTTTGACGACGCTTAGATGTTCGCGTCGAGGAATGCAGCCAGTTGCGACTTGGACAGCGCGCCAACCTTGGTGGCCTCGACGTTGCCGTTCTTGAACAGCATCAGGGTCGGAATACCACGCACGCCGTGCTTGGCCGGGGTTTCCTGGTTTTCGTCGATGTTCAGTTTGGCAATGGTCAGTTTGCCTTCGTAGGTGGTTGCAATGTCGTCCAGAACCGGAGCGATCATTTTGCAAGGGCCGCACCATTCAGCCCAGTAGTCAACCAGCACCGGGCCAGCAGCCTTGAGTACTTCGGCCTCAAAGGTCGCGTCGGTGACGTGCTTGATAAGATCGTTGCTCATGGATGTCTCCGGATTGTAAGCAAAAAAAACGTTGCCCATCATAGCTGCCCTTCCCTCGTTCAGGAAGCCGCCTCTGATTGAGTCTTGCTATGGCGTTGCATGAGTGGGGATATAGCCAACTCATGGCGTCACGGCAGTCACAAACACGATGCCTGTTCGCAACGCCGCATTGCGAACGTGTTCCTGCATGGTTTTCTGCGCTGCCGCACTGCTGCGCCGGGCCAGGGCGCGCAGGATTTTGCGATGCTCCTGCCAGGTCTCCATGGCTCGCTCCGGCCGGATGAACGGTAGTTTCTGGCTCTCCAGAAACACCTCGGCGCTGGCACTGAGAATACTCACCATGGCCTGGTTGCCGCTGGCCAACAGGATGCGCTGGTGAAATTCAAAGTCCAGCCGGGCGGCGGCTTCGAAGTCACCCGCTTTGAGGACCTTGCGCATCGCCTCGACATTGTCTTCCAGGCTGTCGAGCTCGTTCGTGGTCAATGTGACTGCCGCCAAACCCGCAGCGAACCCTTCAAGCGCGTAACGCAGCTGGAAGATGTCCAGCGGTGTGGCCTGCGCCGCAAACGGCCAGGCGAGCTCGGATGGCGGGTCCGGCGCCAGCACGAACACGCCCTTGCCCGGCTGTACACTGACCACACCCAATGCGCTCAAGGACGATAAGGCCTCGCGCAACGACGCCCGGCTCACGCCCAACCGCATCGCCAAATCGCGTTGCGAAGGCAATGCCTCGCCCGGCCCAAAGCCTTGCTCCTTGATCAGTTTGCGGATGGCTTGCAAGGCCGCTTCCGGTACGGCTTGGGCAATGGAATTCATAAAAAACTCAAGGTTCCCGTCAGCTGAAGAGCTAGTTGTAAAGCTATTGAAGTCTGTCGGCAAGCCACGCCCCAAAGGGGCCCGTGCGTTTTTTACGGCGCTCGAAAAGGGTGCGAAAAATCTCGCAACTGTTCAGACCAGTAAGACCATGGCACTTCAACGAATCCGTGCCTTACAGACCATTCCGAGAGAGCTGGCATGGGCTGTGCACTGAGCAAACTCAGAAAATTCCTTCGCCTTTTTCGGAGAGTTGCCATGACCAAGCGCTACAGCGCCCTGCTCACTGCCCTGTTTGCCAGCCTGATGCTGAGCCAGGCACCCGCCCAGGCTAATGGTCTGGACGATATCGTCGCCCGTGGCACCCTCAAGGTCGCCGTGCCCCAGGACTTCCCGCCGTTTGGTTCGGTCGGCCCCAACATGCAGCCACGTGGCCTGGACATCGACACCGCCAAGCTGCTGGCCGACCAGCTCAAGGTCAAGCTGGAACTGACCCCGGTCAACAGCACCAACCGCATTCCGTTCCTTACCACCGGCAAGGTGGACCTTGTGATCTCCAGCCTGGGCAAAAACCCCGAACGCGAAAAGGTCATTGATTTCTCCAAGGCTTACGCGCCGTTCTACCTCGCGGTGTTCGGCCCACCCGAGGCGGCAATCAGCACGATCGACGACCTCAAGGGCAAGACCATCAGCGTAACCCGCGGCGCCATCGAAGATATCGAACTGACCGCCGTGGCGCCCAAGGAAGCCACGATCAAGCGCTTTGAGGACAACAACTCAACCATCGCCGCTTACCTGGCCGGCCAGGTCGACCTGATCGCCAGCGGCAACGTGGTCATGGTCGCAATCAGCGAACGCAACCCCAAACGCGTCCCCGCGCTGAAGGTGAAGCTCAAGGATTCGCCGGTGTACGTAGGCGTGAACAAGAACGAGCCGGCGCTGCTGGAGAAGGTCAACCAGATTCTGGTTGCGGCCAAGGCGGACGGCAGCCTGGAAAAAAACGCACTGCAGTGGCTCAAAGAACCGCTGCCTGCTGACCTCTGAGGCGGAGTTGAACGATGGCCTATCAATTCGACTTTGTGCCGGTGCTGGCCAATACCGACCTGCTGCTGCGCGGCGCGTTGTTTACCCTTGAACTGACGGCCATCGGCGCCCTCCTTGGGGTTGCACTGGGCACCGTCGGTGCCGTGGTGCGGGCGTGGAAGATCCAGCCGTTTGCATGGATCTTTGGTGTGTATGTCGAATTGATCCGCAACACGCCGTTTCTGGTGCAGTTGTTCTTTATTTTCTTCGGCCTGCCGTCCCTGGGGTTGAAAATCACCGAGTGGCAAGCCGCTGTGCTGGCAATGGTGATCAACCTGGGGGCGTACTCCACCGAGATCATCCGCGCCGGGATCCAGGCCATCCCGCGCGGGCAATTGGAAGCCGCCGCCGCGCTGGCGATGACGCGCTTCGAAGCGTTCCGTCACGTGGTACTGCTACCGGCGCTGGGCAAGGTGTGGCCGGCCCTGAGCAGCCAGATCATCATTGTGATGCTCGGTTCGGCGGTGTGTTCGCAGATCGCCACCGAAGAATTGAGCTTTGCCGCCAACTTTATCCAGTCGCGTAATTTCCGCGCCTTTGAAACCTATGCCCTGACCACCCTGGTGTATCTGTGCATGGCGCTGCTGATTCGCCAACTGCTCAACTGGATCGGCCGGCGGTTTGTGATGAGGAACAGTCGATGAGTGAGTTCACCCTCTGGGACATCGTGCGCAACCTGCTCACTGGCCTGCAGTGGACCCTGCTGCTGTCACTGGTAGCATTTGTGGGCGGTGGCCTGATCGGCCTGCTGGTGATGACGATGCGCATCAGCCGCAAAGCTTTCCCACGCAATATTGCCCGCACCTATATCGAACTGTTCCAGGGCACGCCCTTGCTGATGCAGTTGTTCCTGGTGTTTTTCGGCGTTGCCCTGCTTGGCGTGGACATATCGCCCTGGCTGGCAGCTGCAATCGCATTGACCCTGTTCACCAGCGCTTACCTGGCCGAAATCTGGCGCGGTTGCGTGGACTCCATCGCCCATGGCCAATGGGAAGCCTCGGCCAGTCTGGCCCTGAACCCTTTTGAGCAACTGCGTTTTGTGATCCTGCCCCAAGCGCTGCGCATTGCCGTCGCGCCAACGGTGGGTTTCTCGGTGCAGGTGGTCAAAGGCACCGCCGTGACCTCGATCATCGGCTTCACCGAACTGACCAAGACCGGCGGCATGCTCGCCAACGCCACCTTCGAGCCGTTTATGGTCTACGGCTTGGTGGCCCTCGGTTATTTCCTGCTCTGCTACCCCTTGTCCCTCAGTGCGCGCTACCTGGAAAGGAGACTGCATGCCTCTGCTTAGAATTTCCGCCCTGCATAAGTATTACGGCGATCATCACGTCCTCAAGGGCATCGACCTGACGGTGGAAGAAGGCCAGGTTGTGGCGATCATCGGCCGCAGCGGCTCGGGCAAGTCCACCTTGCTGCGCACCCTCAATGGCCTGGAGTCGATCAATGACGGTGTGATCGAAGTCGATGGCGAATACCTTGATGCCGCCCGCGCCGACCTGCGCAGCCTGAGGCAGAAAGTCGGTATGGTGTTCCAGCAGTTCAACCTGTTCCCGCACCTGAGCGTCGGCGAAAACGTGATGCTGGCACCGCAAGTGGTGCAAAAAGTGCCCAAGGCCAAAGCGGTACAGTTGGCCAGGCAAATGCTCGAACGCGTTGGGCTGGGCGAGAAGTTCGACGCCTTCCCCGATCGGCTGTCCGGTGGTCAGCAGCAACGGGTCGCCATTGCCCGCGCGCTGGCCATGTCACCCAAGGTGCTGTTGTGCGATGAGATTACCTCGGCCCTGGACCCGGAGTTGGTCAATGAGGTGCTCAGCGTGGTGCGTCAACTGGCCCAGGACGGCATGACGCTGATCATGGTCACCCACGAAATGCGCTTTGCCCGGGAAGTTGGCGACAAAGTGGTGTTCATGCACCAAGGCAAAGTGCATGAAACCGGCGACCCGAAAGTGTTGTTTGCCAACCCTGGTACCGTAGAGCTCGCCAACTTCATTGGCTCGGTTGAACAGCCGGGCTGACCAGTTCAAAACTGCCCCGTGCCTCCAGGTGCGTCTCCCTGCGCACCGACAAGGCATCGAAGGGCAATTGGGTATCGATATCGACCTGGGCGGTGAGTCGCCGCCCTACCACCGGCACCCCTGCTGCACGAGCCACCAAAACCTGGCCGGGCAACAACTGGCCTCTGTCCGCCTCACCTGGCACGTGGGCAGCCGACCACCCGACGGTACGCCCATCTACCTGGGCATGCTTGATACTCAGCCGCAAATGCCCCTCGCGACCGAACCGAAATCCCTGCCCATCGGCTGCCGCGCCAACAAAACGCAACGCCATGGCCGCAGGCTCGACGCAGAGTACATTGACACTCAACGAGCGGGTTGCCAGTACCACGGAAGTGGTTTCAACCAGGGCATCCCTGCGTATCTGGCCATAGTCGATACGCGGCTGGCCCAGCGACAGGTGGCAGTTTTCAGCCATCGCATCAAGCGGCGCCAGCAGTGTGCAAAACAGCGCCAAGGGCGGGCTCAGGGCCTTTTTAATCACCTCGGCATACCGCCGATGCGGCTTCATAAAATTTGTCATTGTCAGGCTTCGCCTCAGGGTCAATGTGCAGTAGGCAAGTGGAAGAGTCCGGCAATGAAACCCGCAAGCTTTGCGACTCCGTAACGTCGTTGAGGAAAATCATGCCCTCACCTACTACGCTGGTGAGAAAGCGGTTGCCCTTGCCCAATACCGAAGCGCCCTGAGGTAACGGTCGGCCGTGCTGATCGCTCGCAGTCACCAGCATTCGGCGTACTTTCACTACGTCAAAATCCACGGTATTGAACGAACCTCGGCCCGCCGTAAGCACTTGGGTGCCGTTTTTCAGGTCCACTCGTTTGGGCAAGGATTGAGTCTGCACTTCGACTCGGCTGTTGGTGTAGGCCGGCAAGCCCGCGATCACCGCTTGGCCGTTGAAGTCGGTCCAGACTGGGCCTTGCGGCGTCTGGATTTTTGCGGAGCCGATATCGCCGACCGAGACGATGCCGAACGTGTCTTGCACGCTATAAGGCGACAAGGTCACCCCGCCTTCATGCGCCACTGCACCGCCCCGCAACTGCCCGGTATAGCTGGTGCCCAGGGAATCGCGGCTGACGCCCAGGCCCACTTGGGTATAGCGCGGCAACAGGTCCACCCGCCCGCGCACTGACTGCTCCCGGGCCCGCATGTCACGCTCGATGCCGACTTCGTAATTCACATACTCGTTGACCCTTTCGCTGAGCGCGGTACCCGCAGTGAAGTGGTCCCCACGGCGGCTCGTGAAGCTGCTCACACGCCGATCCCCGCCCAGCGGCACGCTGACCTGCAACCGCAAGGACAAGTCGTGATCCAAGGCACTGTCACGCCGGCTGCCATCCAGTGGGGCGTCTCGGCGGGCCCGCGTACCGCCCACTTGCGAGTCCGCGATAAATGCGACATCGACGCGACCGAACGACTTATTCCAGGAGGCGAATACGTGCTCGCTCGTCTGCCCGCCAAATTGAGCACTGCGAGTGTAGTTCAGCGAAAATATGCCCAGTGTGGGGTCGGCCCAGCTCATGCCCGCGGTGTATTGGTTCTTGAAGTGCGAGTTCAGCTCATCGCCCCTGAGCGACCGACCTGCCTCAGTGACCTCGCGATAACCGCGCGTCTGGGTGGTTGCACTTAAGTTGACATCTAGATCGGCAACCAGTGGGCTACTCACGGAGACGCTGCTGCGTGACCCGGACACCGCGTTGTGGCTGTCTCGGGACAGGTTATGTCGTGCGCTCACAGAGACCCGCTGGAAAAATACACTGCTCAGAGTGCCACCTGCGGCCCAATAGTCATCGGTACTCAACAAGCCAAAACCCGCAGACGCATCGCGCCCCAGCCCCCAGGTGCCACTGCCCATGGCGACCACCGGTGATGGCCCCTCTTCACCTGCAGTTTTGCGCAGCTGGCCAATCGAAAAGTAATAGCCCGGCGCCGATGGGGCAGCACCCGCGAACGAAGCCGCCGGCACGACAAAACTGCGCCTGGCGCCACGCACGTCAATCACACTGACATCAAGGTCACTGGTGCCATTGAGCAGCGGTACCCCCGTCAACCGAAACGGCCCTTCGGGCACCAATGTACTGTGGATCAACACCCCGGACTGGCGCACTTCAACTCGCGACTGGCTTTGGGCCAAGCCTTCGACCACCGCATTATTGCCGCCCGCCGGGGCCCTGGACTGCCCATCAGGGGAGAACTGCAAGCCGGACAGCTGGATCCCGCCAAACAGCGGGTTATTACTGGAGAGCTGGCCCACCTGGAAGGTCGACTGCAACGCGGCGATATCCCGTTGGGCATAGGCATGCAGGTGCTCGGTACGGGTATGGCCGTTGTCGGACACATAGAACTGGCGACTGCGAACAATCCAGTCATCCAGGTTGAAGCCCGCTTCGGTATAGGCCGACACGAACCGGGTCGGGCCGCTACGCGAGTGGCTGTCATAACCCAGTACGTCATAGTTGAACAACGCGGCCGCGCCGCCCCGGGAAGAACGCCCGCTCTCCCATTCGGGTTCACGCAAAGCCTGGGTCGGCACCACCAGCGCCACTTCGTCAGTACCGGGGCGCAAGCGCACCATGGTCGCCGGGAACGCACCGAGGAAGTCATGACACGCCTGGTCGGGTGTGGCGCCTTCTCGAATGATCTCCCGAGGCTTTACCAACCCCGCCTTCTCCAGCAACCCGGGAGTGAAACACAGCCCTCCCTGCGAATCGAACCGAGCATCAACCAGCCCAAGGGGGTTGCCATTGACGCGCAATCCCACCATTTGAATACCTTCACGAAAGCGCGCCGCACTGCGAAAGTAATCGGAGACCTGGGGGTCTATGCCGTGGGTCGTCAGCGCAGCCAGGTCAAATCCCTCACCAAGCTCCAGCGCAGCCGTCATGCCAGGCAAACCCCATAGCGCCGTGAGCCCAATGAACAATCTGGATTTGCAGGGCCGGAACGGGCCAGCAATACCGCGCGCCGAAGAAACGATCATGAACCGATCAACGCGCATCTGTGTTGACCGGTGCACGGTAGCTATCTACCGAAAATCCATAGACCGTGGCGGGTTGAATCTCAACCTGCGCCACATCGCTCAAAGCACCGTCAACCTTCAACGCCAATGCCTCACCCGGCAAGACATAGGTGCGCGGCAGTGTGGCTTGAACGCCTTGTGGAAGCAGCTGCACATGCGGCGCCAGGCGTACGACGTAAGCGCTGTCGTTGTGGACGGTGAGTCGCTCTGCGACCCGTTCCCACCTCAGCAGCTCCCACGGCGTTTGGTGGCGTGGCAAGTCTTTGGGATGCAGGATCAACGGCAGATTCTGCCGAAGAGTGATACCGATGGTCGCACCGTCCGCGGCACGCGCCTGGGGAATGCCCTCAAAAGATACGCGCTTGAGCCGTTGGGTCTTGAGCGGCTGCTTCAACGTGCTGATGAAACGCACCAGTTGCGTATCCCCCGCTTCCACACGGGTAATGGGAGGCGTGACAATCAGTAGCGGCTCCAGATCTTCAGGCACGTTTTCAATAACAGAATGAAGCAACGCCGGCCCTGCATCGGTGTTCTTGATATTGATCGAGGCTTCGCCAACTTCTTCGTAAAGCACGACCACAGTTGTTTCCGGCAACATCCCGTCCGCCGTAGCAACCACACTGAAAAACACACTCCATAGCCACGTAAGACTTATTAAAAAAACACGCACTCAATATTCCCCACAACTTATGAAGTTGACGTTTGGCCATCCAACGCCCAAAGAAAAACAGCCAACAAGAAAGGGTTGGCTTTCTTGATCGGCTGCTTTCGGTTGTTTAGATGTAACTCAATACAAGCGTGGCGCGCCCATCTATGGAGATGTCGCGGCTCAGGTCCAAGTCCTGGGCCTTGTTGATCACTGCTTTCACCGCCACCGTGGCGGTCAGCTGGCTAATAGCGGCAGGGGTGACGGTCACGCTATTACGCCAGGAGTACTGGCTGGGCGATTGGGCAACCCTGCCGTCGCTGTTCTGCCAGGCACCGAGCCCGGTGCGCATGATCGGAAACAACGTTGTTCCGGTAGAGCGGAGGTCCCTGAGGGTGACCGAATAGCCACCAGTGCGCCGGGACGCTGCCATCCCCAGACCGAAATTCTGCGCTTCGGAAAAGCCCGCCCCCAAGATGCCTGCCACCTTGCTCCCCGCTTGCAGATCGGTAAAGGTGAGCCCGAACCTGGCAGGCGTAGTGCCGCAGTTGATAACCAGAGACGTGGTCCTCTCTTCACGGGGGTTGAATGCCGTGCGAGACAATTCGCCGGAGCGAATAGTGCCGTAGTCGATGATGCCACTGCCCGCCAGGCTGAGGTTGCACGCCGCAGGCGTGATCGTCCCCCTGACGACTAACTGGGCGCTCGTGTTTGCCTGAACCTGCAGGGTCGCAGCCAGACATGCGATGCCGAAAGTCAATCCAATAATTTTTTTCATGTTCGTCCTGTCACTTGAAGTTAGCAGGCGCTCTTTATTTTGGTTTTGGCGACTCCGTCGCCCAACAGCTTATTGTCCCTGATACAAAAACTATAAATAAATAACACCCCGGCAGAATTGCCGAGTGACAGTCTGGCGCGTAGATGCCCGGATAAAAAATCAGACAGCACGGTATTTATTGTAGGCTCCAGCCAGCATAAAAATTACTTTAACCTATCAACCTTGTAGTCTTGAGCAAGATATAGAACAGCATATAGTCCCACTCACTGTAGGAGAAATTATCTAAACACTTACAACTGCATCCGGTTAAAACGTCTTACATCGTCGGAAAGTTTGTTTGCTGGAAACTTGCGAAGCAGCCCTGAACTTTCCAAAATTTTCCTACAGACCACATCGGGAAAATTACCGAAGCACAACGCGTTGGCTCCAGCGGTCGATCGTGGCACGATGGCAAGGTTATCGACCGAGATCCCCAAACCATGCCGCAATCCCAAGCCAAGAATC
This sequence comes from Pseudomonas sp. GZJR-8, assembly GCF_002916705.1. NCBI lineage: Bacteria > Pseudomonadati > Pseudomonadota > Gammaproteobacteria > Pseudomonadales > Pseudomonadaceae > Pseudomonas > Pseudomonas sp. GZJR-8. The sequence continues at coordinate 356,140 of NZ_JXSI01000004.1, read as the reverse complement.
TGTCCTTGATCGCCGCCATCGACCTGGGCTCCAACAGCTTTCACATGGTCGTGGCCAAGGCCCAGAACGGTGAGATCCGCATCCTTGAGCGGCTCGGCGAAAAAGTGCAACTGGCCGCCGGGATCGACGACGAGCGCAAGCTCAATGAAGAATCCATGCAGCGCGGGCTCGACTGCCTCAAGCGATTTGCGCAATTGATCAATGGCATGCCGCCTGGCGCCGTACGCATCGTCGGCACCAACGCGTTGCGCGAAGCCCGAAACCGCAATGAGTTTATCCATCGTGCCGAGGAAATCCTCGGGCACCCGGTGGAAGTTATCTCTGGCCGTGAAGAGGCGCGCCTGATCTACCTTGGTGTGTCCCACACACTGGCCGACACGCCCGGCAAACGCCTGGTGGCGGACATTGGTGGCGGCAGTACCGAGTTCATCATCGGCCAGCGTTTCGAGCCACTGCTGCGTGAAAGCCTGCAGATGGGATGCGTGAGTTTCACTCAACGTTACTTCAAGGACGGCAAGATCACGCCGGCGCGCTATGCCCAGGCTTACACGGCGGCGCGGCTGGAGATCATGAGCATTGAACATGCCCTGCACCGCCTGACCTGGGATGAAGCCATCGGCTCGTCCGGCACCATCCGCGCCATCGGCCTGGCCTTGAAGGCTGGCGGCCATGGCACTGGCGAGGTGAATGCCGAAGGTCTGGCGTGGCTCAAGCGCAAGCTGTTCAAGCTGGGGGATGCGGAGAAAATCGACTTCGACGGCATCAAACCTGATCGACGCGCCATTTTCCCTGCGGGCCTGGCGATTCTCGAAGCCATCTTCGACGCCCTCGAACTGCAACGCATGGACCACTGTGACGGCGCCCTGCGCGAAGGCGTGCTCTATGACCTGCTGGGCCGTCATCACCATGAAGACGTGCGCGAGCGCACCCTCAGCTCGCTGATGGAGCGCTACCACGTCGATCTGGAACAAGCCGCCCGTGTGGAGCGCAAAGCCTTGCACGCTTTCGACCAGGTGGCCGCCGATTGGGACCTGGAAGACGGCGTCTGGCGCGAGCTGCTCGGCTGGGCCGCCAAGGTGCATGAAGTGGGCCTGGACATCGCCCACTACCATTACCACAAGCACGGCGCCTACCTGATCGAGCACTCGGACCTGGCTGGGTTCTCCCGCGAAGACCAACAGATGCTTGCGCTGCTGGTGCGCGGCCATCGCCGCAATATTCCCAAGGACAAATTTGCCGAATTCGGCAAAGACGGCATCAAGCTGATTCGCCTGTGCGCGCTGTTGCGCTTTGCAATCCTGTTCCACCACATTCGTGGCACCCAGGAAATGCCCCAGGTAAAACTGCGCGCTGCTGATGACAGCCTGGAAGTGATCTTCCCCAAGGGCTGGCTGGATGAAAACCAGCTGACCCAGGCGGACTTCGCCCAGGAAGCGGAATGGCTGACGCGGGTGGGGTTCAGCCTGAACCTGCGCTAAAGCACACTGCAAAACAAATGTGGGAGGGAGCAAGTCCCCTCCCACATTTTTAGACCTTGCTGGTGCTGGGTTTTAGTTCACCGCAAGAATCGGGCTACCCAACTTCTCCAGCAACGTCGCCTGCGCGCTGCGCGGGTTCTGGTTGCCGGTCGGGGTGTTGCGTACATAACGCCCGTCCGACTGCAGGCTCCAGCTGTGGGTGTTGTCGGTAAGGTAGCTTTCCAGCTCCTTCTTGACCCGCATGATCAGCTTCTTGCCTTCCACCGGGAAGCAGGTCTCCACACGCTTATCGAGGTTGCGTTCCATCCAGTCGGCGCTGGAGAGGAACATCTGCTCTTCACCACCGTTGAGGAAGTAGAACACACGGGTGTGCTCCAGGAAGCGGCCGATGATCGAGCGCACGTGGATGTTATGCGACACGCCGACAATACCCGGACGCAGGCAGCACATGCCACGCACCACCAGATCGATGCGCACGCCCGACTGGCTGGCCTTGTACAGCGCGCGGATGATCTTCGGATCGGTCAGCGAGTTGAACTTGGCGATGATGTGCGCCGGCTTGCCATCGAGGGCAAACTGGGTCTCGCGGGCAATCATGTCGAGCATGCCCTTCTTGAGGGTGAACGGCGCGTGCAGCAGCTTTTTCATGCGCAAGGTCTTGCCCATGCCGATGAGCTGGCTGAACAACTTGCCGACGTCTTCGCACAGTGCGTCGTCGGATGTCAGCAGGCTGTAGTCGGTGTAGAGCTTGGCGTTGCCGGCGTGGTAGTTGCCGGTGCCCAAGTGGGCGTAGCGCACGATCTCCCCGGCCTCGCGGCGCAGGATCAACATCATCTTGGCGTGGGTCTTGAAGCCGACCACGCCGTAGATCACCACCGCACCGGCGGCTTGCAGACGGCTGGCCAGTTGCAGGTTGGACTCTTCGTCAAAGCGCGCACGCAACTCGATCACCGCGGTGACTTCCTTGCCGTTACGCGCAGCATCCACCAACGCATCGACGATTTCCGAGTTGGCGCCACTGCGGTAGAGGGTCTGGCGCACGGCCAGAACATGCGGGTCCTTGGCCGCCTGGCGCAGCAGGTCGACCACTGGGGTGAACGACTCGAAGGGGTGCAGCAATAGAATGTCCTGCTTGCTCACAACACTGAAGATGTTCTCGCTGTTTTGCAGCAGTTTCGGGATCTGTGGCGTGAACGGCTTGTATTGCAGCTCCGGATGGCTGTCCAGGCCGGTAATGCTGAACAGGCGCGTCAGGTTCACCGGGCCGTTGACCTGATACAACTCGGATTCGGCGAGGTTGAACTGCTTGAGCAGGTAGTCCGACAGGTGTTTAGGGCAGGTATCCGCCACTTCCAGACGCACCGCATCGCCATAACGCCGCGAGAACAGCTCGCCACGCAGGGCGCGAGCCAAGTCTTCGACGTCTTCGGAATCCAGTGCCAGGTCGGCGTTACGGGTCAGGCGGAACTGGTAGCAGCCCTTGACCTTCATGCCCTGGAACAGGTCATCGGCGTGAGCATGGATCATCGACGACAGGAATACATAGTTGTCGCCAGCGCCCCCTACCTCTTCCGGTACCTTGATGATGCGTGGCAACAGACGCGGGGCCGGGATAATCGCCAGGCCCGAATCGCGACCGAAGGCATCGATACCTTCAAGCTCGACGATGAAGTTGAGGCTCTTGTTCACCAGCAGTGGGAACGGGTGCGTAGGGTCCAGGCCGATGGGGGTAATGATCGGCGAAATCTCGTCCCGGAAATAACGGCGCACCCAGGTCTTGATCTTGGCGGTCCAGTGACGACGACGAATGAAGCGGACCTGATGCTTTTCCAGTTCCGGCAGCAGGATGTCGTTGAGGATTGCGTACTGGCGGTCCACATGACCATGTACCAGCTCACTGATGCGCGCCAACGCCTGGTGCGGTTGCAGGCCGTCGGCCCCGGCTTGTTCACGGGCAAAGGTGATCTGCTTCTTGAGGCCGGCAACGCGAATCTCGAAGAACTCATCCAGGTTGCTGGAGAAGATCAGCAGGAATTTCAGCCGCTCCAGCAACGGGTAGGACTCATCCAGCGCCTGCTCCAGCACGCGGATGTTGAATTGCAGTTGTGACAACTCGCGATGGATGTACAGGCTGCTGTCATCCAGGTTGGTGACCACGGCCACCGGTGCCGGCGCAGGTGCTTCGGCAACCACCGCTGGCGGGGCAGGCTCCAGCTCCGGCGGGGTCTGGGAAACTTGTTCAACCACCGGGTGAGCGTCTTTTACGGCAACTTCGGAGAGTCCTTCGGTATTCATCGAGTGTTCCTGTGAGGGCTATTGTTGCTCTCTAAGCAATTGGGCAGCGCGGGCGGCGAAGTAGGTCAGAATGCCATCAGCGCCGGCACGTTTAAAGGCAGTCAGGGATTCGAGGATCACCCCTTCACTCAACCAACCATTCTGGATCGCCGCCATGTGCATGGCGTATTCACCGCTGACCTGATAGACAAAGGTCGGCACTTTGAATTCCTCTTTGACCCGATAAAGGATGTCCAGGTACGGCATCCCGGGCTTGACCATCACCATATCGGCGCCTTCGGCCAGGTCGGCCGCCACTTCGTGCAGCGCTTCCTGGCTATTGGCCGGGTCCATCTGGTACGAAGCCTTGTTGGCCTTGCCCAGGTTCAGCGCCGACCCCACCGCATCGCGAAAGGGGCCGTAATAGGCGCTGGCGTATTTGGCCGAGTAGGCCATGATTCGTACATTGACGTGACCGGCCAGCTCAAGGGCTTCGCGAATCGCCTGGATACGCCCGTCCATCATGTCCGACGGCGCAACCACCTGGGCGCCCGCCGCTGCGTGCGACAAAGCCTGCTTGACCAGTGCATCGACGGTGATGTCGTTCTGAACATAACCCTCTTCGTCAAGAATGCCATCCTGGCCGTGCGTGGTGAACGGGTCCAACGCCACGTCAGTGATCACCCCAAGCTCCGGGAAGCGCTCGCGCAGGGCACGGGTGGCGCGCTGCGCGATCCCTTGCGGGTTCCAGGCTTCGGCGGCGTCCAGAGACTTGAGCTGCGGTGGGGTCACCGGAAACAGCGCCAGTGCCGGGATCCCCAGTTCGACCCAACCGGCCGCCTCGATCAGCAACTGATCAATGGTCAAACGCTCCACACCCGGCATCGAGGCGACTGCTTCCCGACGATTTTCACCGTCGAGCACAAAGACCGGCAGGATGAGATCGTTCGTCGTCAGTACATTTTCACGTACCAGGCGGCGAGAAAAATCATCACGACGATTGCGACGCAGACGAGTGGCGGGGAACAGGCGATTGGCAGGGGTAAAGCTCACGACAGACTCCTGAGCCCGCGTTTACGGGCGAGCGTTGCAGTTATAAGCGGCCATTATGACGAAGGAATGACAGTTGTGCTTATCGATGCGACCTGTAGTCGCATTCGTCATTTATGTAGGAATTGTTCACTTCGTGACACATCTCGATACTTTCATGAATCTTCGTGAAGGCGTAGGCTGCGCGTTCATTTCGCCAGCACCCCAGACCATGCTTCAACAATTTCTGCATGACTTCGGCTACTTTGCCCTCTTTCTCGGCACATTTTTCGAAGGCGAGACCATCCTCGTACTCGCAGGCTTCCTGGCGTTTCGTGGCTACATGGATATCAACCTGGTGGTGGTCGTTGCCTTTTTTGGCAGCTATGCCGGCGACCAGCTTTGGTACTACATGGGGCGCAAGCACGGCCGCAAGCTGCTGGCACGCAAGCCGCGCTGGCAGTTGATGGGCGACAAGGCACTGGAGCATATCCGCAAGCACCCGGATATCTGGGTACTGAGCTTTCGCTTTGTCTACGGGTTGCGCACGGTGATGCCCGTGGCGATCGGCCTGTCCGGTTACCCGCCGATGCGCTACCTGATCCTCAACGGTATTGGTGCGGCGATCTGGGCCGCTGCACTGGGGGCTGCGGCCTATCATTTCGGTGCGGTGCTGGAAGGTATGCTCGGCAGCGTCAAGAAGTACGAGCTATGGGTACTGGGCGCCTTGCTGGTGCTGGGTTTTGGCCTGTGGCTGCGACGTCGCTTCAAGAATGCTCGCATCGCCCGCCAAGCGTGTGCCGAGGCCAAGGCGCGACAGGCTGTCGAGCAAGCCTCGGTCGAAACGCCTAAGACGCCAACCGAGTAAAACGGCCTCTGCAACAGTAGAGACCAATCACGCTGAGCAGGCTGTAGCTCGCCAGGCCCAGCCAGGCGAGAGGGCTGGCAGGCCACAAACCGACCAGCGGCGCCAGCCATACCAACGGCAGGTTCAGCGCCAGGCGCGCCAGCTCGGCCTTCAACGCCCATGGGCGATTCTCCAGTGCCACCCCCAACGTAAACAGGCCCAGGGCCATCGCGCCCCAGCCGAGCACCAACGCCGCCGTAGGCAGGCCCTCACCGAAATTCATCAGATAACTGCCAAAGCCCACATAAGCAGCAAATTGCAAGGCGATGTAGACCTGCTGCCGCGCATCCAAAGGCACTTCGAACTTGCGAAACTGGCTCAGGTCCGGCTTGGCTATCGGGTATTTGGCTTTGACGTCCGCCGGGCGCCAGCCGGTGCGCATGAACCAGATGCGCAACTTGTCCCACCAGCTCTCGGTGCGCCGGGCGTCACTCCATAACTGCGCATAAAACTGCAGGTTGGCCCACAGCGGGTTCCAACTGGCCAGGGGTGTGGTTACCCCAAAGATCACCGGCTCGTTGTCGTCTTCCTCTTGAAAAGTACCGAACAGCCGGTCCCAAATAATGAACACCCCGCCGTAATTACGATCCATGTAGAGAGCATTCTGTGCGTGGTGGGCCCGATGATTGGACGGCGTCACGAAGAACCACTCAAACCAGCCCAGCTTGGGAACGTGGCGGGTGTGGACCCAGAATTGATACAACAGGTTGAGCGAAGCCACGCTGATAAACACCACCAGCGGCACGCCGACCACAGCCAGAGGCAGGTAGAAGATCCAGCTCAGCAGAAAACCGGTGCTGGTCTGGCGCAAGGCGGTGGTGAGGTTGTAGTCCTCGCTCTGGTGATGCACCGAATGCGCGGCCCACAGGATATTGCGCTCATGGCCCATGCGATGCAGCCAGTAATAACAGAAGTCATAGAACACAAAGGCGAACACCCAGGTCCAGGCATTCTGGGCCGACAACTCGATGAGCGCCAGGTGCTTGAGGGCGAACGCGTAGGTCAACAGGCCCACGCCCTTGGTCAGCAAACCGGTCGTGGTGGACAGCACACCGGTGCTGAGGCTGTTGATGGCGTCCGCTACTCGGTAGTTGCGTGCACCGCGCCAACGGTCGGCCAGCAGCTCCACAACGATCAGGGCGATAAAAAACGGTACTGCGTAAGGCACAAAGTCCATGGGCTAGTCCGGTCTATTTTTGTTACATCAAGATTAGGTGCAGCGACGTGAGATCCCATTGGCAACAGGTTACAAATTAGTAGACATTTAACGCCATGAATCAGGAGAAATGCCCATGAGCAAAAAGATTGCAGTGATCCTTTCCGGCTGTGGCGTATACGACGGCGCAGAGATTCACGAGAGCGTGATCACGTTGCTGCGCCTGGACCAGCGCGGCGCTCAAGTGGAATGCTTTGCACCCGATATTGCGCAATTGCACGTGATCAACCATCTCACCGGCGAAGAAATGCCCGAGTCGCGCAATGTGCTGGTGGAGTCTGCGCGTATCGCCCGGGGCGCAGTGAAGGATATTGGCCAAGCCAATGCCGCCGACTTCGACGCCCTGATCGTGCCGGGCGGGTTTGGCGCAGCGAAGAACCTGTCGAACTTCGCCGTGGAGGGCGCCGGCTGCAGCGTCAACCCGCAGGTGCTGGAACTGGCTGAAGCGTTTGCCGAAGCAGGCAAGCCGGTGGGGTTGATCTGCATCTCTCCGGCCCTGGCCGCGAAGATCTACGGCCCTGGCGTGACCTGCACCATCGGTAACGATGCCGACACAGCGGCTGCCCTGGACAAGATGGGCGCCACGCACCACGAATGCACGGTGGAAGATATCGTCGAGGACAAGGCGCGCAAGCTGGTCAGTACGCCGGCGTATATGCTCGGCAAGAACATCAGTGAAGTGGCGTCAGGGATCAACAAGTTGGTGGATCGGGTGCTGGAGTTGACCCACGAGAACGACTGACAGGTCAGGCTGGGCGCATAAGACGTGTAAGGATTCGGTCCAGGGCATTGGCAAACGCCTGCTTATCCTTCTCGCCATGGGGCGGTGGTCCGCCGCCCATCTGACCTTGCTCACGCAGGTCGGTGAACAGGTTGCGCACCGCCAGGCGCTCACTCATGTTCGCAGGGCTGAACTCCTTGCCTCGCGGATCGAGGGCCGTGACGCCCTTCTTCACCAGCCGATCGGCCAAGGGCACGTCACTGCAAATCACCAGTTCGCCGGGTACGGCGTGCTCAACCAGGTAATCATCGGCCGCGTCGGGGCCACTGGGCACCACGATCAGCTTCACACAGGAAAAGCTCGGCTTGATCTGGCTCTGCCCGGCCACCAGCACCACCTCGAACTGGCGCTTGAGGGCAAACTTCACTACCTGGTCCTTGGCCGCCCGAGGGCAGGCGTCGGCGTCGATCCATACCCGCATGCTACACCGCCGCCCGGCGCTTCTCGGTCAGCCGGCTGCGGCCATACAGCACCACAATCGCCAGGATCGCCACAGCCTGCGCGCCCAACGAATACGCATCTGCATGAATGCCCAGCCAGTCGAAGTCAAAAAACGGCACCGGCCGCGTGCCGAAGATGCCCGCCTCCTGCAAGGCCTTGACACCGTGCCCGGCGAACACCACCGACAGTGCGCACAGCAACGCAGCGTTGATGCCGAAGAACAGCGCCAACGGCAACTTCGCCGAGCCACGCAGGATCACCCAGGCCAGGCCCACCAGCAGCACCAGCGCAGTGGCACCACCGGCCAGCACCGCGTTGTGCCCGGCAGGGCCGGCCTGCAGCCACAGGGTTTCGTAGAACAGGATCACTTCGAACAGCTCGCGATAAACCGAGAAGAACGCCAGCACGGCAAAACCGAAACGGCCGCCGCCGCCCACCAGGCTGCTCTTGATGTAATCCTGCCAGGCCGCCGCGTGACGCCGGTCGTGCATCCACACGCCGAGCCATAGCACCATCACGCTGGCGAACAGCGCCGTGCAGCCTTCGAGCAGTTCTCGCTGGGCCCCGCTGACGTCAATCACATACGCCGCCAAGGCCCACGTAGCCAAGCCTGCCAACAGCGCCAGGCCCCAACCGACGTTGACGCTGCGAACCGCCGACTGCTGGCCGGTGTTACGCAGGAAGGCGAGGATCGCCGCTAGCACCAGAATCGCTTCCAGGCCTTCGCGCAACAGGATCAGCAGGCCAGAGATATAGCTCAATGACCAGCTCAGGCCATCGCCGCCCAGCAAGCCGGCGGATTCAGTGAGTTTGCCTTTGGCAACGTCCAGACGCTGCTGCACCTGCTCCATAGGCAAACCATCCTGCAACGATTGCCGATACGCCATCAGGGCCTTCTCGGTGTCTTTGCGCACATTGGCGTCGACGTTATCCAGGGAGCTTTCCACCAGCTCGAAGCCTTCCAGGTAGGCAGCGACGGACAAATCATAGGCCTGCTCGTGGTCGCCGTTGCGGAAGGCCGCAAGGCTCTTGTCCAGCGTGGCGGCCGTGTAGTCGAGCAACTGCGCGGGACCACGTTGAACCTGTGGCGGCTGAGCACGCTGGGCGCGGAACGTCGCCGCAGCGCCAGGGCCGTCAGCGGCGAGCACTTCATTGGGGGTCTGGCGCGCCAGGTCGGCGAGGTTGAACGCCTGCTCGCTTTTGGCGGCAGCCGGGTCGGCGGTGAAACCGGCGATATAGGTCGCCAGGTCCCAGCGCTGGCGATCGTCCAGTTGGTCAGCGAACGACGGCATATCAGTGCCTTCGACACCCAGACCGAGGGTGTTGTAGATCGCATACAGGCTCAAGCGATCCAGGCGCGTGGCGTCACGCAGGTTAGCGGGGGGCGGCGTCATGCCCATGCCAGCCGGACCATCACCGGCGCCGACAGTGCCGTGGCACACCGAACAATGCTGGGCATAAAGCGGCGCGCCGCGTGTCGGGTCCGGCGTGATGGCCGGTGCTTGGCTGACTTCATACGCCACGGCCAGCTTGGCGCCCAACTGACGAGCCTGGCGGGCCACGCTCGCGCCGTCCTGATGGGCGGTGACCGCCGCCAGCAATTCATTAACGCCGCTTATCAACTCAGCGCGCTCGGGTTTGTCGGGCAGATCAGCCACCAAACCCTGCAGCACTCCGAGAAACTCCACCTGCTCGCGGTATTCCGAGTCGTCTACCACCTTGCCTGCCTCTACCGTAGGCGGGTAGTCGGCGCCGATGTAATCCAGCAAATGCAGGGCCTGTGGCGCGCCTTCGGCGGTCGCGGCCAAGAGATTGAAGCTGCACGACATCAGCGCCGGCAACAGCAGCCACGCAAGAAAGCGGAAAGGGGCAGTCATGAATGAATCTCAAGTGGAAATACGAAGTAACACTATTGTTGAGCTTTAATGAATTCGACTCAAGGTGTTATTTCATATCACCCCTAAATCCAATGTGGGAGGGAGCTTGCCCCTTCCACATTTCGATTCGGTTTAGGCAATTACGCAGTAGCGCGATGCAGGCTGGCGAGGAAGCCGGCAGCGCCAACAAACAAGCCGGCGAATGTGCGGTTTACGCGCTTCTGTTGTTTAGGCGTACGCAACAGACGCAAGACTTTCGACGCTAACCCCGTGTAACCCGCCATCACGATCATATCGACGCTGATCATGGTTGCACCGAGGATCAGGTACTGAATCAACAGCGGCGCCTGCGGGTTCACGAATTGCGGCAACACCGCCAGCATGAACACCAGGGCCTTAGGGTTGCTGGCGTTGACCAAAAAGCCGCGGAACATCATCGCCATCGGCTTCCCGATCGGGCGCACGGCGGCGTCATCGGTCATGTCCATGGGCAGGGCGCGCCATTGCTTGATGGCCAGGTACACCAGGTAGGCCACGCCAAACCATTTGATCGCATAGAACGCGGTAGACGACGCCGCCAGAATGGCCCCCAGGCCACCCGCGACCACGGCAATCTGCATCGCCAGGCCCAGTTGCAGGCCAATGGCGTTCCAGTAGCCACGGACAAAACCGTATTGCAGGCCGCTGGACATCGAGGCGATGGCACCGGCGCCAGGAGAAAGGGAGATGATCCAACTGGCCAGGAAAAAGGCCAGCCATGTGTCGAGAGCCATTGCGCACCTCAGAAGGGAGTCAGCGATTGTGCCTTTAAGCTAACTCTACCGACCGAAGGCTGGCTATAGATTTTTACAAGATGTAAACGCTAGCGGTCGCCCGGAAATACATGGGTGCCAGGCCAACGGCGCACCGAGCGCTGAAAGAACAAGCTGTTAGGCACTTGCACCATCGCGCTGCTGGTCCCGGCTTCTTCTACTTCGATCAATGTGGTGTAAAGCAGGTTGATCGCCACGACCCTGCCCTTCACGCCGGGTTTGTCGACGGTGTCCACCAACTCGACAATATCCCCAAGGCGGAACGGCCCGACGGTGAAGATCAGAATTGCGCACAACAGGTTGGACAGCACCGACCACATGGCGAAGAACGCCACTGCCGCTACCGCGACAAACCCTGACAGCGCCGTCCACAACACCGTGGCAGACACCCCCAGGCGCCCCAGCACAAAGATCAGCGCACTGCCCATGATCAGCCAGCGCAAGCCGCCGCGCAGGGGCATCAGCAGTTGCGGCGGGAACGGGTAACGCTCACCCAGGCGCGTCAGGCCCTTGGCGACGAAGCGCTGGGCCAGGTAGCCGGCCAGCAGGATCAGCAGGATTTGCACGCCGATCCATACGGGCTCGACCCATTGCGCCGGTACCGGCAGTTGCAACGCTTCCATCAGGACAGCGCCTCCAGCTCCGCTTGCAAGGTTTCGAGCAGTTCGAGGGCCTCCATCCAGGTTTCCTCCAATTGCCCTTCGCGCACCTTGAGCTTGGCCTGTTCGGCCAGCAGGTCACGCAGCTCATCCTTGCGCGCCGCCTCGTACACGGAACTATCACCCAGGCTGGTTTCGATCTTGGCCAGGCGCTCGTGCACCTTGCCCAGCTCGGCTTCCAGCTTGTCGGCCTCACGCTTGTGCGGCGCCAGCTGCTGGCGCAGCGCGGCGGCGGCCTGGCGCTGGGCTTTCTTGTCGGTCTTGTCCGGGTTGACCGGGGTGTTGCTGGCCGGCGCATTGCGCAGGCGGTACTCGGTCAGCCAGCGTGCGTAGTCGTCCAGGTCGCCGTCGAATTCTTCGACCTTGCCGTCGGCCACCAGCAGGAAGTTGTCGGTGGTGCTCTTGAGCAGGTGGCGATCGTGAGACACCACCAGTACCGCACCGCTGAACTCCTGCAGGGCCATGGTCAGTGCCAGGCGCATCTCCAGGTCCAGGTGGTTGGTCGGTTCGTCGAGCAGCAGCAGGTTTGGACGGTCCCAGGCGATCAGGGCCAGGGCCAGTCGGGCTTTTTCGCCCCCGGAGAAATTCAGCACTGGCTCGTCGATACGCGCCCCCCGGAAGTCGAAACCGCCGAGGAAGTCGCGCAGGGTTTGCTCGCGCTCGGTGGGCGCCAGGCGTTGCAGGTGCAACAGCGGGCTGGCCTTGGCATCAAGCGAGTCCAGTTGGTGCTGGGCGAAGTAGCCCACCACCGTGTTCTCGCCACGGGTCAGGCGGCCAGCCAGTGGCTCAAGCTCACCCGACAGGTTCTTGATCAGCGTCGACTTGCCCGCGCCGTTGGGGCCGAGCAAACCAATGCGTGCGCCCGGCGTGAGCTGCAGCTTGACCTTCTCCAGGATGGTCTTGTCGCCGTAGCCCAAGCGAGCGTCCGACAGATCGAGCAGGGGGCTTGAGATCTTCACCGACTCACGGAACACGAAATCGAACGGCGAATCGACGTGGGCCGCCGACAGTTCTTCCATGCGCTCCAGCGCCTTGATGCGGCTCTGGGCCTGACGGGCCTTGGTGGCCTGGGCCTTGAAGCGGGCAATGTAGCTTTCCATGTGCGCACGTTGCGCCTGTTGCTTTTCAAAGGCCTGTTGCTGCTGGGCCAGGCGTTCGGCGCGTGCGCGTTCGAACGCGGTGTAGCCGCCACGGTAGAGGGTGATTTTCTTCTGCTCGACGTGGGCGATGTTGTCGACCACGGCGTCGAGGAAATCCCGGTCGTGGGAAATCAGCAGCAAGGTGCCCTGGTAGCTCTTGAGGAAATCTTCCAGCCACAGGATCGCATCGAGGTCCAGGTGGTTGGTCGGTTCGTCGAGCAGTAACAGGTCGGAGGGGCACATCAGTGCCTGGGCCAGATTCAGGCGCATGCGCCAGCCGCCGGAGAAGTCGGCGACCGGGCGGTCCATCTGTTCGTTGGTAAAGCCAAGGCCAGCGAGCATTTTGCGGGCACGGGCGTCGGCGGTGTAGCCGTCTGCACTGTCCAGCTCGGCGTGCAGGCGGGCCTGGGCGGCACCGTCCTGGGCTTTTTCGGCTTCGGCGAGGTCGTGTTGCACCTGGCGCAGGCGCAGGTCGCCATCGAGCACGTAGTCGATCGCGATGCGGTCCAGGGTGTCGATCTCCTGGCGCATATGGGCGATGCGCCAGTCGGCCGGCAGCAGGCAGTCCCCGGAATCCGGGGTCAGCTCACCGAGCAGCAAGGCGAACAACGTGGATTTGCCGGCGCCATTGGCACCGATCAGGCCGGCTTTGTGACCGGCGTGCAGGGTCAGCTCGGCGTCTTCGAGAAGACGTTGCGGGCCACGCTGTAATGTTAGGCTTTGAAGTCGGATCATAATGGCGGCGGAGTCTACCAGCTTCGTTGGCCGCTGGCTTGGGTGTGAATATGTGCGCTGACCTGTGGAGCTTTGCCCTTTCTACCTACGCTCGCCCGGGTGTAGAGGCCGCTTGCCTGCGTTTGCAGGAACAAGGCGCGGATGTATGCCTGCTGCTGTGTGGTGCCTGGCTGGAGCGGCGCGGTGTGGCACATACACCTGAGCGGGTGCAGGCGCTGCAACAGCTTGCCCGTCCGTGGCGGGTGCAGGTTGTCGAACCGTTGCGATACCTGCGCGTGCAATGGCGAGCCCTGGCGCAGCAGGATACGCAGCTGGCATCGTTGCGCGAGCGGGTCAAAGCCCTGGAGCTGGAGGCTGAACGAACACTGCTGGCGCGCCTGGAAACCTTGGCGCAGGCATGGCCGATCAATGAGGTGGTGGGTCAGTACGAATGGCTTGAAGGCCTGGCGACCGAAGCCGCCAACCTTGACCACGACGCGCTGCAGGCGCTGCGCGTCGCGGCCACCGACGCTTAGGAAGCGCTGGCTGGGGTGGTGCTTGGCGCTACCGGTGCAGGCGTGGTGCTGGCCGATGCGGTTGGAGCGGTGGATGCTGCCGGTGCCGCTGGAGTGGCTGGCTTGGCGACTGCTGGTTTGGCAGCAGCAGGTTTAGCGGCTGGCTTGGCTGCTGGTTTCGCGGCTGCAGGTTTGGCGGCTGGCTTGGCTGCTGGTTTGACGGCAGCAGGTTTGGCGGCTGGCTTGGCTGCTGGTTTCGCGGCTGCAGGTTTGGCGGCTGGCTTGGCTGCTGGTTTCGCGGCTGCAGTTTTAGCGGCTGGCTTGGCTGCTGGTTTCGCGGCTGCAGTTTTAGCGGTTGGCTTGGCTGCTGGTTTCGCGGCTGCAGGTTTAGCGGCTGGCTTGGCTGCTGGTTTCGCGGCTGCAGGTTTAGCGGCTGGCTTGGCTGCTGGTTTGGCAGCTGCAGTTTTAGCGGCTGGCTTGGCTGCTGGTTTGGGCTGGCTTGGCTGCTGGTTTCGCGGCTGCAGTTTTAGCGGCTGGCTTGGCTGCTGGTTTCGCGGCTGCAGTTTTAGCGGTTGGCTTGGCTGCTGGTTTCGCGGCTGCAGGTTTAGCGGCTGGCTTGGCTGCTGGTTTCGCGGCTGCAGTTTTAGCGGCTGGCTTGGCTGCTGGTTTGGCAGCTGCAGTTTTAGCGGCTGGCTTGGCTGCTGGTTTGGCAGCTGCAGTTTTAGCAACTGGCTTGGCAGCAGCGGTTTTGGCAGCGGGCTTGGCTGCAACTTTTGCGGGTGTACGAGCCCCCAGCGCTTTAGCTACGGCTTCCTTCACACGACCAACGCCTTGGGCCAGCTTCAGGCTTTCTTGAGCGTCTTTTTTGAGTTGGGAAATGTAGCTGCGGGTTTCAGCTTGACGATCCTTGAGGGCATCCAGCAGGTCCTCAAGTTCTTTGACTGCGCCCTTGGCTTTGGCTTGCGCCTTGGACTTGCCGGCAGTAGCGGCGTCTTGCAGTTTGGTACGGGACTTGTGCAGCTTTTCTTGCGCTTTACCGCGTTGTTTTTCCAGTTTGGCGAGCAGTTTTTCTGCATCGGCCAACGCCTGGGAACATGCGCTTTCCAGATGTTCGAGCAAGCTGCCCGAAAGTTGTTGGAGCAAGTGCAACGGGGTATTTACAGGCTTCTGTTTGGCCGACATGGTTTACCTCCTGGCTGACGTGGGTGCGGCTCATACTAGCCCTCTGCTCTTACCGCCGCTAGCGCATGTTGACAGTATCGTTGGGCTTGCGTTGCACGGTACGAAAATTCTTATCGATATAACGCAAATGCTCACCAGTTTTTACGCACTCACACTGGCATAATCCGTCGCACTTTCGCCGGGAGAATGTCCATGTCGCGTTATCTTTTTCTAGTGCTTGGCTTGGCGATCTTCGTGGCCGATGCGAGCGAGCAATCGCCGTCAAAAAACACTGCCACAGAGGCGCATGATCTAGCCTATAGCTTGGGCGCAAGCCTCGGCGAACGGTTGCGCCAGGAAGTCCCCGACCTGCAGATCCAGGCCCTGATCGACGGCCTCAAGCAAGCCTATCAAGGCAAGCCGCTGGCGCTCGACAACGCGCGCATCGAACAGATTCTCACCGAGCACGAAGCGCAAAACGCCGCCAACGCCCAGCTACCTCAAAGCGAAAAAGCACTCGCCGCCGAACAGCAATTTCTAACTCGGGAAAACGCCGCCAGTGGTGTTCGTGAATTGGCAAATGGGATTCTGCTCACCGAGCTGGCACCGGGCACTGGCAACAAGCCGTTAGCCAGCGATGAAGTGCAGGTGAAATACGTGGGCCGACTGCCTGACGGAACTGTCTTTGACAAAAGTACGCAACCACAATGGTTTCGCCTGAACAGCGTGATCAGCGGTTGGAACAGTGCATTGCAACAGATGCCGGTGGGTGCGAAATGGCGTCTGGTGATTCCTTCAGCCCAGGCCTATGGCGCAGACGGCGCAGGTGAGTTGATCCCGCCCTATACACCGCTGGTGTTCGAGATAGAACTGCTCGGCACTCGCCACTGACCCATAAAAAACGGTGCGACATGCGCACCGTTTTTTATCTCCCTACCAAGCTTCAGACTTGGGTGGCAGCCTCTTCCTTATGGGCGTTGTGCAGTACTTCGATCAAGCAGTCTTCCAGCTCGAAACGTTCATGCAGCAGCGCGCCCAGTTCTTTGAATTTTTCCGCTACGCATTTCCCTGCGTCACACAGGTCGGTGAACGCCAGCAGTTTTTCCGTGATCACATCGATGCGCGGGTAAATAGTCTCTGCCAGGTCGAGGCCACGCTGGTCGTCGAAGGCTTCCGCCTCTTTGGTCAGTTGCTCGTAGACGCCGAAATGGCCTGCCGATACGTAGTCAACCAGTACCCCACAGAAATCCTGCAATGGCTCGCGATTCTCACCCAATGCTTCGGGCTTGGCACCGAGAGCATCAAAGGCCCGAACCAGTTCGTGGCGTGCCTTCAGCCAGCTGTCGATCAGCTTGTGCACCCCACCCCAACGTTCCTGAGCATTCTGACAACTTTCCAGCATGATGATCTCTCTTCCCTATAGGGGCGCTGCTGCTCTGTACCTGCGCAACACTTGAAGGATTAAGCAGCAGTCGAACAAAGCCGCGTCTGACAAATGGTTTGGATACGCGTGCGGGCCAGATTATGCCCGCAGGACTATGGCTTCAAGGTACGCAGGAGAGAATGTTCATACAAGTGTTTAATCCCCTCCTACAACGCGCGTCCCGTTTTCATGACGTTGTGATGCGCAAATGCTTACTGAACAACAGCCGCGAGCATTGCATGACACCCAGGATCAACATCGCCACAAAGAACAACAGGCTCCACTCCGGCAGGCTCAGGTCAAATAGCGTCCAGTTGATTTCAACGCAATCGACAGTCCCGTTGAACACTGACCGCGCCGCCTGCCAGAACGACAGGTTTTCGATCATGTAGTGCAGGCTGGGCCAGCAATCCCGGCCCGCACCTGACGGAATATTCTGCAATAGCACTTGGCGCCCGGCAGTGATGGCACCCAATAATGCACACACGGTGCTCGCCAGCCCATACAGGCAAAGGCCGGAGCGCCCGGGATTATGAAGGGCGGCCATCAGGTTGATCAGCGCAAAAGTGGCCAGAAGCAGACGTTGTACCTGGCACAGAAAGCAAGGCTGTAGCAACGCGCCGTATTCCAGATAGAAGGACGCGCCCAACGTCAGCGCACCCGCCATGAACGCCAGCAAAAACAAGGAGCGTAAAGGGGCCAAAGACATTGTTTATCCGCACTGCAAGAGATAGGTCGCTACGGTAGAGGAAAGGCCCGACCCCTTTCAAGACGCCCCGGAGCAGACAATTCCGCGAAGAAGCAAGGACATTCCGCCAAGGCATGGCGGAAATCCAGTTACAACAAGTAGGAATTAGTCATCACGTCAGTTATACCGAGTGTTTATTGGGGTTTTAAGGATCGGGTGTCGGATAGATCCGAGCCAATCCATTCACCCTTTCCTACTTCAAATACGCGCGGGTACTGGCAGAGGCGAGGACAACAGACGATTGTCGAGCAGCCCCAGACCTTCCTGAAACAGCTGGTTGCTGCGCTCGGTGTCGCCCAGTTGGGCCAGTAGGCGGGCCAATTCGGCACAGGCTTCGGGGTTGCGCTGAACTTGCAGGCTGCTTTCCAGATAGTCCCGCGCCTTGCCCCACAGGCTGTTTTGCAGGCACAGACGGCCAAGCGTCAGCAGCAAGCTGGCATCGCCCGGATGGTCCTTGAGCCAGCCTTCGGCAAACTTCAACTGGCGCGCCGGGTCACTGCCACGCAACAGGCCATACAGCCGAATCAGATGGCTGTCATAGTCGCGCTTGAGGGCACCACGCAGCACTTCCTCGGCCTTCCCATCCGCGCCTAGCCGACGCAGCTGGTCGGCATAGGCCAGCACCAATTGTGGCTGCTGGCGCTGGGCCGAAGTCAGTTGCTCCCAGGCACGCTCCAGAGACTGCAAGCCCGCCTCGCCCTGCTCCTCACGCTGGGCAGCCAGGCTCAGGTTTTCGCCCCAGGCACGACGTTCCAGCTCGGCCAGCTCACTGGCGGGCAAGACTTTGTCCTTGCGCAGCTCAGGCAGCAGGCGAATCACCGACGACCAATCGCCACGCTGCTGATGCAGGCGCTGTAGCTGCCTGAGTACCTGCGCGTTATGCGGGTGACGCTCGTGCATCGCCTGAAGCGTAACCAGGGCGCCTTCAGTATCGCCGCGGTCCATCTGCAGTTGCGCATGGCTCAGGGCTACGGCCAATTCCGCCTGCGGCTGGCGCTCCAGGGCGCGCTCCAGCAAGCCGTCGGATTCCTCATAGCGGCCCTGCTCATTGGCCGCACGGGCAGCACCGATGTAATAGAGCAGCGGCTGACGCTCTGCTTCGGCAGCGCGGTGCAAGTGGCGCTCGGCACTGGCCCAGCGGCCCTCGGCAAGGTCCATCTGACCTTGCTCGATCGCGATCTGCACACGGCGGCTGCGGTTGCGTCGCGACCATGGATTGACCACGCCACCGGAGGTGGTGATCAGGCTCAGCAACACACGAACCAGGTAGATCGCCAGGCCGATGGCAAACACCGCCACCAGGGTAGCCCACAGGCTTGACTCGTAATGCAGCAAATGCGGATAGGTAATCAGCACGTAGCCGGTGTGTTTCGAAATACCCACGGCCAGTGCGAGGGCGACTGCAATCGCCAGCACCAGGATCACATAGAAACGCTTCATCAGCTCTACTCCTGGGTCGCCGGTTTGCCGGCCGCGGCCTTGGCTTCGTCGGCAGACAGATGACGACGTTCAAGGTAAGCCTGCACGGCGGCCAGGCTCGCAGCCAGGTCCGGCGTCACCACCGACACGGCCTTGGGCTCAAGTTCAGCGATACGCGCCAGCATCGCCTTGCTCTGCGGGTTGTCCTGATTGAAGTTGTCTTGCAATACGCTGCGCGCTTCGCCCAGCGAGCGGCTGTATACCGCCGACTCGCCGTTGAGCGCGGCCCACTGCGCCTGCTCCAGCGCCAGGCTCAAGGCCAGGCGCACTTGGTTCAAACCCTGGCCTGCCAACAATGGCCGGATATTGTCATCCGGGTTGAAGTCGATGCGGAAATAGCGGGAAATCTGTTCCCACCACTGGCTCAACTGGTTCTGCGTATCGCTGGTGGGGCGCCCTTGGGAAGCAGGTTCCGTAAGCTGATACTCCGGGGCAATCGCCGCCAGTTGCACGACCTGGTCACGCAAGGCCGCCAGTTGCAGGTACAGGCCGGTGCGGTCTGGTTGCTCAGTGCTGCGCAATGCGGCAAGGCTCTTGGCCAGTTGCTCACGGGCGGTGAAAGCCCCTGGGTCGCTCTGCTCGCGAAGAATCTCGTCGGCGCCCTGGACCAGCGACTGCGCACTGTTGATGTCTTGCAAGGCAGACAAACGCAAACTGGCCAGACGGATCAGATGCTCCGCCTCGGCCAGGCGCCAATCCTTGCGGCTGGCGCCCAACACCGTTTCGAGGCGCTGGCTCAGGCGTTGCTGATCGCCCTGCAACTGGGCAACCAGGCGGCGGCGCTCTTCCAGCTCGTCCGCACCCGGCAATTGCGCCAGACGGGCGGCCAACTGTTGCTGGCTTTGCTTGAGGCTCTGGGATTGGTCATCCAGGGTCTGCACTTGGCTCAATTGATGTTGGCTGCTGGCTTGAAGGGCGCGGACCTGCCAGATCCCCCAGCCGCCAGCAGCTACGCCAGCAGCCCCTAGCAGCAAGGCGACGACCGCCAGGCCATTGCCACGGCGCGGCGCGGTGACCGGTGTCTCGACCGGCGCATCAAGCGCGGGCTGAGCTTCATCTTTAGGCAAGGCTGTTTCGCTCACGTATCCGTCCTTTGCGTATCAGAGAGTGGGAACGGGATAGCTCCCCAACGCCACTAACAAAGCCGCGGCACTCGCGCCGCGACAATCCACAACTTTTTTTGCGCCAGCGGCCCGCGCCATCTCATAGACGCGCGGGCTGGGCACGAACAACGGCAGCTGTGCCACCTGTGGCCAATCGGTGCCCGCCAGGGCTTGCAGGTGTAAAAAACCCTGCCCACTGCTGACCACCAGGCCGTTCAAGCGTTCCAACCGGATGCGTTGCATCAGCGCACCCGTCTCGTAGACCGGGAGAAAACGCCGATACAATTCCAGATAGTCGACACTAGCACCTTGCTCGCGCAAACGCTCTGCCAGCAACTCGCGGCCGCCCTCGCCACGCAGGATCAGCACCTTGGCGCCCGGCTGTGCGATAGCCTCGCGCAATGCAGGCAATTGAAGCAAGGCCTCGCTGTCATCGCCAGTGGCGGGATAATGAACGTCGAGGCCATGACCGGCGAGGATCTGCGCCGTCGCCGCACCGACGCTGAACCACGGCATTGGCGGCACGGCATTCCCCAACCGTTGCAGCGCCAGGCGCGCGGCCGGCTTGCTCACAACAATGACCGCGCAATAACGCTGCAACGCGTCAAACACCGCTTGTTGCTCAGCCGTGACCGCTAACGCTTGCGTCTCCAGCAACGGCAGACGGCTGCTGTATATACCGGCCTGGGACAATAAAGCCGCCAGGGCTGTCGACTCCTCGGCAGGCCGCGTCAGCAGCACTCGCCAGTCGGTCACTGCGGACCGGCCTCGCCATAGACTTTTTGCAAAATGGCACCGGCGCCTTTGTCCAGCAACTCCTCGGCAACCTGAATCCCCAAGGCCGTCGCATCTCGTTGCGGCCCACGCACCTGGGCGGTCAGCAGGGTACCGCCATCCGGATCCCCCACCAGGCCACGCAGCCACAGGTTCTCACCTTCGAGTACGGCATAGCAGGCGATGGGGACTTGGCAGCCGCCATTGAGGTGTTTGTTCAGGGCGCGCTCGGCGGTCACACGAACTTCGGTATCGGCGTGATCGAGGGGCTTGAGCAGTGCGTGGATTTCGCTGTCGACGGTCCGACATTCGATGCCGACTGCGCCCTGCCCGCCGGCGGGCAGGCTGTCTTCGACGCTGATGGCCGATGTGATGCGATCTTCGAAGCCCAAGCGGATCAAGCCGGCGGCGGCAAGAATGATCGCGTCATATTCGCCGGCATCCAGCTTGGCCAGGCGCGTATTGACGTTGCCGCGCAAAAAGCGAATCTGCAAGTCGGGCCGACGTGTCAACAACTGAGCCTGGCGACGCAGGCTGGAGGTGCCGACGATGCTGCCCAGCGGCAAGTCATCCAGGGACGCGTAGGTATTGGAAACAAAGGCATCACGCGGATCTTCGCGCTCGCAGATGCAAAAAAGGCCCAGGCCTTCAGGGAAGTCCATGGGCACGTCTTTCATCGAATGCACAGCGATGTCGGCTTCGTTTTCCAGCAGCGCAGTTTCCAGCTCCTTGACGAAAAGACCCTTGCCGCCGATTTTCGACAGGGGTGAGTCCAGCAGCTTGTCGCCGCGACTGACCATGGGCACCAGGGATACCTTGAGGCCCGGATGAGCCTGCTCAAGGCGTGCTTTGACGTATTCGGCCTGCCACAAGGCCAAGGCGCTTTTACGGGTGGCGATGCGGATTTCGCGAGAGGACATGGATCAATCCGTACTGAATAGATACGGCGGATAATAACAGCTCAGGCAAATACGCTTTGATTTGAATCAGCAAGTGCGGGGCCTCCCTGGCCACATCGCACCGGGATAAGGAAGGCAGACCGCGCCCCAGCCCTTGGGCTAAAGCTGCTGCATCATCTTGCGCACGCCGGCGACATGGCGTCGGCTGACGATCAACGCATCGCCATTGAGCCCCTTCAGGAAGAGCTGAAAGTGCCCCAGGGGTGTGCGCTGCAAGCGCTCGATACGTTCGCGGGCTACCAGCGCGTTGCGATGGATACGCACAAAACGGTCGCCGAATTCATCCTCAAGAGCCTTGAGCGGCTCATCCAGCAGCACTTCGCCAGCTTCGTGGCGCAGGGTCACGTACTTGTGATCGGCAATAAAGTAGACCACCTGGTTGAGCGGGATCAGCTCGATGCCTTTGCGGGTGCGCGCACTGATGTGGCTGCGTGGCCCGTTACCACTTTGGGCCGCAGGCTGGGTCAGTGCGGCAAGTTGGGCACGGCTGGGACGCTCGGCTTTTTTCAAGGCTTTGAGCAAGGCCTCGGCGGTGACCGGCTTGACGAGAAAACTGACACCGCTGTCTTCCAGCGTCTGTGCAGAGAACTCTTCCTGGGCCGCGCACAACACCACGGCAGGTGGCGATTCGCGTTCGCTCAGGCGGGCAGCGACTTGCAGGCCATCAAAGCCCGGCATACGGATATCGAGCAGCACCACATCCGGCTTGAGGCTGTCGATCAGCGTCAACGCCTCCTCACCGCTGGTGGCACTCGGTTCAAGGACTGTATAACCCTCGAGTTCACTGACTAGACGGCTCAGTCGCTCGCGGGCTTGGGGTTCGTCATCAACGATCAGGACATTCATATTGCGCTGGATTCCTGCGTGAGTCTCGCACAAGGATAGCGTAGACAGGTGCGGTGACTTGCGTCACAGCGATCCACGCTAAGACTAGCGCGAGCGGCAAAAAGTGCCCTGAGAGCGGCACCCAAATTTACCCGGACCTGTTCAATAGAGCCCAAGACCTGCTGCCTTCGGGCATCGTCGTAGGGTTCACTGATACACAATCCGAATACCCCCCTGTTTAATGGATAGTCTGGTTATGACCGCATCACCAGACTTTGGTGCATTCACACACTAGCAGTCCAACTGTAGACGCTCACTGAGACGATATTGCTCAATCGTCAAATATCGTTTCAATAAGTACGTATCTCCAGTCTCGTCCCGGATGCGTTCGGCGGCAAGGCACTTAGCCATCTACGACACAAATAAAATTGCCGATCACCCGCGGCACCGCCTTCACGGGCAACCCTGTTATTATCGCCGGTACACCTTCATGCCTCTTTCAAGCAGATCACGAGCGAATCCATGAGCACCGACAAGACCAACCAGTCCTGGGGCGGCCGCTTCAGTGAACCCGTCGACGCCTTCGTCGCGCGCTTCACCGCCTCCGTCACCTTCGACCAGCGCCTGTACCGCCACGACATCATGGGCTCCATCGCCCATGCCACGATGCTGGCCAAGGTCGGCGTGCTGACCGACGCCGAGCGTGACAGCATCATCGACGGCCTGACCACCATCCGCGGTGAAATCGAGGCAGGCACGTTCGACTGGCGCGTCGATCTGGAAGACGTGCACATGAACATCGAGGCACGCCTGACCGATCGCATCGGCGTGACCGGCAAGAAACTGCACACCGGCCGCAGCCGTAACGATCAGGTAGCCACCGATATTCGCCTGTGGCTGCGCGATGAAATCGACCTGATCCTGGCCGAAATCACCCGCCTGCAAAAAGGTCTGCTGGAGCAGGCCGAGCGTGAATCGGACACCATCATGCCCGGCTTCACTCACTTGCAGACCGCACAGCCAGTGACCTTCGGCCACCACCTGCTGGCCTGGTTCGAAATGCTCAGTCGCGATTACGAGCGCCTGGTCGATTGCCGCAAGCGCGCCAACCGTATGCCGTTGGGCAGCGCTGCGCTGGCCGGCACCACCTACCCGATCGACCGCGAGTACACCGCGCAACTGCTGGGTTTTGACGCCGTGGGCGGCAACTCCCTGGACGGCGTTTCGGACCGCGACTTCGCCATCGAATTCTGTGCCGCCGCCAGTATCGCGATGATGCACCTGTCGCGCTTCTCCGAAGAACTGGTGCTATGGACCAGTGCCCAATTCCAGTTCATCGACCTGCCGGACCGCTTCTGCACCGGCAGCTCGATCATGCCGCAAAAGAAAAACCCTGACGTGCCTGAGTTGGTGCGCGGCAAGAGCGGCCGTGTATTCGGCGCGCTAATGGGCCTGTTGACCCTGATGAAAGGCCAACCATTGGCCTACAACAAGGACAACCAGGAAGACAAGGAACCGCTGTTCGACGCCGCGGACACCCTGCGTGATTCGCTGCGCGCCTTTGCCGACATGATCCCCGCGATCAAGCCCAAACACGCGATCATGCGTGAAGCAGCCCTGCGGGGTTTCTCCACGGCAACCGACCTGGCGGACTACCTGGTGCGCCGTGGCCTGCCGTTCCGTGACTGCCACGAAATCGTCGGCCACGCGGTGAAATACGGGGTGGACACCGGCAAGGACCTCGCGGAAATGAGCCTGGAAGAACTGCGCCAGTTCAGCGACCAGATCGAACAGGATGTGTTTGCCGTGCTGACCCTGGAAGGCTCGGTAAATGCCCGCAACCATGTGGGCGGCACTGCGCCGGCACAGGTCAAGGCAGCGGTCGTGCGCGGCAAAGAATTGCTCGCCAGCCGCTAAAACTGTGGGAGGGGGCTTGCTCCCGATGGCGGTGGGTCAGCTAAGATTTTCTTACCTGATACACCACCATCGGGAGCAAGCCCCCCTCCCACATTTGCTCACCTTTTGGCCGCAATCATCGCCATGAATGCAGGCATCGCCGCCTGCCTGTCCGCCTCGACCTTCTGCGCGTTGGGCATTTCATTCAGGCGCCCCAACAAGGCCTTCACCTGCGGCAACTGCGCCAGCAGGTCCAGCCCGAACAGCTTCTCGCCCACGCCGCACGCCAGGTTCAGGCTGTA
Source organism: Pseudomonas sp. GZJR-8 (assembly GCF_002916705.1). Taxonomy (NCBI): domain Bacteria; kingdom Pseudomonadati; phylum Pseudomonadota; class Gammaproteobacteria; order Pseudomonadales; family Pseudomonadaceae; genus Pseudomonas; species Pseudomonas sp. GZJR-8. The sequence goes on along the minus strand of NZ_JXSI01000004.1, from coordinate 331,628 downwards.
CATGAAATACAAATCCGCAATGGTGAAGTTCTCCCCAGCCACATAAGGCGCGAACTTACCGTGCCGACCTAACGTACCGATCCCAAGCAGCAGCTCGGCCCTGGATTTCTCCTTGATCGCCTCCGGCACCGTCATGCCGAAAAAAGCCTCGGCGAAACACGCTCGCGCAGGCAGTTCGATGTAGAGCTCGATTTCACGGCACAGCGCCAGCACCTGAGCCCGTTGAAAAGGGTCGGCCGGCAGCAATGAAGGGCCTTCCTGAGTGTGTTCGATGTACTCCAGAATCACGCTGGTTTCATTGATAAACCCTTGCTTGACGCCCAGCACCGGCACTTTGCCTCGCGGGCTCACCGCCAAGGCTTCGGGGGTCTGGCCTGCATAGAAAGGCACCTCCTCGAAAGCCAGCCCTTTCTCCAGAAGTGCAAGCTTGACCATGTTGTAGTAGTTACTGACTGAAAATCCGTAGAGCTTGAGCATTGCAGATGCCTCCAGGCCGGGTGTGGGGTTGGCTGCAAGAGTTATAGTTCCAGGCGCCCGGCCTGACCAGCAGCATCACCTGCCTGAATGGCGGTAGACTGGCACCCTTTCCTTGAGGAGCCTGCCATGAGCGAGCCGACCGATATTGATAACGACGAAGAAGAGTTCACCGAAAGCACGCTGACCCAGGCCATCGAAAACCAGATCGAAAGCGACAACCCGCCTGCCGCCAAGGCCACCTTCAATAAACTGACCCTGGTAGGTTACGAGCGCGAAGACATTTTGAACCTCATGGCCCATGTGCTGGCCGTTGAGATAGACAAGATGCTCGAAGAAGACCGTGCCTTCGATACCCAATGGTATGAAACGGCGCTGCGAGCACTTCCTGAGCTACCGCCTGAAAACAACTGAAACCAACCTTGGCGTGGCCGGGAAGCCCGCTTCCTCGCCACAAATCTGCGCCATATCAATACCTACGACTTTCTCACTGGACAGCCCGCCAAAGTGCGTTCACCTTATGGCCTGCTAGCCTCTAATAAATTTTAGAAAGTCTGGAGTCCTTATGTCGTATACCCCTGAGTTGGTTGCCGAACTGGAAATCCTTGTACTCTTCCCCTTGGACAGCACCAAGGAGGGCTTGAAAGTCCATCAGACCGCCGCTCCTACCGCCATCGCCGCTGCCAAGCGCCTCCATGCGAAAGGACTGATCGATCAGCCGGACGGGGGCTACCTGACGAGCCTTGGCCGGGATGCTGCAGAGCAGGCTCAAACCCTGCTGACCATTCTGACCACTGCCAACACCAAAGAAGCTGCCTGACACCTGATCCCGCCCATGGGGTCCGCCCGTTGCGGACTCCGAGGGCGCTAGTTGTGTGGCGCAAAAATTCTGACGCCAAAAAGCCACTTCCCTCTAAAACTCCTACGCTACTGTCTGTAGACTCCTGCATGGCTGCCCACGTCGGGCCCAGCGAGCCACCGAGTTCGACATGACCCGCACCCACGAAATCCGCCCCGATCTGGACGAAGGCATCGACCGCAAGGTGCTGACCCAGTTGCGCGCGCGTTTCATGGCCCTCAATGAGGGCCGCATGGCCCGGGCTGTCGAGGGGCTGACACCACGCCAACAAGGCGTGCTGACTTTGTTGCCGCTGTTTTTCCACGTCAATCACCCACTGTTGCCGGGCTATGTCTCCAGCAGCACCCCGGCGGGGCTGTCGAATTTCGAACCTAACGCCCAGGCCCTGGCCGAAGCCCAACGCCTGACCCGCTCGTTCTCCTATAAACCGCGCCATGGCAACCCGCCCCGCCCCATCCACGGCCTGTTCCTGATGGGCAGCCTCGGCACGCTGGCCCAGGCCGATCAAAGCGATATGGACGTGTGGGTGTGCCACGCTCCCGACCTGGACGAAAGCGAACTGGCAGAGCTGCGCAAGAAGTGCCAACTGCTGGAAGCCTGGGCCTTGAGCATGGGCGCCGAGGCGCATTTTTTCCTGATCGAACCTACACGCTTTGTCCTGGGTGAACGCGATACGCAACTAAGCTCCGACGATTGCGGTACTACCCAGCACTACCTGCTGCTGGACGAGTTCTACCGCACAGCCATCTGGCTGGCCGGGCGCACGCCGATCTGGTGGCTGGTGCCGGTCTACGAAGAAAAGCGCTACGCCGAATTTACCCACGCCCTGATTTCCAAGCGGTTTATCCGCGCCGATGAAACCCTCGACCTGGGTCACTTGGCCCATATCCCGCCGGGCGAGTTCATAGGTGCCGGGCTGTGGCAATTGTTCAAGGGCATCGAGTCACCGTACAAATCGGTGCTCAAGCTGCTGCTGACCGAGGTCTACGCCAGCGAACATCCGAACGTGTACTGCCTGAGCCTGCGTTTCAAGCGAGCGGTGTTCGCCAACCAAGTGGACCTGGATGAGCTGGACCCTTACATCGTGGTGTATCGCCGCATCGAGGAATACCTCAAGGCCCGCAACGAGCCGGATCGCCTGGAACTGGTACGACGCAGCCTGTACCTGAAGATCAACCGCAAGCTCAGCGCCGGCCAGCGCACCCCCACTTGGCAGCGACTGCTGCTGGAACGCCTGGCCCAGGAATGGGGTTGGGACCAGCGCCAACTGGCCCTGCTGGACAGTCGCAGCCAGTGGAAAGTGCGTCAGGTTGCTTCCGAGCGCCGCGCTCTGGTCAATGAACTGAACTACAGCTACCGTTTCCTCACCCAGTTCGCCCGCAGCGAACAGACTGCCAGCCTGATCAACAAACGCGACCTCAATGTACTGGGCCGGCGCTTGTATGCGGCGTTCGAACGCAAGGCCGGCAAGGTTGAGTTCATTAACCCAGGCATCGCCCCGGACCTGGCCGAAGACACCCTGACCCTGGTGCAGTCGCCCAACCGCAAGGAGCCGGGCCAGCACCATTGGGGTTTGTATAACGGCAACCTGACGGCCCTGGAATGGGAGCACTTCGCGCCGATCAAACGCAGCCGGGACCTGCTGGAAATGCTCACCTGGTGCCATCGCAACGGCGTGATCGACAGCAGTACCCGCCTGGCGCTGCACCCCGGTGTCAGCGACATGACCGAGTTCGAGTTGTTCAACCTGCTGGGCAGCCTGCAACAGACCATCGCCCTGCCCCTGGCCAGTGTCGATGAGAGCCGCTTGCTGCGCCCGGCAGTGCCCGAAGAGGTGCTGTTGCTGATCAACGTCGGGGTTGACCCGCTCAAGCATCATCGCGACCTGAATATCCTGATGACAACAGAGCGCACCGACTCCCTGAGCTACGCCGGTGTACGCGAAAACCTGGTGCTGACCCTGGACCAGGTCATGCTCAACAGCTGGAACGAGGTGATGGTCAGCCGCTATGACGGCCCCCACGCCCTGCTCGACTGCCTGCGCGATTACCTCAACCAACTACCGCTGGGTCATCTGCCACGGCTGCGAGTGCGTTGTTTTTGCCACAACCGTGCGCAGTTCATTGCCCAGCGTGTAGAAGAGGTGTTCGAAACCGCACAACACCTGCTGCTTGGCCAAGGCAATCATCGTTACCTGTTGCAGGTGCAACAGCACTATCACGTCATGGAACTGACACCGGGCCAGGCCAATCATGTGTCACTGCCAACCCAGGACGCGCTGATTGCCTACCTCAGTGAGGAACTGGCCAGCTACAGCCCTTGGCACCTTGACGCCATGGCCCTGGAAGACCATGACCTGGCGCTGCTCCTGCCTATGGGCCAGGCCGATTGCGTGCAAGTGTTCTATCGAGTCAATGAAGGCTTCGCCCAGCTGTACGTACTCGACGAATTCAACGCGCTTTGGCAGCAGCGCTTGCCGTTTCATGATGAACAAAGTCTGCTGGCTCCGCTGCAACGCTTCCTGCAATCGATCCTCTATCGCCGCGAAGCGCTGTCGTCCCTGGATTCCCGACAGCCCCTGAGTGAAGTGCACACCTTGTACTATCAGTTATTGCCATCGGGCAGCAGCCGCGCCCGCGGCGTGGAACCACGACCGGCGCCGCAGAACCCTGCCAACAAGCCGTTTTATGACGTGCAGGCAATTATCGGCAAAGGCGCGCCTGGCCAGGTGGGGATCACCCTTTACTGCAATCAGCGGGAATTTTGCGAACTGGAATTTGGCGACCAACTGTTTGCCATGGTCGCCCGGGAGATCGTCGGGCAACGCCGGGAAACCGAACGTTACCGTTGCTACATCACTGATCTGGACTTGTCAGGACTGCTCGGTGATGTGCAAAGCCCGAGCAATTTGTACCTGCGCTACAAAGCCGAACTGGAACAGTCCCTCAATGCCGCACTGGGCCAGATTTAGAGCGAGAAAGCCCCGCCATCCTTGGGCTGGCCTTCGACACTGAGCAATTCCAGCTTGAGCGTTTTGCCACCCGGTGCAGGCCAGTCGATATGCTGGCCCACTTGCAGCCCCAGCAAAGCACTGCCTACCGGAGCCAGGATCGAGATCTTGCCTTCGTCGGCGTTCGCGTCCTTGGGGTAGACCAGCGTCAGGTGATAGTCCTTGCCGCTGCTTTGCTCACGGCAATGCACGCTGGAGTTCATGGTCACGACACCCGCAGTCACTTCATCGTGACCGACCACGTCTTCGGCGCGGTCGAGTTCGGCTTGCAACGCTTCGACGCCGGGAAACTCGTCGCCCAAGCGGTCGATCAGTTGCTCAAGACGCTGCACGTCAAGACGGGTAAGAATGATGGAAGGTGCGGTCATGATTCAGGCAGACTCCTTTTTTCTGCACAAAAAAGCAAAACCCCGCCAGAAAAAGGCGGGGTTCTCACGGACCTCGATGAGTTGAGGTGTACCCGGACACTACCACAGCGTCACAAATAAACAAGATGCTGTCAGGCTTGGGCCTTGCGCTGCTCAGCTTGCGCGCAGATCACCCGGCGCCGCGCATCGTCGGCGGAGCGCCATTCACGGATGTCTTCCACGTGGCGGAAGCAGCCGAGGCAGACTTTCTGCTCGTCCAGGCGACACAAACTGATACAAGGTGACGGCACCGCCGGGCTGACATTGCTGAACAGCGGCTTGGGCGGGCGTACAGGTACAGGCTGGGTCACGGTCAGATCTCTTCGAAATCCAGCTCGGCGCCGGTATATTCCTCGACGAGGCGCGCGAGCATTTCGCCCAGCAACTCTTCACTTTTGTCGCACTGCCATTTGCCGCTTTCTTCGTCGTAGTCGAAGTGAACGCCACCGGAGCGCGCAGCCAGCCACAGCTGACGCAGCGGCTCCTGGCGACTGAAGATCAGTTGCGGGCCGCTCTCGAACTTGACGGTCAGCACACCAGCCGAGTTTTCCAGATCCACATCCAGGTCGCTGTCGTCGAAAATATCTTCCAGCTTCTCCTGGGTGGCATCCACCAGGTCGTGAAAACGGGCTTCGGTCAAACTCATTGTGGCAACCTCAAAAGTGTCTGGTTTTGCTCAAGCGGGGCACAATACGGACGCGCTTCGCCGATTGCAAAGGATACCGATTTCATGACAGATGGCAGTACGAAATATCATCAAGTAGCGTAGCCCGCTTCTTGTGCTCCTCGGCAAAGCCCCGCCGGACGGGTAGTGCGGCGCATAGGCAAGCTGCCGGGTGGTCGGTATACTCGGGCGCAATTAATGCATATTCAAGGATTTCGCCATGAAGCGCCTGATCTCTTCCCTTGCTGCGCTCGTCGCGGTCGCTTGCCTCGTTAGTGCCTGTGGCCAGAAAGGCCCGTTGTACCTGCCGGATGACAGCAAAGATCCGAATGAACAGGCGCAATCGTCGCAAAAGCCGTCAAAAGCGCATAAGCACGACACCTACTAAGGGAAACTTATGGACGCTTTTAACTACCGGGACGGCGAGCTGTTCGCGGAAGGCGTGGCGCTGTCCGCGATTGCCCAGCGCTTTGGTACCCCGACCTACGTGTACTCCCGTACGCATATCGAAGCCCAATACCGCTCGTTCACTGACGCCCTCGATGGCGTGCCGCATCTGGTGTGCTACGCGGTCAAGGCCAACTCCAACCTGGGTGTGCTGAATGTCCTGGCGCGCATGGGCGCCGGTTTCGACATCGTCTCCCGTGGCGAGCTCGAACGCGTATTGGCCGCCGGCGGCCAGGCTGAGAAAATCGTGTTCTCCGGCGTCGGCAAGACCCGCGAAGACATGCGCCGCGCCCTGGAAGTCGGCGTGCATTGCTTCAACGTCGAATCCACCGACGAGCTGGAGCGCCTGCAAGTCGTTGCCGCCGAGATGGGCGTTCGTGCGCCGATCTCCCTGCGCGTCAACCCGGATGTCGACGCCGGCACCCACCCGTACATTTCCACCGGTCTCAAAGAGAACAAGTTCGGCATCGCCATCGCCGACGCCGAAGAGGTGTACATCCGCGCCGCGCAACTGCCAAACCTGGAAGTACTGGGTGTCGACTGCCATATCGGCTCGCAACTGACCACACTGCCACCCTTTCTGGATGCCCTTGACCGTCTGCTGGCCTTGATCGATCGTTTGGGCGAGTGCGGCATCTACCTGCAGCACATCGACCTGGGCGGCGGCGTCGGCGTACGTTATAGAGACGAAGAGCCACCGTTGATTAGCGACTATATCCAGGCCGTGCGCGAACGCATCGAAGGCCGCGACCTGACGCTGATGTTCGAGCCGGGCCGCTATATCGTCGCCAACGCCGGCGTGCTGTTGACCCAGGTCGAGTACCTCAAGCACACCGAACACAAGGACTTCGCCATCGTCGATGCGGCGATGAACGACCTGATCCGCCCGGCGCTGTACCAGGCCTGGATGGATGTCACCGCCGTGACGCCTCGCGCAAGCGAAGCACGCACCTATGACATCGTCGGCCCGATCTGCGAGACCGGCGACTTCCTGGCCAAGGATCGTCAGCTGGCCCTGGAAGAAGGTGATCTGCTGGCCGTGCATTCGGCGGGTGCCTATGGGTTTGTCATGAGTTCCAACTACAACACTCGCGGCCGTGCCGCCGAGGTGCTGGTGGACGGTGATCAAGCATTTGAAGTGCGTCGCCGCGAGACGGTAGCCCAGTTGTATGCTGGCGAAAGCCTGCTGCCGGAGTAAGCCATGCTGCTGCGTTTTACCAAGATGCACGGGCTGGGCAATGATTTCATGGTTCTGGACCTGGTCAGCCAGCACGCGCACATCCTGCCCAAACACGCCAAACAGTGGGGCGATCGTCACACCGGCATCGGTTTCGACCAGTTGCTGCTGGTGGAGGCGCCGAGCAACCCGGAGGTGGACTTCCGCTACCGGATCTTCAATTCCGACGGTTCCGAAGTGGAACAGTGCGGCAACGGTGCGCGCTGCTTTGCACGCTTTGTGCTGGACAAGCGCCTGACGGCCAAGCGCCAGATTCGCGTCGAAACCAAGGGCGGTGTGATCGAACTGGATATTCGCAGTGACGGCCAGATCAGCGTCAACATGGGCGCGCCACGCCTGGTGCCGGCGGATATTCCGTTCCAGGCCACCGAGCAGGCCCTCAGTTACCCGCTGGACGTGGATGGCAAAACCGTGGATATCGCCGCCGTGTCCATGGGCAACCCCCATGCGGTACTGCGGGTCAACGACATCAATAACGCCCCGGTGCACGAACTGGGGCCGAAGATCGAACATCACCCGCGCTTTCCAGCGCGGGTCAATGTGGGCTTCCTGCAGGTGATCGACCGTACCCGCGCGCAATTGCGCGTTTGGGAACGCGGCGCCGGCGAAACCCAGGCTTGCGGTACCGGCGCTTGTGCCGCTGCCGTAGCCGCGATCAGCCAGGGGTGGATGGACTCGCCGCTGCTGATCGACCTGCCCGGTGGACGCTTGTCCATCGAATGGGCAGGCCCTGGCCACCCGGTGATGATGACCGGGCCGGCCTCGCGTGTATACGAAGGACAGGTCCGTCTATGAGTGAGCCAAGCCAATGACCGATAAGCCTCAAGTACCCGCACACGCTACCCCGAGTGAAAGCCTGGAGGCCGCTGCTGTCGCGGCGTACCTTGAGGCTAATCCGGACTTCTTCGTCGAGCATGAAGAACTGCTGCCGGCCTTGCGCATTCCCCACCAGCGCGGCGATACCGTGTCGCTGGTGGAACGACAGATGAAGATCCTGCGCGAGCGCAATATTGAAATGCGCCATCGGCTTTCCCACCTGATGGACGTGGCCCGCGACAACGACCGCTTGTTCGACAAGACCCGCCGCCTGATCCTGACCCTGATGGACGCCGCCAGCCTGGAAGAAACGGTGATCGCCGTGGAAGACAGCCTGCGCGAGGACTTCCAGGTGCCCTTTGTCAGCCTGATCCTGTTCAGCGACAACCCGATGCCGGTGGGTCGCTGGGTCACAGGTGGTGAAGCACAGACAGCCATCGGCGGCTTGCTGTCCGAAGGCAAGACTGTCAGCGGCACCTTGCGTGAACATGAACTGGACTTCCTGTTTGGTGCCGAGCAGCGCAAGCAGATCGGCTCTACCGCCGTCATCGCCGTCAGCCATCAAGGCTTGCACGGCGTGCTGGCCATCGCCAGCCGTGACCCTGCGCACTACAAAAGCTCGGTGGGCACGCTGTTCCTGACCTACATCGCCGAAGTGCTGGGCCGCGTCCTGCCGCGCCACACCACCACACTGCGCGCGGTGCGCTGACCATGGAGCGGCAACTGGACGCCTATTGCGCTCACCTGCGCAATGAGCGCCAGGTGTCGCCCCACACCCTTGAAGCCTATCGGCGGGACTTGAACAAGGTCCTGGCCTATTGTGAGAAACAGCACGTCAGTAGCTGGAAAGCCCTGGATATCCAGACCCTGCGCAGCCTGATCGCCCGGTTGCACCAGCAAGGCCAGTCCTCGCGTAGCCTGTCTCGCCTGCTGTCGGCAGTGCGCGGCCTCTATCACTACCTCAATCGCGAAGGCCTGTGCGATCACGACCCGGCCAATGGCCTGTCCCCGCCCAAAGGCGAGCGGCGCCTGCCCAAGACCCTGGATACCGATCGTGCCTTGCAGTTGCTCGATGGTGCGGTAGAGGATGACTTCCTGGCCCATCGCGACCAGGCAATCCTTGAGCTGTTCTATTCTTCGGGCCTGCGCCTGTCGGAGCTGACAAGCCTGAACCTCGATCAGCTGGACCTCGCCGATGGCCTGATACAAGTGCTCGGCAAAGGCAGCAAGACCCGCGTACTGCCGGTGGGCAGAAAAGCCCGCGAAGCCTTGCAGCTATGGCTGCCACTGCGCCTTTTGACCAACCCGGCGGACGATGCGGTGTTCGTCAGCCAGCAAGGCCGACGCCTGGGGCCCCGAGCGATCCAGCTTCGGGTCAAGGCCGCCGGCGAGCGGGAGCTGGGGCAGAATCTGCACCCGCACATGCTGCGCCATTCCTTCGCCAGCCACCTGCTGGAGTCCTCCCAGGATCTGCGCGCCGTACAGGAACTGCTCGGCCACGCCGATATCAAGACCACCCAGATCTATACACACCTGGACTTCCAGCACCTGGCAACGGTGTACGACAGCGCCCATCCACGGGCCAAACGCATCAAAGGCAGCGACTCATGAGTATCAAGCTGATCACCTTCGACCTGGACGACACCCTCTGGGACAACGTACCCGTCATCATCAGCGCCGAAGCGTCGATGCGCGAATGGCTGGCGCTCAACGCCTCCAAGGTCGGGGACCTACCCCTGGAGCATTTCGCCAGCCTGCGCCAGCAAGTATTGCAGCGTCATCCCGAGCTCAAGCACCGCATCAGCATCCTGCGCCATCGGGTGTTGATGTTGGCATTCGAAGAGGCCGGCTATCCCCAGCCTGAAGCGGCGCAAATGGCGGATGTGTGCTTCGAAGCGTTCATCCATGCACGTCACCAGCTCACCGTGTTCCCGGAAGCCGAGCCGATGCTCAAGGCGCTGCGCCAGCACTTCCTGCTGGGGGTGATCACCAATGGCAATGCCGATGTGCAGCGCGTTGGCCTGGCGGACTACTTCCATTTTGCCTTGCGCGCTGAAGACATCGGCATTGCCAAGCCGGACGGGCGCTTGTTTGAAGAGGCGTTGCAGCGCGGTGGCGTGGACGCCGGAGCGGCGGTGCACGTGGGCGATCACCCTGGGGATGACATCGCCGGTGCTCAGCAGGCTGGGCTGCGGGCGGTGTGGTTTAACCCCGCGGGCAAGGCCTGGGAGGGTGACAAGCACCCGGATGCGCAGATTCGCAGCCTGACGGAGTTGCCGCCACTGCTGAGTCGCTGGGGTTAACACTGCCCCCCAATGTGGGAGCTGGCTTGCCTGCGATAGCGGTGGGCCAATCAACACAGGGCTCGCAGATACACCGCTATCGCAGGCAAGCCAGCTCCCACAAGGTATTGCAGCGAACTGGTAATGGCTCCAGGCATGAAAAAGCCCGCAGCGACGGCGGGCTTTTTCTTACAAGCAGGAGGCAGACCTTAGATAGGTCGGCTGCCGTACTTGTTATCCGGCTTCTTCGGTGGGTCTGCAACCACGTTAGCCTCGACTTCGACCACTTTGCCGCCTTTAGCGAGGAACTCTTCCATCGCACGGGCCAGGGCATCGCGCTCTTTGTTCTTGGCTTCAACGCTTGGCAGCTCGTCTACCGAAACAGCAGCCTTGGCTTTGCCTTTGGCTTTGGGAGCCGCGTCATCGGCACCGCCATCCTCGGCATCGTCAGCAACGTCTTCCGCCGCTACTTCAAGACCTTCTTCGGTGTCGTCTTCATCACCTACTTCGAGGTCGTCTTGTTCCAGATCATCGTCGCTCATGTTCTACCTCATGACTTGCGAAAAGCAGATTAGTTATAGCCCAGCTTCACCCTCTGTCGAGGTCGCCGGAAAAAAATCAACATCCACCGGATTTCCAGTGGCTTATGCCTCTTCACCGTGCAAGGTGGCGAGGACTTTACGAGCACCGCCATGATCACGGTGCTCGCCCAGATAAACACCTTGCCAGGTCCCCATCGCCAAGCGGCCGGCCTTGACCGGCAAACTCAGCTGGCAACCCAGCAGACTGGCCTTGAAGTGCGCCGGCAGATCATCCGGACCTTCGTCGTTGTGTTCAAACCCTGCGCGGCCCTGTGGCACCAGCAGGTTGAAAAAACGCTCGAAGTCACGGCGAACCGCCGGGTCGGCATTCTCGTTGACGGTCAACGAGGCCGAGGTGTGCTGCAGCCACAAATGCAACAGGCCCACACGGCAAGCCTTCAATTCAGGCAAGCCGGCAAGCAACTCGTCCGTTACCAGATGAAAGCCCCGGGGCTTGGCCCGCAGGGTAATCAGGGTCTGTTGCCACATACAGTTCTCCGCCCATCGGCGCGCATTCTAGCGCGCTCTGGGAAAAAACAAAGTGCCGAATACGCCTTCATGCCTGTAAGACATTTGCACTCTGAAAAGTGCCGTGTGGATCCCATCACAAAGTTGATAAAAAACCCATACACCTTTAGCCAAAGACAAACACCAGACAAAAAAATGCCCGGCAAGCCGGGCATGTTTTTTTCGCGTACTTACAAGTTGTAGCCGCGCTCGTTGTGTTGCGCCAGGTCGAGGCCCACAGCCTCTTCTTCCTCAGTGACACGCAGGCCCATGACCATGTCCAGCACCTTGAGGATGACGAAGGTCACGATGGCTGTATAGATCACAGTGAAGCCTACGCCTTTGCACTGGATCCAGACCTGGGCAGCGATATCGGTCACGGTGCCGAAACCGCCCAGTGCCGGGGCTGCAAACACACCGGTGAGGATCGCACCGACGATACCGCCGATACCGTGCACACCGAAGGCGTCCAGGGAGTCGTCGTAGCCCAGCTTGCGCTTGAGGCTGGTGGCGCAGAAGAAGCACACCACACCGGCAACCAGCCCGATCACCAGAGCACCCATCGGGCCCACGGTGCCAGCGGCTGGCGTCACGGCGACCAGGCCGGCCACCACACCTGAGGCAATGCCCAGTGCACTTGGCTTGCCGTGAGTGATCCACTCGGCGAACATCCAGCCCAGCGCCGCAGCAGCCGTGGCAATCTGGGTGACCAGCATCGCCATGCCCGCCGTGCCGTTGGCCGCCGCAGCGGAGCCGGCGTTGAAGCCAAACCAGCCGATCCACAGCATGGCCGCGCCGATCAAGGTATAACCCAGGTTGTGCGGTGCCATTGGTGTAGTCGGGAAGCCTTTACGCTTGCCCAGCACGATGCACGCCACCAGGCCCGCCACACCCGCGTTGATGTGCACGACGGTGCCGCCGGCGAAGTCCAGCACGCCCCAGTCCCACATCAGGCCACCGTTGCCGCTCCAGACCATGTGCGCGATCGGCGCGTAGACCAGGGTGAACCAGATAGCCATGAAGATCAGCATCGCGGAGAACTTCATGCGCTCTGCGAAGGCACCGACGATCAGCGCCGGGGTGATGATGGCGAAGGTCATCTGGAAGGTGATGAACACGGCTTCCGGAAACAGCGCCGCAGGCCCGGTGATGCTGGCCGGGGTGACACCCGCCAGGAACGCCTTGCCCAGGCCGCCGAAGAAGGAGTTGAAGTTGACCACACCCTGTTCCATACCGGTGGTATCAAACGCGATGCTGTAGCCGTAGACGACCCACAGGATGCTGATCAAGCCGGTGATGGCAAAGCACTGCATCATCACTGACAGAATATTCTTGGAGCGGACCATGCCGCCGTAGAACAGCGCCAGGCCAGGGATGGTCATGAACAGCACCAAAGCGGTGGCGGTCAGCATCCAGGCGGTGTCGCCGGAGTTGAGGACTGGAGCAGCCACTTCGTCTGCCGCCATGGCCAGGCTTGGCATTACGATGGACAGCAGGGCTCCGAGCCCTGCGAATTTACGCAGAGTCATAGTGTTTTCTCCTGGGGCGTTGGGGTTTGGCGGCTTAGATTGCGTCGGTATCGGTTTCGCCGGTACGGATGCGAATAGCCTGTTCCAGATTGACCACGAAGATCTTGCCGTCACCGATCTTGCCGGTGTTGGCCGCCTTGGTTATCGCCTCGATAACCCGGTCAAGATCCTTGTCGTCAATGGCGACATCAATCTTCACCTTCGGCAGGAAATCGACTACGTATTCCGCGCCACGATACAGCTCGGTATGACCCTTCTGCCGACCGAAGCCCTTGACCTCAGTAACGGTAATGCCCTGCACGCCGATCTCGGACAGTGACTCGCGTACATCGTCCAACTTGAACGGCTTGATGATGGCAGTGACTAGCTTCATGAAAACTCTCTCCCGAATTGGTGGACTTGCCCCAGGAAAACAAACCCGTCTCAAGTCTAAGCGCAGTGCCTGGCTTTGTAACGCATCGTCGCCTCGGCATTTGCCGTTGCGACGCCAGCGATCCACTGGTGACGAAACCTGTACCCCTGATCCGTCGGCGCACTGCATTCGTCACAGCGACTGCATCAGTGCATGGGTCATGATCGTCTAAGCAGAAACCTTGCCAGCTCCGTAAAAACCACTGAAATCAATCCCTTGCTCACTTGTGCCCACCCACGGGGCGTGCGCGCGGCCGCAATGCGCATCAAAACGGTGCGCAGCCGCCCGCTTTGATGCGCGAAAACCGTGCGCAACGCGGCATGAAAAAGACTATAGACGCTGCGTGATACACTGCCGGCCAACTGTTTTCCGGAATGTTTCCCATGCTCGCGCCCAAAGACCTCCTCGACGCCCTGAGCGGCCACGCCTCTCGCCTGTTCAGCGGCGACACCCCGCTGCCCCGCAATGAAATCGAAAGCCAGTTCAAGGCATTGCTGCAAAGTGGTTTCAGCAAGCTCGACCTGGTCAGCCGGGAAGAGTTTGACAGCCAGATGGTGGTGCTGGCCCGCACGCGTGCGCGGTTGGAGAGCCTGGAGGCGAAGGTGGCTGAACTTGAAGCACGGTTGGCGCCATCCTCTGCTGAATAAACACGGTTAGTGTGGGAGCTGTCTTGCCTGCGATGGCGGTGCATCAGCGGATGATTCTTTGCTGACATACCGCTATCGCAGGCAAGCCAGCTCCCACATTTGTTTTGCATTGCCGCCCGGATACGTTCTGTAAAATCTCCCTCGCCCCGCTCCGTCCCACCTCGTCTACCCTTGAAAAACCCGCAGGAAGCGGCCCACCCATTCAAGGAACGAGCATGTCCCTCGCTATCGTGCACAGCCGCGCCCAGGTCGGCGTTGAAGCCCCCGCCGTCACCGTTGAAGTGCATATGGCCAATGGCTTGCCATCGCTGACGCTGGTGGGCCTGCCGGAAACTGCAGTGAAGGAAAGCAAGGATCGCGTTCGCAGCGCCATTCTCAACTCGGCGCTGCAATACCCGGCCCGGCGCATCACCCTCAATCTCGCGCCCGCCGACCTGCCCAAGGACGGCGGGCGCTTTGATCTGGCGATTGCCCTGGGGATCCTGGCGGCCAGTGTGCAAGTGCCGGCCTTGATGCTTGATGACGTGGAGTGCCTTGGTGAGTTGGCGTTATCGGGCGAGGTACGGGCGGTGAAGGGTGTGTTGCCGGCCGCGCTTGCGGCGCGCAAGGCCGGGCGCACCGTGATAGTGCCCAGGGCCAATGCCGAGGAAGCCTGCCTGGCGTCGGGGCTCAAAGTGATTGCGGTGGACCACCTGCTGCAAGTGGTGGCGCACCTTAATGGGCATGTGCCGATTGAGCCCTACAGGTCCGACGGCTTGCTGTACTTGAACAAGCCTTACCCGGACCTGAGTGAAGTGCAGGGCCAACTGGCAGCCAAGCGTGCCTTGCTGATTGCGGCGGCCGGCGCACATAACCTGCTGTTCAGCGGGCCACCCGGTACCGGCAAAACCCTGTTGGCCAGCCGCCTGCCGGGCTTGCTGCCACCGCTGAGCGAGCAGGAGGCGCTGGAAGTGGCCGCGATCCAATCCGTGGTCAGCCTGGCCCCCCTGAGCCATTGGCCCAATCGCCCGTTTCGCCAGCCGCACCACTCGGCATCCGGCCCGGCGCTGGTGGGTGGCGGCTCGAAGCCGCAGCCGGGGGAAATCACACTGGCCCATCACGGCGTGCTGTTTCTGGATGAGCTGCCGGAATTTGATCGCAAGGTACTGGAGGTGCTGCGCGAGCCATTGGAGTCGGGGCATATCGTGATCTCCCGAGCCAGGGACCGGGTGAGTTTCCCGGCACGCTTCCAATTGGTCGCGGCCATGAACCCCTGCCCGTGCGGCTACATGGGCGAACCCAGCGGGCGTTGTCGGTGCACGCCGGAACAGATACAACGCTATCGCAACAAGCTATCCGGGCCGCTGCTGGACCGGATTGATTTGCACCTGACAGTCGCGCGGGAGGTCACTGCGCTGAGCCCCTCCCAACAGGCCGGTGACACCACCGCGCAAGCGTCCGCCCAGGTGGCGCAAGCCCGTGAACGCCAGCACCAGCGCCAGGGTTGTGCCAATGCATTCCTCGATCTGCCACGGCTACGCGAACACTGCCAGTTGACCAAAGCCGATGAAAGTTGGCTGGAAAGCGCGTGCGAACGACTGACATTATCGCTGCGTGCAGCCCATCGGTTGCTCAAGGTGGCTCGCACCCTGGCGGACCTTGAGCAAGTGGAAGGCATCGCCCGCCATCATTTGGCGGAGGCGTTGCAGTACCGACCAGCCGCTCATGGCTAGCACTTGTCAGGCAAAATCCAGCAACAGCCTCGCCACTTCCAGCACCTCTTCCAGCACCGCTTCTGCCGACTCTGCGGAAGGCTTGAGCATCAGGTCATCGGCATAGCCCATCGCCAGGGCGAAGATCTGCCGTGCAGCGCGCTGACACGACTCGCAGCGAAAGACGCCATCGGCAACGCCCCGCTCGATCACTTCGGCAAGCATGCCTTGCCACTGGGCGTTGATCACCAGGTAAGCCTGGGCCATTTGCGGGTCGTGCATGGCTTCGTCCCAGGCGTCGAGCCACAGCGCCCAAGCGGCGTCAGCGGTACTGGGCAGGCAGTCGCGCAAGAACCCCATAAGCGCCTCCAGCGGTGGAGCATCGGCCAACGGCTCGCGCACTTCATCCAATTGCTCATTGGCAAAGCGCACAAAAGCTTCGCGACGCAGTTCATTCCAGTCACTGAAATAGTGATAGACGTGACTGCGTGACAGCCCGGCATGTTCGGCCAAGTCACGGGTGGACACCGCGGCAAAGCCCTTGCTGCGAAACAGCTCAAGAGCGGCGGCGATGATCTGGTCTTTACGGTCGATACGCGACATGGGCAATTCCTTCGGGCGCCGGTAGATGAGCGGCGCTTGCTTTTTGAGCGATCGCTCAAGGATACTTGAGCAGTCGCTCAATAATAGCGTCTATCACTCCTTTGGTGCACCCATGACATCCGTCACCCCCCAAATTCTGATCGAAGAAAGCCAGAAAATCGGCCAGCAGTCCGCCAGCCAGACACTCAAGGCTATTGCCAAAGCCTATCCCGGCAAGCTGTCTTGCACCTTGTCGCTGGTGGCGCTGGAGAACGCACTGTTGTTGGCCTATCCGCTGTTTGCCGGGTTCGCGGTGGATTCGATTATCCGCGGCGATGCCACCAGTGCGTTGTTCTATGCCGCCGTGGTCATGGCGTTCTGGGTGGTCGGGGCGGCACGGCGAGCGCTGGATACACGCACGTTCACGCGCATTTACGCCGACCTTGCGGTGCCAGTCATCCTCAACCAACGCCAACAGAACCACAGCACCTCGAAATCGGCGGCACGGGTGGTGCTGGCACGGGAATTTGTCGACTTCTTTGAAAAGCACGTGCCGATCATCGCCACGGCGTTGGTGTCGATTGTGGGCGCGGCGGTGATGTTGATCGTGATTGAGCCATGGGTAGGCATGGCCTGCCTGGCCGCGCTGCTGCTGTGCATCACCTTGTTGCCACGCTTTGCACAGCGCAATCAGGAACTACACGAGCGCCTGAATAACCGCCTGGAGAAAGAAATCGGCCTGGTCGAAAAGGTCGGCGCGCCGACCCTGCGACGTCACTACCAGGTGCTGTCGCGCCTGCGCATCTGGCTTTCAGACCGCGAGGCTGCGGCGTACCTGTTTCTCGGTACGCTCGCGGCTTTGCTGTTTGTGGTCGCGATCAGCCAGTTGGCCTTGTCCCCAGGGGTCAAGGCCGGCCACATCTACGCGGTGATGACTTACCTGTGGACCTTCGTGACCAGCATGGATGAAGCGCCAGGTATGGTCGACCAACTGGCGCGGCTCAAGGACATCGGCAAGCGCGTAGACCCAGGGCTGGGCGACCACTAAGCCTCAACGAAACCGGTCCACCTCCTGACGCAAGCCTGCCGCCAAGGTTTCCAGTTCCTTGGCGGTGACTGCCAGGTTCGACACCACTTCGCGCTGCTCGCTGTTGGCCAGGGCAATGCTCTGCAAGTTACTGCTGAGCAGGGTTGCGGTGCTGCTCTGCTCCTGGGTGGCGGTGGTGATCGCAGCGAATTGCTGGCCGGCCGAGCGGCTTTGCTCATCGATACGCGCCAGGGCCGAGGCGACGTCGGCGTTGCGCGACAGGCCGTCCTGCATCAATACCTTGCCGTGTTCCATGGTGCTGATGGCGTTGCCGGTTTCCTGCTGGATGCTCTGAATCATCGCCGAAATTTCATCGGTGGCCTGGCGGGTGCGCGAGGCCAGGTTGCGCACTTCGTCGGCGACCACGGCAAAACCGCGGCCTTGTTCACCGGCGCGGGCGGCTTCGATGGCGGCGTTGAGCGCCAGCAGGTTGGTCTGTT
The DNA here is from genome assembly GCF_002916705.1 of Pseudomonas sp. GZJR-8. Taxonomy (NCBI): domain Bacteria; kingdom Pseudomonadati; phylum Pseudomonadota; class Gammaproteobacteria; order Pseudomonadales; family Pseudomonadaceae; genus Pseudomonas; species Pseudomonas sp. GZJR-8. Next base: position 313,956 of record NZ_JXSI01000004.1, on the reverse strand, counting down.
CGGCGATGGAGGTAATCACACCGACGATCCCGCCGATCTCCTGGGAGCGCTGGCCCAGGGTGTTGATCACTGCGGCTGTGCTGTTCAGGGCAGTGGCAATATGCTCCAGCGACGATGACGCCTCTTGCATCGAGGTGCGGCCGATCCGGGTCTGCTGGGCATTCTCTTGCGCCAGGCGCTCGGTGTTGCCCATGTTGTCGGCGATGTTCAACGAGGTAGCGCTGAACTCTTCCACCGCGCCGGCCATACTGGTGATCTCGCCGGACTGTTGCTCCATGCCTTCGTAGGCGCCACCGGATAGCCCCGACAGCGCCTGGGCGCGGCTGTTGACCTGTTCGGCAGCACTGCGGATATGCGAAACCATGGTCGACAGCGCTTCACCCATCTGATTGAAGCTGCGCGCCAACTGCCCGATTTCGTCATGGCTGGACACGTTAAGGCGTGCGCTCAAGTCGCCTGCGCCCAGAGCTTGCGCCTGGCGTACCAAATCACTCAATGGCGCCAGCTTGCTGCGCAACAGCCACACCGTGGCGCCCACTGCCAGCAACATCGCCAGCACGCTGCCGATCACCAGGCGAATCCCGACTTTCCACGTCACGGCGCGTATTTCCGCCTTGGGCATACTCGCCACCACCGCCCAGGGGCCGCCTTCGAACGGCACCGAAACGCTGTAGAAATCTTCGTTATTATCGCTCCAGAAACGCCCTGCCCCCGGCGTCTTTGCCAGGTCGAGCATCACGGCAATGGCCTGGTCCGGCGCCTGCACGCCGGCTGGCGGCACCAGCCAATGCTTCTGCTCATCCAGCAGCGCCAGGGAGCCGGTCTGGCCGAGACGGAAGCGCTTGAGATTTTCAAACTGGGCGTTCTGCGCATCGGTGTAATCGAAGCCGATAAACAGCACGGCGATGACCTTGCCGCTGCTGTCACGCACCGGGCTGTACTGGGTCATGTAGGAACGGTCGAACAATACCGCACGGCCGATATAGGTTTGCCCGTCGGCAACACGCTGGTAAGCCGCGCCCTGTCGGTCAAGCACGGTCCCGATGGCACGATTGCCATCCTGCTTGGTCAGGGAAGTGCTCACGCGGATAAAGTCGTCGCCGCTGCGCACGAATACGGTGGCCACACCGCCGGACATTTGCTTGAACTCATCCACTTCTTCGAAATTGTTGTTCAGCACCTCATTACCCAGGTACAGGCTCGGCGTCTGTACACCGGCCACGGCCACGGGTTGGTCGGCACGCACACTCAGGCCGGCGCCGAAGCGTTTTTCAAACAGCCCGCTCAAACGCTGGGTACTCTCGCGCAAGGTGCTGTGGAAGGTATTGAGTTGGTCGGCGAGCAAACGCGCCTCGCTGGCCAGGTGCTCCTCACGGGTGTCGAGGTTGGCGGAGTCAAGGGAACGCAGGGCAAACACAGTGCTGCCGCTGATAACGACAGCCAGAATCACGGCAAGGGCGAGACCTAACTGGGAGGCAATCCGGGCACGAGGTTGAGACATGACAGCTCCTGGCCGAGGCCAGGATCATCCTGATCTCATAGCGCTGCTCGGCAAATTATCTAGTGGGAAACGTTGGTGCACGATGGTTCCAACACACCTTCTTCGGCGGCACTTGGTAATACTTGAGCGAATCACAGGGGTATCCCGCAAACGATTGCATCAAACGCCGGCACCTACTCAATCGAGACGTTCAACCTGGGGCAACTCCATCGCTTTGACTTCACCTTGAAGAAACTCCGCCAGCCGTCGCAAGCGTTCCCCCCCGGGACGGGTTTTCGGCCACACCAGGTAGTAACTTTCCCCACTGGCGACCGCCCTGGGCCACGGCAGGCTCAGGCGTCCCTGGGCGACATCTTCGGCCACCATCAACAAATCGCCCATGGACACGCCATAGCCACGCGCCGCCGCGATCATGCCCAACTCAAGGGTATCGAACACCTGCCCACCCTTGAGAGACACCCGGGACGACAACCCCATGCGCTCCAGCCAGTTGCGCCAGTCACGACGATCAGGCGTGGGATGCAACAACTCGGCACTCGCCAGGCGGGCAGCGTCCCAAGGTCCATCATCCAGCAGGTTCGGCGCGCCCACGGGGATCAGCAATTCGGGGAACAGGTAACTGGCCTCCCAGTCCGCCGGAAAATGCCCATCGCTCAACAACACCGCACAGTCGAAGGGTTCCTGGTTGAAGTCCACTTCATCCACGCTCATCCACGCACTGGTCAGTTGCACCTCATTGCCTGGCTGCAAGGCGCGGAAGCGACTCAGGCGCGCCAATAGCCAGCGCATGGTCAAGGTGGACGGTGCCTTCATGCGCAGAATGTCATCTTCAGTATTCAAGGTATGACAGGCGCGCTCCAACGCAGCGAAGCCTTCGCGCACGCCGGGCAGCAACAGGCGTGCGGCTTCGGTGAGCTGCAGATTGCGACCGCTGCGCTGGAAAAGGCGGCAGGCGAAATGCTCCTCGAGGGTGCGGATATGCCGGCTGACCGCACTTTGGGTGATGGACAGTTCCTGCGCCGCACGGGTGAAGGAGTTGTGCCGGGAAGCGGCTTCAAATGCACGCAGGGCATACAGTGGAGGAAGACGACGAGACATTGGGAAAGCTCCGACGGCGCAATATCGGCACCCTATCAGAATCAACGAGGCATGAGTTTTAATCATGTGAACGATCGCTTTTATCCTTTTGTGCAAAGCGCCCAAAGCGCCGAGAATCAATCTCCCCCCATTTCCTGACTATTTGAGTGTGATGATCATGCAACATCCGGCACGTACCGAACTCTGGGCCATTCTGCGGCTGTCGGGGCCGTTGATTGCCTCACAGTTGGCGCACATGCTGATGGTGCTGACCGACACCCTGATGATGGCGCGCCTGAGCCCCGAAGCCCTGGCCGGCGGCGGCCTGGGCGCGGCGAGCTATTCGTTCGTGGCGATCTTCTGCATCGGCGTGATTGCCGCGGTGGGCACCCTGGTCGCCATTCGTCACGGCGCAGGCGATATCGACGGCGCCACGCGCCTCACCCAGGCCGGGCTGTGGCTGGCGTGGTTGATGGCCTTGGCAGCGGCGCTGCTGCTATGGAACTTGAAGCCGGTGCTGCTGATGTTCGGCCAGACCGAAACCAACGTACAAGCGGCGGGGCAATTCCTCACCATCCTGCCTTTCGCCCTGCCCGGCTATCTGACTTTCATGGCGCTGCGCGGCTTTACCAGCGCGATCGGCAAGGCGACGCCGGTGATGGTGATCAGCCTGTGCGGCACCGTGGTCAACTACCTGCTCAATCACGCCTTGATCGAAGGCATGTTCGGCCTGCCGAAACTGGGCCTGATGGGCATTGGCCTGGTGACCGCCATCGTCGCCAACGGCATGGCGCTGGCATTGATGTGGTACATCCGCAGCAACCGCGCCTACGCCGCCTACCCGCTGGGTACTGGACTGCTGCGCTTGAATACCCACTACCTGCGCGAGCTGTGGCGCCTGGGCCTGCCGATCGGCGGCACCTATGCAGTAGAGGTCGGGCTGTTTGCCTTTGCGGCGTTGTGCATGGGCACCATGGGCAGTACCCAGTTGGCCGCGCATCAGATTGCCCTGCAAATTGTCTCGGTGGCGTTCATGGTACCGGCGGGGATGTCCTACGCGGTGACCATGCGCATCGGCCAGCATTACGGCGCCGGGCAGTTGTTGCAGGCACGCATGGCCGGTCGGGTCGGCATAGGCTTTGGTGCCATGGTAATGCTGGGATTTGCCGTAGTGTTGTGGCTGTTTTCCGACCCGTTGATCGGGCTGTTCCTCGACCATGACAACCCGGCGTTCCATGACGTCATCGTCCTGGCCGTCAGCCTGCTGGCCGTCGCCGCGTGGTTTGAATTGTTCGACGGTGTGCAGACCATTGCCATGGGCTGTATCCGTGGTTTGAAGGACGCCAAGACCACCTTCCTGGTCGGCCTGGGTTGCTACTGGCTGATCGGTGCGCCCTCGGCCTGGCTGATGGCGTTCACCTTGGGCTGGGGGCCAACGGGCGTCTGGTGGGGCCTGGCACTGGGGCTGGCGTGTGCGGCGGTGAGCCTGACCTGGGCGTTTGAGGCGAAGATGAAGCGGATGATTCGGCGGGAGCCGGATGCTCCTGTTGGATTCCAAGCGGCACTGCCTGACTAGCGAGTGCACGCGGTCCATGTGGGAGCTGGCTTGCCTGCGATAGCGGTGTGTCAGGCTAATCATTATTAGCTGAACGACCGCTATCGCAGGCAAGCCAGCTCCCACATTTGAACCACTTTGAAGGCTCAGCCCAACAGCGCCTGCTGGCTTTGCCCAAACATCAGGTACTCCACCAGTTCCGCCAACGGCAACGGCTTGCTGATCAGGTACCCCTGGGCCTGGTCACAACCGAACAACCGCAACAGCTCAAGCTGCTCGGGTGTCTCCACGCCTTCGGCCACCACTTCCAGGTTGAGGTTGTGGGCCAGGTTGATCATCGCGTGTACCAATTTGCGGTTTTCTTCGCGCTCTTCCATGCCGCCGACAAAACTTTTGTCGATCTTCAACAAGGCGATCGGCAGGCTGTTGAGGTGCACGAATGACGAAAACCCGGTGCCGAAGTCATCCAGGGAGAACCGCACGCCGAGGCGGCCCAGGGCGTCCATGGTCTGCTTGACCAGATCGCTGCGGCGCATCACCGCGGTTTCAGTCAATTCGAACTCCAGCCATTGCGCTTCCACGCCACGCTCGGCAATCAGCCGACTGAGCGTGGAGAGCAATTGGCTGTCCTGGAACTGGCGAAACGACAGGTTGACGGCCATGTGCAGCGGCGGCAGGCCGCGTTCGCGCAGGTCTTGCATGTCGCGCAGGGCCCGGGAAATCACCCAGTAGCCCAAAGGCACGATCAGGCCACTCTGCTCGGCCAGCGGCACGAATTCGCTGGGTGGCAACAAGCCGCGCTCACCGTGGCGCCAGCGCACCAGGGCTTCGAGGCCGACGATATGACCGTCGTCCAAGTCCAGGCGCGGCTGGTAATGCAGCTCCAGCTCATCGCGGCGCAAAGCCCGGCGCAGTTCACTTTCCAGGTCGGCCAGGCTGCGAGCGTTGCGGTTGATGCGTTCATTGAAGATGTGAAAGGTGCAGCCCTGGGTGCTTTTGGCCTGCTGCATGGCGATATGGGCGTGCCACATCAACGGGTCAGCGCCGGCGCGGGCGCGCGCATGTGCCACGCCCAGGCTGCAGCCGATCAACAAGCTTTCGCCATCGACCCAGTAAGGCTCGGCCATCACTTCGGTGATGCGCTCGGCCATCCACTCGGCACGCTGGGGCGCGCGACGGGTGTCGATCAGCAAGGCAAATTCATCGCTGCCCAGCCGCGCCAGCTGGTCCCCGGCTTCGAGCTGGCTCTTGAGCCGCGACACCACTTGCAGGATCAACCGATCGCCGGCCTGGTGGCCGAGGGCGTCGTTGGCATGACGGAAGTTGTCCAGGTCCAGATGGCCCAGAGCCAGGCCGCGGCCTTCGTTGTCCGCCAGCCGCGCCGCCAGCAGTGTCTGGAAGCCCTGGCGGTTGGCGATACCGGTGAGCGGGTCCTGCTCGGCCAAGCGCTGCAAGGTGTTCTCCAGAACGCCGCGCTCGCGCACATGGCGCAAGCAGCGGCGCAATGTTTCAGGGTCCAGCCCATTCAGGATCAACCAGTCGCTGACACCGAGCGGCGACACCAGCGGCTCCTGCTCCAACAGCAATACACACGGCAAGCTGCAGCGGCCAGGACCGGGCTGCAGGCTGGGCGTGGTGAATAGCACGGCGCCCTGATCGTCATCGAACAGACGACTCACCGAGTCCCAGTTGGGTGCACTGATCAGCACAGCCCCTTCGCCCATCGGCACCAGGCACTCGCGCAACAACGCTGCCCATGCAGGCTCTTCGGCCAGCAGCAGCAAACGCAAGGGTTCGACAGGCGTAGACAAGCTAACTCCCTAGACTCTGCTAAATTTCGTGAGCGATGGCATTATGACGTGCGGCCTGGCAATGATAAATGCGTGACAAATGATAGGTGTTATCAAACACGCAGACTGTGAAAAATAGTCTGAGTATTCCCCACATCCTGCGGCAAAGTAGCAAAACCGGCAAATTTAGATCGAGTGGTACGTCACACCGTCGTTCTAAGGCAGCAGAATCTTGCCAGCCTGTTAAAATGCCCGCCCTTTTGAACAACGACTCCTAAAACTCCGTATGTCCCGACTCAATCCCCGGCAGCAAGAAGCCGTGAACTACGTCGGCGGCCCTCTATTGGTGCTCGCCGGCGCCGGCTCCGGCAAGACCAGCGTGATCACCCGCAAGATCGCGCACCTGATCCAGAACTGCGGCATCCGCGCCCAGTACATCGTCGCCATGACCTTTACCAACAAGGCGGCGCGGGAAATGAAAGAGCGGGTCGGCACCCTGCTCAAGGGCGGCGAAGGCCGCGGCCTGACGGTGTGTACCTTCCACAATCTGGGCCTGAACATCATCCGCAAGGAGCATGTGCGACTGGGCTACAAGCCCGGCTTCTCGATCTTTGACGAGACCGACGTCAAAGCCCTGATGACCGACATCATGCAGAAGGAATACGCAGGCGACGACGGCGTCGACGAAATCAAGAACATGATCGGCTCATGGAAAAACGACCTGATCCTGCCCGCCGAAGCCCTGGAAGCTGCACGCAACCCCAAGGAGCAGACCGCCGCCATTGTCTACACCCACTACCAGCGCACGCTCAAGGCGTTCAACGCAGTGGACTTCGACGACCTGATCCTGCTGCCGGTCAAGCTGTTCCAGGAACACAAGGACATCCTGGAGAAGTGGCAAAACAAGGTACGCTACCTGCTGGTGGACGAATACCAGGACACCAACGCCAGCCAATACCTGCTGGTGAAGTTGCTGATTGGTACGCGCAACCAGTTCACCGTGGTGGGCGACGACGACCAGTCGATCTACGCCTGGCGCGGCGCCCGCCCGGAAAACCTGATGCTGCTCAAGGAAGACTACCCGTCGCTGAAAGTGGTGATGCTGGAGCAGAACTATCGCTCCACCAGCCGCATCCTGCGTTGCGCCAACGTGCTGATCTCCAACAACCCCCACGAGTTTGAAAAACAACTGTGGAGCGAGATGGGTCATGGCGATGAGATCCGCGTGATCCGCTGCCGCAACGAAGACGCCGAAGCCGAACGCGTGGCCGTGGAAATCCTCAGCCTGCACCTGCGCACCGACCGGCCCTACAGCGACTTTGCGATCCTGTATCGCGGCAACTACCAGGCCAAGCTGATCGAGCTGAAACTGCAGCACCACCAGGTGCCGTATCGCCTGTCGGGCGGCAACAGCTTTTTCGGACGCCAGGAAGTAAAAGACCTGATGGCCTACTTCCGGCTGATCGTGAACCCGGACGACGACAACGCCTTCCTGCGGGTGATCAACGTACCGCGCCGGGAAATCGGCTCCACTACCCTGGAAAAGCTCGGCAACTACGCCACCGAACGCAAGATTTCCATGTATGCCGCCACCGACGAAATCGGCCTGGGCGAACACCTGGACACGCGCTTCACAGATCGCCTGTCGCGCTTCAAGCGCTTCATGGACAAGGTGCGCGAACAGTGCGCCGGCGAAGACCCGATCAGCGCCCTGCGCAGCATGGTCATGGACATCGACTATGAAAACTGGCTGCGCACCAACAGTTCCAGCGACAAGGCCGCGGATTACCGCATGGGCAACGTCTGGTTCCTGATCGAAGCGCTGAAGAACACCCTGGAAAAAGACGAAGACGGCGAAATGACCGTCGAGGACGCCATCGGCAAGCTGGTGTTGCGTGACATGCTTGAGCGCCAGCAGGAAGAGGAAGACGGCGCCGAAGGCGTGCAGATGATGACCTTGCATGCCTCCAAGGGCCTGGAATTTCCCTACGTGTTCATCATGGGCATGGAAGAGGAAATCCTCCCACACCGCTCCAGCATCGAAGCCGACACCATCGAGGAAGAACGGCGCCTGGCCTACGTGGGCATCACCCGCGCACGTCAGACCCTGGCCTTCACCTTTGCCGCCAAGCGCAAGCAATACGGCGAAGTCATCGATTGTGCCCCCAGCCGGTTCCTTGACGAGCTGCCGCCCGATGACCTGGCCTGGGAAGGCAATGACGACACCCCCACCGAGGTGAAGGCCGTTCGCGGCAACACCGCCCTGGCGGATATACGCGCAATGCTAAAGCGCTAGAATCGACTACTTTTCAATCTACTTTCGGCGCCTGCTGCGCCATCAGAGGAAGCTTTCCGTGGAAGCACTGCACAAGAAAATTCGCGAAGAAGGCATCGTGCTTTCCGATCAGGTTCTCAAGGTCGACGCCTTTTTGAACCACCAGATCGACCCGGCACTGATGAAACTGATCGGCGACGAATTCGCCGCGCTGTTCAAGGATTCGGGGATCACCAAGATCGTCACCATCGAAGCCTCAGGTATTGCACCGGCGATCATGACCGGGCTGAACCTGGGTGTACCGGTGATCTTCGCGCGTAAGCAGCAGTCGTTGACCCTGACGGAAAACCTGCTGTCGGCAACGGTGTATTCCTTCACCAAGAAAACCGAAAGCACCGTGGCGATCTCCCCACGCCACCTGACCAGCAGCGACCGCGTGCTGGTGATCGATGACTTTTTGGCCAACGGCAAAGCGTCCCAGGCGCTGATTTCGATCATCAAGCAGGCCGGCGCGACTGTTGCGGGCTTGGGGATCGTGATCGAGAAGTCGTTCCAGGGTGGGCGTGCGGAGCTGGATGCGCAGGGTTATCGGGTTGAGTCGCTGGCGCGGGTGAAGTCCTTGGCGGGTGGTGTCGTGACCTTCATCGACTAAATCAACGTGTGGGAGCTGGCTTGCCTGCGATAGCGGAGTGTCAAACGACAGAGATATCGACTGTCAGGCCCTCATCGCAGGCAAGCCAGCTCCCACATTTGATTTGTGTTGCCTGTCAGCGGGCGGTGGCCTGTAGCCCAGCAAGCAATAGCCGCTGATACAAATCCTCTTTAAACCCCTCCGGCTTATCCAGACGCATCCGTACCAAATGCTCGGGATACGCCTGCGGCTCCGGTGCATCCAGTGCCGCCTTGCCCAACTCCAGAATCTCCGTCAGCTTGAATTTGCTCTTGAGCCAGTTCAGCGCTCGCAACAAGTCCCGCTCCTCATCCGTGAAATCACTGCCCAACGGGTATTCCGGGAACAACCGTCGATGCTTGGCCTGAATCGCCTGGAGGCGTTCCGGCGTGTTGTCCGCAAAGCGCGGATCCAGCTGGAAGTCCTTGGGCAGCTTGCCGGCCTTTTGTGCCTGCTCAATCAAGTCGCCCTGGAAACGCGAGTCGGTGATATTGAGCAGCGCTTCGATCACCTTGGCATCCGTCTGCCCGCGCAAGTCGGCAATGCCGTACTCGGTAATGACGATATCCCGCAGGTGCCGGGGAATGGTGCAGTGGCCGTACTCCCAGACAATATTGGAACTGACCTCGCCCGCCGACTCCCGCCAGCTGCGCAAAATCAGGATTGAACGCGCACCGTCCAGCGCATGCCCCTGGGCAACGAAATTGTATTGCCCGCCCACACCGCTGAGCACGCGACCGTCTTCCAGCTGGTCGGCCACGCCGGCACCGAGCAATGTGACCATGATTGCGCTGTTGATAAAGCGCGCATCCAGGCGCTGCAGCCGCTTGAGTTCTTCCTGGCCGTACAGCTCGTTGATATAGCTGATGGCAGTCATGTTGAATTCGAGACGCTTGGCGTGGGTCATTTCCTGCAAGCGCTGGTAAAAACTGCGCGGCCCTAGAAAGAAGCCACCGTGGATCGACACGCCATCGGGTTGCGCCGCATCGTCCAGAGTGCCTTCGTTGGCCTGCGTCTGGGTCGCCACATCCGGGTAGACCTTGCGGCGCACAATCCCCGCATCCGCCAGCACCAACAGCCCGTTGACGAACATCTCGCTGCAACCGTAAAGACCACGTGCGAAAGGCTCGACACCGCCCTCACGGCTGATCAGTGGCGCCCACTGATACACATCCAGGTCCGTCAGCAGCAATCGATAGGCTTCGTTATCGGCCTGGCGCGCCAGCAAGGCGGCGGTCAGCGCATCGCCCATGGAGCCAATGCCAATCTGCAAGGTGCCGCCGTCACGTACCAGGGTGCTGGCGTGCAGGCCAATAAAATGATCCTGGAAGCCCACCGGCATGTTCGGCGTGGAAAACAATGTGGTGCTGTCTTTTTCATCGAGCAGGTAGTCGAACGCGTCCATGCCCAACTCGGCGTCGCCGGGCATGTAGGGCAGATCGCTGTGGACCTGGCCGACAACGAGGATGGTTTCCCCGGCTTCGCGGCGCTTGGCGATCATCGGCAGCAGGTCGAGGGTGATATCCGGGTTGCAGCTCAGGCTCAGGCGATCAGGATGCTCGGCGCTGCTGGCAACCAGTTGCGCCACCAGGTTCAGGCCGGCAGCATTGATGTCGCGGGCGGCATGGCTGTAGTTGCTGCTGACGTAATCCTGCTGCGCCGAAGTGCTGTGGAGCAGGCTGCCGGGCTGCATGAAAAACTGTTGCACTTGGATATTTTTCGGCAGGCTGTCCTTGTGCAGGTCGGCGAGGAAGTCCAGTTCAGGGTAGTCACCAAACACCCGCTCGATGAACGGTTCGAGAAAGCGCTTCTGCAAGCCATCGCCCATCGTCGGGCGGCCCAGGCTCAACGCGGTGTAGATCGTCAGCGCCCGCTCCGGCAGTTTGGCAATACGCCGGTACAGCGCGTTGGCGAACAGATTGGGCTTGCCAAGACCCAGCGGCATGCCCATGTGGATATGCGCCGGCAACCGCGCCATTACGTCGTCAACTGCTTGCTCGATTGAACACAACTGCACCATCGGACTGCTCCCGAACATTCCATGAATTGGAGTTGGACCGAGCTTGCCGGGTCTTTGCTGCAATGAACAGCGTCGAAACACAAATCGCGAGCACAAAAAAGCCGCTCGTAAGCGGCATTTTTGGCGAAGATCGTCTGATTACAGGCCGGACATCTTCTTGATGGCGCCTTTGAGGTCTTCATCCGAGCAATCAGCGCAGGTGCCTTTGGGTGGCATGGCGTTGATACCGGTGATGGCCTTGGCCAGGATGCCATCGAGGCCGCCCTGGTGGTCGGCGCGTTCTTTCCAGGCGGCGGTGTCGCCAACTTTGGGCGCACCCAAGAGGCCAGTACCGTGGCACGCGTTACAGTGCTTGGCGATAATCTCGTCCGGTGTTTTCGCACCGCCACCGCCCGCTGCCACGGCCACTTCCATGCCCTTGCATTCCTGGCCCTGGACGCACACCTGGCCTACAGGCTCCAGGCGCTTGGCAATGTCATCATTGGTCGCAGCTTGAGCGCTGACAGCCCATAGGGCCAGTACGGTTGCTGGTGCAGCCAGCATTTTCATAATTAGGTTCACGCGTTCACCCTCAATGGTGGCTATTCACGCCTGCGGCCACGGTTTCGCAGGCGGCGAAAGTATAACGGTTAGCCCGGGCTGCCGAAACAACCCTATTAAATAAAGGGAGATACGGCCACACGGATAGTGCAATGGGAGCCTCTGCAACGCTGGCAGGGCGCCTCTTTTGTTAAAAGTTCGCGGGCGTGGCTGCGCTGATTAGTCGCGCCGGCACATCGAACGGGTTGCGAAAACGATGGGGCTTGGTGCTTTCAAAGTAGTAGCTATCGCCAGCTTCGAGCACAAAAGTTTCAAGACCGACCACCAATTCCAGGCGACCTTCCAGCAGAATCCCGGTTTCCTCGCCCTCATGGGTGAGCATTTCTTCGCCCGTGTCGGCGCCCGGCGGGTAAATTTCGTTGAGAAAGGCGATGGCCCGGCTCGGGTGCGCCCGGCCCACCAGTTTCATGGTGACGGCACCGTCAGAGATGTCGATCAGCTCATTGGCTTTATAGACGATCTGCGTCGGTATTTCCTGGAGGATCTCCTCGGAAAAGAACTCGACCATGGACATGGGGATACCGCCCAGCACCTTGCGCAGGGAGCTGATCGAGGGGCTGACGCTGTTTTTCTCGATCATCGAAATGGTGCTGTTGGTGACGCCCGCGCGCTTGGCAAGCTCGCGCTGGGAAAGACCTTTGAGTTTACGGATGGATTGCAGTCGTTCGCCGACGTCCAATGCAGGAGCCTCCTAGGATTCAGGCTTTGTTGTAATTGAGCGTTATCATGGCGACAGCGTTCAGTATTTACAACACTTGGGCCTAAATCCCGAGCAGCTGCATTCGTATCCGGCCATCAAGCGCCGCAATAGAGCCTTGGCACCCGGCGCAGGTTGCAGAAAATCTGGTAGGGAATGGTATCGGCAGCAGTGGCGACGTCACTGGCGAGGATGTTCTTGCCCCACAACTCCACGGTTGAGCCAAGGCCCGCTTGGGGTAAGTCGGTAAGGTCGACACACAGCATGTCCATGGACACGCGCCCCAGCAGTTGGCTGCGCTGGCCCGCCACCAGCACCGGCGTACCGGTTGGCGCGTGGCGGGGGTAACCGTCGGCATAGCCCATGGCAACCACTCCGATGCGCATCGGCTTGGGCGTGACAAACCTGGCGCCATAGCCCACGGGTTCGCCAGCCGGCAGTTCGCGTACACAAATGATTTTGGACTCCAGGGTCATCACCGGCTGCAACCGTGCGGCAAAGGCCTGGTCTTCGCCAAATGGCGTTGCGCCGTAGAGCATGATGCCTGGGCGTACCCAGTCGCTGGCCACGCCTGGCCAGCCTAATACAGATGGGGAGTTACGCAGGCTGACTTCGGCAGCCAAGCCTTGGCGAGCTGCTTCGAATACCGTGACTTGTTCGTTGCTGCTGACGCAATCGAGCTCATCGGCGCGGGCAAAATGGCTCATCAACACGATCTTCGCGACTTTGCCGCTGGCCAGCAGACGCTGGTACGCCTCTTGATAATCCTTGGGATGCAAGCCGACACGGTGCATGCCCGAGTCCAGCTTGAGCCACACGGTCAGCGGTTTGCTCAGTTTGGCCTGTTCGATGGCCTCAAGCTGCCACAACGAATGCACCACACACCACAAATCCTGTTCGATGATCAGCGGCAACTCGTCCGCCTCAAAAAAGCCTTCCAGCAACAGCACCGGCGCGCGAATGCCGGCGGCACGCAGTTCCAGGGCTTCCTCGATGCACGCCACGGCAAACCCGTCGGCTTCGGTTTCCAGTGCCTGGGCCACGCGCACGGCACCATGGCCGTAGGCATCGGCCTTGATCACGGCGAGCGCCTTGGCCCCCGTGACTTCACGGGCCAATTGGTAGTTGTGGCGCAAGGCTTGAAAGTCGATCAGGGCACGGGCTGGACGCATGGCGGCAGGCTTCTAGGCAGCAAGGTGAAGAAAAACCGGTGCCGACCAACAACGTCGGCGCCGGGAGAGGGATCGTTGCTAAGGCAGCGCCGCCACGACGGACAGCTCTACCAGGATTTGCGGCTCGCACAATTTGGCTTCAACCGTGGCACGGGCCGGAGCGACGCCTTTGGGCAGCCACTTGTCCCACACCGCGTTCATGCCGGCGAAGTCGGCGTCAATATCCTTCAGGTAGATGGTCACCGACAGCAACCTGGACTTGTCGGTACCGGCCAGGTCCAGTAAACGCTCGATATTGACCAGGGTTTCACGGGTCTGCTGTTCAATCCCGGCACTCAGGTCGTCGCCGACTTGCCCGGCCAGATACACGGTACCGCTGTGAACCACGATCTGGCTCATGCGCTCATTGGTGAGCTGGCGCTGGATTGACATGTTGTGCGGACTCCTGGTGATTGCCATAACGGGAAATATCGAGGCCGGCGGCGCTGATCTGCGGCGTTTTCTTTGCCATCAGGTCGGCCAGCAAGCGGCCAGAGCCACAGGCCATGGTCCAGCCGAGCGTGCCGTGACCGGTATTCAGGAACAGATTCTTGAATGGGGTGGCACCGACAATCGGCGTGCCGTCGGGTGTGGTCGGACGCAGACCGGTCCAGAAACTGGCTTGGGCCAAATCGCCGCCCTGAGGATAAAGGTCGTTGACGATCATCTCCAGGGTTTCACGTCGACGTGGATTCAGCGACAGGTCAAAACCGGCTATTTCAGCCATGCCGCCGACACGAATACGGTTGTCGAAACGGGTGATCGCGACCTTGTAGGTCTCATCGAGAATGGTCGAGGTGGGCGCCATTGCCGGGTTGGTGATCGGCACGGTCAGCGAGTAGCCCTTGAGCGGGTAAACCGGTGCCTTGATCCCCAGGGGCTTGAGCAGCTTCGGCGAGTAGCTGCCGAGGGCCAGTACATAGCGGTCGGCGGTTTCCAGCTTGCCGTCGATCCACACACCGTTAATGCGATCACCGGCGTAATCGAGGCGCTGGATGTCCTGCTCGAAACGGAACTCCACACCCAACTGCTTGCACATCTCGGCCAGGCGCGTGGTGAACATCTGGCAGTCGCCCGTCTGGTCATTCGGCAGCCGCAAAGCACCGGCGAGGATATCCGTAACGCTGGCCAGGGCCGGTTCAACACGGGCAATACCGGCGCGATCAAGCAGTTCGAACGGCACGCCGGACTCTTTCAACACCGCGATATCCTTGGCGGCACCGTCAAGTTGGGCCTGGGTGCGGAACAGCTGGGTCGTACCGAGGCTGCGGCCTTCGTAGGCAATGCCGGTCTCGGCACGCAATTCGTCGAGGCAGTCGCGGCTGTACTCGGACAGGCGCACCATGCGCTCCTTGTTCACAGCATAGCGGCTGGCCGTGCAGTTGCGCAGCATCTGCGCCATCCACAGGTATTGATCGATATCGGCGGTTGCCTTGATCGCCAGCGGCGCGTGGCGCTGCAGCAACCACTTGATAGCCTTGAGCGGCACACCCGGCGCGGCCCATGGCGAGGCGTAGCCAGGGGACACCTGGCCGGCGTTGGCGAAACTGGTTTCCATGGCAGCGGCAGGCTGACGGTCGACCACCACGACATCGAAGCCGGCCCGCGCCAAATAGTAGGCACTGGTCACCCCAATGACACCGCTACCCAAGACCAGAACGCGCATTTTTATATCCTCATCACGGGCTTAGCCGCTGACGTGTGTTATTCGAGCAATGATGGACGCAGTGTAAAAAACAATCACCAGTGCATTTCACTATATAAATGCCTATATTTGGCGACAATTCTTGGCAAAAACCCTTTTCACAGAGGCGTATCCCCTATGCGTACCAACACCCAGACCAAGCGGGAGCTGGACAAGATCGACCGCAATATCCTGCGCATCCTGCAAACCGACGGGCGCATTTCGTTCACGGAGCTGGGGGAAAAGGTCGGGCTGTCCACCACTCCCTGTACCGAGCGGGTGCGGCGCCTGGAGCGCGAAGGGATCATCATAGGCTACAACGCGCGGCTCAACCCGCAGCATTTGAAAGGCAGCCTGCTGGTATTTGTCGAGATCAGCCTGGATTACAAGTCTGGCGACACCTTTGAGGAATTTCGCCGCGCCGTGCTGAAACTGCCTCATGTGCTGGAGTGCCACTTGGTTTCAGGGGACTTCGACTACCTGGTGAAAGCGCGTATCTCGGAGATGGCTTCGTACCGCAAGTTGCTCGGCGATATCCTGCTCAAGTTGCCCCATGTGCGCGAATCCAAGAGCTATATCGTGATGGAAGAGGTGAAGGAGAGCCTGAACCTGCCGATCCCCGATTGACTCAGTCAGACCAGCACTTGCCGGGTACTCGCCATGTACTCATGGATCTGCTTCTCGACCCGCGGATGAATCAGCTCAACCGGTCGGCGCCCATTGGGGCATGGCAAGGTCTTGGTGGTGCCGAACAGGCGACAGATCAGTGGCCGCTCGTCATACACCGTGCACCCATGGGGCCCCAGGTGCACGCAGTTCAGCTCATCCATGGCGGCCTCCTGCTCGGCGGCCGTCTTGCGTGGCAGGCGCGACATTTCCTCAGGCGAAGTGGTCACCGGCCCACAGCAGTCATGGCAACCCGGAACACATTCAAATGAAGGAATCTGTCTGCGCAGCGCGCTGACTTTCTGACTGTTGCAACTCATCGATACACATACCCAACGGCGAATAGGCGTGGATTCTGACGCAAAACGCAGCGCGCAGACAGCTTCATCGGACCGCTGTATCCTGCGTCAAATTTTCCAAACAGGGAGGCTCCCCATGACCGCCAGCGCCCGGCATACCGCGTCCTACTACGCCGCCAGCAGCGTGCCGCACCCCGAGTACCCGGCGTTGACAGGCGAGCTGCGCGCCGATGTATGCGTGATTGGCGCGGGGTATTCCGGGCTCAACACGGCTTTGGAGCTGGCCGAGCGCGGCTTCAGCGTGGTGGTGCTGGAAGCGCGCAGGGTTGGCTGGGGCGCCAGCGGGCGTAATGGCGGCCAGTTGATTCGCGGCGTCGGCCACGGGCTGGATCAGTTCGCGTCCGTGATCGGCAGTGACGGCGTGCGCCAGATGAAGCTGATGGGGCTGGAAGCCGTGGAGATCGTGCGTGACCGCGTAGAACGCTTCCAGATTCCCTGCGACCTGACCTGGGGCTACTGCGACCTGGCCAACAAACCCCGTGATTTGCAGGGCCTGGCGCAAGATGCCGAAGAACTGCGCAGCCTGGGCTACCGCCACGAGGTACGCCTGCTGCAAGCCAGCCAGATGAGCAGCGTGATCGGCTCCGAGCGCTATGTGGGCGGCATGATCGACATGGGCTCTGGTCACCTGCACCCACTGAACCTGGCGCTGGGCGAAGCGGCCGCCGCGCAGCAGTTGGGCGTGAAGTTGTTCGAGCAGTCTGAAGTGACGCGCATCGACTACGGCCCCGACGTCAAGGTGCACACCGCCCAGGGCCACGTACGTGCCAAAACCCTGGTGCTGTGCTGCAACGCCTACCTGAATGGGCTCAACCCGCAATTGAGTGGCAAGGTACTACCGGCCGGCAGCTACATCATCGCCACCGAGCCCTTGAGTGAAGCGCAAGCGACCCGCCTGCTGCCGCAGAACATGGCCGTGTGTGACCAGCGCGTGACGGTGGATTACTTCCGCCTGTCCGCCGACCGCCGCCTGTTGTTCGGCGGCGCCTGCCACTATTCCGGACGCGACCCCAAGGATATCGGCGCCTATATGCGACCGAAAATGTTGCAGGTATTCCCGCAACTGGCCGACGTGAAGATCGACTACCAGTGGGGCGGCATGATCGGCATCGGCGCCAACCGCCTGCCGCAGATCGGCCGGTTGGCGGATCAACCCAATGTGTATTACGCCCAGGCTTACGCGGGTCACGGCCTGAATGCCACGCACCTTGCGGGCAGGTTGCTCGGCGAAGCCATCAGCGGCCAGCAACAGGGGCGTTTCGACCTGTTCGCTCAGGTGCCGCACATCACCTTCCCCGGTGGCAAACACTTGCGTTCACCGCTGCTGGCGCTGGGGATGCTCTGGCACCGCCTCAAAGAACTGGTGTGATCAACTGCGCCAGAACGGCTTCAGGCCTTCCTGGCGCGCCTGTTCAGCGGTCAAACCCACGTCCAGCAGCTGCTCGCGGGTCAGCGTAAGCAACGCCTTGCGCGTGTGACGACGTTGCCAGAACAGGCTCCAGCGGCTGCCGACAGGCGCAGTCGTTGCCCGCTGCTGCCCTGCTTCCAGTTCTTGGCTGTGTAGCGCCAGCCGCACATCGCTCATGCCGTTCATTTTGCTGCCCCTCGTTGGCTTGTTGCCTTGAGTGACTAGGATGGGGGCACGGGCAAAACCATTACAGATCCAGCCTGTTTTTATTAAATCCATACAGATACTGCCTATGGATGGCTGAATCCTGTATTTTCACTCTATCTGTACTGGTCTATCAGGAGCGGCCGCCATGACCCTTTACGTCAACCTCGCTGAATTGCTCGGCACTCGCATCGAACAAGGCTTCTATCGCCCCGGCGATCGCTTGCCCTCGGTGCGAGCCTTGAGCGTGGAGCACGGGGTCAGCCTGAGTACCGTGCAGCAGGCCTATCGGTTGCTGGAAGACAACGGCCTGGCAATGCCCAAGCCCAAGTCCGGTTACTTTGTACCCGCCGGTCGCGAGCTGCCGGCCCTGCCCGAGGTAGGCCGCCCGGCCCAACGGCCGGTAGAGATCTCCCAGTGGGACCAGGTGCTTGAGCTGATTCGCGCGGTACCCCGCAAAGACGTCATACAGATGGGCCGTGGTATGCCAGATGTATTGTCACCCACCCTGAAACCTTTGCTGCGCAGCCTGGCGCGGGTGAGTCGTCGCCAGGATCTGCCGGGCCTGTATTACGACAACATCCTTGGCTGTATGGAATTGCGCGAGCAAATCGCTCGACTGTCGCTGGACTCCGGCTGCCAACTGACCGCTGAAGACATTGTGATCACCACCGGCTGCCATGAGGCGCTGTCGGCCAGCATCCGGGCGATCTGCGAGCCCGGCGATATTGTTGCGGTGGACTCGCCCAGCTTCCACGGCGCCATGCAGACCCTCAAGGGCCTGGGCATGAAAGCCCTGGAAATCCCCACCGACCCGATCACCGGCATTAGCCTGGAAGCGCTGGAACTGGCGCTGGAACAGTGGCCGATCAAAGTCATCCAGCTCACGCCCAACTGCAACAATCCGTTGGGCTACATCATGCCGGAGGCGCGCAAACGCGCACTGCTGACACTCGCGCAGCGCTATGACGTGGCAATCATCGAAGACGATGTGTATGGCGAACTGGCCTACAGCTACCCACGCCCGCGCACCATTAAATCCTTCGATGACGATGGCCGCGTGCTGCTCTGCAGCTCATTCTCGAAAACCCTGGCACCCGGGTTACGCATTGGCTGGGTGGCGCCGGGGCGCTACCTGGACCGGGTGTTGCACATGAAATACATCAGCACCGGCTCTACCGCCACCCAGCCGCAGATTGCGATTGCCGAATTTCTCAAAAACGGCCATTTCGAACCGCATTTGCGCCGGATGCGCACGCAATACCAGCGCAATCGCGACTTGATGCTCGACTGGGTGAGCCGCTACTTCCCGGCAGGCACGCGCGCCAGTCGGCCCCAAGGCAGCTTCCTGCTGTGGATCGAACTGCCGGAGGGCTTCGACACCTTGAAGCTCAATCGCGTGTTGGTGGAACAAGGCGTGCAAGTGGCCGTAGGCAGCATCTTTTCTGCCTCCGGCAAATACCGTAACTGTCTGCGTATGAACTATGCCGCCAAGCCAACCCCGCAGATTGAAGAAGCGGTGCGCAAGGTCGGCGCCGCCGCGCTCAAGATGCTGGCAGAGACGCTGCACTGACCTTTCGCCGGAAAAGGCCGTCATATATCGATAACCGCCCTGACCTGGAAGCAGCTCCCTTGATAATTCGACGGCTATTACCGTTTTTGCTGTTGGGCACCTTGGCCCTGGGCGGCTGCGCCACGGTCGACACACCGCGTATTCCCAGCGATGCCCTGCCGGCGAACGGCTCCTCGTTCGGTCGCTCGATCCAGGCCCAGGCGGCGCCGCACCAAGGGCGCTCGGGTTTTCGCTTGCTGCCCAACAGCAGTGAAGCCTTCATGGCTCGCGCCGAGCTGATCCGCAACGCCCAATCCAGCCTCGATTTGCAGTACTACATCGTTCACGACGGCATCAGCACGCGTATGCTTGTGGACGAACTGCTCAAGGCCGCCGACCGCGGTGTGCGTGTGCGCATCCTGCTGGACGACACCACCAGCGACGGCCTCGACCAAATCATCGCCACCCTCGCCGCCCACCCCAAAATCGAAATTCGCCTGTTCAACCCCCTGCATTTGGGCCGCAGCACCGGCGTTACACGCGCCATGGGCCGTGTATTCAACCTGTCGCTGCAACATCGGCGCATGCACAACAAACTGTGGCTGGCGGATAACAGCGTGGCCATTGTGGGCGGGCGCAATCTGGGGGACGAATATTTCGACGCCGAGCCCAACCTGAACTTCACCGATATCGACATGCTCAGCGTCGGACCGGTGGCAGAGCAACTGGGTCACAGTTTCGATCAGTACTGGAACAGCGCACTGAGCAAACCTATTGATGAGTTTGTCTCGAAGATGCCCTCCAAAATCGATCTGGCCGTCGCCCGCGGGCGCCTGGAAGCTTCATTGGCGCAATCGCGTCAGCAGAACCACGCCCTGTATAACCGCCTGCGTACCTACCAGACCCGACCACGTATGGACATCTGGCGCCGTGAGCTGATCTGGGCCTGGAATCAGGCGCTGTGGGACGCACCGAGCAAGGTGCTGGCCAAGGCTGATCCGGACCCGCAGTTGCTGCTCACCACCCAACTGGCCCCGGAGCTGGAAGGGGTCAGCCGTGAACTGATCATGATTTCGGCGTACTTCGTTCCGGGGTCGCCCGGGTTGGTGTACCTGACAGGTAGGGCCGACGCAGGGGTGTCAGTGAGCCTGCTGACCAATTCCCTTGAAGCCACTGACGTACCGGCCGTGCACGGCGGTTACGCGCCCTATCGCAAGGCACTGCTGGAGCATGGGGTCAAACTTTATGAGCTGCGACGACAACCAGGCGACCCCAGTGCCAGCAGTGGCCCGCACCTGTTTCGTCGAGGCAGCCTCTACGGCTCCGATTCGAGCCTGCACAGCAAGGCAATGATCTTCGATCGCGAGAAGTCATTTATCGGCTCGTTCAATTTCGACCCGCGCTCGGTGCTGTGGAACACCGAAGTCGGCGTGCTGGTGGACAGCCCTGAACTGGCGGAGCATGTGCGCAACCTGGCGCTGGAAGGTATGGCGCCGACGCTGAGCTACGAGGCGAAATTGCAGGATGGCAATGTGGTGTGGGTCACCGAGGACAACGGGCAATTGCACACCCTGACCCGCGAGCCCGGCAGTTGGTGGCGCCGTTTCAATGCTTGGTTCGCCACGTCAGTTGGCCTGGAACGTATGCTTTAAGCCAAAGAAGTTCAGGCAGGCTGCGCTGCTCCAAACGCCCCTTGGCGCAGCAACAGCACCACCAGCCCCAACGCCCCCGCCGCCATCAGCAATGGCAGTGCATGACCGCTGACCCATTGGCTGCCCGCACCCGCCACCAGCGGCCCGATCAGGCAGCCAATGCCCCACAGCTGCGCCACGTGGGCGTTGGCACGCACCAACGCATCATCACGGTAGCGCTCGCCAATCAAAATCAGCGACAGGGTAAACAACCCACCCGCGCTGGCGCCGAACAGCACCCACACCGGCCAGACCAGCAGTGTGTGCATCAACAACGGCACCGCCAGGCTCGACGCCAGCAACAGCAGCGCACACCCCAGGAACAACGTGCGGCGCGGCAAGTAATCGGCCAGGGCGCCAATGGGCAATTGCAGCAGCGCATCACCCACGACCACTGTGCTGACCATCGCCAAGGCAATCTCGGCAGTGAAGCCCTGTTGCAGGCAGTACACCGGCAACAGCGTCAGAATCATCGCTTCGAATGCGGCGAATAACGCCACCGCCCAGGCAATCGCCGGCAAGCTCAGGCAAAAGCGCCACAGCTCGCTGAACGTGACGCTGAACGCATCAGCCGTCGGCGCCCCGGATCGCCCCAGCAACAGCAGCGGCGCCACTACCAAAAGGCCGACGCCCACCCAGAACCCGTAATCATGATCGGTGCCCATCAGGCCCAGCAGCAAGGGTCCCGACAGCTGGCTCAAGGCATAAGTGCAGCCATACAGCGCCACCAGGCGGCCGCGCCACTGCTCGATCACCAGTTGGTTGATCCAGCTTTCACCCAGGATAAATACGATGGTCAGGATCACCCCGATCATCAACCGCAGCACCAGCCACACCGGGTAGCTGGGCAGGATCGCCAGCAAACCGATAGACAGCGCCCCGGCCCACAGGCACAGGCGCATCAGGTTGGCAGTGCCGAGCCAGGACGCCATTCGGCTGGAGACCTTGGCACCCAGCAATACGCCGAATGCCGGCATCGCCGCCATCACGCCAATGGCGAAGCTGCCGTAGCCCCAGCCTTCAAGACGCAGGGATACCAACGGCATGCTCACGCCCAAGGCCAGGCCAACGCTGAGTACCGAGGCCAGGACGGCGAAATAAGTCGCCCAACGCATTGCCACGCTCCTGTGGATAATTTACGGGGTCGCACAAAACAGTGTGGGAGGGGGCTTGCTCCCGATAACGGTGGGCCAGTCACCACATGCAGTGGCTGACACCCAGCTATCGGGGGCAAGCCCCCTCCCACGTTTGGCCTGCAGTGCTGCTTAGAGTTTGATCCAGGTCGCCTTCAGCTCGGTGTACTTGTCGAACGCATGCAGCGACTTGTCGCGGCCATTACCCGACTGCTTGAAACCACCAAACGGTGCGGTCATGTCGCCGCCGTCGTACTGGTTAACCCAGACGCTGCCGGCACGCAGGGCCTTGGCCGTCAGGTGCGCCTTGGAGATATCCGCCGTCCATACCGCTGCGGCCAGGCCGTATTGGGTGTCGTTGGCAATGGCGATGGCTTCTTCGGCGCTGTCGAAAGTGAGCACCGACAGGACCGGGCCAAAGATCTCTTCCTGAGCGATCTTCATGGCATTGGTCACGCCATCGAAAATAGTTGGCTCGACGTAGGTGCCACCGGTTTCTTCCAGTGTGCGCTTACCGCCAGCGACCAGTTTGGCACCGTCGGCATGACCGGACTCAATGTAGGACAGCACGTTGTTCATCTGCTGCGTATCCACCAGCGCACCCACGTTGGTGGCTGGGTCCAGTGGGTTGCCCGGCTTCCAGCCTTTGAGCGCCTCGATCACCAGCGGCAGGAAGGTGTCCTTGATGGAACGCTCCACGAGCAGGCGCGAACCGGCAGTGCAGACTTCACCCTGGTTGAAGGCGATGGCACTGGCCGCAGATTCTGCGGCGGCTTGCAGATCCGGCGCATCGGCAAACACAATATTAGGGCTCTTGCCGCCCGCTTCCAGCCACACGCGCTTCATGTTCGATTCGCCGGAGCGGATCAGCAGTTGCTTGGCGATCTTGGTGGAGCCAGTGAACACCAACGTATCCACGTCCATATGCACCGCCAGGGCGTTACCCACCGTGTGGCCATAGCCTGGCAATACGTTGAACACGCCTTTTGGAATGCCGGCTTCGACGGCCAGGGCGGCGATACGGATGGCGGTCAGCGGGGATTTTTCGGACGGTTTGAGGATCACCGAGTTACCGGTGGACAACGCCGGGCCGAG
Organism: Pseudomonas sp. GZJR-8; assembly: GCF_002916705.1. Lineage (NCBI taxonomy): Bacteria > Pseudomonadati > Pseudomonadota > Gammaproteobacteria > Pseudomonadales > Pseudomonadaceae > Pseudomonas > Pseudomonas sp. GZJR-8. The sequence goes on along the minus strand of NZ_JXSI01000004.1, from coordinate 290,768 downwards.
TTTCCAGCAGGCCATCATCAACGGGAAGTTCCACGGCACGATGGCGCCGACCACGCCGACTGGCTCGCGGGTCACCAGGCCCAGTTGATCATGAGGGGTGGCCGCGACTTCGTCGTAGATCTTGTCGATTGCCTCACCGCTCCAGCTCAGGGCATTTGCCGCACCGGGAACGTCGATGTTCAGGGAGTCGCTGATCGGCTTGCCCATGTCCAGGGTTTCAAGCAGTGCCAACTCTTCGGCATTGGCCTTGAGCAGCGCGGCGAAACGGATCATGGTGGCTTTGCGCTTGGCCGGCGCCAGGCGCGACCAGACGCCGGAATTGAAGGTGGCGCGGGCGTTTTCCACGGCGCGCTGGGCGTCAGCCGCGTCACAGCTGGCGACAGTGGCCAGCAGACGACCGTCGACCGGGCTGATGCATTCGAAGGTGTCACCGGAAACGGCGGCGGTGTATTCGCCATTGATGTAGGCGCGGCCTTCGATCTTCAGATCCTTGGCGCGTTGTTCCCAGTCGGCACGGGTCAGGGTGGTCATGCGAGTGTCCTCCTCTTATTGAATAGAGGGCCAGGCGGGTGTCCCCCCGGCAGCCTCAAAGAATTCTTGCCCGCCAGCCAGCTGTTCGGCGCAAGGCAGCTGCCACCCTAAACCAGCGGCTGGGGATGTTTCAATATATTTGACATAACGGCGGTAAACGCCCTTGCGATGTTCATTTTAATAAACATAGACTTTGGGCTCTCCAACCGCAGGCCAGACGGGACACGCACATGAGCATCCAGGATATCGTCGACTTCAGCCAAGCCAACACGGCCCCCGAACGCTACCGCCCTGCCGCAGAAAAAATCCTCAAGGGCGATCCCGAGCAAACGATCTACAACCACTACAACAGCTCGTGTGGCCAGATGAATGCAGGGGTATGGGAAGGTGAGGTCGGGCAGTGGACGGTCAGCTATACCGAGCATGAATACTGCGAGATTGTGCAGGGGGTTTCCGTACTGCGTGACGCCGAAGGCAACGCCAAGACCTTGCGCGCCGGCGACCGCTTCGTGATCCCCGCTGGCTTCAAGGGCACCTGGGAAGTGCTGGAAGCGTGCCGCAAGATCTACGTGGTGTTCGAGCAGAAAGCCTGATCAGCAAATCCCAGGCAAAAAAAAGCCCGCATCGTGAGATACGGGCTTTTTTTCACAAGGAAGAAAATCAATTACTTGATTTTGCCTTCTTTGTAGATCACGTGCTTGCGAACGCGCGGGTCGAACATTTTCTTTTCGAGCTTGTCCGGGGTAGTACGCTTGTTCTTGTCGGTAGTGTAGAAGTGACCAGTACCGGCGCTAGAGATCATTCGAATCAATTCACGCATGATAGAGCTCCTTAGATCTTGCCAGCGGCGCGGATTTCGGCCAGCACGACAGTGATGCCACGCTTGTCGATAATACGCATGCCTTTGGCAGATACACGCAGGCGAACAAAACGTTTCTCTTCTTCAACCCAGAAGCGGTGATGCTGCAGGTTCGGCAGGAAACGACGACGGGTTTTGTTATTTGCGTGGGAAATGTTATTCCCAGTCACCGGACCCTTACCGGTAACTTGACAGACTCTCGACATGCCTCAGCCCTCTAAAACCACATGCCCAACCCGGCATGGGTTGGCCGCTTAATCTCTCAGTCATTTGGCGCCAGGCGCCGCGTTTCTTTAGGGTCTTACCGGCTACACCTACAAGCGAAGGAACCGGGCCCCTAGAAAAGAGCGCTGCTTTATACCAGAAAGACCCCAGTGCAACAACAGCCCGTGTGTTTTTACCAGCGTAAATCTTGGTGCCGGACGCCCGAACCGCTGCCAGGAGGGGCCGCTGTAACAGCCGACCGCTCGTCGCACAGAATGATTTACAGCGCCCGCAGGCACAGGGAAGTGCACGGCGAAACGCGCTGAGGCGCCATCAAAACAGCATTTTGGCCAAAAGCACAGGCAAAAATGGGCTAGTCATTTATCAATCAGACCTCTACGGTAGTCTTTTTCCAGACTGCACTCGCAGATGGGCCTTCGATCTGCACAGGAAACCGAATATGCGCCTCGCTGCCCTACCACTACTGCTTGCCCCCTTCTTTATCGCACCGATGGCCGTTGCAGCCACCAACTTGAGCGTCTGCACCGAGGCCAGCCCCGAAGGGTTCGATGTGGTGCAGTACAACTCGCTGACCACCACCAACGCCTCGGCGGACGTGCTGATGAACCGCCTGGTGGACTTTGATGCGGCCAGCGGCAAGCTGGTACCGAGCCTGGCAGACAGCTGGGAAGTTTCCCCCGATGGCCTGACCTACACCTTCAAGCTGCACCCGGGCGTGAAATTTCACCGTACCGATTATTTCAGCCCAAGCCGCACGCTGACCGCCGAAGACGTGCGCTTCAGCTTCGAGCGCATGCTCGATCCGGCCAACCCGTGGCACAAGATCGCCCAGAGCGGCTTCCCCCACGCCCAGTCCCTGCAATTGCCGGCACTGGTCAAGAAGATCGATGCCCTCGATCCGCTGACGGTGCGTTTCACCCTCGACCACGCCGACTCCACCTTTCTCCCGGCGTTGAGCATGGGCTTTGCCTCGATCTACCCGGCTGAATATGCCGACAAACTACTCAAGGCCGGCACGCCTGAGAAACTCAACAGTCAGCCCATCGGCACCGGCCCGTTCGTATTCATGCGCTTCCAGAAAGATGCCGTGGTGCGCTACAAGGCCAACCCGGACTATTTCGCGGGCAAACCGGCTGTGGATAACTTGATCTTTGCCATCACCCCGGACGCCAACGTACGGTTGCAGAAACTGCATCGCAACGAATGTCAGATTGCCCTGTCGCCCAAGCCCCTGGATGTAGGCGAAGCCGAAAAAGACCCGGCGCTGAAGGTGGAAAAAACCGCTGCCTTCATGACGGCTTTCGTCGCCATCAACAGCCAGCACCCACCGCTGGACAAACCCGAAGTACGCCAGGCGATCAACCTGGCCTTTGACAAGAGTAGCTACCTCAAGGCCGTCTTCGAGGGCACCGCCGAAGCAGCCAACGGTGTGTACCCACCCAATACCTGGAGCTATGCCAACGATTTGCCAGGCTACCCACAGGATCTGGCCAAGGCCAAGGCGCTGCTGGAACGTGCCGGGCTCAAGGACGGTTTCAAGAGCACAATATGGACGCGCCCTACCGGCAGCCTGCTGAACCCCAACCCGAACCTCGGCGCCCAACTGCTACAGGCCGACCTGGCCAAGGTTGGCATCCAGGCTGAAATTCGTGTGATCGAATGGGGCGAATTGATTCGCCGCGCCAAGGCCGGCGAACACGACCTCCTGTTCATGGGCTGGGCCGGCGACAACGGCGACCCGGACAACTTCCTGACCCCGCAATTTTCCTGCGCAGCGCTGAAATCCGGCACCAACTTCGCCCGCTACTGCGACCCCGCTCTGGATAAGTTGATCAGCGCTGGCAAGACCACCAGCGAGCAAGGCGTACGCACCAAGCTGTACCAGCAGGCCCAGGCGCAGATCCAGCAGCAGGCGCTGTGGCTGCCGCTGGCGCACCCGACGGCGTTTGCATTGACGCGCAAGAATGTCGAGGGTTACCAGGTAAGCCCGTTCGGCCGCCAGGATTATTCGAAAATCAGCCTCAAGCCCTAGGGCGCAACCCCTTCCCTGTAGGAACGAGCTTGTTCGCTCCTACAGGAACAGAGGTGGCTATACCCATCCGTATTCAGCCATCGACAGCGGATCACCATCTCCCACAATGATGTGATCCAGCACCCGCACATCCACCACTTCCAACGCCTTTTGCAGCATTTTGGTCAATCTGCGATCAGATGCACTGGGCTCCGCATTCCCGGAGGGATGGTTGTGGCACAAAATCACCGCTGCCGCGTTATGCGCCAAGGCACGCTTGACCACCTGCCGCGGGTAAACAATCGCAGTGTCGATGGTGCCCTGAAACAACGCCTCGAACCCCAGTACACGATGCTTTGAGTCCAGGAACAGACAGCCGAATATCTCATGAGGCTCATGGCGCAACAGCGCCTTGAGGTATTGACGCACAGCCAGCGGGCTCTCCACTACCGAGTCGGCGCGCAAGCGTTCGGCCAGATGGCGCCGGGACATTTCCAGCACCGCCTGCAATTGGGCGAACTTCGCCGGCCCCAGCCCCATATGCTGGCTGAACAGCGTCTGGCTGGCCTCCAACAGCGGGCGCAGGCCGCCAAACTGCACCAGCAGATCACGCGCCAGATCCACCGCACTTCGACCGGAAACGCCAGTACGCAGGAAGATCGCCAACAATTCGGCATCGGACAGGCTCGCCGCGCCGCCTTCCAACAGCTTCTCCCGTGGACGCTCCGCCACGGGCCAATCACGAATACTCATCCCACCTCCGTCTGTATCTGCTGCGCTGTTGCGCGGCAGACGCTGTGTTATCGTAGGCCCTCTTTTTTGCATGCGATTTCACCTGGGGAGGGGTCATCGCAGGCGTCACTGAACTGGCATCACTGAACTGGAAAGGCAAACCAATGCAGCGTCTGTATCGGAAACGCATCGTTCTCGGCGTCGGCGGCGGCATTGCCGCTTACAAGAGCGCAGAGTTGGTTCGCAGGCTCCTGGACCAGGGCGCGGAAGTGCGCGTGGTCATGACCCGTGGTGGCAGTGAGTTCATCACTCCGTTGACCATGCAGGCCCTGTCCGGCCACCCGGTTCACCTCGACCTGCTGGACCCGGCGGCCGAAGCCGCCATGGGCCATATCGAACTGGCCAAATGGGCCGACCTGGTGCTGATCGCCCCGGCCACCGCCGACCTGATCGCCCGCCTGGCCCAGGGCATCGCCGATGACCTGCTGACCACCCTGGTATTGGCCACCGACGCCACCGTGGCGATCGCCCCGGCCATGAACCAGGCCATGTGGCGCGACCCGGCCACCCAAGCCAATACCCAACTCCTGCAAAGCCGCGGCCTCAAGGTGTTTGGCCCCGCCTCCGGCAGCCAGGCCTGTGGCGACGTCGGCATGGGCCGGATGCTCGAAGCCACCGACCTTGCGCTATGCGCCGCCGAGTGCTTCCAGCACCTGGCCCTGACCGGCAAGCACGTGCTGATCACCGCAGGCCCGACCCAGGAAAACATCGACCCGGTGCGCTACATCACCAACCATAGCTCAGGAAAAATGGGCTTTGCGTTGGCAGAAGCTGCGGTCGAGGCAGGCGCACGGGTGACCCTGATCACAGGCCCCGTGCATTTGCCGACCCCTGATCGCGTCACGCGAATCGACGTAGTCAGCGCCCGGGACATGCTGGCGGCCTGTGAAGCCGCCATTCCCTGTGACCTGTTCATCGCCTCGGCAGCGGTGGCGGATTACCGCCCTGAAGTCGTAGCCCCGCAAAAGCTCAAGAAAGACCCTACAAGCGGCGACGGACTGCTCCTGCAAATGGTGCGCAACCCGGACATCCTGGCCACCATCGCCACCCGTCCGGACCGTCCGTTCAGTGTCGGTTTCGCTGCCGAGACCGAGCACCTTCTGGACTACGCCGCGCGCAAACTGAAAGACAAAAACCTCGACTTGATCGTTGCCAATGATGTCGCCAACCCGAGCATCGGCTTCAACAGCGAGGAAAATGCCTGCAGCGTGATCGACCGCGAGCTGCACGCCACCCTTTTCGCCCAGACCAGCAAGGGCAAGATTGCCCGCCAACTGATCTCTTTTATCGCCCAACGGCTGAACCAGGTTTAATTTTCATGCACGCTTTGCAAGCCAAGATCCTCGACCCCCGCATCGGCAACGAATTCCCCCTGCCGGCCTACGCCACACCGGGCTCCGCCGGCCTGGACCTGCGCGCCATGCTCAAGGAAGACACCGTTCTTGAGCCAGGCCAGACCATCCTGATCCCGACCGGCCTGTCGATCTATGTCGGCGACCCGGGCCTGGCGGCGCTGATCCTGCCGCGCTCCGGCCTGGGCCACAAACACGGCATCGTGCTCGGTAACCTGGTCGGCCTGATCGACTCTGACTACCAGGGCGAGTTGATGGTCTCGTGCTGGAACCGTGGCCAGACTGCTTTCAACATCGCCGTCGGCGAGCGCATCGCCCAACTGGTCCTGGTGCCGGTGGTGCAGGCGCATTTTGAATTGGTGCAGGAATTCGACGAAACCCAGCGCGGCGCAGGCGGTTTTGGGCATTCCGGCAGTCACTGACTAAGCTGAACGTGGCCGGATGCAATCGTCCGGCCACGCGCCACCGCCCGGCTTTTCAGGATGAAGAATGCGCGGAAATAATCATCGAGATTTCTCCAATGAAATCAAAGGACTACGTAAAAATAATGCTAGCGCCAATGCGCCGATGGCATTTTTACACCACGAACTCTCTGCCGAAAACGCCGTCATACCCTTCAGTTTGAGCCTGCCGGCCAGCCACATCAGGCCCGCCTTGCCCCCTTTCAGATGGAGTTTCCCCCGCGATGAGTACCGCAGCCCGCGTAGCCCCGACCTTTCCCGACAGCATTTTTCGCGCCTATGACATTCGTGGCGTGGTACCCAAGACCCTGACCGCCGAAACCGCCTACTGGATCGGCCGCGCCATCGGTTCGCAGAGCCTTGCCCAGGGCGAACCCAACGTCTCGGTGGGTCGTGACGGCCGTTTGTCCGGCCCCGAGCTGGTCGAGCAACTGATCCAGGGGCTGGCCGACAGCGGTTGCCACGTCAGCGACGTCGGCCTGGTGCCGACACCCGCGTTGTACTACGCGGCCAACGTACTGGCCGGTAAATCCGGGGTGATGCTCACCGGCAGCCATAACCCTTCGGACTACAACGGCTTCAAGATCGTCATCGCTGGCGATACGCTGGCCAATGAACAGATCCAGGCCCTGCACACCCGCCTGAAAACCAACGACCTGACCAGCGGCACCGGCACCATCACCAAGGTCGACATCCTGCAGCGCTACTCCGATGAAATCACCCGCGACGTCAAACTCGCGCGCCGCCTCAAAGTGGTGGTGGATTGCGGAAACGGCGCGGCTGGCGTGATAGCCCCGCAATTGCTCGAAGCGCTGAACTGCGAAGTAATCCCGCTGTTCTGCGACGTCGACGGCAACTTCCCCAACCACCACCCGGACCCGGGCAAGCCGGAAAACCTGGTGGACCTGATCGCCAAGGTCAAGGAAGTGGGCGCCGACGTCGGCCTGGCCTTCGATGGCGACGGTGACCGCGTAGGCGTGGTGACCGAAACCGGCGAGATCGTATTCCCCGACCGCCTGCTGATGCTGTTTGCCCGTGACGTCGTGGCGCGCAACCCCAACGCCGAGATCATCTTCGACGTGAAATGCACCCGTCGCCTGACGCCACTGATCAAGGAGTACGGCGGTCGCCCGCTAATGTGGAAGACCGGTCATTCGTTGATCAAAAAGAAAATGAAGGAAACCGGCGCACTATTGGCCGGCGAAATGAGCGGCCACGTGTTCTTCAAGGAGCGCTGGTTCGGGTTTGACGACGGCATTTACAGCGCCGCTCGTCTGCTGGAGATCCTCAGCAAGGAAAAATCCACCGCCGAAGAACTGTTTCAGACCTTCCCGAATGATATTTCTACGCCAGAGATCAATATCCATGTGACCGAGGAGAGCAAATTCAGCATCATTGACGCATTGCACGATGCGCAATGGGGTGAAGGCGCCAACCTGACCTCCATTGATGGTGTGCGAGTCGATTACGCCAAAGGCTGGGGCCTGGTTCGCGCGTCCAACACCACACCGGTGCTGGTCCTGCGTTTCGAGGCGGATACCGAGGCCGAGTTGCAGCGTATCAAGGACGTGTTCCACGCCCAGTTGAAACGTGTTGCCCCTGATCTCCAATTACCGTTCTGATTTTTTGCCCGGAGCCCTGAATGACCCTCGAACGCGAAGCCGCTGCCAACACCGCCAAGGTCCTGTCCGAAGCGTTGCCTTATATTCGACGCTACGTCGGCAAGACGCTGGTGATCAAGTACGGCGGCAATGCCATGGAAAGCGACGAGCTGAAAACCGGCTTTGCCCGCGACATCGTGCTGATGAAAGCCGTGGGGATCAACCCGGTGGTCGTCCACGGTGGCGGCCCGCAAATCGGCGACCTGCTCAAGCGTCTGTCGATCGAGAGTCACTTCATCGATGGTATGCGTGTCACTGACGCGCAGACCATGGACGTGGTGGAGATGGTCCTCGGCGGCCAGGTCAACAAAGACATCGTCAACCTGATCAACCGCCACGGCGGCAGCGCCATCGGCCTGACCGGCAAGGATGCAGAGCTGATCCGCGCCAAGAAACTTACCGTGACCCGCAAGACGCCGGAGATGACCCAACCGGAAATCATCGACATCGGCCAGGTGGGCGAAGTGATCGGCATCAACACCGATTTGCTCAACCTGCTGGTCAAGGGCGACTTCATCCCGGTGATTGCGCCGATCGGCGTGGGTGCCAATGGCGAGTCCTATAACATCAACGCCGATCTGGTAGCCGGTAAGGTGGCGGAAGCACTGAAGGCTGAAAAGCTGATGCTACTGACCAATATCGCCGGTTTGATGGACAAGGAAGGCAAGGTACTCACCGGCCTGACCACCCAGCAGGTAGACGACCTGATCGCCGACGGCACCATCTACGGCGGCATGTTGCCGAAGATCCGTTGCGCGCTGGAAGCAGTGCAAGGTGGTGTAGGCAGCTCGCTGATCCTGGATGGCCGTGTGCCGAATGCAATCCTGTTGGAAATCTTCACTGATACCGGTGTGGGCACGCTGATCAGTAACCGCAAGCGTCCTTAACCGCTGCAAATAAAAAGGCCCCGCTCAATTGAATTGAGCGGGGCCTTTTGTTTGTACACCGTTCAAATGTGGGAGCTGGCTTGCCTGCGATGACGGCAGTACATTCAAAAATGCACCGACTGACACACCGCTATCGCGGGCAAGCCCGCTCCCACAGGGGTCAGTGTCAGACGCCGAACTGCTCGCGGTATGCACGCACAGCCGGCAAATGCTGCTTGAGCTGCGGATCATCCTCCAGGAACTGCAACACCTGGTTCAACGACACGATACTTACCACGGGAATGCCGAAATCACGCTCCACCTCCTGGATCGCCGACAACTCACCGTTGCCACGCTCCTGGCGGTTCAAGGCGATCAGCACGCCGGCGGCCTTGGCGCCGTCCTGGGAAGCGATGATTTGCATCACCTCACGAATGGCGGTGCCGGCGGTGATCACGTCATCGATGATCAGCACATCGCCGGTCAACGGAGCCCCTACCAGGCTGCCGCCTTCACCGTGGGCCTTGGCTTCCTTACGGTTGAAGCACCACGGCAGATCCTGCCCATGATATTCCGCCAGGGCCACCGCTGTAGCCGCAGCCAGGGGAATACCCTTGTAGGCCGGACCAAAAAGCACATCAAAGGAAATACCGCTTTCAACGATGGCTGCCGCGTAGAAACGACCCAGCTGAGCCAGGGCCGAACCCGAGTTGAACAAGCCTGCATTGAAGAAGTACGGGCTGGTGCGCCCGGACTTGAGAGTGAACTCACCGAAGCGTAAAACGCCGCGATCGATGGCAAAACGAATGAAATCGCGTTGATACGCCTGCATGAAAAAAGCCTCAGATACCACGGATTTAGCTAATTAGGTGGACGGCGTGTATCATACACGCACGCGATTTTTGGGGCCATTTATGCGGATCATCAGTGTGAACGTTAATGGTATTCAGGCTGCAGTCGAGCGTGGTTTGCTCAGTTGGCTGCAAGCCCAGAATGCCGACGTCATCTGCCTGCAGGACACCCGCGCCTCCGCCTTTGAACTGGACGACCCAGCCTTCCAACTGGATGGCTACTTCCTTTATGCCTGCGATGCCGAAGTGCCCACCCAAGGTGGCGTGGCTTTGTACTCGCGGTTGCAACCCAAGGCGGTCATCAGCGGCCTCGGCTTCGAGACAGCCGACCGCTACGGGCGCTACCTGCAAGCCGATTTCGACAAGGTCAGCATCGCGACCTTGCTGCTTCCTTCGGGGCAGAACGGCGATGAAGACTTGAACCAGAAGTTCAAGCTAATGGACGACTTCGCCCGTTACCTAGATAAACAGCGACGCAAACGTCGCGAGTACATTTATTGTGGCTCGCTGTACGTGGCGCAACAGAAGCTGGATATCAAGAACTGGCGCGACAGCCAGCAATCACCGGGCTTCCTGGCGCCGGAACGGGCCTGGATGGACGAGATTGTCGGCAACATGGGCTATGTTGATGCCCTGCGCGAAGTCAGCCGCGAAGGCGACCAGTACAGCTGGTGGCCGGATAACGAACAGGCCGAGATGCTCAACCTGGGCTGGCGTTTCGACTATCAGCTGCTGACCCCGGGCCTGCGCCGGTTCGTACGCAGCGCTCGCCTGCCACGCCAGCCGCGCTTCTCGCAGCACGCGCCGCTGATCGTGGACTACGACTGGACCTTGACCATCTGAGGTCTTTTTCCAGGCACAAAAAAACCGACGGCAATGTCGGTTTTTTTGTGGCCGCTCGGTTACTTGACCAGACGCCAAGTCCACGGATAGCGATAGGCAATGCCCTTGTTGGCCTTGATCCCGGCAATGATCGTCAGTATCAACGCCCCTATCACCAGTACGGTCATCAGCAAAAAGCCGACCACCACGAAGCCCAGCACCAGACACACCAACCAGGCGATGGCCACGGTGATCTGAAAATTCAGGGCTTCCTTGCCCTGATCATCGATAAGCGGGTCCACATCCTTCTTGAACTGCCACAGGATCAGCGGCCCCAACACGCTGCCGAAGGGGAACACCAACCCTGCAAACGCCGCGAAATGACACAGCATTGCCAACTGGCGTACTTCCTTGGACGGTGCCGGAACCGGCAATTGGCTGTCATTCATGGCGCTTCTCCTTGGGGCGGGCTTAGTCAGCAAGTGCCGCGGTTTGCAGTGCAAAGATTTCGGTCATGCCCTTCTGGGCCAGGGCCAGCATCGCGTTCAGCTCAGCCGGCTGGAATGGCGCGCCTTCGGCGGTGCCCTGCACTTCGATGAAACCACCGGTGCTGGTCATGACCACGTTCAGATCGGTCTCGGCGGCCGAGTCTTCCAGGTAATCCAGGTCCAGCACAGGCTCGCCCTGGTACATGCCGACCGACACAGCGGCGATCATCTGCTTGAGCGGGTCACCCGCCTTGAGGCCACCACGCTTCTTGATCACTTTCAATGCGTCGACCAGGGCTACCATGGCGCCAGTAATGGATGCAGTACGGGTACCGCCATCAGCCTGGATCACGTCGCAGTCGACGTACAGGGTCACGTCGCCCAACTTGGACATGTCCAGCGCGGCACGCAGGGAACGGCCGATCAGGCGCTGGATTTCCAGGGTACGCCCGCCTTGCTTGCCACGGCTGGCTTCACGCTGGTTACGCTCACCGGTGGCGCGCGGCAACATGCCGTACTCTGCGGTCAACCAGCCCTGGCCCTGGCCCTTGAGGAAGCGCGGCACGCCGTTTTCGACGCTGACGGTGCAAATCACCTTGGTATCGCCAAACTCGACCAGTACGGATCCCTCGGCGTGTTTGGTGTAGTTGCGGGTGATGCGGATCGAGCGGAGCTGATCGGCAGCGCGACCACTTGGACGTTTCATAGGGGATACCTGTACTGAGGACGAAAAACTGCCGAGCATTATAGAGCCGCGAGCCGATTCGGGGCACTTCTAAAAATTCGGTTACGAATGCGCATGTTTGGGCGCCTCCTGCGCACTGCGCTACAATCCTGCGCCTCTCGACTGTAGGAGCGAGCTTGCTCGCTCCTACAGGTCGGCCTAGCCAATCTCTATCTATCCAACACGAGGTACCTCCATGGTGCACAGCATGACCGCCTTCGCCCGTGTCGAAAAAGCCGGGGTTCAAGGCACCCTCAGCTGGGAATTGCGCTCGGTCAACAGCCGTTACCTGGAGCCACACCTGCGCCTGCCTGAGTCGTTCCGCGACCTCGAAGGCGCCGTTCGTGAAGCGCTGCGCCAGGGCATTTCCCGTGGCAAGCTGGAATGCACCCTGCGTTTTACCGAAGAAACCACCGGCAAACCGCTGCAGCTGGACCGCGACCGCGCCGCACAACTGGTTGCCGCCGCCGAAACCATCGCCGGCCTGATCAAGCAACCGGCCGCGCTGAACCCTCTGGAAGTCCTGGCCTGGCCCGGCGTACTGGTGGGCGACGCAACCGACCCGCAGGCCCTGAACGCCGAAGCCCTCGCGCTGTTCAACCAGGGCCTGAAGGAGCTCAAGGCCGGCCGTGAGCGCGAAGGCGCTGAACTGGCGCGCCTGATCAACGAGCGTCTGACATCGATCGAAGCCGATGTGGTCACCCTGCGCGAACTGGTGCCGCAGATGCTTGCTACCCAACGCCAGAAGATCCTCGACCGCTTCACCGACATGAAAGCCGACCTTGACCCGACGCGTCTGGAACAGGAAATGGTCCTGCTTGCCCAGAAAAGCGACGTGGCTGAAGAACTCGACCGCCTGAGCACCCACATTCTTGAAGTACGCCGCGTGCTCAAGTCCGGTGGCGCCGCCGGTCGGCGCCTGGACTTCCTGATGCAGGAACTCAACCGCGAAGCCAATACACTGGGCTCCAAGGCGTTCGACCCGCGCAGCACCACGGCGGCGGTCAACCTCAAAGTGTTGATCGAGCAAATGCGCGAACAAGTACAGAATATTGAGTAAGGCAACCTCCATGACCCACAGCACCGGCACCCTTTACATCATTTCCGCCCCTTCGGGCGCGGGCAAGAGCAGCTTGGTCAAGGCCTTGACCGACGCCGACGAGCAGATCCGCATTTCGGTCTCGCACACCACCCGCGCCATGCGCCCGGGCGAAGTGGACGGCGTGCACTATCACTTCGTCGAGCGTACCGAGTTCGTCAAGATGATCGAACACGGGGACTTCCTGGAGCGCGCCGAAGTGTTCGGCAACCTCTACGGCACCTCGCAGAGCCACCTGCAGCAGACCCTGGACGAAGGCCACGACCTGATCCTGGAAATCGACTGGCAGGGCGCCGAGCAAGTGCGCCAGCTGATGCCCAAGGCGCGCTCCATCTTCATCCTGCCGCCATCGCTTGAAGCCTTGCACCAGCGCCTGACCAACCGTGGCCAGGACAGCGACGAGATCATCGAAGGGCGTATGCGTGAAGCCGTCAGCGAAATGAGCCACTATGTCGACTACGACTACCTGATCATCAATGACGATTTTGCCCACGCCTTGGATGATTTGAAGGCGATTTTCCGTGCCAATCAGCTCCAGCAAAAGCGTCAACAGCAGCGTTTCGGCAAATTACTCGCCGAACTGCTCGGCTGATTGGCTCTTCCCAAAACCGCTGCAAGGGCCTTACATTGGCACTTGTAGCGGTTTTGCGAGAGCCTGCGAAAAATCAGCGCTTCCCTAAACGCTGGTGATTTTTTAAACTGCTCAGTCCGCTCGCCCAACCGGGCAGCGCGCATCTTGCATTCGCTCCGAGGAATACCATGGCCCGCGTAACCGTTGAAGACTGCCTAGAACACGTGGATAACCGCTTTGAGCTGGTCATGCTCTCTACCAAGCGTGCCCGTCAACTGGCCACTGGCGGCAAAGAGCCCCTGGTCCAGTGGGAAAACGACAAGCCTACCGTTGTAGCCCTGCGTGAAATCGCTGAAGGCCTGATGAGCTACGAGTTCATTGCCAACGCCGAAATCGTTGAAGACGAACCGCTGTTTGCAGCGTTCGAGGACGAGTCCAACGAGGCCGTCTAAGCCTATGCCAGGTCGACGTAGCACGGCGCAGGGTCACAGTCATCGGCAGGAGTTCACACTTTGCCGAGCATAGACGCCCTCGCCGATCGCTTATCGGCCTACCTCGGCCCCGACCAGGTCAACCTGGTCCGCCGAGCGTATTTCTACGCCGAACAAGCCCACGACGGCCAACGCCGACGTAGCGGTGAGGCGTACGTCACCCATCCCCTTGCGGTGGCAAATATCCTGGCCGACATGCACATGGACCATCAGAGCCTGATGGCCGCGATGCTGCATGACGTGATCGAAGACACCGGCATTGCCAAGGAAGCGCTCAGCGCGCAATTTGGCGAAACCGTGGCCGAACTGGTCGACGGGGTCAGCAAACTGACCCAGATGAACTTCGAGACCAAGGCCGAAGCCCAGGCGGAAAACTTCCAGAAGATGGCCATGGCCATGGCCCGAGACATTCGGGTGATCCTGGTCAAGCTGGCCGACCGGCTGCACAACATGCGCACGCTGGAAGTGCTGTCCGGCGAAAAGCGTCGGCGCATCGCCAAGGAAACCCTGGAAATCTACGCGCCCATCGCCAACCGGCTGGGCATGCACGCTATTCGTATCGAATTCGAAGACCTTGGTTTCAAAGCCATGCACCCGATGCGTTCGGCGCGCATCTACCAGGCGGTCAAACGCGCCCGGGGCAATCGCAAGGAAATCGTCAACAAGATCGAAGAATCCCTGAGCCATTGCCTGGCAATCGACGAAATCGAAGGCGAGGTCAGTGGCCGCCAGAAGCACATCTACGGCATCTACAAGAAGATGCGCGGCAAGCGCCGGGCCTTCAACGAGATCATGGACGTGTACGCGTTCCGGATCATCGTCGACAAGGTCGATACCTGCTACCGCGTGCTGGGCGCTGTACATAATTTGTACAAGCCCTTGCCGGGCCGCTTCAAGGACTACATCGCGATCCCCAAGGCCAACGGCTATCAGTCGCTGCATACCACGCTGTTCGGTATGCATGGCGTGCCGATCGAGATTCAGATCCGTACCCGCGAAATGGAAGAGATGGCCAACAACGGCATCGCCGCCCATTGGCTGTACAAGTCCAGTGGCGACGAGCAGCCCAAAGGCACCCATGCCCGCGCCCGCCAGTGGGTCAAGGGCGTGCTGGAAATGCAGCAACGTGCCGGCAACTCACTGGAATTCATCGAAAGCGTGAAGATCGACCTGTTCCCGGACGAGGTCTACGTGTTCACGCCCAAGGGCCGGATCATGGAGCTGCCCAAGGGCTCCACAGCGGTCGACTTCGCCTACGCGGTACACACCGACGTCGGCAACAGCTGCATTGCCTGTCGGATCAATCGTCGTCTCGCGCCGCTGTCCGAGCCCCTGCAAAGCGGCTCCACGGTCGAGATCGTCAGTGCTCCGGGCGCTCGCCCCAACCCGGCATGGCTGAACTTCGTGGTCACCGGCAAGGCCCGTACGCATATTCGCCACGCCCTGAAACTGCAGCGTCGCTCCGAGTCCATCAGCCTGGGCGAGCGCTTGCTGAACAAGGTGCTCAACGGCTTCGACAGTGCCCTGGACAAGATTGCGCAAGAGCGCGTGCAGGCGATGCTTCATGAGTATCGCCAGGAAACCATCGAAGACCTGCTCGAAGATATCGGCCTGGGCAACCGCATGGCCTACGTGGTCGCCCGTCGCTTGCTGGGCGAAGGCGAACAACTGCCGAGCCCGGAAGGCCCGCTGGCGATTCGCGGCACCGAGGGTCTGGTGCTCAGTTACGCAAAATGTTGCACACCGATTCCGGGCGACCCGATTGTCGGCCACCTGTCCGCGGGCAAGGGCATGGTGGTGCACCTGGACAACTGCCGCAATATCACCGAAATCCGCCACAACCCGGAAAAATGCATCCAGCTCTCGTGGGCCAAGGATGTCACCGGCGAGTTCAACGTCGAGCTGCGGGTGGAGCTGGAACACCAGCGCGGCCTGATCGCCCTGCTGGCCAGCAGCGTCAACGCGGCCGACGGCAATATCGAGAAAATCAGCATGGACGAACGTGATGGTCGCATCAGCGTGGTCCAACTGGTGGTCAGTGTGCACGACCGCGTGCACCTGGCCCGCGTGATCAAGAAACTGCGCGCCTTGACCGGTGTGATCCGCATCACCCGTATGCGTGCATAACCGATCCATTACAAGGAGTCATTCATGACCAAGACAGTTATCACCAGCGATAAAGCCCCAGCCGCCATCGGCACCTACTCCCAGGCGATCAAGGCGGGCAACACCGTCTACATGTCCGGCCAGATTCCGCTGGACCCAAAGACCATGGAACTGGTTGAAGGCTTCGAAGCCCAGACCGTACAAGTCTTCGAAAACCTCAAGTCCGTGGCCGAAGCTGCCGGTGGTTCGTTCAAGGACATCGTCAAGCTGAACATCTTCCTCACCGACCTGAGCCATTTTGCCAAGGTCAACGAGATCATGGGCAAGTACTTCGAACAACCCTACCCAGCCCGCGCCGCCATCGGCGTTGCCGCCCTGCCAAAGGGCGCACAGGTTGAGATGGACGCCATTCTGGTCATCGAGTAAAACACCCGGCGCAGCCCCAAAAGGCTGCGCCGGCTTCGCTTCATAAGGATTTCGTAATGCGCAAAGCGCTTGTAGCCTCTTCGTTGCTCGCACTGTTGCTCGGCGGTTGTGCCAGCAACCCGGCCGATCTGGACGTAAGTGGTACCTGGATCAACCAGGCCGCCATCGACGCGGCAGCCAAGGGCGGCCCTTTGCGTGAAGCCCTGCAATCCTATGGCCCCAACCTTGAGTGGGAGGTCAACACCAAGGCGTTGCAGGCGCGCTACTACAACGGTTTTGAAGTAGCGGAAGGCAAGTTGTCGGGTGAAAAACCCGGCGCGTGGAGCGTGGACTTCTACGGCAGCTCCGCTACCGAACTCAAGCGCAAAGGCAAACAATTGCTGCAAGTGGCCAACGACAATGAGCCAGAGCAGCTGTTCGCCCGCGCCAAAGACCCGGCCCCCGAAGGCGCACCACTGGGTGCCAACTTCGAACGGGCGCTGTATGCGGCCTACATGGGCGGCGACTGGAAGATAACCGACGGCACCGGCAACGGCGCCACAGTGCAGTTCCAGGCTGACGGCAAGATCGCCGGTCTGCCTGGCGTTGACCGTTACTCACTGTGCCTGGCGGGTGATTGCGCCTCCATGAGCGGCGGCTACGACAGCATCTGGCTGCAACTGAACGGCCAGGGCAACCCATGGATCTTCGTACGCAAGGGTGAGCAACTGGAAATCTTCCAGGCGATCAACACCGCCCAGGCCGATGAAGTGCCTTCGTTTACCCCAGGCCCGCGCCAATGGCTGCTTGAAAAGTAATAACAGCCTCGCCCAAATCCAAATGTGGGAGCTGGCTTGCCTGCGATGACGGTATTACACCCAACAAAGATGTGATTGATATACCGCTATCGCAGGCAAGCCAGCTCCCACATTTTTTGCCGCGCTTCAGCCTTTCAGAATCGCCGCATAGCCTTCCCGGTAAGTCGGGTAAGTCGGCACCCAGCCCAACGCCTTGATACGCGCATTACTGCACTGCTTGCTCCCCGCCCGCCGCACACTGGCATCTTCAGCCCATTCGGTCACACCCAGGTATTCGCGCAACCAAGCCACCACCTCGGCCAGCGGTGCCGGCGCATCGTCAACGCCGATATAGACCTTGTCCAGCGAACCGCCTTTTTCCACATGCCGCAGCAAAAAGGCGAGCAGGCCCGCGGCGTCATCGGCGTGGATACGATTGCCATACAGCGGCGGATCAACCGCTACGCGGTAGCCTTGACGCACCTGGGTCAGCAGCCATTCACGACCCGGGCCGTAAATCCCGGTCAGCCGCACGATGGTGGCCGGAATACCACTATTGAGCGCCACTTGCTCAGCTTCCAGCATCACCTGCCCGGAATAACCCTTCGCTTGCGTCTCTGACGTTTCGTCGACCCACTCGCCGTTCTGCTGCCCATACACACTGCTGCTGGAGACAAACAGCAAATGCTTGGGCGCTTGACCATAGTCGTCCAGCCACTCCAGTACATGCTGCAACCCTTGCACGTAGGCGGCGCGATAGCCGGCCTCGTCGTGGTCGGTGGCAGCGGCGCAGTACACCAGATAATCCCCCCCGCCGATCGGCCAGGTGTCCGGGCAATCCTTTCTGAACAGATCGCCAGCGATGCCGATCACGCCGTCGGGCAGGCGTGAAATATCGCGGCGAAGGCCGTGGACCTCCCATTCCGAGGCCAGCAATTGGCTAGCCAGCCGACTACCCACATCACCGCAACCGGCAATCACAACAGAAGGCGCAGACATCATAAAACTCCATTCTCAAAGGCGCAGATTAGCCGCGCGAGTGGATCAACGGCCAGTGAAAAGCGAAATAAAGTAACAGTGCCACTTTAGTTAACAAGAATTACTTGCAATAATAACCACCCATTTGTCCTCGACCCCCCTCGGTCTGGAAGGACGATCACCCATTTTTTCTCTCAGGTCCGGCCAGCATGACACGTAATACAACCCCCGCTTCGCCAACCAAGCCTCACAGCCCATCCCGCGCCTGGCGTGCGATTGCTGCGATGCTGTTCAGCGTCCTGCTGGCACCGACCGCCGCATTCGCTGATGCCACCGCCCCCGCCACTCCGGCGGCTACCGAGCAGAATGCTGCGACCCCGACGACACCTGCCGTTGCTCCAGTGGCTACCGACCCGGCCCAGGCCACGGGCGACGCCGCACCTGCCAACGAAACCGGCGTTGTGCTGGAAGAAGACAACACCCTGGGTATGGCCCATGACCTGTCGCCATGGGGCATGTACCAGAATGCCGACGTAGTGGTGAAGGCTGTGATGATCGGCCTGGCCATCGCCTCGATCATCACCTGGACCATCTGGATTGCCAAAGGCTTCGAGCTGCTGGGCGCCAAGCGTCGTCTGCGCGCTGAAATCGTCCACCTGAAAAAAGCCACTACCCTCAAGGAAGCGAGCGAAACCGCAACCAAAAAGGGCACCCTGGCCAACACCCTGGTGCACGACGCGCTGGAAGAAATGCGCCTGTCGGCCAACACCCGCGAAAAAGAAGGCATCAAGGAACGCGTGGCTTTCCGCCTGGAGCGCCTGGTTGCCGCCTGCGGCCGTAACATGAGCAGCGGCACCGGCGTACTCGCCACCATCGGTTCCACCGCGCCGTTTGTCGGCCTGTTCGGCACCGTATGGGGCATCATGAACAGCTTCATCGGCATCGCCAAAACCCAGACCACCAACCTCGCCGTCGTTGCCCCCGGCATCGCCGAAGCCCTGCTGGCTACTGCCCTGGGCCTGGTTGCCGCGATCCCTGCGGTGGTGATCTACAACGTCTTCGCCCGTTCGATCGCCGGCTACAAGGCTCAGGTATCGGATGCGTCGGCAGAAGTCCTGCTGCTGGTCAGCCGTGACCTCGATCACCTGCCTACCGAGCGCAGCTCGCAACCGCACATGGTGAAAGTGGGGTAATCGGCCATGGGCCTGCATTTGAATCAAGGCGACGACGAACTCGTCGAGAACCACGAAATCAACGTTACGCCGTTTATCGACGTGATGCTGGTGCTGCTGATCATCTTCATGGTGGCTGCACCGTTGGCCACCGTGGACATCAAGGTCGACCTGCCCGCCTCCAGCGCCAAGCCGGCGCCGCGGCCGGAGAAGCCGATTTTCCTCAGCGTCAAGGCGGACCAACGCCTGTTCCTGGGCGAAGAAGAAGTCAAGGCTGAAACCCTGGGGTCGGTGCTCGACGCCAAGACCCAGGGCAAGAAAGACACGACAATCTTCTTCCAGGCCGACAAGGGCGTGGACTACGGCGACCTGATGAGTGTGATGGATGCCCTGCGGGCAGCCGGCTACCTCAAGGTAGGCCTGGTCGGACTTGAGACGGCAGCCAAGAAATGATCACGACGCGCCACAAACTGACGCGTTACGGCACCAGCCTCGCCGTCGTGCTGGGCGTGCATGCCGTCGCGATCATCATCGCGCTCCAATGGTCCGCGCCGCAGGTGATCCAGTTACCGCCTGCCGCGATGGTCATCGACCTGGCGCCGCTGCCAGCGCCACCGCCGCCTCCGGCACCGCCCAAGGTCGTGGCACCACCGCCGCCGCCAGTTGAGGAGCTGCCGCTGCCGAAATTGGCCGAGGCGCCCAAACCGACGATCCAGGTGCCCAAGCCGGTCAAGCCCAAACCCAAGCCGCAACCGCCCAAGCCCGTGGAGAAGAAGCCCGATCCGCCCAAGGAGAAACCTTCCGAGGAGCCTCCAAGCGAAACGCCGCCGAGCAACGCGCCTGCGCAAAAATCCGCCCAGCCTGCGCCCGGGCCATCGGCACAGCAGCTTGCTGCCCAGGCATCCTGGCAAAGTACCCTGCTGGCGCACCTGCAGAAGTACAAGAAGTACCCGCCGGGCGCCCAGCAACGTGGCAAGGAAGGCATGAACCGCTTGCGTTTCGTGGTCGATGGCGAAGGCAATGTACTGTCCTACGAACTGGAAGGCCGCTCCGGCAACGCCGACCTGGATCGCGCGACTCTGGAGATGATCCGCAAGGCTCAACCCTTGCCCAAACCGCCAGCCGACTTGTTGAAAAACGGCAGTGTCGAACTGGTCGCACCCTTCGTTTACAACATCGATAAACGTCGCCGCTAGCAGAGCAATGTGGGAGGGGCTCGCACCCTCCCGCATCGTCTTTCACCGCGACAACAATTTCCGACATTCCCCACTCAATCCCCAGCAAAGTTCTGATAACGTGCGTCTATCGATTGCAGCCGGTATGCTTGGCCCGCAACTTCATGGACGCCTGCTATGACTCTTACAGAATTACGCTACATCGTGACCCTCGCCCAAGAACAGCACTTCGGCCATGCCGCCGAGCGTTGCCACGTCAGCCAGCCGACGCTGTCGGTGGGCGTGAAAAAGCTTGAAGACGAACTCGGTGTGCTGATTTTCGAGCGCAGCAAGAGCGCCGTGCGCCTCACCCCAGTGGGCGAAGGCATCGTTGCCCAGGCCCAGAAGGTCCTGGAGCAGGCGCAAAGCATTCGCGAGCTGGCCCAGGCCGGCAAGAACCAGCTGACCGCACCGCTCAAAGTCGGCGCGATCTACACTGTCGGCCCTTACCTGTTCCCGCACCTGATCCCGCAACTGCACCGCGTCGCGCCGCAGATGCCGCTGTATATCGAAGAAAACTTCACTCACGTGCTGCGCGACAAACTGCGCAACGGCGAGTTGGACGCGATCATCATCGCCCTGCCGTTCAACGAGGCGGACGTGCTGACCCTGCCGCTCTACGACGAGCCGTTCTACGTGCTGATGCCGGCCTCGCACCCGTGGACCAAAAAGGACACCATCGATGCCGGCCTGCTCAACGACAAGAGCCTGCTGCTGCTCGGCGAAGGCCACTGCTTCCGCGACCAGGTACTGGAAGCCTGCCCGACCCTGACCAAGGGCAACGACGGCGCCAAGCACACCACGGTGGAATCCAGCTCCCTGGAAACCATTCGCCATATGGTCGCTTCCGGCCTGGGTATTTCGATCCTGCCGCTGTCAGCGGTGGACAGCCATCACTACGCTCAAGGCGTGATCGAAGTTCGCCCACTCACGCCTCCGGTGCCGTTCCGTACCGTGGCGATCGCGTGGCGCGCCAGCTTCCCACGCCCCAAGGCAATTGAGATCCTCGCCGACTCGATTCGCCTGTGTTCGGTGGCCAAGCCGCCCGCTGCGAGCTAAGCAACCGTATGACTGAGCTGTCGCAGGTGTCGGTGACGGTACTCAAGGGTGTCGGTGACGCCATGGCCGAGAAGTTGGCCAAGGTCGGCCTGGAAAACCTCCAGGACGTGCTGTTCCACTTGCCCCTGCGTTATCAGGACCGCACCCGCGTCGTGCCCATCGGCCATTTGCGCCCAGGCCAGGATGCGGTGATCGAAGGCACTGTCAGCGGCGCTGACGTGGTGATGGGCAAGCGCCGCAGCCTGGTGGTGCGCCTGCAGGATGGTACTGGCGGCTTGAGCCTGCGCTTCTACCATTTCAGCAACGCGCAGAAAGAAGGCCTCAAGCGTGGCACCCGTGTGCGCTGCTACGGTGAGGCACGTCCCGGTGCATCGGGCCTGGAGATCTACCACCCGGAATACCGCGCCATCACCGGCGACGAACCGCCACCGGTGGACACCACCCTCACGCCGATCTACCCGCTGACCGAGGGCCTGACCCAGCAACGCCTGCGCCAACTGTGCATGCAAACCCTGACCATGCTCGGCCCGCAAAGCCTGCCCGACTGGCTGCCCCTGGAGCTGGCCCGCGACTATCAACTGGCGCCCCTGGCCGATGCGATCCGCTACCTGCATCACCCGCCCGCCGATGCCGATGTGGACGAACTCGCCCTCGGCCATCACTGGGCCCAGCATCGCCTGGCCTTCGAAGAGCTGTTGACCCACCAACTGTCCCAGCAGCGCCTGCGTGAAAGCATGCGTTCCCTGCGTGCGCCGGCGATGCCCAAGGCTACGCGGCTGCCCGCGCAATACCTGGCCAACCTCGGCTTTGCGCCGACCGGAGCACAGCAGCGCGTGGGCAATGAGATCGCCTACGACCTCAGCCAGCAAGAACCCATGCTGCGCCTGATCCAGGGCGACGTGGGCGCAGGCAAAACCGTGGTCGCCGCCCTCGCCGCCTTGCAAGCACTGGAGGCGGGTTACCAAGTCGCGCTGATGGCGCCGACAGAAATTCTCGCCGAACAACACTTCATCACCTTCAAGCGCTGGCTCGAGCCGCTGGGCCTGGAAGTGGCGTGGCTGGCCGGCAAGCTCAAAGGCAAGAACCGTGCGAGCGCCCTGGAGCAAATCGCTGCCGGCGCGCCGATGGTGGTGGGCACCCATGCGCTGTTCCAGGACGAAGTGCAGTTCAAGAACCTCGCGCTGGTGATCATCGACGAGCAGCATCGCTTCGGCGTGCAACAGCGCCTGGCCCTGCGCCAGAAAGGCGTGGGCGGGCGCATGAACCCGCACCAGTTGATCATGACCGCCACCCCGATCCCGCGCACCCTGGCCATGAGCGCCTACGCCGATCTCGACACCTCGATCCTCGATGAATTGCCGCCCGGGCGTACGCCGGTCAACACCGTGCTGGTCACCGACACCCGGCGCGTGGAGGTGATCGAGCGCGTGCGCGGCGCCTGCGCCGAAGGCCGGCAGGCGTACTGGGTCTGTACCTTGATTGAAGAGTCCGAAGAGCTGACCTGCCAAGCCGCCGAAACCACTTACGAAGACCTCACCAGCGCCCTGGGCGAACTCAAGGTCGGGCTGATCCATGGCCGCATGAAACCGGCAGAGAAAGCCGCAGTGATGGCCGAGTTCAAGGCCGGCAACCTGCAATTGCTGGTGGCTACCACGGTGATCGAAGTGGGCGTGGACGTGCCCAACGCCAGCCTGATGATCATCGAAAACCCCGAACGCCTGGGCCTGGCGCAACTGCACCAATTGCGCGGCCGGGTCGGCCGGGGCAGCGCTGCCAGCCATTGCGTGCTGTTGTATCACCCGCCGCTGTCGCAGATCGGCCGCCAGCGCCTGGGCATCATGCGCGAAACCAACGACGGGTTTGTCATCGCCGAAAAAGACCTCGAACTGCGCGGCCCGGGTGAAATGCTCGGCACGCGCCAGACCGGTCTGCTGCAATTCAAGGTCGCTGACCTGATGCGTGACGCCGACTTGTTGCCCGCTGTGCGCGACGCCGCGCAAGCCTTGTTGGAACGCTGGCCCGAACATGTCAGCCCGCTGCTGGATCGCTGGCTGCGGCACGGGCAGCAATACGGCCAAGTGTGACGCCCGACGCACTTATCCGACCATCACCCGTATCAAGCTGGTTATACTCCAATGACTGTAAGAAATTGGATCAGGCCATGTCAGAAGTTGCCCTCGCCACAGCCCCACTGACCGCCCCGCCGGTCATTCGGGCGCTGCTCGCAAAGCTCGCCGTCCCCTACACGGAAGTCGCCGAACACGCGGGCCTGAACCCTGCGCGAAAGGTCCAGGCGGTGTTGCTTGAGGATGCGGTCGGTGCACTCATGGTGCTGTTCCCTCAAAGCCAGTTGCTTGACCTCAACCGCCTCACCGAACTCACTGGTCGCCGTCTCACGGCCGTAGCCCCGGAGCGGGTCGAGCGTATGCTTGGCAAGCATGACCTGAGCCTGCTGCCCGGGCTGCCGCCGCTCACCAGTTCACCTTGCCTGTATGAAGGCAGCCTGCTCAACGAGCCGAGCCTGCTGGTGCATTCGGGCGAAGCCGGGTTGTTGCTGGAAATCCCCAGTGACGCCTTCAAGAGCCTGCTCACCAAGGCCAGTGCCGCCCAGTTCGGCGAGCCATTGAGCAACATTCGCCCGAACCTGGACCGCCCCAATGATGACCGCGAGGAAATCACCCAGGCGATGCAGGCGTTCACAGCCCGCCGCATTCAGCAACGCCTGGAAGCGACCATCGAGATTCCACCGCTGGCCGACACGGCGCAAAAGATCATCAAGCTGCGCGTAGATCCCAACGCCACCATCGATGACATCACCGGCGTGGTGGAAACCGACCCGGCGCTGGCCGCCCAGGTGGTGAGTTGGGCCGCGTCGCCCTACTACGCCTCGCCGGGCAAGATCCGTTCAGTCGAAGACGCCATCGTGCGCGTACTGGGCTTCGATCTGGTGATCAACCTGGCGCTCGGCCTGGCACTGGGCAAAACCCTGAGCCTGCCCAAAGACCGTCCGCATCAGTCCACCCCGTACTGGCATCAGTCGATCTACACCGCTGCCGTGATCGAGGGGCTGACCCGCGCCATGCCCCGTGCCCAGCGCCCGGAAGCCGGCCTGACCTACCTGGCCGGGCTGTTGCACAACTTCGGCTACCTGCTGCTGGCCCATGTGTTCCCACCGCATTTCTCGCTGATCTGCCGACACCTGGAGGTCAACCCGCACCTGTGCCACAGCTATGTCGAGCAACATTTGCTGGGGATCAGCCGCGAGCAGATTGGTGCGTGGCTGATGCGCTACTGGGACATGCCGGACGAACTGTCCACAGCCCTGCGCTTTCAGCACGATCCGACCTATGACGGGCAATATGCCGAGTATCCGAACTTGGTGTGTCTGGCGGTGCGATTGTTGCGTAGCCGGGGGATTGGATCGGGGCCAGATGAGGCGATTCCGGATGCGTTGCTGGAGCGTTTGGGCTTGAGCCGGGAAAAAGCTGAGGAAGTGGTCGCCAAGGTGTTGGATGCCGAGGTGCTGTTGCGCGAGTTGGCATCGCAGTTCAGCCAGGGCTAAATCTTTCACCTGATAAACCGCTATCGCAGGCAAGCCAGCCCCCACAGTTGACCGAGTTCCAGCGTTGGAACGCAGCCCGACTGTGGGAGCGGGCTTGCCTGCGATGAATCCAACTCGGTATACCTGAAAACCCTACTTCTTTTTCTTCGGCTTCAAATACTTGGTCAGCCCTTGAAACCAGATCACCAGCGCCGGGTTGCCCTTGATCTGAATCGACTTGTCCTGAATCCCCGTCATGAACGCCAGTTGCTTGTTCTTCGCCTGCATCGTGGCAAAACCGTAGGCGGCATCCTTGAAAGCAATCGCAAAGGCAGGCTCAGGGTGAACACCTGAACGGCTGGTGATGCGCTGGTCTTTGACAATGAAGTGACGGGCAACCTTGCCGTCGAGGGTCTGCAGCTGGAAGGCCAGGTCTTTGTCACCCAGTTGCTGCTGGAAGGCGGGATTGGTGCGGCTGGCTTTGCCCATCATCAGGCCAAGCACCCACAGAAGAAGACGAAATTTCATGCACACGGCCTCGGTGTATTTATTGGAGTGGCCGCAGCAGTGTAACGATTTGCAAATAGAACGCCACCGATCTTGCGCTTTAGGCGCAGATCGGCTGGCGTTTAACGCTTATAGCAACAAGTGCTTAGACGTTAGGGCAAGGTACCGGCGCCCAGTCAACCAGGTTCGGGTTGGTGCAGTTGAGCTTGAGCTGGGAATCACCCGCGTTGGCTACCTGCTTGCTTTCAGCTTGCTTGGCCTGGGCCGTTTGCAAGGTCTTCTCGGTGGTGACCGCTTCTTTCGGCACGGTTGGCAGCACCGGCTTTTTCGGTGGCTTGGTGCCCGCGCCTTTCTTCTTGGCCGGCGTCACGACAGGCGCCGCATCGGCCTGGGCCACGGTGACCACGTCGGCACGCTGCACGCCGACTTGCTGCAGGTCTTTTTCGTAAGCCTGAGTGTAGTTGTTCAGGTCTTCGCTGGCTTTGCCGTTGACTGCGACGATCAGGTCATTGGATTCCTTCAAGCCCGAGACGATTTCCGCCAGGCGCTTGCGGCCTTCGGTATCGTTGACGGTCTTGGCCTTGCGGTCGGCCACAAGCTTGGTGAACGCACTCTGGTAGCACTGCTGCGACGCCTTGGCGTAGGCGGTGCTGCGGTCGATGTCGGAGACGCTTTTATTCACGTCAGCGGCATAGGAGGCGATGCGCTGGTTGTCATCGGCGATCTGCTTCTGACGTTCGGTGTAGTAACCCGCCGCGCCGCCGGCCAGGGCGCCACCGGCAGCACCGATGGCGGCATTACGGCCACGTTTTTCCTTGTCGCCGGTCAGCGCGCCCAGCAACGCACCGCCGGCCGCGCCGATGGCGGCACCGGTCACCACCGACTTGGTCATGTTCGAGTCGGTGGCACGCAGATGCTGCACCGGCTCGTAGCAGTTGGGGTAGTACTCGACCTTGGTGCTCGACGCGACCTTGGACGCAGGCGACGTAGCGCAACCGGTCAACACGGTGCTGAAACCGGCCGCGATCAGCAGCAGGTGACGCTTGGAAACCGACTTACGGGAAAAAAGCATAGATGTGATCTCTGTTAAGTTTGACTTGCCCAGCACGGCCCACCGCCGCCTGAGTCCCTTCCAAGCTCGCTAGACAGCCAACGATCAAGACCGCTGACCGCTCGCTGCGAGCAATTCCTTCAAGATCGTTGCCGGGTCGGCCCGCTGTTGCTTGCGGTAGTTGCCGACATGGCGAACGAACAGTGTCGCGCGCGTCACCAGGCTCTTGCCGAGCACTGGCTTGCGATCCAACTCTTCCTTGACCCGTTGAAACTGCGCCTGGATCACCGCATCGGTGTAGCGCGTGCCGGTGGCCAGGTTGTCGATATAAATCGCCACCGCGCCGTCGAGGGCGCTGCGTCCATTGGCAATGGCGGTGGCGAACAGCTGCGCGCTGGCTTCGTCCTTGCTGTCGACGGCCTGCTGGCGACTCTTCTGCAGGTTGGCCAGGCGAATGTTGTAGTTGCTGATGGTCTCGGCCACCAACGCCGCCGACTGGATCAGGTTGCCCGCGGCCTCTTCGCGCTGCTGGGCGATCAGCGAAACGTTGCGCTTGAGCTCTTCGTTGACCAGACCCAGCTCGGCCTGCAGCTTGGGGTCGACGCTGGCGGCGATGATGCTGTCCAGGCGCTTGGTCGGGTCCTGGGCGTCGTCGATGGCGTCGGTCAGCGCAGCGAGGCGGCCTTCCTTCTGCCATTGGGCAAACAACTCCTTGTAGCGCGAACGCGGCGCCGACAACGCGCCGATCGCCACGCGAAAGCCGGTGGTCTCGTTGCTTTGCTCGGTGCCATCGGCTGCAAACAATGGGTATTCGCGGCGCATACCGGTAAACAAGGTGCCCTCGCCTTCCAGATAATTGCCGCCCTTGACCACAAAGCCGCCATAGGTGCCCTGGCGTCGGCCGGCATGTACCAGCTGGAACGATTCCTGGACCATTTCCGCAGCGTTGCCGATCACGTCGAACAGGCCGATGGGGTTGGGCAATTTGGTGCCGATGGGCATCAGCCGTGCCGCCTGACCGGTGCCGCCGGCGACCTGGTTGAACACCGCGTAATCAGCCAGCGGGCCATCGCTTTCGCCGCCCTCGGCGCGCCGTGGATACAAGCGGCTTTCCAGGTCCTGACGGCTCACCGCCTGGCCGCCGCGTGCGGCGTATTCCCACTCAACCTCGGTAGGCAGGCGCACAAAGCCCAGGCCGCCGTCTTCGGCTGACGAACCGCGCCCGCTCACCGGCAACAACTCGCGGTGGTACTTCATCAGCCAGGCGCTGTACACCGCCGAAAAACGCTCGGCTTCAAAACGCGACAGCTTCACCTTGGGCAACCGCCCGGCCATGCCGGTGGGCGCGTCACACGCCGGTGCCGGTTCACCGCTGGCCAGGGACTGCGCCTGGCCCATCACCTGGGCATATTGGCGTGCAGTCACTTCGTACTTGCCGATGAAGTACAGCATGGGCTTGAGTGGGGTCTTGGCGTCGGTCTTGGGCATCAGCGGCGCGATGACCTTGTTCCAGGCCTTGGGCAAGTCCTTGAGGGTGAACTGGCCGTTGATGAAGTCGCGGCGATAACCGGAAATAAACGACTGCTGGTAACCGGCCTCGCCTTCGGCAAAGGGGTAGCCGAGGCTGACTTCGCGGTCATCCAGGGTGCCCTGGGCCAGCACGTAGGCATAGCGGAACACCATGTTGCCTTCGCACGGCAGCGGCAAGCTCACGTCATCCGGCAACGGTTTCGGGTTGTCGAGCTTGTCGCTTGCCTCATCCGCCCAGGCCAGCGAGGCCAGGCTCAGCGCCACGCAGGCGCCCAGTAACTTATACATCTCTGATTCCTTCAGAAGCCTGGATACGCGCCACCCGCCACCCCCCACAGGCCGCCGCCACGGCGCTGACGCCGAGCACGGCAGCCAGGGCCAGGCCGTAGTGACGCGCCAACAGATGGCTGGCGTACTCGCCCGGCACCTGCACGAAGAGTTGATTCAAACCCGCTTCAGCCAGGCCATAAAGCCCGACACTGAGCAAGCCCGCAAAACCGGCGCTGTACAGCGCCTGCAACAGCACAAACAGCAACAGCGCGCCGGTGGAAAACCCCAGCAGGCGCAACACTGACAATTCCCGCCGCTTGCGCGCGACCGCCGCCAACGCGCCGGCAAATATCGCCGCAAAGGCTCCGGCCAGGGCCAACCCGGCGATGATCCAGAATACAATCGACAGGTTGCGGCTCAACGACTGCACTTGGGCGATAGTGTGCGCCTGGGTCGACACCAGCAGGTTCTGCCCGGCGAAATACACCCGCAGCGGTTCCACATCACTGAGGCTGCGCGCATACAGGCGAAACGCCGGATAGATACGCTGTTCGCTCACGCCCGCCACCTCGCCGTCCCAATGCAACGCCGGCACCGCACGGCCATCGCGATAATCTTCCGCCGCTTCCAGCAACGCTAAATCAGTCAACAGTCCATCACGGGCAAAGGCTTCCAACGGCAACACCGCCAGCACTTGCAACCGCGTGCGCTGGGCCTCGACGCGCCCCGCCACTTGCCGCGCAAAGCTGGTTTCCAGCCAGTCACCGGGCCTTGCCGCAAGCTTTTCGGCAGCGGTATGGCTGAGCACAATCTGATCCAAACCGTGAGGCATCGGTAAGCCTGCCAACAACGGATCACCCGCTGCGGTTGGCAACATTTCCAGGGTCAGCGCGCCCACCTGGGCCGTTGCCGCAATCTGCCGTGTACGCGGCAAAGCAAACGCCACATCGCTGCGCTGCCCCAACTGCTGGATAAACGCTGCGCTGAATCGGCCACCGCCCAACGGGATAATTTCACGGGTAGCCGGATCGGTCTCCAAGCGTTCGGTCAAACTGCTAACCAGTCCAAATTTCAGGCCGAATAACACCAGCAATGGCGCGATAACCGCTACCAGCGCCAGCACCGAACAGGCCGACAGCCAACCGTCGTTGCGATAGTCCTGCCAGGCGAGTGAGGCAAGCAGACCGATGCGCATCAGCACGCCTCCCCGAGGGTTGCGGTGACGCCGCCGTCAGCATCGCGACGGCACCCGATACGCCGCACCTGCAAGCCACTGGCGCGGGCCAGGGGTTCGTCATGGGTGGCGATCACACAGGCCGCCCGCTGTTCACGGGCCCGGGCCAGCAGCGCCTGCATCACCCGCTCGGCGTTGAGCGGGTCGAGGGAAGCGGTCGGCTCATCCGCCAGCACCAGTTGCGGCGCATGGGCCAGGGCGCGGGCACAACTCACGCGCTGGCGCTGGCCCACCGACAACGCCGCCGGGCGCTTGGCCAACTGATCGCTGACCTGCAACTGCTCGGCCAGACGCGCCACGCTGCCGTCGTCCTTCAAGCCCAGCAATTGCCGGGACAAAGTGATATTTCCACGCACATCCAGAAACCCCAGCAGCCCACCGGTTTGCGGCACATAGCCCAAGTGCTGGCTGCGCAACGCGGCCAGGGCGGATTGCCGGTCGGCACGCCACAGCGCGCCGATGTCCTGCTGGTTGAACGCAAACTGCCCGACCTGATCCGGCGCCAATACCAGCGCCAGCAGATCCAGCAACGTGCTTTTGCCGCAACCACTGGGGCCGACAATCGCCAGTTGTTCGCCCGCTTGCAGGTGCAACACCGGAATCACCAGGCTGTAGCGCTGGCTACCAACGCCCCGGCTCTTGTGCACTGCGCTCAGGTTCAACATTACGGCAGCGTCGACAGCGGCACGCGGTACAACGCATCACCCGGTTCGGCATCGCCGAAACGGACCCAGTTGGCCACGTCGTTATGGAAGGTTTCATACAGGCGGATTTTCGAATCCAGCTCGTCGATAAAGTCTTCCTGCTCCGCCACGCTCAACGACAACCACAAATCCTGGGTCATGTTCAGCGACTTGCTGCGGTACGGCAGGCCCTCCAGGTATTCACCGAGCAGACCGCCGTCGGCCAGGTTGCCGCCCTTGCGCAGGGCCTGCGGGTCTCGGCTCATGTAAGCCGAGGCGCTGGCAATTTCCTGGAAGAAATCCTTGGGTGAGCTTTGGGTCTTGCGCGCCGCATCCACGATCAACTTCAGCGACTGTTGCAGGTCGTTGAGTTGCAGCTTGGTCAGCATCACGCACACCTGGAACGCTGGCAGCGCCGGGTTGGTCAGGTCGCGGTCGGCGGTCCAGGCGCTGACCAGTTGCGGCGCCTGACTGGCGGTTTTGCGCCCGAGGAAGTCCATGTGCATGGCATAGCCGACCGCGGCGGATTTGTCCGCCAGGCTTGGCGCCGAACCGAGCAGCGGCACCGGTTGCGGCGTGTTGTTGCGCACCTGATGCACCAGGTCGGCGAACACTGTACCGATCTCATCGACGCGCTCACCCAGCTTGCGCACATCGCCTCCCGGCACTGGCGTGTACAGGTCACCGATCTGCGGGTTGGCGTCGGCGGTAAGGATGCGGTACTGGCTCTCGGCACCGGCGTGGGTTTTCTTGCCGACATCGGTGCGCAGATGCAGCGCGTAGATCTTGATCTGCTTGCCGAGTGCGGCCTGTCGCACTTCGGCTTCGTTCATCTGGGTAGCGGCGAACGGGTCGTTCTTGCGCAGCGCACCCGCGTCGGTGACCAGCAGGATGATGCGCCCGCCATAGCCCGACCAGTCCATGCCATCCACCGCCTGCATCACCCCGGCAAACGCATCTTCGTTGAAGGAATGGCTGGAGACGGTTGAGGCTTTGACCTGGCGCGCCATATCGAGGAAGCGCTGCGGATCGCGCCCCTGGTCAAGGCTGATCAGGGTCTTGGCGACGTACTCAAGGCCAGGGGTTTTCTTGATGCTGCTGCGGAAGCCGACCAGGCCGAAGCTGACGCTGTCCAGTTCGCCGCGCTCGGCGATACGGGTTTGCAACTCGTGTACCACGTCGCGGATCTGGTCGATGTAGGGCTGCATCGACACCGTGGTATCCACCACCAGCACCACGGCGGTGCGGAATGCATCGGCATTGGCGCTGAGTGTCGGGGTCGCCGGTGTGGCAGCCGCGCTGCGGCCTGGGTCGATAGAGGCCACGTTGAGCAACTGCACCGGCTGGCCGTTTTCATCGAAGCTCTCTTTTGAGTCGAAAATCGGCAACAGGTAGAACTGGTTTTGCGGCACCGCGCTGGCGGCCGGCTCAAGGGCCAGGACTTGCTGGTTGTCCTCAGGGTTACTCTGCGCCTTGGTCAGCACGCTTTTCGCGGCGGCAGGATCGGCCAACAGTTTCTCCACCTCGCCGGATTGGCGCAGGAACATCACGGGCGCGCGCCCCGAGCGCTCGGTGAACTTGAGCACCAGGCTTTGTTTCCAGTCGCTGACCTGGGCGGCCGGCAACCAACCGTCGCTGCGCCCATCGGTGGCGGCGCCCACGCGTACCCACGGGCTGCCATCCACTTCCTTGCGCTGGTACACGTAGAGCACGGAAAACGCCGGCAACGCTTTACCCGGCGCGCTG
This sequence comes from Pseudomonas sp. GZJR-8, assembly GCF_002916705.1. NCBI lineage: Bacteria > Pseudomonadati > Pseudomonadota > Gammaproteobacteria > Pseudomonadales > Pseudomonadaceae > Pseudomonas > Pseudomonas sp. GZJR-8. Next base: position 258,671 of record NZ_JXSI01000004.1, on the reverse strand, counting down.
CCCGCGTCTGCTGAAAGCTGGGCGCCGGGCTTGCTGAGTACGCGCTGGAACAGGGTCTTCTTGCCCGCCATCAGCAACGGGCGTTGACCGCCATCCACTGCAGCGACAGCCACCGGTGGCGCCACCGTGGGCACCACGGCGGCTGGCGGCTGAGCCGGTTCATCGCTGCCACTCAACCACCAGTAGCTGGCGCCACCAATGGCCAACGCGACGGCGACCGCCACGGCGGCCAAGGCCAATACCGGACCACGGCGCTGCTCGGAGGGGGCACTGTGCTGGGTCGGCGTGACCACCGGTTGGCGCACTATTGGCTGCGGCTGCGGTTTATCAGTCGGAATGTCGATGGTGACAGGGGTCATGCCCGCCAGATCAAAGCTCAGAGGAATCGGCAGCGGCCGTACCAGCGTGGCGTCCGATTCATCCGCCGGCAGTTGATCCAGCGCCAACAACAACGCTGCCGCATCCGGATAACGCTGCGCCGGGTCTTTGGCCAACAACTTGCGCAGCACACCCTGGTAACGCCCGTGATGCACAGGCAATTCCGGCAACGGCTCAGTCAGGTGCGCCAGCGCAGTGGAAAGCGCATCGGTGCCGCTGTAGGGCAGCTTGCCGACGAGGATTTCGTACAGCACCACACCGAGTGCGTAGAGATCGGCGCGCCCGTCGATCTCCTGACCCCGCGCCTGCTCGGGGCTCATGTAGCTGGGTGTACCCACGGCAAACCCGGCCTGGGTGAATTGGGTGCGGTCGTCCAGCGACTTGGCGATACCAAAGTCGGAAAGTACTGCAGTGCCATCGGCGCGGAACAGAATATTCGCCGGCTTGACGTCGCGATGCACCAACCCCTGGGCATGGGCATAACCCAGCGCCGAGGCGATCTGGCGGATCAGCGTCACCCCCTGCTCCGGCGTCAGGCCGGCAGCGATGCGCTCCTTGAGCGTGCCGTTGGGCAGGTATTCCATGGCCATGTAATACAGCTCACCGACGTTGCCGATGTCATGGATGGTCACCGTGTGCGGGTGCGAAAGGCGCGCCAGGGTCTTGCCCTCACGCAGGAAGCGCTCGCAGAAACTCGGATCTGCCGCCAGCGCCGCGGCCATCACCTTCAACGCTACCTTGCGCTCCAGCGAACGCTGAGTCGCCAGGTACACGCTGGCCATGGCGCCTTCGCCGATCTCGCCTTCGATGTCATAACCTGGAATGACAATGTTCATGACGAAACCTTCACGACGAGGGTGGTGATGTTGTCCGGTGCGCCGCGATTGAGCCCCAGGTGCACCAGGCTGCGCACGATTTCATCCGGTGCGTCATGGCTGAGCACGTCGCGGATTTCGCGGTCTTCGACGGTCTTGTTCAGGCCGTCGCTGCACAACAGGTAGCTGTCGCCGGGAGCAATCAACAGTTCGACCGACGCCACGTCCAGTTGCGCTTCCACGCCGACAGCGCGGGTGACGATATTGGAGCGCGGATGGGTGCGGGCGTCAGCTTCGCTGAGCAAGCCGCTGTCTTGCAGGTCTTGCACGTAGCTGTGGTCGCGAGAGATGCTTTCCAGCACGCCGTCACGCAGGCGATACAAGCGACTGTCGCCGGCCCACAGGCACACACCGCGCAAGCCGCGGGCGGCAAATACCACTACCGTACTGCCCATCATGGTCACGCCACGGTTGGCGGTTTCTTCGCGTACAGCGGTGTTGATGCGCAGCAGGTCATTGCGCAGCGCCGCGGTGTATTCGTCGAGGGAGCGGCCCAGCGGTACATGGCGCAGGCTGTCGACGATCAAGCTGCTGACATAGTCTCCCGCGGCGTGCCCGCCCATGCCATCGGCCACCACCCACAGGCGGTTTTCCGGCAGGTCCAGAAAGGCATCTTCGTTGACTTGGCGAACCATGCCCACATGGCTTTTGCTCGCGGATTTGTACGTCGCGCCCATCTACACCACACCTTCTTGTCCGAGCAAAAACTGCGCAAAATCATTGGCGGCAGGCAAGCCCTGGCACCGTAATAAACCAGGTGAAATACGTTGCGAACCACGGCCCCACCACAGGCTCGCGCCCTCGCACGCCTGTTCGGCCAGTGCGGTCATGCGCTGATGGGGCACGATGGCGGCCACGCGCTGCAGGCCGGCGAAACGGCTGTCGACCGCACGCGGCTCACTCGCCGGAAAGCCCAGGGCGTCGAGACCCGCGTTGAAACTTTCGAAGGTAGCGCCACTGTCCAGGGTGCTGAGCAACAGCTCTTCGGCCTGCTCGAACCAGGTGTCCGGCCCGCCCACCAGGGAGGCGGGGTTGGTGTCGTGATCCAGCAAGGTGACCACGGCCAGCGGAAAATACCGCCCGACCCGATCAATGCTCGGCATCACCACGCCCGCCGCGGCATCGGGCCCGCATACGCCTGGCGCCAGTACGAAGCGCCACAACGGGCTGACCAGATACACGTTGAGCCAGTCACCGCCCAGGCTGTTCTGGCTGGCGAGCAAACCCGCCGCCAGCCAGCTGTCCCACGGGCCGATAAAACTCTGGGGCAAGGCGCGGCTGACAAAGTCCCCGCGACTGGCCAGCTTGCCGTAGAAACCCACAGTCGTCATAGCCGCTCCGGCAGGCTGAAACCGCTGAGCACGCGGCTTCTGAACGGGTTGAAGGCACTGTTGGCGCGCAGCTCGTAGGCGATGCTCGCACCATCAACCCGCAGGCGCAGGTTGAAGCGGTCCGGCGAGTTGCCCGCGGTGAGATCCGATTGCTCCAGCAGACGGAACCAGGCCCACGGACCGTCCAGCGTGATACCGGAGCGACCACTGGCCGACGGCGGCATGATGGAAATACGCACCACGCCGATGCTGCCAGGGTTCGGCCATTGCATCGCTACCGGGCGGCTCGGGCCGTGGTCGTAGCTCAACTGCTGGCCATCCAGATCAAGCAGAAACTGGGTGATGGTCGGGTCCATCGACACCGGCTTGAGCTCGAAACGCACGATAGGCTGGGTGCCCCCGGACCTGAAGAACGCATCGCGAATTGTCGCCGCCCGCTGGAAGGTTTGCAGCACGCCCGGGGCAATCCCCAGCTTCTGCGCCGCGCCCGGTTGCCAGCGCCAGGTCTGTGCCGATGTATCCACATAGGGCTGCAAGTATTTGCGGAAGTAGTTATCCATTACCCCGCCCACGCCGAAGAACTGGCCGAAGTCATCCAGGGTGGCGTCCCGCGCACTGCCCGGCGACATCGGGTAGCGACCGGCCAACGACTGACGATACACGTTGACCACTTCACTGACCCAGGCCGCGTTCAGCTGGTTACGCACCCCGCCCATCATGCTGTTGGTGGTGGAATTGACCACCGACTTGACCATGCCCTGCACCAGCGGCGGCTGGCGCTCGGCATTCAGGCTGACCCGCGTGGCCGCAGCCGCCGCCTGGTTCTTGGCCTCACCGAGCAAGGCATCGCCGCTGGCACCGACCATGGCGCTGACCTGCACATACAGCGCATTCATGTCCGACAGCAGGCCGTCGATGGCCGCCGGTTCGCCTTCGTTTTTGCTGACGATGCTGTTGAGTTCGGCAAAGTGCGCGGTCACCGGATCCTCCGACGCCGCCGGGGCATTCGCCGTCGGTTGCTCCTGGCCAAGCAAGCTGCCAAGGCGCTCCTTGAGCTTGTCGACGCCACCTTCCACCGGTACACCCTTGGCAGCCAACTGGCGCTCTTCGGCTTGCAGGTCAGTTTCCCTGGCGACCGCCACCAGCAGCTTTTTCAGCGGCGAGGTCGGGCCGGAAATCACCCGCAGCACGTCGGCGGCCTGGGCCACGCTGGTGATCGGCACAAAGTCGATGTCGGCAAGCAGCGCATCCCACTGACGCTGGTAGTCCTGGAAGTACAAGCGACGCACATCCGCGGCCAGGCTCACCACGTTCTGCTGATCGGCCTGCTCGTGGCCCAGCACCCATTGTTCCTCGGCCAGGGTGCCGGTCTGGTTCAGGCTGCTCAGCAAGAACGCCTGACGATAGCCCTTGGCAGTGAAGAAACCACTCAACGGCTCACCCAACGGCTTGCCGCTTTTGCGGCTGAACACCAGCGCGGCGTCACGCCCAGCGGCTTCGTTGAGACGAAAGTCCGGGATGCCTTCGGGCAGTTTCTGGCGCTTGACCCGGTCATACACGCGCTGGGCCACCGGCAGTTGCTGCAACTGGCGTCGCAGGTCATCGATCAGGCGCGGGTCCAGGCGAGCACTCGGCGGGTGCCGCTCGAACAGCGCTTGCAAGTGCCCGGCCAGCGCCTGACGCTGATCGGCCGGAAGGTCGCGGGGCAGGTTGCGATCCCAGTCCAGGGCGATCCAGGCCTTGATAAAGTCCGGATCGTAATGCTCGGTGTCGGCGAGCATCAGGTAGGCCTTGAGGCCCTCGTAGAGAAAGTCGGAGTTACCGCCGCCGTGCAGTTGCTCTTCGATGCGCGTCACCAAGCGTGGCGCGAACACGGCGATCAACAGCTTGCGGTAGACACTGGCGGATTCGGCTTCAAGCATATCGCCCTGATACAGCCCCAGCCCTTCGGACCAGCTCGGCGAATCCCCCGCGAGGTTCTTCACCGCGTTCAGCAGTGGTAGCACCGCGAGCACTTCTCGTTGTGCCGGGCTCAGGTTCTGCACGGTCTGGCCCAGGGGCGCAACTTTCTGATCGACCTGGGCGATATACGCCTGATTGGCGCGATAACTCACCCACCACAGGCTGCTGACCACCACGACCAGCGCAACGGTGGCCGCCAGCACACCACGTGCAATCCACTTGCGGCGCCGTTCGATTTTCGGGTTCACCCCCACCAAGCCACGCTCGGCAAAGGCCACAGCGGTGAAGAGTTTTTCGATGAAGTAACTGCGCCCAGTGCCGCTCTGACGCGCCAGGTGCTGGCGGTCCAGGTTCATGCTCTGGGCCATGGCGCCGATCAGACGGTCAATAGGGCTGCCTTCCTGGGTGCCGCTGGTGAAGTACACGCCGCGCAGCAACACGCGCTCTTCAAAAGCGTTGGGCTTGAACACACCTTCAAGGAAGCTTTGCAGACAGTCCTTCAACGCGCCGAACTGCTGCGGGAAACCGTAAATCAGGTCGCGGCGCGCCGGGTCGCGTTCCTGTTGCAGACGCTCGACCAGGCGTTCGTTGAGGCGCTGCTCCAGCCCGGCGAATTCGCTTTGCAGGTGCGCCAACGGGCTGTCGCTGTGCTTGCCGTCGTCCAGGGCAAAGGTCATGCCCCACACCTGGGCGCGCTCTTCCTTGCTCAGGTTGTCGAAGAACTCCATGAAGCCCGGTACCAGGTCGAGCTTGGTCAGCATCAGGTAGATGGGGAAACGCACGCCCAACTGGGTGTACAGCTCCTGGATACGCAGGCGAATCGCGGCGGCATGGGCGGCGCGCTCGGCGTCTGTACCCAGCAGCAAATCCGACAGGCTGATGGCGATAAACGCACCATCGATGGGTCGGCGCGAACGTTGCTTTTTCAGCAGGTCAAGAAAGCCCAGCCACGCGGCTTTATCCACCGTCGAGTTGCTGTCCTGGGTGGTGTAGCGGCCCGCGGTGTCAAGCAAAACGGCCTGATCGGTAAACCACCAGTCGCAGTTACGCGTACCACCGACGCCGCGCACGGCACCGGCGCCCAACTGCGCCGCCAGCGGAAAGTGCAATCCGGAATTGACCAGTGCGGTGGTCTTGCCCGAACCCGGCGGGCCAATGATCACGTACCACGGCAGCTCGTAAAGGTTGCGGCGTTCGTCACCGCCGAGCTTGGCTTTTTTCAGCAGCGTCAGGGCTTCATCCATGCGCTGGCGCAGGGTCGACAACTCTTCGGCAGTGGCAACACTGTTGGGATCAGCCGGGGTTTCGGCGGCCAGGCTGCGCATCACTTCGGCAGCCTGGCGGCGGGCCTGGATGATGCGGAACACGCGGTAGGCAAGCCACAGCGCAAATACCAGGATGATCAACGCCCAGCGTCGCCCCTCGGGCATCAACACGTCGAGCAACGGCCCGACAAACCAGATGATCAGGCTCAGGGCAATCAGGCCCAGAACGGGGATTACCCAGCGAATCATGAAACTGAAAAACGCCTTCACTCGACGCCCTCCGCCAGTACGGTGATTTCAACCCGACGATTGCGGGCACGGCCTTCGGCAGTACCGTTGCTCGCCAGCGGCTCGGTGTCGCTACGGCCTTCGGCGCTGAAGCGATCAGCCTGGCCGGTCTTGGCCGCGAGGATCTCCAGCACCGACTTGGCCCGGGCTTCGGACAGCGCCCAGTTCGACGGGAAGCGCAGCGTGGCGATCGGGCGGTTGTCGCTATGGCCGGTGACACGCACCTGGCCCTTGACCTTGCGAATGGCATCAGCGATGCGCAGCATCAGCGGCTGGTAAGCATCGACAATGCTGGAGCTGGCGGAGGCGAACAGTTCATCGCCACGAATGGTCACCACCGAACGGTCAACCTTGTCTTCCACGGCCACGCGACCGGCCTTGATGTCTTCGGCCAGGAAGCCGGCCAGGCGCGGCCGCTCGATCACTTTTGGCTGCGCCACCGGACGGTCGATGGCCTGCACCGGGATCTCGCCCAGTGCATGAATGTTTTTAAACACTGGCTCGGCGTCCGAGGCCAGTTTCATGCGCAGGCCAAACAGCAACGCCAGCAGCAGCGCCACGCCGATCGCCACGGCGATCCACGGTGGCATGAACTGCGCCAGGCGATCACGGGCCACGGTCACGCCGCGCCAGTGCGGCGACAGCTCACGCTCGTGTTCACCACGGGCACTGCGAATCGCTGCGGCGGTGCGCTCGCGCAAGGCTTCCAATTGGCTGCGACCGTCGGTCATCACGCGGTAGCGGCCTTCGAAACCCAGGCACATGCACAGGTACAACAGCTCCAACAGGTACAGGCGTTCCCGTGGGCTTTGCAGGCAGTGGTCGAGCAACTGGAAGACCTTTTCACCGCCCCAGGCTTCGTTGTGCACGGTGATCAGCAGGCTTTGCTTGCCCCAATCACTGGTGCTGCCCCACGGCGTGCTCAACACCGCTTCATCCAGGGCGGTGCACAGCGCGTAACGGGCCAGCAGCACTTCGTTGCGCGCCACACCAGCCGCTTCGGCGCGTTCTTCGAACTGGCGCAGATAGGCCAGCAACTGCGCCCGCAGGCTGGCTGGCGCCGGGTGGGCGATGGTGTTGCGCAGCCGCGTCAGCAACGCCAGTAAAGGGCCGGCGGCGCTTTCCAGCGGGTTGAGGCCCTGGCTTTTGCCGGTGAGGATCGGCGCAGCCGGCATCGACAGCGGCGTCGGTTCTGCGCGTGCAGGCTCCGGCGCTCGGCCACCCGGGCGCGGCATGAACTGGGTGCGGTCATCATCATTGGGGTGCATCGCGGATTATCCTCGGATCGCCCAGAAGGCCAGGTTCAAACCCGGGAACTGCCCGGCGATATGGAAGGCAAAGCCGCCGGAATTGCTCAACTGCTGCCAGTGCTCGCTGCCTCGGTCCAGCTCGTAGTAGGTACTACCGGCGTGGTACGGCAATTGGCGCGGCGCCACCGGTAACGGCAGCAAGCCAATGCCTGGCAGTTGCAGGTTGACCATGTCGCGAATGTGCTCCACCGAACCGACTTTGCTCTGCTGGCCAAAGCGTGCGCGCAGGGTTTCGCCGGGCACATCGGCACGCACCACGAGGATGAAACTGGCGTTGTCGAGCAGGGTCTTGTCGGCCAGCATCGCCACGTGGATACCGTAGGCCTTCTCCACAATCGGGATCGGCGTGGCCTTGCTGTCGATCAGCATCGACAGCGCTTCACGCAGGGCCGCCATCACCGGAGTGAAGCTCAGCGCCAAGTCATCGTGCTGGTATTGCGGGTATTCCTGCGGGCGGCGACCTGAAGTGGAGAAGGTCGAAAACTCACCGGCCAGGCTCACCAGTTCGCTGAAGAAGCGCTCCGGGTGCAGCGGGCTCAACTGGCTCAAATGCTGGATCAGCGGCTGGGCGCGATTGACCAGCTGCAGCAGCATGAAGTCGGCAATCTCCGAAGCGCCGCCAGCGCCGGAGGCCACCACGCGCCCCGCCAGGGCTTCGCCACGCTGGTGCAGCAGGCCGAGCAGTTCACTGCGAAACGCAGTCAGCGGTTTGCTTGCGGTCACATTCAGCACCGGCGGGATGTAGGTGTCGTCGAGCACCAGCGCGCGGTCGGCGCGTTTTTCCTTGATGCGTACCAGGCCAATGGCGGCATAGTCGCTGATGCCGTCCTGCGCCGTCAGCAGGCGCAATGCCCGCGACCCCACGGCTACCGGGGCGCGGTTTTCGAACGGCGCGTTGTCATCGCGCACTTCACGCACCTGGCTGACATAACGCGCAGCTTCCAGGGCTTCGCCTTCCTCAACCGTGTCACGCGCACCGGCACGCTTGAGCGGCAGGGCCAGGTACACCAAGCCGTCGCGCAGGTTGTCGTCGATACTCAACGGGCTCGGCGCCAAGTCATCCTGGGGGATATTGAAGGGCGTGCCATCGGGCAACAGGCCGCGGGCCGATACGATCGCCAGTTTGCCCTGGGCCAGCAGGCCCTGGTCGATCAGCAATTCGGAAAAACCCCAGGCCCCTGCCGACAACGGACGGCTGCGCGCGTCGATCAGGTTTTCCAGGTAACGGTCATGCTGCTGGAAGTGCTGCGTTGCGATGAACATGCCTTCCGACCAGACCACGCGATTGTTCCAGGACATGGGGGCTCCGATTGCTTGTTATTGGGCTGGGCTGGAGGGGGAAACCACGACGTCGGCGCGCACGGCACGCACATCGAGGCTGATCTGGTATTCGCTGGATTGGCGCGGCGCTACGTTGATCACGGCGCGCCATTGCGCGCGGTCCAACTCGCGATAGCCCACCAGCACGCCGATCTGGCGCGTGGCCGGGTTGAGGTCACGCTGAATGCTCAGTTGCTGGCCGGGTTGCACCACCACTTCATCCTGGTCCAGCAGGTCGAGGCCGAGGGTGGATTGCGCACGGTCAGCCAGGGCGAAGTAATCGGAGCGCGAAAAGGTCGCGGCGTTTTTCAGTTCGAAAATACGCACCCGCACCGGCGCAGCCTGGCCATTGGCGCCGGGGTTGAGCCCGGCGATCGCGTGGAAATGCAACTCGACGGCGGCGCTGTTGGCTTGCGTGTCGGCAGCCGCTTCGGGTTTGGCCGGGTCGTTTGCACACGCGGTCAGCAGCAGCGCGGTAGCGGCTGCGAGTAAAAACCTGGGAATCATCCTGCGTCCTCAATGACGTGTTTAGCTATCCGTTTTATCCATAAGTGCGACGCGCTTTAGCGTCGCTGTCGTGCGCTGTGCTCTTCGTAGGCCCGGCTGAATTCGCGACCGAACAGGTCCTGGAAATCCTCCTGGGCCTCGCGCGAAATGTTGCTGTAGAGCTCGGTAAACTGCTGCCAGTACTGGGCCTGGCGCGAGCCGTTGAAAATGCTCGAAAGGCCACCGGGCTTGCCCATGCGTTCCTCCAACTGCGCCGGTTCAAAGCGCGCGAGCAGGTGTTTGATCGCCGCTTCCACGCCAGCCATCACGGCCAACTGGTGGGCGCGCAGGTCATCGAAACTGTCCCGTACCGCGATGTCCGGCGCCATAAACGCCTGGTTGCCATGACGAAGCAGCAGCAGTAACGCTTCGTCGGCATTCGGGGCGAATTTCAACGGGTTGTTTTCAGCGGGGCGGATCATCGTCTGCTGCATACGGAACTCGCCCTTGAGGCTGGCCCGGGCGCGCAATACGTCGATCAGGCCCTCGACCATCAGCCGGTAGCTGCGGCCGATGCTTTCCATCTGGGCGCTGGCGTCGGCCTGGTCCAGGCGCAACTGGTCGAGACCGGCGCCACGCAGGAAGGCTTGCAAGAGGTCGGTAGGTTGCGCAGCGTCTGCCACGGCCAGCGCAACCGGCTCGACCACGGGCGGCGGAGCAATCGGCGCCGGGGCAGGCGCGGCATTGGCGACGGGCGCGGGCGCAGGCACGTCGCCAAACAGGTCCCAGTCTTCAGGAATGACAGCGCCTTGCACCACCGGTTTCTCGACTATCGGTACAGCAACCGGAGCCGGCGGGCGGAAATCGTGTTGTTCGGATGGCACATGGTCCGCCACAGTGGGCGGCGGCACGGCGGTGGGGCTGAGGAAGTCGAACAGGTCTGGCAGGGTTTCCATCGACGAGGCGCCGTGGAATTGCGGTGCGATCATCGGCGTAGGCGCAGGCGGACTCGCCACAGCGCCCATCAGCGCTTCGAAGCTGTTTGGCGACTCACCGGCAAACGGTTGGCTGTCGACGGCTTGCACGTTGAAGTCGATGCGCGCCTGGATTTCGTAATCGCCGATGCGGATCAACTCTCCATCTTGCAGAGGCTCGCTGTTACCCCGGCGCATACGAATACCGGCCTTGACCAACTCCACACCATTGGTGCTGTTATCGGTTAAGTAATAACGGCCATCTTTGTATTGAATAACGCAATGCTGGGAGGAGACGAGACGCTCAGGATCAGGCAATACCCAGTCATTATCCGAACTGCGACCAATAGCTATCCTGCCCTGATCCATGGACTTTTCAGCGCATTGCCCTGGGGTAATCTTGTGATAACTAGTGATAGTCAAACACAGCGACATCTTGCCTCCTTGCTGATGCATCGCGCGCGGTCTACCCAACGGGCCACGCTTCCCTGAAGATTTGCCCGCGGTCGCGAAAACGACCGCCAAAATCTGCTTTTACCAGCATGATCGCTGATCTTAACTGGCTTGCATGACAAAAATCCTCCATGGGCGCGCCTTTCGACCCGCCAGTCGCACAGGTTGTTAAACACCGCACATCTGTCACAGAGGGCGAATAGCTTACCTTGACAAGGCATAACTACTACACCAAAAATGCACAACTTCTTGAACATCAGTGATGGCGCAGTAGTGGCACTCTGATTGTATGACCAAGAAAACATGCACAGTTCATTGCGCAACTAATGCATGCGTTGCCCGCCTTCCAGCGGGCTGATAAGGAGATCGAACTCAGTGGATGTGCCGTTGCTGCTCACCGCCGTTTCTGCAACTTCGCCCTGTGGCGAAGACATGGAATATGACGCGCAATTTCTGCAATTGGAACGTGATGCCAAGGGCCAGCCCGAACGCAGCATGGGCGACTCGATCCTGCCCGCCGAGCCGCCGGAGTGGCGCAGCATCCAGCAGCAGAGCCTCGACCTGTTGCAGCGCAGCAAAGACCTGCGCATCACTCATTTCCTGCTGCAAAGTTCCCTCGCCTTGCAGGGCGTGGCCGGGCTGGCTGAAGTCCTTGTCCTGATCAACGCCTTGCTGCGCGAATACTGGGCCGACGTGCATCCGCTCCTGGATGCCGACGACGACAACGACCCCACCGTGCGCATCAACGCCCTGACCGGCCTGACCTGCGACACCAATATTCGCCTGTTGCGCGAAAGCATCCTGACACGCTCACGCACCTTCGGGCCCGTGAGCCTGCGCGCCGCGCTCAACGCCAGCGGCCTGCAGAGTTTTGCCGATGAGCAACTGGGCAACCAGCAGCTCAACGCTGCATTCCTCGACAGCGACCCCGAGCTGCTGCAAGCCACCCGCGACGCGTTGATCGCAGCGCGTACGGCCTGCGAAGCCATCGAGCAACAGGTCAATGACCAGGTCGGTTCCGCCCAGGGCGTGGACCTCAGCGCCTTGAAGCAGCCGCTCAAGCAGGCCCTGCAAATACTCAATCAAGCGGTGCCCGGCACCGACAGCAGCAGCGAACCCGAGGCCGTCAGTGAAGACAATGCCCCCTCGGTCGATTTCGCCGCCGCACCCGCAGCCCCGCGCCCGACGGGCGACATCGCTACTCGCGATGACGTGTTGCGCAGCCTCGACAAGATCCTTGCGTACTACACCCGACACGAGCCTTCGAGCCCGCTGCCGGTGTTGTTGAACCGAGCGAAAAATCTGGTGCACGCCGACTTCGCGGCCATCGTGCGCAATCTGATTCCCGACGGCATGTCCCAATTTGAAAACCTGCGCGGCCCGGACAGCGAGTAAGCCGCCGGACCGTGCAGTAACAACACCGTCGCTCAAGCGACCAGGAGCAGCAACGTGGCGAAGCAAAGTTCTCAGAAATTCATCGCGCGCAACCGTGCGCCTCGAGTGCAGATCGAGTACGACGTCGAGCTCTACGGCGCCGAGAAAAAGGTCCAGCTGCCCTTCGTAATGGGTGTGATGGCCGACCTCGCCGGCAAGCCCGCCGAGCCGCTGGCACCCGTGGCCGACCGCAAGTTCCTTGAAGTGGACGTCGACAACTTCGACTCACGCCTCAAGGCCATGCAGCCACGCGTGGCGTTCCACGTACCCAACGAGCTGACCGGCGAAGGCAACCTGAGCCTGGATATCACCTTCGAAAGCATGGACGACTTCAGCCCGGCCGCCGTGGCGCGCAAGGTTGACTCGCTGAACCAGTTGCTCGAAGCCCGCACTCAGTTGGCCAACCTGCTGACCTACATGGACGGCAAGACCGGCGCTGAAGAAATCATCATGAAGGCGATCAAGGACCCGGCACTGCTTCAGGCACTTGCCAGCGCGCCCAAGCCTGCAGGGGAGCAGTAATCATGACTGACAATACCGCCCGCGAAGGCAGCCAGATCCTGGGTGCCACCGAAGAAGCCAGCGAGTTCGCCAACCTGCTGCTGCAAGAATTCAAACCCAAGACCGAGCGTGCCCGCGAAGCCGTGGAAACCGCGGTGCGCACCCTGGCTGAACAAGCCCTGGCGCAAACCGACTTGGTGTCCAACGATGCGATCAAGTCGATCGAATCGATCATCGCCGCCATCGACGCCAAGCTCACTGCCCAAGTCAACCAGATCATCCACCACCAGGATTTCCAACAGTTGGAAAGCGCCTGGCGTGGCCTGCACTATCTGGTCAACAACACCGAGAGCGATGAGCAACTGAAGATTCGCGTGCTCAACATTTCCAAGCCGGAGCTGCACAAGACCTTGAAGAAATTCAAGGGCACCGCGTGGGACCAGAGCCCGATCTTCAAGAAGATGTACGAAGAAGAATACGGCCAGTTCGGCGGCGAACCCTACGGCTGCCTGGTGGGCGATTACTACTTCGACCAGTCGCCACCCGACGTGGAACTGCTGGGCGAGCTGTCGAAAGTCTGCGCCGCCATGCACTCGCCGTTCATCGCGGCCGCATCGCCAACCGTGATGGGCATGGGCTCCTGGCAGGAACTGTCGAACCCACGCGACCTGACCAAGATTTTCACCACCCCGGAATACGCCGGCTGGCGCTCGCTGCGTGAATCGGAAGACTCGCGCTACATCGGCCTGACCATGCCGCGCTTCCTGGCGCGCCTGCCGTATGGCGCCAAGACCGACCCAGTGGAAGCCTTCGCCTTCGAAGAAAACACCGACGGCGCCGACAGCTCCAAGTACACCTGGGCCAACGCCGCCTACGCGATGGCGGTGAACATCAACCGTTCGTTCAAGCACTACGGCTGGTGCTCGCGCATCCGTGGTATCGAGTCTGGCGGTGAAGTGGAAAACCTGCCGGCCCACACCTTCCCTACCGATGACGGTGGTGTGGACATGAAGTGCCCGACCGAAATCGCTATCAGCGACCGCCGTGAAGCGGAACTGGCGAAGAACGGTTTCATGCCGCTGCTGCACAAGAAAAACACCGACTTTGCCGCGTTCATCGGCGCACAGTCGTTGCAGAAACCGGCCGAATACGACGACCCGGACGCCACCGCCAACGCCAACCTGGCCGCGCGCCTGCCGTACCTGTTTGCCACCTGCCGTTTCGCCCACTACTTGAAGTGCATCGTGCGCGACAAGGTCGGCTCCTTCAAAGAGAAGGACGAGATGCAGCGCTGGTTGCAGGACTGGATCCTCAACTACGTCGACGGCGACCCTGCGCACTCCACCGAAACCACCAAGGCCCAGCACCCATTGGCGGCTGCCGAAGTGATCGTGGAAGAAGTCGAAGGCAACCCGGGGTATTACAACTCCAAGTTCTACCTGCGCCCGCACTACCAGCTTGAAGGGCTGACGGTGTCGTTGCGACTGGTATCGAAGCTGCCTTCTGCCAAGAGCGCATAAGTAACTGTTGAACCGGTTCTTCTGTGGGAGCCGGGCTTGCCCGCGATGCAGGCGACGCGGTCTGCCAGCCAGACCGCGGTGATGCTATCGCAGGCAAGCCAGCTCCCCCAGAAAAGCACTGCCCCATTGGCGGTAACCCAATATCGTGGCTGAGACCACACAGGGAGAAAACATGGCTGTTGATATTTTCATCAAGATCGGCGACATCAAGGGCGAGTCCATGGACAAGGCCCACAAGGACGAAATCGACGTATTGAACTGGAGCTGGGGCATGGCCCAGTCCGGCAACATGCACGTTGGCGGTGGCGGCGGTGCGGGCAAGGTGAATATCCAGGACCTGTCGCTGACCAAGTACGTCGACAAGGCTTCGCCCAACCTGATGATGCACTGCGCCAGCGGCAAGCACATCGACAAGGTCAAGCTGACCGTGCGCAAGGCCGGTGGCGAAAGCCAGGTCGAGTACATGGTGATCAACCTGGAAGAAGTGCTGGTCACCTCCCTGAGCACCGGCGGCTCGGGCACCGATGATCGCCTGACCGAGAACGTGACCCTGAACTTCGCCCAAGTGATGGTCGACTACCAGCCGCAGAAAGCCGACGGCACCAAAGACGGCGGCGCGATCAAGTTTGGCTGGAACATCCGTTCCAACACCAAGCGCTGATAGCCCCTGTGGCCGTGACCCCGCGCCACGGCCACAGGCATCTTGTCCCTCTCGCAACCCGTCCGTGGAGCTGCTTTGGTGGTAACTGAAATCGCTTCCCGCGACCGTCTGCAACCGTCCCTGCTGGACCGGCTGACCGACGACGACCCGACCAATCCCAAGGAAAGCGCCGACAAACGCGTGCTATCCCTGACCCAATTGAAAGCCTCGGTACTGCGTGACCTGGCGTGGCTGCTCAACACCACGTCGTTACTCGATGCCGATGCGACGCTGCACACCCCGGCCGGTACTTCGGTGGTCAATTACGGCCTGCCGGCACTGGCGGGCAACAGCGTTTCCAGCGTCGACATCAAGGCCCTGGAAGCCCTGATCTACCAGGCCATCGCCACCTTCGAGCCACGCATCCTGCGCCACACCCTGCGGGTCAAAGCCCGTGTCGGCCATGGCGAGATGAACCACAACGCCCTGAGTTTCGAGATCGAAGGTGACCTGTGGGCGCAGCCAGTGCCGTTGCGCCTGCTGCTGCAAACCGACCTGGACCTGGAGTCCGGCCACGTACGCGTGGTCAATGCCGACCAGCGGAGACGCCCATGAATCCGCGCCTGCTGGAGCTGTACAACCAGGAACTGCACCACGTGCGCGAAAGCGCCGCCGAGTTCGCCAAGGAATACCCGAAGATCGCCAGTCGGCTGACCCTGTCCGGTATGGACTGCGCCGACCCCTACGTCGAACGCTTGCTTGAAGGCTTTGCCTACCTCACGGCCCGGGTGCAGCTCAAGCTCGACGCCGAGTACCCGACCTTCACCCACAACCTGCTGGAAATCGCCTACCCGCACTACCTGGCGCCCACCCCGTCGATGACCGTAGTGCAATTGCAGACCGACCCGGATGAAGGCTCCCTGGCCAGCGGTTTCCCCCTGCCCCGCGACACGGTACTGCGCGCCGCCCTGGGCCGCGAAACCCAGACCTGCTGCGAGTACCGCACCGCACATCCGGTGACGCTGTGGCCCTTGCAGGTCAGTCACGCCGAATACTTCGGCAACCCCGCCGCCGTGCTCGGTCGCCTGGCCGCCAGTGAGCCGAAGGCCAAGGCGGGGTTGCGCCTGACCTTGCGCACCGGCGCCGAATTGCCGTTCAGCAGCCTTGAGCTGGATAACCTGCCGCTGTACCTCAGTGGTGCCGACGAGCAGCCATTCCGCCTCTACGAACAACTGCTGGGCAATGCCTGCGCGGTGTTTGCACGCCAACCCGGCGGCGATTGGGTTGAGCGTTTGCCCCAAGACGCGTTGCGCTCCCGTGGGTTTGACGATGCCGACGCGGCGATGCCGGTAGTGGCGCGGGCGTTCCAGGGCTACCGGTTGTTGCAGGAATACTTCGCCCTGCCCCACCGCTTCCTGTTCGTCGAGTTCGCCGAGCTGGGCCGGGCGGTCAAGCGTTGCGACGGCCAGGAGCTGGAACTGATCGTGCTGTTCGACCGCCACGAACCGAGCCTGGAAGGCAGCGTTGGCGCAGCGCAGTTTTTGCCCTTCTGCACCCCCGCGATCAACCTGTTCCCAAAACGTGTAGACCGCATCCACTTGTCTGACCGGGTCAACGAACACCACGTGATCGCCGACCGCACGCGGCCGATGGATTTCGAGATTCACTCGTTGAGCGGCATCACGGGCCACGGCACCGGGCCGGAGCAGCCGTTTTTACCCTTCTATGCAGTGCGTGATCCGTCGCGTTATGGCCGTGACCAGGCTTACTACACGGTGCGCCGCGAGCCACGCGTGCTGTCCAGCGACCAGCGCCGCAACGGTCCGCGCTCCACCTACGTGGGCAGCGAAACCTTCGTCAGCCTGGTGGACAGCCGCCAGGCGCCCTACGGCCATGACTTGCGCCAGTTGGGCGTCACGGCGCTGTGCACCAACCGCGACTTGCCGCTGTTCATGAGCGTGGGCAATGGCAAGACCGATTTCACCCTGGCCGACAGCGCCCCGGTGCTTTCTGTGCGTTGCGTCGCAGGCCCCAGCCGCCCACGCGCCAGCCATGCCCACGATGCCAAGGCCTGGCGCCTGATCAGCCAGCTGTCGCTCAATTACCTGTCTTTGAGCGAACAGGGCCAGGGTGCCGGCGCCCTGCGTGAGTTATTGCGCCTGTACGGCGACAGCAACGACGCCGCCCTGCAATTGCAGATCGAAGGCTTGCGCGAAGTCAGCAGCAAGGCGGTGACCCGGCGCCTGCCGATGCCTGGCCCGATCGTGTTTGGCCGGGGCCTGGAAATCACCCTGCAATTCGATGAGAACGCGTTTCGCGGCACCGGTGTGTTTCTACTCGGTGCGGTGTTGGAGCGCTTCCTGGCACGTTATGTGTCGATCAACAGTTTTACCGAAACGGTGATCCGTACCACCGAACGCGGCGAGATCATGCGATGGAAAGCCAAGCCCGGACGGCGTCCGACCCTGTGAGTACCCTGGATGCGATGCATCAGGAGCCCTGGGAATATGACTTCTTCCAGGCGCTGCGACGTATCGAGTGCGAATCGCCGGACCTGCCGCGCCTGGGCCATTCCCTGCGCCTGGCGGATGACCCGTTGCGCCTCGGGCAACAGGCCGATTGCACCTTCGCGCCGGCCACGCTGGCGTCGGTCGACCCCGGCGGCGACGGCAAGCCGGCGCGGCTGGAGCAGTTCTTCTTCGGCCTCGGCGGCCCCAATGGCCCGCTGCCGCTGCATATCACCGAGTACGTGCGCGAGCGTCAGCGCAATAACGCCGACAGCACCAGCAAGCAGTTCCTGGATGTGTTCCACCATCGCTTGCTGACGCTGTTCTACCGAGCCTGGGCCGAGGCACGTCCGACGGTCAGCCACGACCGGCCGGACGATGACTACTGGTCCGCACGCCTCGCCGCCCTGAGTGGGCGGGGTATGCCGAGCCTGCTCAATCAGGGGTTGATTGCCGATACCGCCAAGCTGCACTACAGCGGCCACCTGTCGGCGCAAACCCGCTACCCGGACGGTTTGAAGGCGATCCTCGGCGAGTATTTCGGCCTGCCGGTAGCGATCGAGGAATACGTCGGCCAATGGCTGGAATTGCCCGAGCGCAGCCGCGTCGGTGTGAGCGCCAACCAGTTGGGCGTGGACTTTTGCCTGGGCCGCTTTGTGTGGGACCGCCAGCATAAATTCCGCATTCGCCTGGGCCCACTCAAGCTGGACGACTACATGGGGATGCTGCCTGGTCATCAACCGTTCAACGAACTGGTGGCCTGGGTGGCCGAGTACCTGGGCCATGAACTGGACTGGGACCTGAACCTGGTTTTGCAACAACCCGAAGTTCCGGCACTGCAACTCAACGGCCAGTTCCGCCTGGGTTTCAATACCTGGCTCGGCCAACCTGCGCATGACGCCAACGACCTAATCCTGGCCCGGCATTACGCCGACCACGCCACCACCTCAAGGAATCCAGAGCATGGGTGAAATCAGTCGCGCCGCACTGTTCGGCAAACTCAACAGCGTGGCCTACAAGGCCATCGAAGCCGCCACCGTGTTCTGCAAGTTGCGGGGCAATCCGTATGTGGAGCTGGCCCACTGGTTTCACCAGTTGCTGCAATTGCAGGACTCGGACCTGCACCGCATCATCCGCCAGTTCAACCTGGAACCGGCGCGCCTGGCCCGTGACCTTACCGAGGCCCTGGACCGCCTGCCACGCGGCTCGACCTCCATCACCGACCTGTCCTCCCACGTGGAGGAAGCGGTGGAACGTGGCTGGGTGTACGGCAGCCTGATGTTTGGCGAAAGCCAGGTGCGCACCGGTTACCTGGTGCTGGGCATTCTGAAAACGCCGAGCCTGCGCCACGCGCTGCTGGGCTTGTCCGCCGAATTCGACAAAATCAAGGCCGAAGCCTTGAGCGAGCGCTTTGACGAGTATGTCGGCGACTCGCCGGAAAATGCCTTGAGCGCCAGCGATGGTTTCAATGCTGGAGCAGTGCCGGGTGAAGCCAGCGGTGCGATGGCGCCGAGTGCGATGGGCAAGCAGGAAGCGCTCAAGCGCTTCACCGTTGACCTGACCGAACAGGCCCGCAGCGGCAAGCTCGACCCTATCGTCGGCCGTGACGAAGAGATTCGCCAACTGGTAGACATCCTCATGCGTCGGCGCCAGAACAACCCGATCCTCACCGGTGAGGCCGGGGTGGGCAAGACCGCCGTGGTCGAAGGTTTCGCCCTGCGCATCGTCGCCGGTGATGTGCCGCCCGCCTTGAAAGACGTGGAACTGCGTAGCCTCGACGTGGGCCTGCTGCAAGCCGGCGCCAGCATGAAGGGCGAGTTCGAACAGCGCCTGCGCCAGGTCATTGAAGACGTGCAGGCTTCGCCCAAGCCGATCATCCTGTTTATCGACGAAGCCCATACCCTGGTGGGTGCCGGTGGTGCGGCAGGCACTGGCGACGCGGCCAACCTGCTCAAGCCCGCCCTCGCCCGTGGCACCTTGCGTACCGTGGCCGCCACCACCTGGGCCGAGTACAAGAAGCACATCGAAAAAGACCCGGCGCTGACCCGCCGCTTCCAGGTGGTACAGGTTGCCGAGCCGTCGGAAGACAAGGCGCTGCTGATGATGCGCGGCGTGGCCTCGACCATGGAAAAACACCACCAGGTGCAGATCCTCGATGAAGCCCTGGAAGCCTCGGTGAAGCTGTCGCACCGCTACATCCCGGCGCGCCAGTTGCCGGACAAGTCCGTGAGCCTGCTGGACACCGCCTGCGCCCGTGTCGCCATCAGCCTGCACGCAGTGCCCGCCGAAGTGGACGACAGCCGTCGCCGCATCGAAGCGCTGGAAACCGAACTGCAAATCATCGCCCGCGAACAGGCCATCGGCATTGCCATTGGTACGCGCCAGAGCAACAGCGAAGCCCTGTTGAGCACCGAGCGCGAGCGCCTGGCGACCCTGGAAAACCGTTGGGCCGAAGAGAAAGCCCTGGTGGATGAACTGCTCGCCACCCGTGCCACCTTGCGCGAAAAGGCCGGCGTCGTAGATAGCGGCAGCGATGAACTCCGCACGCAACTGATCGACCTGCAACAGCGCCTCACCGCCCTGCAAGGCGAAACCCCGCTGATCCTGCCGACCGTGGATTACCAGGCCGTGGCCTCGGTGGTCGCCGACTGGACCGGCATCCCGGTGGGCCGCATGGCGCGCAACGAACTGGAGACCGTGCTCAACCTCGACCAGCACCTGAAAAAACGCATCATCGGCCAGGACCACGCCCTGCAGATGATCGCCAAGCGCATCCAGACTTCCCGCGCCGGCCTCGACAACCCGAGCAAGCCGATTGGCGTGTTCATGCTGGCCGGCACCTCGGGTGTGGGCAAGACCGAAACCGCCCTGGCACTGGCCGAAGCCATGTACGGCGGCGAGCAGAACGTCATCACCATCAACATGAGCGAGTTCCAGGAAGCCCACACCGTGTCCACCCTCAAGGGCGCGCCACCGGGCTATATCGGCTACGGCGAAGGCGGCGTGCTGACCGAAGCGGTGCGGCGCAAGCCCTACAGCGTGGTGCTGTTGGACGAGGTGGAAAAAGCTCACCCGGACGTGCATGAGATCTTCTTCCAGGTGTTCGACAAGGGCGTGATGGAAGACGGCGAAGGCCGAGTGATCGACTTCAAGAATACCCTGATCCTGCTGACTACCAACGCCGGTACCGAGCTGATCTCCCACGTCTGCAAGGACCCGGCGAACATTCCCGAGCCGGAAGAAATCGCCAAGGCCCTGCGCCAGCCGTTGCTGGAGATTTTCCCACCGGCGCTGCTGGGGCGTTTGGTGACCATTCCCTACTACCCGCTGAGCGACGAGATGCTCAAGGCGATCACGCGCCTGCAACTGAACCGCATCAAGAAGCGCGTGGAGAACACCCACAAAGTCGCCTTTGACTACGACGATGCGGTGGTCGATTTGATCGTCTCGCGCTGCACTGAAACCGAAAGCGGTGGGCGCATGATCGACACTATCCTCACCAACAGCCTGCTGCCGGACATGAGCCGTGAGTTCCTCACGCGCATGTTGGAAGGCAAGGCGCTGGCGGGGGTGCGGATCAGCAGCCGGGATAATGAATTGCACTACGACTTCAGCGACGCAGATTGACCTGACGGGACACGGTCAAAATGTGGGAGCTGGCTTGCCTGCGATAGCGGTGTATCAGTCAACATCAATGTTGAATGTTCAATTGCTATCGCAGGCAAGCCAGCTCCCACATTGGATTCGGTTTCTTCAGTTATTACGACACTTACGGGTTAACCGATGCTATTCAACCAAGCCTCACGCCTGGCCAAGATCACCAGCCCTCTCGGGCCGGATGTGCTGTTGCTCAACGAAATGGGCGGCGGTGAAGAGTTAGGAAGGCTGTTCAACTATGAGCTGCAACTGACGTCCCTGGACGCCAACATCGACCTCAACCAGTTGCTCGGCAAGCCCATGAGCGTGGGCCTGCAACTGGCGGACGGTGGCGAGCGGCACTTTCACGGCATCGTCGCGCGTTGCAGCCAGAACATCGACCAGGGTCAGTTCGCCAGTTACCAGGTCACCCTGCGCCCATGGATGTGGTTGCTCAGCCGCACCTCCGATTGCCGGATTTTCCAGAACCTGAGCATCCCGCAGATCATCAAGCAGGTGTTCCGCGACCTGGGTTTTTCCGATTTCGAAGACGCCCTGAGCCGACCGTATCGCGAGTGGGAATACTGCGTGCAGTACCGCGAGACCAGCTTCGATTTCGTCAGCCGCCTGATGGAACAAGAAGGCATCTACTACTTCTTTCGCCATGAACAGGATCGCCACGTGCTGGTGCTGGCCGACGCCTATGGCGCCCACACCACGGTGCCGGGCTACGGGTCGATCCCCTACTACCCCAAGGACGAGCAGCAACGCGAACGCGACCATATGCACAACTGGCACTTGGCGCAGGAGGTGCAGCCGGGTTCGCTGGAGCTCAACGACTACGACTTCCAACGCCCCAGCGCGAGCATCGACGTGCGCTCGGCCATGCCGCGCCCACACACCGGCGGCGACTATCCGCTGTACGACTACCCCGGCACCTACGTGCAAAGCTCCGACGGCGAACACTACGCACGTACCCGCATCGAAGCCCTGCAAACCCTGCACGAGCAGATCGAGTTCGCCGGCAATGCGCGTGGCCTGGGGTCGGGCCACCTGTTCAGCCTCACCGGCTTCAGTCGTCAGGATCAGAACCGCGAATACCTGATCGTCGGCTGTCGCTACTACATCGTCCAGGAAAGCCTGGAGAGCGGCGGCGGCTCCGGTTCGGCGCAATTCGAAAGCAGCCTGACCTGCATCGACGCCCAACAGAGTTTCCGCCCACTGGCCAACACCCATCGCCCTATCGTCAAAGGCCCGCAGACTGCATTGGTGGTGGGCCCCAAAGGCGAGGAAATCTGGACCGACCAGTACGGCCGCGTGAAGGTGCATTTCTACTGGGACCGCCACGACCAATCCAACGAGAACAGCTCGTGCTGGATCCGTGTGTCGCAATCCTGGGCCGGCAAGAACTGGGGCTCGATGCAGATTCCACGAATCGGCCAGGAAGTGATCGTCAGCTTCCTTGAAGGCGATCCGGACCGCCCGATCATCACCGGGCGGGTGTACAACGCCGAGCAGACTGTGCCTTACGACCTACCGGAAAACGCCACCCAGAGCGGCATGAAAAGCCGCTCCAGCAAAGGCGGCACGCCGGCCAACTTCAATGAAATCCGCATGGAGGACAAGAAGGGTCTGGAGCAGTTGTATATCCATGCCGAGCGCAATCAGGACATCGTGGTGGAGGTGGATGAAAGCCACTCGGTGGGGCATGACCGCAACAAGAGTATTGGCCATAACGAGACGGTGACCATCGGCAGCAATCGTCTGCGGGTTGTGCGCAACAACGACACGGTGATCGTGGGTGGCGCCAAGTCCGACAGCGCCGCCACGCACTACACCATCGAGGCCGGCGAGAGTATTCGCCTGGTGTGCGGCGACAGTGTGATCGAGCTCAAGGCAGGCGGGGATATCAACCTGACCTGCGGCTCGTTCAACCTGTTTTCCACCGGCAGCAGCAAGATCCAGACAAAGGGCAAACTGGACATCAACCTGGGCAGTGACAAGGGCACATCGCCCGGCGCCCAGGGCGTGCAAGACACGATCAAGTCCGCCGTCGAATCAAAATTCCCCGGCAAGCCCGGCGCTGGTCAATAACGAGACTTCTTCACCATGAATTACCTGATCAACGAAGCCCAATTCACCCTGCCCGATGCCGAGGTACAGGACACCTCGATCAATATCCTCAAGTTCGCCAAGCTGGGCACCACCCTAGTGGTGAGCCGCAGCCCGTTGGCGGACGGCGAGAGCCTGCAAAGCAATTTCGAAGGCCAGCTGAAAAAACTCGAGCAGCAGGTCAAGGATCTGCGCTATTCCCCTGCACAAGCGGTCAAGGTCGGTCCGACGCAGGACATCGACGCCTTTGAAGTACAGAACCGTTTCAACAAAGGCAGCGACAACATTTACCAATATCAGCTGGCAATGCAGATACCCGGCACCCGCCAACTGATTGCACTGAGCTACGTCAAGACCCAGCCCCTGGGCCCTGCCGAGGCGGCTCATTGGGCAACGCTGAAAAACACGCTCAATTTTACTGCTACGCCCTGAGTCGAGCCTGAGCGATGAGTGACGATCTTTGGGCTGCCCGCGAAGGCGACGCACTGCTGCACACCTCGGTGATGGCCGATATTCTCGGCGGTGTGCTGGAAGTGGCCGCCTATGCGGCGATCACTACTGTGGGCTGCCTGGCCGTTGCCGGAGCGGTGTTCCTCGCGACCGGTGCAACCATTGCCACAGGCGGTGTTGCATTGGTTTTGGTGGTGGGCGCGGTCGTCGGCATCACCGCTGGGCTCACTGGCGCCGACTTGAAGATATCCAGTTGGTGCGAGTCCGCCGCCAACTGGGTGTTCCCGCCGGTGATCGATGCGTTCATCACCAGCGGCTCGCACAACGTGTTCATCAATGGCAAAAAGGCTGCCCGCGCCGCCGGCAAGATGACGGCTGTGCCCGTCGCGCCCAGCGAGCCGCCAGCGCCAAGCTTCCTGGATATGGCCGGAGAGTTTTTCTCGCAGATGTGGCGCCCGACTGTCGCCTCGCCTGCGCCCGGCACAGAGCCTTGCCCGCTGGACACCGTGGCGTGCAACAAGCACCCGCCCATGCCCCTGCAGTTCATTGCCGAGGGTTCCAGTTCGGTATTCATCAATGGTCAGCCGGCGGCACGCAGCGGGGATCGCAGTACCTGTGACGCCAAGATTGGAACGGCTGAGGGTCTGATTTCGCCGGATGTGCGCATTGGTGGCGAGACCATTGTGGTGCAGGAGATTCGTAGCGGGAAAACGCCGGGGGTGGGGCTGGCGATTGCCGTGGTGATGGCGTTGCGGGGCAATGTGAAGTGTTTCTGGACCAAACTGCCGTGCATGATCGGAAGTGCGCTGGTGGGCGGCGCGATTTCTTATGGAACCGCCAAGGTCACCTCTGCGCTCAAGGGCGCCATGAATGGCTCGCCCAATCCGGTGCACAGCGCGACGGGGGCCAAGGTCTTGGGCGAAGAGGAGGAGTTGGACTTTGTTCTGCCCGGCCTGCTCCCTATCGATTGGCAACGTTTCTACAACAGTCTCGATACACGTCGCAACGGCCTCTTCGGCGCAGGCTGGAGCGTCGACTATGAGGTGTCGGTCGAAATAGATGCCGACGAAAACCTGTTCTATATCGATGAGCAGGGGCGACGCCTGGAGATCGGTTACATCCCGTTGTCCGGTGGAGCGTTCGACCCGGGCGAAGGCCTTGCGGTGAGACGCAGCGGTGAAGGCGCGGTATTGATCGAGAGCATCGACGGCCTGTATCGGCTGTTCGAGCCCGACCCGCTGAACAGTTCGCGGATGCGCTTGCACTTGTTGGGTGATCGCAATGAAGGTCGGATCTTCCTTGATTACGATGCCCAAGGACGGCTGTGCCGCCTACGCGACACGCATGACTTGATGCACATCGACCTGAGCTACACCGCAGAGCATCCTGGGCGTGTGAGCCATATCGAACGCCGTTACCTGCGCCAGGATCATTTCGATGGGCGCAGCGACGTGCTCGTCAGTTATCGCTATGACAGCAACGGCGATCTTGCCGAAGTAGTGGATGCACAAGGCACGACCCTACGACGCTTTGCCTACGACAGCGGCAGACGCATGATCGAGCACCAATTGGCGAGTGGTCTGCGTTGCTTCTACCAATGGGCTCAAGTACCTGGACCAGACGGCCAGGAATGGCGCGTCAGTCGGCACTGGACAGATGCGGGCGATGAATACACCTTCGACTACGACTTGGATGCGGGCATTACACGCGTAACCGATGGGTTGATGCGCGTCAGCACTCGGCATTGGAACCCGCAATATCAGATCACCCGATACGTTGATAACGCGGGCAGTATCTGGGAATTCGAATGGAACGAAGATCGCCAGTTTGCAGGCGCGATTGACCCAAAGAACGGCAGATGGCGCTTCTGTTACGACGACTCCGGCAACCTGAGTACAGTGACCGATCCGCTGGGCAGGACCCGTGGCACACAATGGCTTGCGCATTGGGCATTGCCTCAGATTGAAACCGACCCTGCGGGCAATAGTTGGCATTACCGCTACGACCAACGTGGTAACTGCATTGAGGAAGTCGATCCACTGGGCAACCGCACGCGCTATGTCTATGACGGTTTCGGCCAGCCGGTGCGCATCATCGATGCGACGGAAAAATCCAGAACATTGCATTGGAACGAGTGGAGCCAACTGGTCGAAGAAGTCGATTGTTCCGGTTATCCGACGCGTTATCAATATGACGCGTTTGGCAATCTGGTGGTGCAGACCAATGCCGAAGGTGAATCGGTGCGTTACCGATACGGCCCTCAGGCGCTGCTTCTGGAATGTCAGCTTCCGGACGGCCGCGTCGAACAATTCCAACGCAGCGCAAGTGGTTATCTGACTGCCCACGTAGACCCTGCCGGCAGCACCACACGCTATGCCTATGACATTCGCGGTCTGGTCAAACAGCGCTGGGACGCGCATAACCGTTCGGTCATGTTCGATCATGATGCCTACGGACGTCTGAGCAAGCTGACCAACGAGAACGGTGAGAGTTATCGCTTTGAGTGGGACGCAGCCGACCGCATGGTGCAGCAGCAGGACCTGGATAAAAGCCGGCGCTGCTACACCTATGATCCGCTGGATGATGTCGTCGCCGTTGACTACCTGCCGGGAACGGAAGGTGAGCCGGTAGCGCCGCTGTCACATCAGTTTCAGCGAGATCCCGTGGGACGCCTGGTCAGCAAAATAACTGCGGACGGTACCACCAGCTACGCGCACGACCTCAACGACCAACTGGTCGGTGTTACTTTCACGGCGCCTGATGGTAGTGAGCAATTACTTGGCTTCAGCTATGACGCCATGGGGCAGCTCCTTGAGGAGAAAAGCTCGGCAGGGTCTGTGCAGCATCGTTACGACGAACTGGGAAATCTGATTCAAACCGGCTTGCCTGATGGTCGATGGCTGAACCGCCTGTATTACGGCAGTGGCCACCTGCATCAGTTGAATCTCGATGGAAAGGTTATCAGCGACTTCGAGCGTGATCGCTTGCATCGCGAAGTGCAGCGTACTCAGGGTCAACTCAAGACAAGCACTGCGTACGACCGTAGCGGAAGGGTTCGGTCCCGACAGCGTCGCAGCATCGACCAACCATGGCAGCTGCCACCACTGGTAGAGACCGACTATAGCTACGATCCCAGCGACAACGTGATTGGACGTCATCGTGTTGATCGCGTGCACGATCATCAAGAGCATCTGGGTTACGACAGTACCGAACGGATTCTTGTCAGCCACCAGGCAGGACGGAGCGAAACCTGCGCCTATGATGCCGCAGCCAACCTGCTCGATAGTTCACATCAAGGTGGCTTGGTAAAACATAACCGGCTGCTGACCTATCAAGATAAGCGTTACCGGTACGACACCTTGGGTCGCATGGTCGAAAAGCGCAGTGCCTCTCGCGGTTTACAGCGCTTTGTCTACGATGCGGAAAGTCGTCTGATTGAAGTACGAAATGATAGCGGCAACAGGATAAGGATGACCTATGACCCCCTGGGGCGTCGCATTGAAAAAGCCGAGTATGGCAGCGATGGCTATCAGTTGGGGATGACGCGCTTCCTCTGGGACGAGCTGCGTCTCTTGCAGGAATCCAGGCATACTCAGTCCAGCCTTTATATCTATGAAGATGAAGGCTACAAGCCCGTAGCCCGGGTCGACGGCACGGGGCCTGTGCAAAAAATCCGTCACTACCATAACGACCTCAATAGCCAGCCGGAGCAGCTAACCGAAGAAGACGGCGAAGTCATCTGGCGGACCAGTTATCGAATGTGGGGCGGTACGGTGGAGGAAGTGCGCGAGCCTACCTACATCGAAGAGCAGAACTTACGGTTTCAGGGGCAATATCTAGATCGAGAAACGGGACTGCATTTTAATACATTCCGGTTTTACGACCCGGATATCGGGCGGTTTACCACACCGGATCCTCTTGGGTTGGCGGGAGGGATCAATCTCTATCAATATGGGCCGAATCCGATCGCCTGGATCGACCCGTGGGGCTGGAAATGTTGGAGCACAGCAAGGAAAGGTGTTTGGAAAGCCGCGGGTGCCAATGCCCGGCCAGGCCAGTACTCAACTAGAAACCTGGCTCGAATGGCCCTAGGCAAGGCACCGCAGATGAGAATAGAGGTTCGTTATCGTAATACTCTGAGAAGCCGACTAAAGGGACGTGTTGGCACGACCAAGGAAATCACGGTGTCGATGGAGCTGAATCATCAATACATTCCACAACGCGCCGGATCAAAAGTGGCTCATGAAGATTGGAACTTGACCAAGGCGACGCCTTGGGGGCATGAGTCAATGGACAAGTATCGCCATACCGGCTGGGATTTGGTGAGAATTGTAAAAACCACAGGGCAATTTTAGAGAACCCTTTCAGGAGCAGCAGATATGAGTGAGTTGACTGATTTTCACGTTTTCTGGGGCACGGCAATGACTGTCGCGGAAAAAAAATCTGCCTCGATGGAAGATGAAAGCGCGGAGGATTTTGCTCGCAAGCTTTACGAGGAATATGTAGCGCAAGGCGCACCAAAAAATAAAAAAAAATGGC
This sequence comes from Pseudomonas sp. GZJR-8, assembly GCF_002916705.1. Lineage (NCBI taxonomy): Bacteria > Pseudomonadati > Pseudomonadota > Gammaproteobacteria > Pseudomonadales > Pseudomonadaceae > Pseudomonas > Pseudomonas sp. GZJR-8. The sequence goes on along the minus strand of NZ_JXSI01000004.1, from coordinate 230,690 downwards.
TAACGGAGCGACTCGATAACGAATACCTTTGCATGAAGGATAAACCCGTATGGGTAGGCGAACCTGCCTGGCTATATCATCAGGGTCTCCCTATGGTCTTTTTGCATCAATTCCTGGTACCCCCTACAGCGCAGCACATCAAAGAAAGGATATCGCTAGGTGAAACTGTTTATGTATTTGGTGCAAAACACCTTGTTAAAAGGCCATCAGGGGATATATGGACCGATATCTATCGGATGGCTGTGCAAACTTACGAGGGGGAAACAACGTGGGAAATCCTCAAGTAACCTCAAGGTTTTATTCCACATAAAAAATCTAAAAAGAGGACGGGACGGATTTATTCAGCTAAATCCGCCCTCATTGCATTTACAAATCTAGTCAGCGTCAGCTTCGTTCTGCTTAAGTGTGACCAATGTTTTAATCATCTTATTCATAAACGCGTAGCGCTTTTCAACATTTTCCATACGCGCCTTGTCAGTCGGCGCCTCCGATGACTCAGACGCCTCATACGGGGTATAGATAAGCCCGTAACGCTTAGCGATGTCGGGCATTTGGCTTTCTATCGCGTCCATCCGCTTCTCAAGGTTGGTCAAACGCCCCTGTGTATCCGTTGGCGCGTCGGGGCTAGCTACCACAGCCTTCGCGTCTGGGCCTTCGTTGATTAAAATGATGCTGTTGGTCAGAGACTCAGTGTTTATTTCTGCGCCTGTAAGACGCGCCTGCATTTTTTGCTCCTCCGTCGCGGCAGGGTCTACGGTACCCGTCGTGCCGTCTGGTTTCTTTACTTCTGCTCCAGGCATCTTTGCCTGTGCTGCAACCCTTTCTTCTAGGCCTTTGGAAACGAAATGCTGCCCCACGGTAAAACCGCTATTGACCAAATTACTGGTCCCTGACGTTAGAAGCGCATTACGTATAGTAATCGCGACTGACGGCGAAACCGGTGGGAAAGCGTTGTTCTGTTGCAAGCCGGCAATGTCATTTCCAGTGTTACGTGCCGCCCCGGGACCGTTCGATCCTCCCGCTGGCTTTTTAATAGGCGTATTGCCAGACTTGCCAGGCTTGCCAGGCTTGCCAGGTGGACGCCTGGAAGGGTTGCGAGACTTGGGAGGCTTGCCCTTGTGATTGACGCTGGCCCTTGGCGCGCCGAATCTTTCTGCAGTCCTTTTGCTTCGACTAACGAGTTCCTCAGGGGTCGCTTGAGGGTATTGAGCGCTCCCTTTGTTCTGACTGTAATCCGGTTTATCGTTTGAACTATTTGCCTCGGCCCCCGTACTACCCGACGTCGACGGCGATTTGATCTCCGTCTTTTTTTGCTGGGTTAATGGCGTGAGCAATGGAACACGGGACTGATCGAATATTTTCATATATACACCTCTAAAAATTAGTTTAGAGCGCGCTCCCTGCTGTCTCATGCCATATGTGTCAATCTGTACCGATGTAGTTCCATATCAACTATATAATTCGATTATTACTCAATAAAAACTCGCTACAACTCAGCTTCCACTTCAACCATTAATAATTCTGCAAGAGACAACTACTTATATTCCCCACTACCCTTTTTTCACCCCCAACAAAAATGGGCACCCGACCCAGTCGGCGTGCCCATTTTCTTTACCGCCCCGCCTCCCTTCGAGACGGTACCGCTTAACTTACGGGTTGACGCTATCTTTGAGCGACTTGCCCGGTTTGAACGCGACGGTGTTGCTTGCCTTGATCTTCACAGGCTCACCGGTTTGCGGGTTTTTGCCGGTGCGGGCGCCGCGGTGGCGTTGCAGGAAGGTGCCGAAACCCACCAGGGTGACGCTGTCCTTGCGGTGCAGGGCGCCGGTGATTTCTTCGAGTACGGCGTTAAGGACGCGGTTGGCCTGCTCTTTGGTGAGGTCTGCTTTTTCAGCGATGGCGGCTGCGAGATCTGGTTTACGCATAAATGAAGCCTCTTTGACGGTTTTTTGTTGTTATGTCCGTGCTGCTCTCTGGTGGAGCAGCGCCCAAGGCGCCGCAGGCTCTACTCTGCGGCAGACGGGAGTGAGGATGGCACGCCCTCGCACGCTCCGCCAGTCTCCCGGCGACCTTTCTACAGGCGAAACGGTGCTGATTCCGACAGAACGGCTGGCATTTACGCCAGCAATGGCGGAAGTTCTTTGTTCAGGGCCAGTTTTTCCATGACGGCGCTGCCGGTCAGCGCGTATCCCAGCAGGCGGCCGCTGGCGTCGCGACACAGGGCCTTGATGTCGGCGCCCTGCCCTTCGACGCTCCACACACCTTCGGTGCCCCGTGGCGCAGGTGACACCACCAGCGGGCAGACCGGGGTTTTCACGGTGACCGGCATAGGCCCATAGCTCACCGCCGTGGCGTTGCCGGCCAAGGTTTGCGCCAGGGCACGGGCGCAGCTCATCAGTGGCATCACGTACAGCAGGTTCAAGCCGTCGACCTCGGCGCAGTCGCCCAGGGCGTAGATGTTGGCGTGGGACGTCTTGAGGTGACGGTCCACCATGATCCCGCGATTGATTTGCAGGCCGGCGGCGGCGGCCAGGTCTACACGAGGACGCAGGCCGATGGCGGACACCACCAGGTCACAGTGGATCACATCACCGTCCGACAGGTGCGCCTCAAGGCCATCAGCCGTGCGTTGCAGGCGATTGAGCACCGGGCCCAGGTGGAAACGCGCGCCGATGCCTTCCAGCCCGGCTTGCACCGCTGCGGCAGCCGCCGGGTGCAGCAGGGTCGGCATGACCTGCTCACAGGGTGCGACCAGGTCGATTTCATAGCCGCCGAGGATCAGGTCGTTGGCAAATTCGCAGCCGATCAGGCCAGCGCCAAGCAACAACACGCGACGTTTGCCGGCAGCCGCGGCGCGAAAGCGCGCGTAGTCTTCCAGGTCGTTGATCGGAAAAATCAGTTCAGCACCATCGCCTTCAACCGGTACGCGCACGGTTTCTGCGCCCCAGGCCAGGACCAGGTCGCGGTAGGCCACCGCTTCCTCGCCGATCCACAGGCGCTTGTGGCCTGCGTCGATGCCGCTGACACGTGTATGGGTGCGCACTTCGGCCTTGAGCTGCTCGGCCATGGCGCCGGGTTCGGCCATGCTCAGGCCATCGGCTTCCTTGTTCTTGCCAAAGCCGGTGGAGAGCATGGGCTTGGAGTAGGAGCGCCCGTCATCCGCGGTGATCAGCAGCAATGGGGTCTCGCTGTCGAGCTTGCGAAACTCCCGGGCTACGTTGTAACCGGCCAACCCTGTGCCGATGATCACGACGGGTGCGTTCATTCCTTTCTCCTTGTAGTACGTGTCTTAAACTAAGAATTAGCCGATTTCGATCATTTCGAAATCCATTTTGCCCACGCCGCAGTCCGGGCACAGCCAGTCTTCCGGGACGTCTTGCCACAGCGTGCCCGGAGCAATTCCGTCATCCGGCCAGCCGTCCGCTTCGTTGTAGATCAAGCCACAGACGATACATTGCCACTTCTTCATTACGTGCTTCCTCAAGTCCAGGCATTTTGGCCGGCGGTCGATGGATCCAGCGTTGCCGCACGGCTCAGGGCGTTTTGTACTGATCGAGGCCGGCAGATGCAAGCACGATCGACGCAAACGGCCGGTTTGGCGCGGCAAAAGTTCAGGGTGCCATGGTAAGCTCGCCGCCTCTTTTGCTGCCAATACTGACTCACCGTGCCGCACTCAATCGCCCCTTCCGATGCTTGCCAATGGCTGACCCAGAGCCTTCTGAGTCCCTTGCCCACGCCCTTGACCCTCAACTGGCTGTTTGACGAAGGCTCGCTGACGCGACGGCTGACAGGGCTGTCCAACGACGGTTTCAGCGTGACGCCGCTGTTCGAAGGCTGGCAGCCATTGCGCGACGATGAATGTGCCGCCCTGGGCCTGGCCCCGGCCAGCATCGGCTGGGTGCGCGAGGTGTACCTGCGTGGGCATGACCAGCCGTGGGTGTTTGCCCGCAGCGTGGCGGCGCGCAGTGCCTTGCAGGGCGACGGGCTGCACATGGACGAGCTGGGCAGTCGCTCGCTGGGGGAGCTGTTGTTCTGCGACCGCGCCTTTACCCGCCAGGCCATCGAAGTGTGCCATTACCCTCGCCCATGCCTGCCGGCAGCGGACCAGACCGACGGTTTGTGGGCGCGCCGCTCTCGCTTCGATCGCGGCGCGCTGAGCGTGCTGGTGGCAGAAGTCTTCCTGCCGAGTTTCTGGCACGCGCTGCATGACCATCCGGAGAACTGCTGATGTATCAACGTTTGCTCAAGTCCTTGAACCGCCTGAACCCCAGGGCCTGGGATTTCATTCAGTTGACGCGCATGGACAAGCCCATCGGCATCTACCTGTTGCTGTGGCCGACATTGTGGGCACTGTGGATCGCCGGCAAGGGTTCGCCGTCGCTGCTTAATATCGTGATTTTCGTGTTGGGCGTGGTGCTGACCCGCGCCGGTGGCTGCGTGATCAATGATTGGGCTGACCGCAAGGTCGATGGCCATGTGAAGCGCACCGAGCAACGCCCACTGGTGAGCGGCAAGATCAGCTCGAAAGAGGCATTGGTGTTTTTTGCCGTGCTGATGGGTATCAGCTTCCTGCTGGTGCTGCTGACTAACGCCAGCACTATCCTGCTATCCCTGGGCGGCCTGGCGCTGGCAGCCAGCTACCCGTTCATGAAGCGCTACACCTATTACCCGCAGGTAGTGCTGGGCGCGGCGTTTTCCTGGGGCATGCCGATGGCGTTTACCGCCGAGACCGGCCATCTGCCCGCTACCGCGTGGTTGCTGTATATCGCCAACCTGTTGTGGACCGTGGGCTACGACACCTATTACGCCATGACCGACCGTGATGACGACTTGAAGATCGGGGTGAAATCCACCGCCATTCTGTTTGGTGATGCTGATCGCGTGATCATCCTGACCCTGCAAGGGCTGTCGCTGGTGTGCCTGTTGCTGGCCGGCACGCGGTTTGAACTGGGGGGTTGGTTCCAACTGGGGTTGCTGGCGGCGGCGGGCTGTTTTGCCTGGGAGTTCTGGTACACCCGGGGCAGGGACCGTATGAAGTGCTTCAGGGCGTTCTTGCATAACCATTGGGCGGGGTTGGCGATTTTTGTCGGGATTGTGGTGGATTACGCGGTTCGGTAGTGCAGGACTGACGCCATCGGGGGCAAGCCCCCTCCCACATTTTGATGTGTGAATACATTCAAGTGTGGGAGGGGGCTTGCCCCCGATGGATTCAGCAGCGCCGCAGACTTAAGGCTTGATGATGTGCCAGGCGCCACCCTTGCCATCCCCGGTCTTGTCACCGGCTTTCTTGTCGTCCTTGTAGGTGTAGACCGGCTTGCCTTTGTAGGCCCACTGGCTGGTCTGGTCGTCGCGGGTGATCACCGTCCACTCACCGTCACCGGTCGTGGTGTCGGTGGACTCGGCCTTCAACGGCGGCCAGTTGGTCGCGCACTGGTCCTTGCACACTGACTTGCCATCGGCGTCCTTGTCGAAGGTGTAGAGCGTCATGCCCTTGTGATCCACCCACATCCCGTCTTTAGTCATCGCAGGCTCTGCCGCAAACGCCAGGCCTGGCAGCGCCAAGGCTGCGGATAGCAGCAGGGCTTTCCAGGAAATCGTGCTGTAAGTCATCGGAACCTTCCTTTTGTGGTTGTCAGGATTCGGACCCAAAGGGTAGTCCAGAGTGCCCTGAATTGCCCAAGCGACTAAATTACTGTCACACGACTGCAATAATTCCGTTATCTAATGCGGCGCAAGACAGTTAAATGACAAGAGGATTTTGAGCATGGTTGGCAGGAGCATTCTGATTGTTGACGACGAAGCGCCCATTCGCGAGATGATCGCCGTTGCGTTGGAAATGGCCGGCTATGACTGCCTGGAGGCGGAAAACTCCCAGCAGGCCCACGCCATTATCGTCGACCGCAAGCCGGACCTGATCCTGCTCGACTGGATGCTGCCCGGCACGTCCGGCATCGAGTTGGCCCGGCGCCTCAAGCGTGACGAACTGACCGGGGATATCCCAATCATCATGCTCACCGCCAAGGGTGAAGAGGACAACAAGATCCAGGGCCTGGAAGTGGGCGCCGATGACTACATCACCAAACCTTTTTCCCCTCGGGAGCTGGTGGCGCGCCTCAAAGCCGTATTGCGCCGTGCCGGCCCGACCGATGGCGAAGCGCCGATCGAAGTCGACGGCCTGATTCTGGACCCGATCAGCCACCGCGTGACCATCGACGGCAAGCCCGCCGAGATGGGCCCGACCGAATACCGATTGCTGCAATTCTTCATGACCCACCAGGAGCGCGCCTACACCCGCGGCCAATTGCTGGACCAGGTGTGGGGCGGCAATGTGTATGTGGAGGAGCGCACCGTGGACGTGCATATCCGCCGCTTGCGCAAAGCCTTGGGCGACGCGTACGAGAATCTGGTACAAACCGTGCGCGGCACCGGCTATCGGTTTTCCACCAAAAGCTGAGCCAGCCCCTTCCTCCCTTAACAGCTGACAAGGACGCATGTTTAAGTGAACCAGAACTGGCATGGCACCCTGATCCGCCACATGCTTCTGTTGATCACTGCTTGCCTGCTGGTCGGGCTGATCAGTGGCTATTACGGCTGGAGCCTGGCCGCCGGCATCGCGTTGTACCTGGGCTGGACCCTCAAACAATTGCTGCGCCTGCATGAATGGCTGCGCCAGCACAAACCCGACGAGGCGCCGCCCGATGGCTATGGCCTGTGGGGCGAGGTGTTCGACAGCATCTACCACCTGCAACGCCGCGACCAACGGGTACGCGGGCGCCTGCAAGCGGTGATCGACCGGGTGCAGGAATCCACCGCGGCGCTCAAGGACGCCGTGATCATGCTCGACAGCGACGGCAACCTGGAATGGTGGAACCGCGCCGCCGAAACCCTGCTGGGTCTCAAGACGCCACAGGACAGCGGCCAGCCGGTGACCAACCTGGTGCGCCACCCGCGCTTCAAGGAATACTTCGAGCAGGACAACTACGAAGAAGCCCTGGAAATCCCGTCGCCCACCAACGACCGCGTACGCATCCAGCTGTACCTGACGCGCTATGGCAACAATGAGCACTTGATGCTGGTGCGTGATGTGACCCGCATCCATCAGCTTGAACAGATGCGCAAGGACTTCGTCGCCAACGTCTCCCACGAGCTTCGCACACCGCTGACGGTGATCTGCGGCTACTTGGAGACGCTGCTGGACAACGTCGACGAGATCAACCCGCGCTGGAGCCGCGCCCTGCAGCAGATGCAGCAGCAAGGCTCGCGGATGCAGACCCTGCTCAACGACTTGCTGCTTTTGGCCAAGCTTGAAGCCACCGATTACCCTTCGGATAACCACCCGGTGGCAGTGCAAAGCCTGCTGCACACCATCAAGAATGACGCCCAGGCGCTCTCCGGCGAACGCGGCCAGCAGATCACCCTGGAAGCCGACCCGACGGTGCTGCTCAAGGGCAGTGAGGGCGAGTTACGCAGCGCGTTCTCCAATTTGGTGTTCAACGCGGTGAAGTACACCCAGGACAAGGGCAATATCCGTATTCGCTGGTGGGCCGACGAACAGGGCGCGCACCTGAGCGTGCAGGACTCGGGTATCGGCATCGACGCCAAGCATCTGCCGCGCCTCACCGAACGTTTCTACCGCGTTGACTCCAGCCGCAACTCCAACACCGGCGGCACGGGGCTCGGCCTGGCGATCGTCAAGCATGTGTTGTTGCGCCATCGGGCGCGCCTGGAAATCAGCAGCGTGCTGGGGCATGGCAGTACGTTTACCTGCCATTTTCCGACAACGCAGGTAACGCGTTCGCCAGTGATCGACAATGATGAATAACTCAAATACAGCACAAATCTAAATGTGGGAGGGGGCAAGCCCCCTCCCACATTGGATTTGTATGCTTTTGGAGAACAGGTTCCTTGCCCCGCCCGGCAGCGGGCACTAGGCAAGCGCCCCGTCAGCCGCTACATTGGCCGACTTGCGCCTGCCTTTCAGGCTCACCTGTCATCCCTTATTGAACACACGGAACCTGCAAAACCCCATCATGGACCCTTCCCCTGGCATTACCCTCGCTACACTCTTCGCCGATTTCGGCATGATTCTTTTTGCACTGATCCTGGTACTGCTCAACGGTTTCTTCGTTGCGGCGGAATTTGCCATGGTCAAACTGCGCGCCACGCGGGTCGAGGCCATCGCCCACAAGAACGGTTGGCGCGGGCAGATCCTGCGCACCGTACACAGCCAGCTCGACGCCTACCTGTCGGCCTGTCAGCTGGGTATCACCCTGGCGTCCCTGGGCCTGGGCTGGGTCGGTGAACCGGCCTTTGCGCACATCCTCGAGCCAATGCTGGGCGCAATCGGCGTGCAGTCGCCGGAAGTGATCAAGGGCGTGTCGTTCTTTGCCGCCTTCTTCGTGATTTCCTACCTGCACATCGTGGTCGGTGAGCTGGCGCCCAAGTCCTGGGCGATTCGCAAGCCCGAGCTGCTGTCGCTATGGACGGCAGTGCCGCTGTACCTGTTCTACTGGGCGATGTACCCGGCCATCTACCTGCTCAACGCCAGCGCCAACGCCATCCTGCGCATCGCCGGCCAAGGCGAGCCTGGCCCCCACCATGAGCACCATTACAGCCGCGAAGAGCTCAAACTGATCCTGCACTCCAGCCGTGGCCAGGACCCGAGCGACCAAGGTATGCGCGTACTGGCCTCTGCGGTGGAAATGGGCGAACTGGAAGTGGTGGACTGGGCCAACTCCCGGGAAGACCTGGTGACCCTGGACTTCAACGCCCCGCTCAAAGAGATTCTTGCGCTGTTCCGTCGCCACAAATTCAGCCGGTACCCGGTGTATGACGCGGTGCGCAATGAGTTCGTGGGCCTGTTGCACATCAAGGATCTGCTGCTGGAATTGGCCGCCCTGGACCATATTCCCGAATCCTTCAACCTGGCCGAACTGACCCGCCCGCTGGAACGCGTCTCGCGGCACATGCCGTTATCGCAACTGCTGGAGCAGTTCCGCAAAGGCGGCGCGCACTTCGCCCTGGTGGAGGAAGCCGATGGCAAGATCATCGGCTACCTGACCATGGAAGACGTGCTGGAAGTACTGGTGGGCGATATCCAGGATGAACACCGCAAGGCCGAACGCGGCATCCTCGCCTACCAGCCCGGCAAACTGCTGGTACGTGGCGACACGCCGCTGTTCAAAGTCGAACGCCTGCTGGGCGTCGACCTGGACCACATCGAAGCCGAAACCCTGGCCGGCCTGATCTACGACACCCTCAAGCGCGTGCCGGAAGAAGAGGAAGTGCTGGAAGTGGAAGGCTTGCGGATCATCATCAAGAAGATGAAAGGGCCCAAGATAGTACTGGCCAAGGTCTTGCTGCTGGACTGACCTTCGATTGCCCAATGCAAAATTGGGCAATATCCCAAGCGTCGTGACGACCTAAACGATCGTCACGCAGGCAGCGCGTTGAAACAGATATCCACATTCATCTGCGCCGCGGCCGACAGATTGACTAACGCATCAAGAGAACACTTGTCGATCTTGCCGTTGAGTACGTCGTTCAGGCGAGGCTGGCTGATACCCAGCCTTAGCGCCGCATCCTTCTGGGACAGCTCCCAGCTACGAATGGTGTTGCACAACTCCAACAGCAGCTTTGAGCGTAGGCGCATATTGGCGGCTTGCGCTGGCGTGTCCTCCAGAGCATCCCACACAGAGTTGAAACGTTCGGTATGTAACTTTTGATTTGTCATGGGCTTAACCTAATTCCTGCAATCTGGCACGCGCCAATTCGATATCCCGCCCTTCGGTTTTCCGTGTGGTCTTGCGCAACGCGTGCAGCACATAGACAGCTTCAGGCCGATTGACCACGTAGAACACTCGAAACGCTCCCGACTCTTCAGTGATCCGAATCTCATTGACGCCCCTTCCGATCGTTTTCATCGGCTTGCAATCGAAGGGCTGCTCACCCTGTTGCAACAGATCCAACTGAAAACCGGCTGCCCTTCGGGCGTCGAGAGGAAAATCCTTGAGATCCTTGAGCGAGCTTCCTAGAAACACCACATCCTTGTGCCTTGGCATTGACTTCTCCTTTCCTGGAAAGAAAAAGCGTAATCGACGACTCAACCAAAGGCGTGGCAGCTTTGTTTCAAGGCATAGCAAAGGCTCGACAACACTGAAGCGTTATCGAGAGCCTATATCGGTACAGATATAAATCAAGCCATCTAGCAGGAATCAGACAACCGGTCGATTGCTTGATTCAGGCCATCAGGCACCCGGCACAAAATGCTTCTGCGCCGTACCGCGCGCAATCAGGCGCGAGATGTAGTCCAGCTTCTGCGCATCCTGGTCGATAAAGCGAAAGGTCAGTTGCAACCAGTCGCTGTCGGGCTTGGGCTCGTAGGCGACGATGGCATGCAGGTAGCCGTTGAGGCGTGCGACTTCGGCGTTGTCGCCCTGCTCAAGGTCGAGCACGGCGCTTTCCAGTACCTGAGGCAGGACGTCGCCGCGCTTTACCACCAGCAACGCTTCCTTGATGCTCAGGGCCTTGATCACGCATTGCTGAGTGCCGCTTGCGAGGCGCAACTGGCCCTGACCGCGACTGCCAGCCGGCGCCGCTGCTGCTGGGGCCTTCACGGGTGGGGTGTTGAGCAGACCTTTACTGGGTGCCGCCACCGGAGCCGGCTTGACCGCTTCGGGTCTGCCGCCGGTCAGGGCGCTCAGGGAGTCGTTGCCGAAGGCCGAGTTCATCTTGGTCGGCGCACTGGCGATCAGTGCGTCGAGGCGGCCGATCTTGTGCAGGGCCTGCTTGACCTTGTTGAGCAGTTGCTCGTTGGTGAACGGTTTGCTGACATAGCCGGAAACACCGGCCTGGATCGCCTGAACCACGTTTTCCTTATCGCCACGGCTGGTCACCATCACGAACGGCATGGCCTTCAGATGCGCTTGCTCGCGGCACCAGGTCAAGAGCTCAAGACCGGACATCTCAGGCATTTCCCAGTCACACAGCACCAGGTCGAAGGTTTCGCGCATCAGGATGGATTGCGCCTTTTTGCCGTTCACCGCATCTTCGATCTTGATTCCGGGGAAGTAATTGCGCAGGCACTTCTTCACCAGATCGCGAATAAACGAGGCGTCATCCACCACCAATACACTGACTTTGCTCATCGACCCTTCATCCTATAAAAACCTCGGCTGGCAGTACGCCTGACTGATGGCATTTTGCCAAAACCTTGCAGTCACGTTCGGACTTTATTCGCCGCCCGCGCAAAAAATTCAGCTGCCACAAACGAAAACGCCCGGCCAATGGCCGGGCGTTAATTTCACGGGCAACCTTACTTATCGTCAGGTTCGCCTGGAACATTAGGCGTTTGATCGCCGGAGCCTTCAACTTCGGCCTTCATGCGCTTGAGGCCCATGTGCCGAACGTCGGTACCGCGCACCAGGTAGATCACCAGTTCCGAGATATTACGCGCGTGATCGCCGATCCGCTCCAGCGAGCGCAGCACCCAGATAATGCTCAAGACCCGCGAGATAGAACGTGGATCTTCCATCATGTAGGTGGCCAGTTCACGCAAGGCGGTCTTGTACTCGCGGTCGATGACCTTGTCGTACTGAGCCACCGACAACGCCAGGTCTGCATCGAAACGCGCAAACGCGTCGAGGGCATCGCGCACCATGTTGCGCACCTGGTCGCCGATATGGCGCACTTCCACATAACCGCGTGGCGCTTCACCTTCTTCGCACAGTTGGATGGCACGCCGGGCGATCTTGGTGGCTTCGTCGCCAATGCGCTCCAGGTCAATCACCGACTTGGAGATGCTGATGATCAAACGCAGGTCCGAGGCCGCCGGCTGGCGACGGGCAAGAATGCGCAGGCACTCTTCATCGATATTGCGTTCCATCTGGTTGATCTGGTCATCGATCTCGCGCACCTGCTGGGCCAGGCCCGAGTCGGCCTCGATCAGCGCGGTGACAGCATCGTTGACTTGCTTCTCCACCAGCCCGCCCATCGCCAGGAGGTGGCTGCGCACTTCCTCAAGCTCGGCGTTGAACTGCGCGGAGATGTGATGGGTAAGGCCTTCTTTGCTAATCATGTTGGCGTCCTTGGAGCGTCCGGTAAGGTGCGGAGAACCGCAGCGTCAGTGCAATCAGAACCACAGCTTCCTAGCCGTAGCGACCGGTGATGTAGTCTTCGGTCTGCTTCTTCGCCGGATTGGTGAACAGGGTATCGGTATCGCCGAACTCCACCAGCTTGCCCATGTACATGAACGCGGTGTAGTCCGAAACCCGCGCCGCCTGTTGCATGTTGTGGGTCACGATAACGATGGTGAACTTGGACTTGAGCTCGTAGATCAGCTCTTCGACTTTCAAGGTCGAGATCGGGTCGAGCGCCGAGCACGGTTCGTCGAGCAGCAGCACTTCCGGCTCTACGGCGATGGTACGGGCGATCACCAGACGCTGCTGCTGGCCGCCGGACAAGCCAAGTGCCGACTCGTGCAGACGGTCCTTGACCTCGTCCCACAACGCGGCGCCCTTGAGAGCCCATTCAACCGCTTCGTCGAGGACGCGCTTCTTGTTGATGCCCTGGATGCGCAGGCCATAGACCACGTTTTCATAAATGGTCTTGGGGAACGGGTTGGGCTTCTGGAACACCATCCCCACCCGGCGTCGCAACTCGGCCACGTCTTCACCCTTGCGGTAAATATTGGTGCCGTAGAGATTGATCGCACCTTCCACACGGCAACCGTCCACCAGGTCATTCATACGGTTGAACGTGCGCAGTAATGTCGACTTGCCGCAGCCGGACGGGCCGATAAAGGCGGTCACGCGCTGCTTGGGGATGTTCATGCTGACGTCGAACAGCGCTTGTTTTTCGCCGTAGTACAGGCTCAGGCCCGGGACTTCGATGGCCACGGTTTCCTGGGCCAGGCTCAGGCTCTGTTTGTCGCGACCCAGGGCAGACATGTTGATGCCGTGAGGTTGGTTTTCGTGTTGCATGGGATGCTCCCTGTGCTACCAATTCGTTTCGTTGAACCGCCGGGGCGGCTTACTCAAATTCTGTGTCTGTGGGAGCCGTGTTAGCTGTCCAGCGCCTTGTATTTTTCGCGCAGGTGGTTACGGATCCACACCGCCGACAGGTTGAGCGTGGCGATCACCAGCACCAGCAGCAACGCGGTGGCGTACACCAGCGGCCGTGCGGCTTCGACGTTAGGGCTCTGGAAGCCGACGTCATAGATATGGAAGCCCAGGTGCATGATTTTCTGGTCCAGGTGCAGGTACGGATAGTTGCCGTCCAGCGGCAGCGACGGAGCCAGCTTCACTACGCCCACCAGCATCAGCGGCGCCACTTCGCCGGCGGCGCGGGCCACGGCGAGGATCATGCCGGTCATCATGGCCGGGCTGGCCATCGGCAGCACGATCTTCCACAGCGTTTCCGCCTTGGTCGCGCCCAGTGCCAGGGAGCCTTCACGCACCGTGCGAGGAATGCGCGCCAGGCCTTCTTCGGTGGCCACGATCACCACCGGCACCGCCAATAGCGCCAGGGTCAGCGAGGCCCAGAGCAGGCCCGGAGTACCGAAGGTCGGCGCCGGCAGGGCTTCGGCGAAGAACAGGCGGTCAACCGAACCACCCAGTACATAGACGAAGAAGCCCAGGCCGAATACGCCGTAGACAATGGCCGGTACGCCCGCCAGGTTGTTCACGGCGATACGGATGATCCGCGTCAGAGTGTTCTGCTTGGCGTACTCACGCAGGTACACGGCCGCCAGCACGCCAAACGGGGTCACGATCATCGCCATGATCAGGGTCATCATCACGGTGCCGAAGATGGCCGGGAAAATCCCGCCTTCGGTGTTGGCTTCCCGTGGGTCATCACTGAGGAATTCCCAGACCTTGCTGAAGTAGAAGCCGATCTTGGTCAGGGTGCCCATGGCGTTAGGCTGGTAGGCGTGCACCACCTTGCCGATGCCGATCTCCACTTCCTTGCCGTTGCCGTCGCGGGCAGTCAGGGCGTCGCGGTTGAACTGAGCGTGCAGGTCAGCCAGGCGCGCCTCGATGTCCTGGTAGCGGGCATTCAGTTCGGCGCGGTCGGCATCCATATCGGCCTGGGCGGCGGCGTCGAGCTTGCCTTCCAGTTCCAGTTTGCGACCGTGCAGGCGGATGCGTTCCAGGCCGGCGTTGATCGCACCGATATCGGTTTTTTCCAGGGTCTTGAGCTGGGCGGCGAGCTTGTTGACACGGTCCACGCGAGCTTGCAGCTCTGGCCATGCGGCCTCGCCTTCAGCGATGACCTTGCCGTCCTGCTTGACGTTGACCAGGGTGCCGTAAAAGTTGCCCCACTCACGACGCTCAATGGCCATCAGGTTGGCCGGCTTGGTCTGGTCCTTCAACCATTCGCCGACGATCCAGGTGAAGTCGTTGCCGTTCAAGTCGCGGTTGCCGACCTTGATCAGCTCGCGGGTCATGAATTCCGGCCCCTGGTCCGGCACCGGCAGGCCGGCGCTCTTGAGGCGCTCACGCGGCACTTCTTCTTTCTGTACCACTTCGCCGATGACGATATGGTTGGCCTGGCCCGGCACGTTGTAGTTGGCCTGGATCAGGTCGGCCGGCCAGAAGTGGCCCAGGCCACGCACGGCAATCACAGCCAGCAAACCAATGGTCATGATGACCGCGATGGACACCGCGCCACCGCTGATCCAGACGCCTGGGGCGCCGCTCTTGAACCATCCATTCAGGGAGTTCTGTTTCACAGACTTCTACCTTTCTTAAAGCGACGAGTATTTCTTGCGCAGACGCTGACGAATCAGCTCGGCGAGGGTGTTCATGATGAACGTGAACAGCAGCAGTACCAGTGCCGAGAGGAACAGCACGCGGTAGTGACTGCCACCGACTTCCGACTCGGGCATTTCCACCGCGACGTTGGCCGCCAGCGTGCGCAAGCCCTCGAACAGGTTCATCTCCATGACCGGGGTGTTACCGGTGGCCATCAGCACGATCATGGTTTCACCCACTGCACGGCCCATGCCGATCATCAGTGCAGAGAAGATGCCCGGGCTGGCTGTCAGGATCACCACGCGGGTCATGGTCTGCCACGGCGTGGCGCCCAGGGCCAGGGAGCCCAGGGTCAGGCCGCGGGGTACGCTGAACACGGCGTCTTCGGCGATCGAGTAGATGTTCGGGATCACCGCAAAACCCATGGCCAGGCCGACCACCAGGGCGTTGCGCTGGTCGTAGGTGATCCCCAGGTCATGGGAGATCCACATGCGCATGTCGCCGCCAAAGAACCAGGTTTCCAGGTATGGACTCATGTACAGCGAGAGCCAGCCCACCAGCAGGATTACCGGGATCAGGATCGCGCTTTCCCAGCCGTCCGGCACCCGCAGGCGAATCGACTCGGGCAAGCGACTGAAGACAAAACCGGCGACCAGGATGCCGATAGGCAATAGCATCAGCAGGCTGAAAATGCCCGGCAAGTGCCCTTCCACGTACGGCGCCAGGAACAGGCCGGCGAAGAAGCCAAGGATCACGGTCGGCATGGCTTCCATCAGTTCGATCACCGGTTTGACCTTGCGGCGCAGGCTCGGGGCCATGAAGTACGCGGTGTAGATCGCGGCGGCAACCGCCAGTGGCGCGGCCAGCAGCATGGCGTAGAACGCAGCCTTCAACGTGCCGAAGGTCAGCGGGGCCAGGCTCATCTTGGGTTCGAAGTCGGTGTTGGCGGCGGTGGACTGCCAGACGTATTTAGGCTCGTCGTAGTTCTCGTACCAGACCTTGCTCCACAACGCGCTCCACGAGACTTCCGGGTGCGGGTTGTCGAGCAACAGCGGTTGCAGCTTGCCGCCGGCCTCGACGATCACGCGGTTGGCCCGTGGCGACATACCGAACAGGCCCTGGCCGTCGACCACCGGGTCGACCAGCAGGGTGCGGTGAGCGGTGCTGTGGAAAACGCCGAACTGGCCGGAGGCATCGAGCGCGGTGAAGCCTTTGCGGCGTTCTTCAGCACTGATTTCGACAATGGGCGCAGTGCCCATCTGGAAGGTGCGGATCTGTTTCAGGCGTTGCTCGCCATCCGGGTCGCGGGCCATGAACCACTGGGCCAGGCCGCCCTTGGAGTTGCCGACGATCAGCGAGATACCGCCCACCAGCTGAGTGCTGGCGGTGACTTCGGCTGCGCCGTCTTCCAGGAGTTTGTAGCGACCGTTGAGGCTGTTGTCGCGCAGGCTGAACACATCGGCCAGGGCGCGACCGTTGATCACGTAAAGCCATTGCTGGCGTGGGTCGACAAAGATGGCTTTCACCGGTTCGGTCATCTGCGGCAGCTCGATGCGCTTCTGCTCGCTGGTGACTTCACCGGTCATCATGTTTTCTTCGCGGCTCAACGACAGCACGTTCAGGTACGAACCCGCCGAACCGGCCACCACCAAGGTGGAGTCAGTGGCGTTGAGGGCGACATGCTCCAGTGGGCGACCGGCCTCATCCAACACGATCGGCGTTTCGCCGTAAGGGTATTCAATCGCTGGGGTGATGGTCTTCTTGCCGTCCGGGTACGACACTTTATAGGTGTGGCGGAACACCAGGGACTGGCCATTGGACAAACCAAGGATAACCAGCGGGCTGCCCGGCTGGTCTTCACCAATAGAAGCAACGCTGGCACCGGCCGGAAGCGGCAGGTCGACACGCTTGAGCTCTGCACCGCTATCCACTGCAAAGAACAGCGCCTGGCCCTTGTCGGAAACCCGCATGGCAACTTGGTTCTGTTCTTCAAGGGAGATCATCAACGGCTTGCCGGCGTCCTGCATCCAGGCGGGAGTCAGCGCGTCTTCCTTGGTCAACGAGGCGCCCTGGAACAGAGGTGCAACGACGTAGGCGAGGAAGAAGAAGATCAAGGTGATGGCGCCAAGGACGGCGAGGCCACCTACCAGCACATACCAGCGGGTCAGGCGATCCTTGAGCGCGCGAATGCGGCGCTTGCGTTGCAGCTCAGGCGTATTGAAATCAATGCGCTTGGGGGGAGAAGTTGTCGTCATGGTGGAATTGGCCAGATCATTCATGCGCACACCCTAGCGATCCTGTATGACAGAAAGATGACAGTGCAGTGACGCAACAAATCCGCCGCGAAGCAAAGCTGGCAGCGGACTTAAAATTAGGGATGTAACCGGGCTTTGTGTGGGAGCGGGCTCCCACACGGGCCCGGTATTACACCGGGTATCGC
Organism: Pseudomonas sp. GZJR-8; assembly: GCF_002916705.1. NCBI lineage: Bacteria > Pseudomonadati > Pseudomonadota > Gammaproteobacteria > Pseudomonadales > Pseudomonadaceae > Pseudomonas > Pseudomonas sp. GZJR-8. The sequence goes on along the minus strand of NZ_JXSI01000004.1, from coordinate 213,497 downwards.
AGGCTTAGTTGCCTTCTTTCAGACCCAGCTCAGCCAAGGCCTTGGCGGCCACTTTGGCAGGCAGTGGGATGTAGCCGTCCTTGACGACAACTTCCTGGCCCTGCTTGGACAGCACCAGTTTCACGAACTCGGCTTCCAGCGGGGCCAGCGGCTTGTTCGGGGCTTTGTTGACATACACGTAGAGGAAGCGTGACAGCGGGTATTTGCCGTTCAGGGCGTTTTCTTCGCTGTCTTCGATGAAGTCAGTGCTGCCTTTCTTGGCCAGGGCCACGGTCTTCACGCTGGCGGTCTTGTAGCCAATGCCCGAGTAACCGATGCCGTTCAGCGAGGAGCTGATCGACTGCACGACAGAAGCCGAGCCAGGTTGTTCGTTCACGTTAGGCTTGTAGTCGCCTTTGCACAGGGCTTCTTCCTTGAAGTAGCCGTAGGTGCCGGATACCGAATTGCGACCGAACAATTGCACAGGCTTGTTGGCCAGGTCGCCGGTCACACCCAGGTCGCCCCAGGTTTTAACGTCAGCTTTGGCGCCGCACAGGCGAGTCGAGGAGAAGATCGCGTCGACTTGCTCCATGGTCAGGTGCTGGATCGGGTTGTCCTTGTGCACGAACACCGCCAGGGCGTCCACGGCAACCGGGATAGCGGTTGGCTTGTAACCGTACTTCTGCTCGAAGGCCGCCAGTTCGGTGTCCTTCATCTTGCGGCTCATCGGGCCCAGGTTGGAGGTGCCTTCAGTCAGCGCAGGTGGCGCGGTGGCGGAACCGGCAGCTTGAATCTGGATGTTGACGTTCGGGTATTCCTTTTTGTAACCCTCAGCCCACAAAGTCATCAGGTTAGCCAGGGTGTCGGAGCCGACGCTGGACAGGTTGCCCGACACACCAGTGGTCTTGACGTACGCCGGGATTGCCGGATCAACACCAGCGGCCACCGCGTTGGCGGTCGCAACGCCAGCAGCGACAAAAGTCATTGCCGCCATCAAACGTTTCAGTTTCATGCCTTGCTCCTAGCAGATAGGGATAATTGGATCGGGGCCAAGTATCGAGAGGCCGTGTGAACACTCTATGTCTGCAATGTGACAATTAGATGAAAGGCCACTATCGGGAAGCAAAGGTATGCGAAGTAAAAAACGGAACAGGCACTCTCATTGTGGTGAGGGAGCTTGCTCCCTCACCACAGTAGATCAGGCTGGCGTTAGCGACCGCGTTTCCACAGATACCCACCCACCAACATCCCCATCACACACAGGACGGCCACATAGTAAGCCGGGCCCATCGGGCTCTCCTTCATCAGCAGCGACACCGCCAATGGCGTCAGTCCACCGAATACGGCATAGGCGACGTTGTAGGAGAACGACAGGCCGCTGAAGCGCACCACTGGCGGGAACGCCTTGACCATCACGTAGGGCACTACACCGATGGTGCCCACGAACAAACCGGTCAATGCGTACAACGGAAACAGCCAGTCCGGGTGGGCCATCAGGCTGTGATACAGCGTCCAGGAGGTCGCCAGCAGCAGTGCGCAACCGGTGACCAGCACGCGACCGGCGCCAAAACGGTCGGCCAGCGCACCCGAGGCGATGCAGCCCAGGCTCAGGGTCACGATGGCTAGGCTGTTGGCTTGCAGTGCCACCGTGGGACTGAAGTGGTAGACGGTTTGCAGCACGGTCGGCGTCATCAGGATAACCACCACGACGCCGGCGGACAGCAGCCAGGTGAGCAACATCGACAACACAATGGCGCCCCGGTGGTCACGCAGCACTGCACGCAACGGCAGCTCGGCAGCCAGGGTCTTGCGTTGCTGCATCTCAGCGAAGATCGGCGTTTCATGCAGCCAGCGGCGCAGATACACCGACAACAGACCGAATACACCGCCAAGCAGGAATGGGATCCGCCAGGCGTAATCGGAGACCTGCTCCGGGGTATAGGCCGTATTGATCGCAGTAGCTACCAGCGAGCCGAGCAGAATACCGGCGGTGAGGCCGCTGGTCAGGGTGCCGCAGGCGTAGCCGATGTGGCGCGGCGGAACGTGCTCGGAGACGAACACCCAGGCGCCCGGTACTTCGCCGCCAATCGCCGCACCCTGGATGACGCGCATCAGCAGCAGCAGTAGCGGCGCCCACAAGCCGATCTGCGCGTAGGTGGGCAGCAGGCCCATGATCAGGGTGGGCACGGCCATCATGAAGATGCTCAGGGTGAACATCTTCTTGCGCCCCAGCAGGTCGCCGAAGTGCGCCATGATGATGCCGCCCAGTGGGCGGGCCAGGTAGCCGGCGGCGAAGATGCCGAAGGTCTGCATCATGCGCAGCCATTCGGGCATGTCGACGGGGAAGAACAGTTTTCCGACCACGGTGGCGAAAAACACAAAGATGATGAAGTCGTAGAACTCCAGCGCCCCGCCCAAGGCAGACAGCGACAGGGTTTTGTAGTCGTTGCGGGTCAGCGGGCGCGAGGGCTGCGCACTGCTTGCGGGCACGGAGGACATGGCAAGGCTTCTCTTATAGTAATCATCGTAAAGGACTGCACGCCCGTGACTTGCGGCGGGTTTGGCAAGATAGCAAATCGCCTGAAAAAGCACAGCGCCAGGAACACAGTTGCGCGCAAAAGCCCCGATACAGCGTCTATTTACCGACCAAATGAGCGTGCGGAGGTCGTCGTGGCGCCAGGGTCTCGATATACTCGCCAGTGCAAGCGCCAGACCCGCTGTCTTGAGGGGCTGCTGTGCCAAAACGTTGTTGGGTACCGTCCAGCCGATTTGGCAGAGTTTCCCTTTAGTTCGCCTTACGAGAAACGCATCGAGCGGTGTATGTTGGTGCTGAAACGTTTTTCCAGAAGACGGCTATCCACTTCAAATACCCATGAAGCGTCACGGGTCAGAGGCACCCTCGGCATGATCGAACTCGAACAAGAAGATCCTATCCCGCAAGGCGATCTCGCCCTGCAAATCACTGCACTGCCGCGTGAAACCAATGGTTTTGGCGATATCTTCGGCGGCTGGCTGGTCGCGCAGATGGACCTGGCAGGCACGGCAATGGCCAGCAAGGTCGCCGGCGGGCGCGTAGCCACCGTCGCCATTGATCGCATGGCCTTCCTGGTACCGGTAGCCGTGGGTGCACAGCTTTCCTTCTATACCCAGGCTCTGGAAATTGGCCGCAGCTCGATCCAGATGATGGTCGAAGTGTGGAGCGATGACCCGCTGTCCAGCGAATGGCGCAAGGTCACCGAAGCGGTATTTGTGTTCGTCGCCATCGACGGCAGCGGTCGCACCCGTTCGGTACCGTCACGGGCGCGTTAAACCTCGCCGGGTTTTAACGGTCAATTGCCCCATTGCCTGCCACTTGAGAGAGCTTTGTTATGCCTACGCCCCACGTTGAGACGATGAAAATCGACGAGCTGGACTGCTGGCGCATCCGCCACAACGGCGCCGAGCTGATGGTGGCCCAACAGGGTGCGCATATCTTCAGTTACCAGCGCGAGGGCGAACAGCCACTGATATGGCCGAACCCCGCGGCGGTGTTCAAGCGGGGCAAAGGCATCCGTACCGGCGTGCCGGTGTGCTGGCCGTGGTTTGGTGTTTTCGACCGTAACCCGCAGAGCGTAAAAGCCATGCGCCAAAGCGATCAGCCTGCCGGCGCCCACGGCTTTGTGCGCACCGCGCTCTGGGAGTTGGCCGGGACGGCAATCGAAGGTGAAGCCCTGCGTATCGAGCTGGTGCTGCCGACTCCTGCGAACGGCTTTCCCGGCTGGCCCCATCAGGTTGACTTGACGCTGAGCCTGCTGCTGGACGAGCAACTGCATATCCGCCTCACCAGCCACAACCGTGGCACCGACACCGTGACCTTCAGCCAGGCACTGCACACCTACTTTGCTGTGAGCGACGTGCGCAACGTGCAGGTCGAGGGGGTGGATGGCTTGGCCTATATCGACACTGCTGATGGGTGGACCGAGAAGCAGCAATCCGGCTTGCTGCACTTCACTGGCGAAACTGATCGTATCTACCTGGATACGCCAGCGCAGTTGAGCATTGTGGATAAAGACTGGCAGCGCCGCGTCCAACTCATCAGCGAAGGCTCGAAGTCCACCGTGATCTGGAACCCGTGGACCGAACGAGCCAAAGCGCTTGATGACATGGCCGATGACGGCTGGCAGGGCATGTTGTGCATCGAGACGGCGAATGTGTTGGATGATGTGGTAAGCCTGGCCCCCGGTAAAAGCCACACCTTGGGCGTTCGTATCACCAATATCACTTTGTAAACCCAGTCAGAATGTGGGAGCTGGCTTGCCTGCGATAGCATCGCCTCAGTGCAACTGACACACCGAGTCGCCTGCATCGCAGATCAAGCCCGCTCCCACAGGGATTGGTAGCGCCAGTTAGAGATCGGACTCCTTCACCACCCGCACCTTCCCCGCCTCCAGCGCATACGCGGCATCGGCCAAGTCATTGTTGACCTTCTCCACCTTCAACATGCCCGTGACCCACAGCGGCGTGTAGATATCATCCAGCTTCAACCCCTTGGGATACCGCACCAGCACCAGTTGGTTAGGCGGCGGTGGCGGCACATGGATGCAGGCGCCCGGATACGGCACCAGGAAGAACAGCGTGCTGCGGCCTTTGGCATCGGTTTCCAACGGCACCGGATACCCACCAATGCGGATATTCTTGCCGTTCATGGCCGCCACGGTCTTGGTGGAATACATCACCGCGGGCAAGCCTTTGCTCTGCTTCAAGCCACCTTTTTCAGTGAACGTGCCTTGGGCTTCGGGGGAGTTATGGTCGATCTCGGGCATGGCTTCGAGGGCTTTCTGGTCCGAAAGCGGCATCAGGTCGAGCCAGTCGGTTTCCGGCAGTTCGCCAGCGTGCGCCAGGCCAGAGCCCAGCAGGAGGAGAGTGAAGAATAGACGGCGCATGGAGAGGCTCGGCAAATACAAGTGCCGAGCATTCTAGCCCTCTGCGCCTGCGCAGCGCAGAGGACTTTGTCGGCTGATTACTTCTTTTTGATCAGGCCGTAGATCACCAGCAACACGATGGCACCTACCAGCGCGCCGATGAAGCCCGCGCCCTGGCCTGCCTGGTAGATCCCCAGTGCCTGGCCGCCATAGGTCGCGGCCAGGGAGCCGGCGATACCCAGCAGAATGGTCATGATCCAGCCCATGCTGTCGTCACCCGGCTTGAGGAAACGCGCCAGCAGGCCAACGATCAAGCCGATAAAGATGGTTCCAATGATACCCATGGCATTTCCCTCTGATTGAATGTGAGTCATGACAAAGCCTAGTCAGGCTTTATCATCCTGCAATCAGAGAGACGACGGTGACCAATGGTTCCCGCCGACTCCCGGCTTATTACTCGGCGATCAGCGCTTCGACCTTGAGGATCTGCGCCTGCAGCGTTGCGCGATCCTTGCAGCGCAGGTTTGCATGCCCGACCTTGCGCCCGGCCTTGAACGCCTTGCCGTAGTGATGCAGGTGGCAGTCATCAATGGCAATCACCCGATCAACCGGCGGGACTACGCCGATGAAGTTGAGCATGGCGCTCTCGCCGACCTTGGCCGTGGAGCCCAACGGCAAGCCCGCCACCGCCCGCAGGTGGTTTTCGAACTGGCTGCACTCGGCGCCTTCGGTGGTCCAGTGCCCGGAGTTGTGAACACGCGGGGCGATTTCGTTGGCCTTGAGGCCGCCGTCGACTTCAAAGAACTCGAACGCCATCACGCCGACGTAATCCAGTTTCTTGAGCACGCGGCTGGAATAATCTTCGGCCAGGGCCTGCAGTGGGTGGTCGGTGCTGGCCACGGACAGCTTGAGGATGCCGCTGTCGTGGGTGTTGTGCACCAGCGGGTAAAAGCGCGTCTCACCATCACGGGCACGCACGGCGATCAGCGATACTTCACCGGTGAATGGCACAAAGCCTTCCAGCAGGCAGCCGACGCTGCCCAGCTCAGCGAAGGTACCAACCACATCGGCGGCGGTACGCAGCACTTTCTGGCCCTTGCCGTCGTAACCCAGGGTGCGGGTTTTCAACACAGCCGGCAGGCCGATGCTGGCGACAGCGGCGTCCAGGTCTGCCTGGGACTGGATGTCGGCGAAGGCCGGGGTCGGGATGCCCAAGTCCTTGAACATACTCTTCTCGAACCAGCGGTCCCGGGCGATGCGCAAGGCTTCAGCGCTCGGGTACACCGGTACGAACTGCGACAGGAAGGCCACGGTTTCGGCCGGGACGCTTTCAAACTCGAACGTCACCAGATCGACTTCGTCGGCCAGTTGGCGCAGGTGATCCGGGTCGCTGTAGTCAGCGCGCAGGTGTTCACCCAGGGCGGCGGCGCAGGCATCTGGCGCCGGGTCCAGGAAAGCGAAGTTCATCCCCAGCGGAGTGCCCGCCAGGGCCAGCATGCGACCGAGTTGGCCGCCACCGATTACACCGATTTTCATCGTCAACAACCTCAGGCGATGCGTGGGTCTGGATTGTCCAGCACACTGTCTGTCTGCTCAGCACGGAATTTTTTCAGCACCGCATGGAACTGCGGGTGCTTGGCGCCCAGGATGCTGGCCGACAGCAATGCAGCGTTGATCGCGCCGGCCTTGCCGATCGCCAGGGTCGCTACCGGGATACCGGCCGGCATCTGCACGATGGACAACAGCGAATCCACGCCCGAGAGCATCGACGACTGCACCGGCACGCCAAGCACCGGCAGGTGCGTCTTGGCCGCACACATACCTGGCAAGTGCGCCGCGCCGCCGGCACCGGCGATGATCACCTCGATGCCACGGGATTCTGCTTCATCGGCATACTGGAACAGCAAATCCGGGGTGCGGTGGGCAGAGACCACCTTCACTTCATACGGAATGCCGAGTTTTTCCAGCATATCGGCGGTGTGGCTAAGGGTGGACCAATCGGACTTGGAGCCCATGATCACGCCAACCAATGCACTCATCGTCGTGCCTCTTCTCTCTGGGCGCCCGCAGGCGCGTCAAAAAACAACAAGCCACGCGGGAGACCGGCGTGGCTTGTTGTACGAATTAGTTTCGGGCCGGTTGGACCGGCCGAAGGCCGCGCAGTATACCGTAATAATCCAGATAAACAGCCCCAGGAATGACCATCTGTCTAGCCGCTCAAACCGGCGGTTTTATTGACTCTTGAGTCAGTCCCCTACACCGCAAGCCCCCTCCCACATTGGATCTGTGTCAGGCTCAGGTACTTTGCGCCGCGCCTCCTTCCAGTTTGCGCCACAGCAACCGCACATTCGCCTTGCGCACCAACGCACAGCGATACAAGCGAATCTCCAGGGGCACGTGCCATTGCGGCCCGCCGCACACCACCAGTTCGCCGCGAGCCAGTTCGGCACGCACGCTCAGTTGAGGCACCCAGGCGATGCCCAAGCCTTCAAGAGCCATGCTCTTGAGGCTGTCAGCCATGGCGGTTTCGTAAATGGTGGTGAACCGCAGGGCCCGCTGGCGCAGCAGTAAATTCACCGAGCGGCCGAGGAACGCCCCGGCACTGTAGGCCAGCAACGGCACACTGCCCTCGCTTTCCAGGTCGAACAGCGGCTTGCCATCGGCATCGGCGGCGCACACCGGGAGCATTTCGGTGTTGCCCAGGTGCAGCGATGGGAATATCTCGGCGTCCATCTGCATGGCGGCATCCGGGTCGTAAAACGCCAGCATCAGGTCGCAACCGCCTTCGCGCAGGGCGTGCACAGCGTCGCCGACGTTAGTGGCAACCAATCGCGTGGCGATGTTCAGCCCCTCGTTGCGCAGCTGTGCGATCCAACGTGGAAAGAACCCCAGTGCCAGCGAGTGTGCGGCCGCCACCTGCATGACTTCACCCTGCCCGCCTTCCAGATGATGCAAATGCCGCAGTACTTCGCCGAGCTGTTCGACCACGGTGCGCGCCGTCACCAGGAACAACTGCCCCGCCGCTGTCAGCTCCACGGGCGTGCGCGAGCGGTTGACCAGCGTCAGGCCCAACGCGGCTTCAAGGCTGCGAATACGGCGACTGAACGCCGGCTGCGTCACAAAACGCCGCTCCGCAGCCTGGGAAAAGCTGCGCGTCGCCGCCAGGGCGCTGAAGTCTTCCAGCCATTTGCTTTCAAGGTTCATCATTGCCTCCCACGCCGAATGCACCATTTTGGCACACACGCCCGCCATCATGGCTGGGTCACATCCACATTATGCCGTTTGTGCATAGCCCAGTGTTTAACAGCATTGGCCCAAAAACTTCTACAAGCCTAGCATTCGCAGCGTTCCGGCCAGTTCCGGGTCCATATCGAGATGATTTCCGTCATGTCCTCTGCTGCATCTTTCCGTACAGAAAAAGACCTGCTTGGCGTACTCGAAGTACCTGCTCAAGCGTATTACGGCATCCAGACCCTGCGAGCGGTGAACAACTTCCGCCTCTCGGGCGTTCCGATTTCGCATTACCCGAAATTGGTGGTCGGCCTGGCAATGGTCAAGCAAGCAGCGGCTGACGCCAACCGCGAGTTGGGCCAGCTCAGCGAAGCCAAGCACGCTGCCATCAGCGAAGCCTGTGCCCGCCTGATCCGCGGCGATTTCCACGAAGAGTTCGTGGTGGACATGATTCAAGGCGGCGCTGGCACTTCAACCAACATGAATGCCAACGAAGTCATCGCCAACATCGCGCTGGAGGCCATGGGCCATCAGAAAGGCGAATACCAGTACCTGCACCCCAACAACGACGTGAACATGGCGCAGTCGACCAACGACGCCTACCCGACCGCGATCCGCTTGGGTCTGCTGCTGGGCCATGACGCGCTGCTGGCCAGCCTCGACAGCCTGATCCAGGCGTTCGCCGCCAAAGGCGCCGAGTTCAGCCATGTGCTGAAAATGGGCCGTACCCAATTGCAAGACGCCGTGCCGATGACCCTCGGTCAGGAATTCCGCGCCTTCGCCACCACCCTGGGTGAAGACCTGGCGCGCTTGAAGACCCTGGCGCCGGAGCTGCTCACCGAAGTGAACCTGGGCGGCACCGCCATCGGCACCGGCATCAACGCCGACCCACGCTACCAGGCCCTGGCCGTACAACGCCTGGCCACCATCAGCGGTCAGCCGCTGGTACCGGCGGCCGACCTGATCGAAGCCACCTCCGACATGGGCGCCTTCGTGCTGTTCTCCGGCATGCTCAAGCGTACCGCGGTGAAGCTGTCGAAGATCTGCAACGACTTGCGCCTGCTGTCCAGCGGCCCACGCACCGGCATCAATGAGATCAACCTGCCGGCGCGCCAGCCAGGCAGCTCGATCATGCCCGGCAAGGTCAACCCGGTGATTCCGGAAGCCGTTAACCAGGTGGCATTCCAGGTCATCGGCAACGACCTGGCCCTGACCATGGCGGCCGAAGGCGGCCAATTGCAACTGAACGTGATGGAGCCGCTGATCGCCTTCAAGATCTTCGACTCGATCCGCCTGCTGCAACGCGCCATGGACATGCTGCGCGAGCACTGCATCGTCGGCATCACCGCCAACGAAGCACGCTGCCGCGAACTGGTGGAGCACTCCATCGGCCTGGTCACCGCGCTGAACCCCTACATCGGCTATGAAAACGCCACCCGCATCGCGCGTATCGCTCTTGAAAGCGGCCGCGGCGTGCTGGAACTGGTGCGTGAAGAAGGCTTGCTCGACGACGCCATGCTCAACGACATCCTGCGCCCGGAAAACATGATCGCTCCACGCTTGGTCCCGCTGAAGGCCTAAGCGTTTGTTGCACCGCTCACCAGGCTGAGGGACTAGACACCTCTCACCTTTTGAGGGCCTGAAGGCTCGTTCTTCAGGCCCTTTTTTTTGCCTCAAGGTTGTGAAATGAAGCCCATAAAAACTCCAATATCGCCCTGCAAACCCACCTTGCTTGCCACCGCTTGGCTGAAACCTTTAATCAGCCCGTGCAGACGGATCAGTCTCGCCTAGGTATAGTGCCGCCCCTCTCGCGTCTGCGGCCATCGGTAACGAGGCCCGGGTACCACGCGAAACCGCATGAATAACAACACCCGCAAAAGGATGGGGATCGAAGCGTCGTGCACTGCCTGGTGCTGAGCGATGCGTCGGACCGTCCTGCGTTTGCCATCAGAAAAATCAGCGAGGAACACTCCATGCTCGAAGTCATCAACGACTTCCTCTCAGGGAAAGTACTGATCGTGCTCATAGTCGGGCTCGGCGGTTATTTCACGATCCGCTCGCGTTTCGTTCAATTGCGTCACTTTTTCCACATGTTCTCGGTGTTTAAAGACAGCCTCAAGAGCAGCGCCGGTCAACTCAGCTCGTTCCAGGCGCTGATGCTCAGCCTGGCCGGACGCGTGGGTGCCGGTAACATCGCGGGTGTCGGTATTGCTGTGACCCTGGGTGGTCCGGGGGCGGTGTTCTGGATGTGGGTCACCGCGCTGGTGGGCATGTCTTCGAGCTTTATCGAGTGCTCCCTCGGCCAGTTGTACAAGCGCACCGACGCTGAAGGCACCTACCGTGGCGGCCCGGCCTATTACATCCAGCACGGCCTGCAGAAGCGATGGCTGGGGATGGTCATGGCGTTCCTGCTGCTGGTGACCTTCGGTTTTGCCTTCAACGGCCTGCAAGCCCACGCCGTGACCCACTCGCTCAATAACGCCTTTGGCCTCGACACCACTTACACCGGCCTCGCGCTGGCGGTGTTGTTGGGCCTGGTGTTCATCGGCGGGATCAAGCGTATTGCGTCGATTGCCGACCTGCTGGTACCGGTCAAGACCCTGGTGTACATCGCCGTGACCCTGTACGTGATCGTGCTGCAATTCGACCACGTGCCGGCCATGCTCGCGACCATCGTCAAGAGCGCGTTCGGCCTCGACCAAGCCTTCGGTGGCCTGGTGGGCAGCGCGATCATCATGGGTGTAAAGCGCGGCGTGTTCGCCAACGAAGCAGGTCTGGGCAGTGCGCCTAACGTAGCCGCGGTGGCTTCGGTAGAGCATCCGATCGCCCAGGGCGTGGTGCAAGCGTTCAGCGTGTTCCTCGACACCTTCGTGATCTGCACCTGTACTGCGTTGCTGATCCTGCTGTCGGGTTTCTACACCCCAGGCTTTGAAGGCGACGGCATTGCCCTGACCCAGAACTCCCTGGCGGCGGTGGTCGGTGACTGGGGCCGCATGTTCATCTCGGTGGCCCTGGCGTTGTTCGTGTTCACCTCGATCATGTACAACTACTACCTAGGCGAAAGCAACCTGCGCTTTCTGGTCGGCAATAACCGCAAGGTGCTGATGGGCTATCGCGCACTGGTGCTGGTGCTGATTTTCTGGGGTTCGATCGAGAACCTGAGCACCGTGTTCGCCTTCGCCGACATCACCATGACCATGCTCGCGTTCGTCAACCTGTTCGCCCTGGCATTCCTGTTCAAGATCGCCATGCGCATCCTCAACGACTACGACAACCAGCGTGCAGCGGGCATCAAGACCCCGGTGTTCGACTCCAGCCAGTTCCCTGACCTGGACCTGGACCGCAAGGCCTGGCCGGCCAATCCGGTGAAGCCTGAAGCAGCACCCTCGGCTGAACTGAGCGCTCAAGCGCAACGTTGATCACCGCTAGATGACACGCCGCCCGGCCTTGGGCATGCTCTGGGCCCGGCGGCGTTTTTCGTTCAGGAGATTTCTCATGCAACCAGCTAACAACGTGATGGTGCTCTACACCGGCGGCACCATCGGTATGCAGGCCAGCGCCAATGGCCTTGCGCCCGCTTCAGGTTTTGAGGCGCGTATGCGCGAGCAGTTTGCCGATGCACCAGTACCTACATGGCGCTTCCGGGAAATGTCGCCACTGATCGACAGCGCCAACATGACCCCCGCCTATTGGCAGCGCCTGCGTACCGCCGTGGTTGAAGCCGTGGACGACGGCTGCGACGCGGTGCTGATCCTGCACGGCACTGACACCCTGGCGTACAGCGCGGCGGCCATGAGTTTCCAATTGCTGGGCTTGCCCGCACCGGTGGTGTTCACCGGCTCGATGTTGCCGGCCGGCGTGCCGGACAGTGATGCCTGGGAAAATGTCAGCGGTGCTTTGGCGGCATTGGGCGAAGGCCTGGCAGCGGGTGTACACCTGTACTTCCACGGCGCGCTGATGGCCCCGACCCGTTGCGCGAAAATTCGCAGTTTCGGGCGCAATCCGTTTGCGACCTTGCAACGCCAGGGTGGCATTGCCCGCGCCGAGTCCCTGCCGGCCGCGCTGGATTACCGTCAGCCCAAAGCCTTGGCGAATGTCGCCGTACTGCCGTTGGTGCCGGGTATTGATGCCGCGCAACTGGACGCTGTAATTGGCAGCGGCATTCAGGCGTTGGTACTGGAATGCTTCGGCAGCGGCACCGGGCCAAGTGACAACCCAGCCTTCCTGGCCAGCCTTCAACGTGCGCAGGACCAGGATGTGGTGGTGGTTGCTATCACCCAATGCCATGAAGGCGGCGTGGAACTGGACGTGTACGAGGCCGGCAGCCGCCTGCGCGATGTGGGCGTACTGTCCGGTGGCGGCATGACCCGCGAGGCAGCGTTCGGCAAGCTCAACGCCCTGCTCGGTGCCGGGCTGGAGACCAGCGAAATCCGTCGCCTGGTGGAATTGGACCTGTGCGGCGAACTGAGCTGACCGGCATGTAACTTGCTCTACTTCCAGCCTCTCCTGGCTGGAAGTTCCCATGCTGCACTCCCACCTCACCACCCTCAATGCCGTGTCCTTGGTACTCAGTACCTTCGAGGCCGAAGGCTTGCCCCACGAAGCGTTGCTGGCCGGCAGCGGCATCTGCGCGGCGGACTTGAGCCGCGCCGACACGCGCATCGCCACGCACCAGGAGATGCAAGTGTGCGCCAATGCCGTGGCCCGTCAGCGCGATATCGGCCTGATCGTTGGCCGGCGTATGCATGTTTCTTCCTACGGCATACTGGGCTATGCCCTGCTCACCAGTGCCACTTTCGGTGACGCTTTGCACCTGGCCCTGCGGTATCCGGCGCTGTTGGGAACACTCTTCGAACTGAGCCTGGAGGAAGACGGCGAACGTATCTGGTTCACGGCCGGCGACTACCGCGAAAACCCGGCCCTGACCGCCTTCAATGTCGAGTTGTGTCTGGGATCACTGAAGGTCATCTGTGACGACCTGCTCGGCCATCCCCTGCCCTTGCTGGGCGCTCGTTTTGAGCACGACGCGCCGGATTATCAGGCGCGCTACGCCGAGAGCTTCGACTGCCCGCTACAGTTTCAGGCTATTGCCAACGCGTTCGCCTTTGATAAACGCTGGCTTGCCCAACCGTTGCCCCTGGCCGACACGGTCACCCACCAGGCCATGGTCGAACGTTGCCGCAAACAAAACACCGAATTCACCGGGCGCGAGGCCTGGCTGGGGCGAATCCGCCAGTTGCTGGCCGCACAACTGCACGCCGCCCCTGGGCTCGATGGCCTGGCGCAGCAGATGAACTGTTCGGCGCGCACCCTGCGCCGGCACCTGCATGACCTGGGCTGCAGCTATCAGGAACTGCTCGATGAGTTGCGCTTTGAACGCGCCAAACAGTTGTTGGCTGACAACCTGTGGCCGATCCACCGAATTGCCGAGACGCTGGGGTTCAGCGAAACGGCGAGTTTCAGACATGCCTTCGTGCGCTGGAGCGGCGTAACGCCGAGCCAATTTCGTGCATGACGCGCCAATGAGGGGCGAATTGCGGACACACACTTTGGCCATATTGATCCCCTTTTGGCCGCTCCTGACGTTCTCATAAACCGCGCCCACCGCAAGACTGCATACACCGATACAGCTTGCGGAGAACAACAAATGCTGACGATCTACTCGGACGATCACCACCTGCACCACGGCCGTTGTGAACTGATGGACGGGCAACTGATGCCCTGCTTTGAAATGCCCTCGCGTGCCGACCACGTGCTGCAACGGGTCAAGACGCGGGAACTTGGCCCCGTGCAGGCCCCGCAGGATTTTGGCCTGGCGCCGCTGCAACGCGTCCATAGCCGCGACTATCTGGATTTCTTCAAAGGCGCCTGGCAACGCTGGACCGAATACGGCCAGGACGGCGACCTGCTGCCCTACACCTGGCCCGCCCGCACGTTGCGCCGCGTGATTCCCACCAGCCTGCACGGCCAGTTGGGCTATTACAGTTTCGACGGTGGCGCGCCGATTACCGCCGGCACCTGGCAAGCAGCCTACAGCGCCGCGCAAGTCGCCCTCACAGCCCAGGCCGCCATCGCGCAAGGCGCCCACAGTGCCTTCGCGCTGTGCCGCCCGCCTGGGCATCACGCCGCCAGCGATTTGATGGGCGGTTATTGCTACCTCAACAACGCAGCCATCGCGGCCCAGGCGTTCCTTGATCAGGGCTGCAAAAAGGTCGCGATCCTCGACGTGGATTACCACCACGGCAACGGCACACAGTCGATTTTTTATGCACGCAGCGACGTGCTGTTCACCTCGATCCACGGCCATCCGGAGGCAGAGTTTCCGTTCTTCCTCGGGTATGCAGATGAGCAGGGAGAAGGCATCGGAGAAGGTTTCAACTTCAATTACCCGCTACCCGCAGGTTCAGGCTGGGAGGCTTGGAGCGCAGCGCTTGAACAAGCCTGCACAGAGATCGAGCGCTACGCCGCCGACATCATCGTGGTGTCCCTGGGCGTGGACACCTTCAAGGACGACCCTATCTCGCAGTTCAAGCTCGACAGCCCGGACTACCTGGCCATGGGCGCGCGCATTGCCCGCCTGGGCAAGCCCACGCTGTTCGTGATGGAAGGCGGCTACGCGGTGGAGGAAATCGGCATCAACGCCGTCAACGTGCTGGAAGGTTTCGAGGAAGCAGCCCAATGAACATACTCAAGTCGCTCGCCCTGTGCGCCGTGGTTGTCAGTGGCGCAGCCCAGGCCGAAGAAAAAACCCTGAAGGTCTACAACTGGTTCGACTACATCACGCCCAAGGCGCTGGAAGACTTCAAGGCACAGAACCCGTCGATCAAGTTGGTGTACGACATCTTCGACACCAACGAAGCCCTGGAAGCCAAGTTGCTCACCGGCAACTCCGGCTATGACGTGGTGGTGCCGTCCAATGTGTTCCTGGCCAAGCAGATCGAAGCCGGTGTGTTCCAGCCCCTGGATCGAAGCCAGTTGCCCAACTGGAAGCACCTGGACCCCAAGCTGATGAAGCTGATCGAAGCCAACGACCCCGGCAATCAATACGCCGTGCCCTACATGTACGGCACCATCCTGATCGGCTTCAACCCAGCCAAGGTCAAGGCGGCCCTGGGCGACAACGCCCCCGTGGACAGCTGGGACCTGATCTTCAAGGAGGAAAACCTCAGCAAGCTCAAGCAATGCGGCGTCGCACTGCTGGACTCGCCCTCGGAAATCCTGCCCCTGGCGTTACAACACCTTGGCCTGGACCCCAACAGCGGCAATCCCAAGGACTACGACAAGGCCGAAGCACTGATGATGAAGATCCGCCCGTTTATCACTTACTTTCACTCCTCCAAGTACATGGCCGACATCGCCAACGGGGATATTTGCGTGGCGGTGGGCTATTCCGGCAGTTTTTCCCAAGCCGCCAACCGTGCCAAAGACGCCAAGAATGGCGTGACCGTGGACATGCGCCTGCCCAAGGAAGGCGCGCCGATCTGGTTCGACATGCTCGCCATTCCCAAAGGCGCCAAAAACCCGAACGACGCCTACACCTTCATCAACTACCTGCTGCAACCCACAGTGATCGCACCCATCAGTGACTTCGTCGGGTACCCCAATCCAAACAGGGACGCTACCGAGAGGGTCGACCCGACCATTCGCCACAACCCCAACCTGTACCCGACCGACACCGCCATGGCCACGCTCTACACCCTCATCCCCCTGGACAGCAAAGCCGAACGCGCCAGGACAAGGGCCTGGACCAGGATCAAATCCGGCACCTGAAGCACCTTGGTTTGACGTGTACCTTCGAATGCGCTTGTGAAGGTGGCCTATCTAAGCACCGCCTCTCTGTGTGGCCGCGCCCTAGCATGGAAATTTCTAGCCTTGACCTCAGGGCTGGTTCCACCAAACGGCCAGACAGGGAAGCCTCACCATGAACGCCCCCGCTTCAACGACCACGCCCTCGAACACATCGCGTCCGGATGCACGCATAGCGCTGCTCACCCAATTCTCTACAGGTCCTTCGTTCAGGGAGACTGCAACCCTGCTGCTGCGCGAGGCGCTACAGGAGCAGTACCCGACGCTGGATATCGACCCGGACACCGTCATGCTCGCAACGCCCACCTGGAACCTGGATGACGACCGGGTCAGCGCCGGCCCCACCGAGTACCAGGCCCTGAGTGACATCCTTGCCAGGCAGGCAGTGCTGGCGGTGCCGATCCTGTACCTTCAGGGCGAGCACTTTCTCACGCAGCAACCGATCATCGAGCCGGCGGTACACCTGCCCGTGCGCGTGACTGAAATCGCCAAGACCATCAACCAACTTGCGCCTTCGATGCTGCGGGCCTACCAGCAACAAACGATCAACTATTGGAATCAAACCAACGGCAGCGGCCCACATTGGCACGAGCTGTCGAACCTGCTGCGCACGGTGTGGGATGTCGAGGCCGCCGATGACTGGACCGCCACCGAGTGTGCCATGGCTCGCGCCCTGTTCACTCACCCCGACAAAGCCGACAGAAAGGGCAACGACCTCTACAAGCTCAGGGCTTGCCTGGTTGATATCGACCGAGTCGACGATGAAGGGCAGGTCAAGCACGTCAATGATGTGATCATCGCGGTATTGATCGGCGAACACGAAGGCAAAACCACAGTCCTCACGCATTCGCTGCTCAAGGGTTATGAAAAGTTTCCTTCGCTGGAGCACCTGGGCCAATCCTTGCCCGCGCACCTGTCGGGCTCTGTCACGGACCCGCAAATCCAATGGCGTCTGTTTGAACCGGACGGCAATTTCTTTGATCACCAAGCCTGTGCCTTGGTGTCATTGCAGATCGATACCATCGCTGAAATCGACTTCTCCGACCTGCGCAAAACCAACAACGTCGATATGGCACTGGGCACGCCACCTGCTGCTGCCCCGCCGCCTGCGCAAAGCAGCCCGGATCTGGCCTGGTACCGCGAGCAGATGCCCGACTGGCTGACAAACGCTTCACCCAGCGACTCGAATTTCTATGCTCGGCACCTCAAAGACCTCGCCGCGCTGCATAACCAGAATGCCGGTCGGTCATTCCTGGACGACGTCCCTACTATCGAGGCATACGCGTTGAAGGTCATCAAGGCAAAGGTGATCAAGGACCACCCGGATAGCACTAACCTGCCCTTGGAGAAGATCTTCCTGCAAATAGAGAGCCCAGTCGTGTGGGGCACTTTCGTCGTTCCGGGCCAGGTTGAGAGCAACACGTTCAGCCTGGTTGAACTGGCCCTGCAAAACCTGATTGCAGTGCCCGTCGGTAACAAAGTCGTCAAGACCAGCAATGGTTCCAACCTGCCTGAGTGGATGACCCCTGCCTATTTTGAATCGCTGGCCACCGATGCCGATATTGGCCGTACCTACCCTGCGCTGATCAAGGAAAAGCTGCTGGATGACACTCGGGAATCTGCACGCCGCAATACGCTATATAGCCAACACCTGCGTATCCAACTGCCGATGCAGGCCTTGCAGGCCAAGATCCGCCAGGAAGGCAGCATTGACGAGCAGGGCTACCGTTATGTGACCGCGGTGATGCAAGAACAGGCCACTGACAGCAAAGTGGACGGGCAAACCATCGTACTCAGGCCCTTGGCCTTCGTGCCCACCCGACGCACGGACACCTCTGTGGACACGGTCGCCAACATGTACGTGATAGGCCCCGAAGACCCGGCGGCCGGGCCATGCCTCTTGTACCGGCCGCTGTTCACGCCAGCCCTGATGCAGTTCCCGTCGCCGGCCAACCTCATCTATACGATCGCGCAATCGAGCAGCTTGTGCGAGTCGGTCTTGGCCTGGCTGCCGGATGCGGTCCGCAGCGACTATACCAACTATGTATTTCCCGGCTCGCTGCCTTCACCTTGGGCGGTCGCCGATTACCTGGTGGAGCCCGACAAGCTATGGACCATGAGCGGGCCAATGACCTTGGGCACCGAAGTACTCAACGGTGATCGATTCACCACAATGTTCAAGGCCAATGCCCAGGCCCTGATAGAACTGGCCGACCGCCAATCGGTGTCCAACGCCGAAAGCCGTTGGGCGACCTTTAAACACGCCGGCTGGGTGATCTTCAATGGGGTGCTGCCGTTTCTGGGGCGCACCATCGGCACGGGCGCCTGGATCTGGCAGGTGGTCGATCAACTGCAAACTTTTGTGCAAGCCCATGACCACGACGAAAAACAAGCCGAGTGGTCGGCACTCACCGATGTCCTGTTGAACCTCGGCATGGCGATCACGTTGCACGCCGCCAGCCGCAGCCACCGTACCGGCTACCCACGCAAGACCACGCCAAAGCTGACCAAAGCGACCAGCACAAAGCAGGTCACGATCAAACAAGAGGTGACCCTGACCAAGGAGCTGCCGGCCACACATTTACCGCACCTGCACACCAGCGGCGCAATCAAGCGCATACCCAGCGAACTCGCAACCGTGCTCGACAGCTTCAAGGTCAGCAAACCGCAAGGCCTCGGCGCGGCTGAAACCTCAAAAAACCAATACCAGCATCTCTTTCATCAGGCACAGAAGTATTACGTCCCCGTAGGGGAGCGCTGGTTTGAGGTCAGTGCCGGTGAAGATGAAGCGGTAGTCATCATCGACCCGAAGCAGCCCGGTCGAACAGGACCTGCGTTGATTCACAACGCTCAGGGCCAATGGTTCATCGACACTCGTCTGCGCCTGCGCGGCGCCGGTTCCAAGCAGCTGCAGGAGCAGTCAAAATCCAAAGCTGAGATCAACGCGATAGAAGCCAAAAGACGCCTGACGCTATTTGAACAAAACAAACCCACTGCGCAATTGGAGTTGCAGCAGGCCCGTCTGGCAATGTCGGACACCGCGTCATCCACTTCATCCGAGATCAGCCGCCAAACCTACCTGCAAAAACTCAAGAGCCAGAGCAGCGACTACGAAAAGGCACTGCAACAGCTCAAGATATTGAATGTGTTCTCGCCCAGCGCGGACTATCAGCAACACGCAATCCGCTACGTGAGCGCCCAACTGGAGCTGACTCGGACCGGTATCACCGAGGCGCAAGTCGCCTTCACACCTAAACTCAAAACCGTGCTCGACCAGATCGAACATCAAATCAGCCATCCAGAGGAACGTCATATCGACGATGCCCGCATCATGACCGAATTGAGCCAGGACATGATCCAGCGCCTGAACTACAGCCAATCGCGGCTTACCCAACTCAAAGCGCTGGGTGAGCTGGGATTCGAGCAAATTCGCAATTACCGGAGTAAATTGCCAAGCTACACCGCCCGCGACCTCAGGGCCTTGCAAGTGTCGATGGCGCGCAACTTATGCCTGGACGGCAGCAGCATCGCCACAGCCTCGTCAGCCTGGAGTGCCATTGACACCATCGTCGACGCCGCCAACCTGTCGATTCAGGCCTTGCATGAAACGTCGATGGAGCGTAGCCAGCCACGCTTGGATGAACGCATCGAAACCCTTGGCAGCCTGGTGGAACAGTTCAAGATCATCGACGAACGCCTGCAGGATTTTCCGGACGAGTTTCCTGACGCAACCCTGCCTGCACGTATCACGACCCTGCGCGAAAAAATCCGCGATTTCTACCGCGAAACCCTGGGTAGCCTGGAACTGCTGCACGCGGATCGGGACACGCTCAGAAGTCGCCCGACACCGCCTTCAACACCGCCAAGAGCAAAGAAAAAAATCATTCACACGCGCTACAACGGGGTATTGGTGGGAGTACCACGACTGACAGAAGCTGGCGATGAAACCGGCATGGTGGATGTCATCTCTCCTCTCAACCAGCAGATCATGGCGACCTTTCACGAAAAAACCCCAGGTGTGTGGGTGCAGCACGTCAATCCCGTCGAGACCACCACTACCACCACTACTCTGGACGTCGCCACCAGTATCAGCCAGGCCCAAGAGCTTCTGGACGGGTTGGGGGCCTTCAAGCAGCGCACTGGCCAACAGGCGATCAAACCGGAGCGCAGCGCTACTGGCATTGAATGGCTGTACCACCAGCATGCGTTAAAACTGGAACAGGCCTCTGCAAACATTGAGCAGGCTCTGACCCAAAGCAACTCCACCGAGAGCAACGGGGGCTCTGCGGCTCTGGTCAACAAACAACTGAGCGAAGCGGCGCAGGCACTCTATCAAGAGGCGGCTCGCCAGAAACTGCAAATGATCAAGAAACGCCCACCCACCATCAGTAGCGTGGAATGGCTTAAGCAAAACAACGAGATCGTAATCAAGAGAACCGTCAAGCGCCGCCGGCTCAAAGGGCCTGTCAAGGTCTACCTGGATGAGTACACCCTGAGTAACCGCAGTGATAAAACTGTGCTGTGGTATGCACACTTCCATTATTCGGCCGAATGGGTGCCCGCCAGGGCTTTTCTCAGGGGCCGCTTGAAAACCCCGCAAGAGCACGCCCGGGGAGTAGATGCCGACAGTCTTGACGGCCTCAACGAACAGCAAAAAACCGCGTTCTACCTCAG
Source organism: Pseudomonas sp. GZJR-8 (assembly GCF_002916705.1). Classification (NCBI taxonomy): domain Bacteria; kingdom Pseudomonadati; phylum Pseudomonadota; class Gammaproteobacteria; order Pseudomonadales; family Pseudomonadaceae; genus Pseudomonas; species Pseudomonas sp. GZJR-8. The sequence continues at coordinate 192,906 of NZ_JXSI01000004.1, read as the reverse complement.
CGAAATAAACCGGGACCAGGCCCAGCGGTTGTTTTTCAAGGTGAAGTAACCTCAGTGCCGGATCGTATTCAAGCCAGCCACACCCGACGCAAGCGGGCCAGCGCCTGTGCGATGGCCGCCTCAGGCACGGCAGCGAACCCCAGCACCAGTCCGGCACGCTGGTCCGGTGGTGGGCCGGTATCTGCCAGCCAGTAGCCGCTCAAGCCGTTGATCTCGACATCTACCGCGCGGGCTTGGGCAAGCAGCGCTTGCTCACGGGCCAGGCTGTCCACGCGCACCGTCAGGTGTAAGCCTGCTGCAACGCTGGGCAAGGCGCCGACGCCTGGCAGTTCGCTGGGCCAGCCGACCAACAAAGCGTTGCGGCGGTTCAGGGCCGCACGGCGCATACGCCGAATATGGCGCTGGAAATGCCCCGCCGCCATGAATTCGGCCATTACGGCCTGAGTGCTGACTTCGGAATGACGCATGTCCACGGCGCGGCGCTGAGCAAAGGCCTCTACCAGACCCGGCGGCAATACCAGGTAACCCAGGCGCAAAGCCGGGAATGCCACCTTGCCGAATGTGCCGACATAAAGCACGCGCCCACTACGGTCCAGCGCCGCCAAGGGCGACAAGGGGGCTCCGGTGTAACGGTACTCACCGTCATAGTCGTCTTCGACGATCCAACCGCCAGTACGCTCGGCCCAGGCCAGCAATTGCAGGCGTCGCGCCAGGCTCATCACCACGCCCAACGGGTACTGATGGGACGGCGTGACATAGGTCACCCGGCAATCCTTCAGGCGGTTCAAGACCTCGCAGTCAATACCCTCGCCATCCACCGGCACACCCTTCAATCGACCACCTGCCAACGCAAAGGCATGGCCTGCCGCGCGATAACCCGGGTTTTCCACCGCCACGCAATCCCCAGGCTCCACCAGCAACTGTGCACAAAGGCTGATTGCCTGTTGCGCGCCACTGGTGATCACTATTTGCTCAGTCGTGCACTGCAGACCTCGCGCAGTGCGCAGGTAAGCGGCGATCAGGCCACGTAGACGCTCGTCACCGGCCGGGTCGCCGTAGCATAACTGCGCCAGGTCCGGCTTGCGCCAGAACGCCCCATTAAGCTTGGCCCACACCTCAAAAGGAAATAGATCAAAGGCCGGTACCCCCACCCGAAAAGCCCGTGGCGGACCGCAAGGAGGCTGGACCAAATGGTTATGTCTGACCCTGTCCAGGCCACCACTGTGGATAACTTCGCTGGCCTGAGTGTGCGCATTATCCAGACGATTTGTGGATAAGGCTGTGGGTAAGCCTGTTGAAAACCCTGTGGATAGTTTTGTGGATAGTTTTTTTGCGGTGGGCAGCTGTGAGACGTAGGTGCCGTCTCCCACCCGGCTTTCAATAAACCCCTCGGCATACAACTGATCGTATGCGCGTACCACGCTGTTGCGCGAGATCGACAACGCCGCCGCCATAGCACGGGTGGCAGGCAAGCGCGTGCCACTGACCAGTCGCCCATCCAGCACGCGCTGGCGCAGGGCGTCGTATAGCTGGCGTGTCAGGCCCTGGCGGCGATCCAACTCGATGCCAGCAGGGTCGAACGACATCGAGGGGATGACGGGTGGCATATTGGACCTATGAAATGAGGGCTAGATGGCTCTTACAACGAGCCATTAGCCTGCCTAGGATGCAGGCATTCGCCAAGGAAAATTTTCCATGTACACACCTCGCGCCTTCGCCCTTGATGATTTGCCCCAAATCCAGCAACTGATCCAGCACACGCGCCTTGCGCAGTTGGTGACCGTGGGTGAAAACGGCCTGCAGGCCAGCCACCTGCCGTTACTGCTCAATCCCGACGAAGGACCCAACGGTACGCTTTATGGGCATCTGGCCAAGGCCAATCCGCAGTGGCGCGACCTGCAAAACGGCAGTGAAGCACTGGTCATCTTTGCTGGCGCCGAGGCGTATGTCAGCCCGGCGTTTTACCCCTCCAAGGCCGAGCACGGCAAAGTGGTGCCCACCTGGAATTACCTCGCCGTGCACGCCTACGGCAAGGCCGACGTGTTCAACGACGGCGAGCGATTACTCAAGGTCGTCGGCGCCCTCACTGATCACCACGAACGCGGCCGCGCCCAACCTTGGGCCGTCGGCGACGCGCCGGACGACTACATCGACGCCATGCTCAAGGCCATCGTTGGCTTTGCCCTGCCTATCGACCGCCTGGTCGGCAAACGCAAGCTCAGCCAGAACCGCAGCGCAGCCGATATGGCCGGCGTACGTGAAGCCCTGGCCGGCAGCGCTGATCTGCGCGACCAGAATCTCGCCCGTTTCATTCCCCAAGGAGTTGCAGAATGACCCCGATCGACATCCGCCAAGTCACCGCCGCGGACCACGCCGCCTGGCTACCGTTGTGGCTGGCCTACTTGAAGTTCTACAACACCGAACTGCCGGACGCCGTCAGCCAAAGCACCTGGCAACGCCTGATAGACGCCCGCGAGCCGACCCACTCGGCGTTGGCTTGGCAGGACGGCAAGGCGGTGGGCATGGTTAACTTCATCTATCACCGCTCCAATTGGAGCATCGAGAACTCGTGCTACCTGCAGGATCTTTTAGTGGACCCATCCCAACGCGGCACCGGCGTAGGCCGTAAGCTGATCGAGTTCGTCTACGCCACCGCCAAGGCCGATGGCTGCTGCAAAGTGCACTGGTTGACCCACGAGACCAACGCCACCGCGATCCAACTCTACGAACGCATCGCCGAACGCCCTGGTTTCATCCAATTTCGCCAAGGTCTTTAAGGAGCCCAGCATGTCCACTTCCCTCGCCGACTGGAAAGGCGTCCCGTCACCCACGGTTCAACTGCTTGAAGGGCGCTTTATCCGCCTGGAAAAACTCGACCCGGCGCGCCACGGCGATCAACTGTGGCAAGCCCTACAAGGGCCCGGTGCTGACCCGAAGCTATGGGACTATTTGCCCTACGGCCCCTTCCCTGAACGCAGCGCATTCGATGCCTGGCTGAATAATCACGCGGCCCATAACGATCCGTATTTCTTCAGCGTGATCGACCGCGCGAGCGGCCAGGTCCAGGGCATCCTCAGCCTGATGTCGATCGTGCCCGAGCAAGGCCGCATCGAGATCGGCCACGTCACCTTCGGTGCTCCGATGCAACGCTCGCCCAAAAGTACCGAGGCGGTGTACCTGTTGGCCAAGTACGCCTTCGAGCAGGGCAATCGCCGCTTGGAATGGAAGTGCAACAACGCCAACGCCCGCTCCAAGTACGCGGCTGAGCGCCTGGGCTTCAGCTTTGAAGGCGTGTTCCGCCAGCATACTGTGGTCAAGGGCAGGAACCGGGATACCGCCTGGTATTCGATCATCGATTCGGAATGGCCCAAAGTGGGCGCGGGATTTGAGGCCTGGCTGTCTGAGGCGAACCAGAGTGGTTCGGGCCAGCTGAAAACGCTGGCCGAATGCCGAGCCTAGACCTCACTCGCAACACAAAACCCATGTAGGAGGGGCGGTGAATCAGTCGGTCAGGTGCTCGGCCAGCACCGCAATATGCTCCGGCCCGATACCACAGCAGCCACCCAAGTGGCTGGCGCCACGCGCCTGCCAATCAGCAGCCCAATGCAGGTAACCCGGCGGGTCGAGGTCGTCGCGCAACGGGTCCAGGCCATCGTTGGCCGTGGCTTCCTTGGGTTGCGGCGGGAAGGCGTTGGCGTAGGCACCGATCTGAATCGCTACGCCCAATCGCTCGAAGGTCTCCCGCGCGGCATCGATCGCCGCGCCGATCACTTCCGGCTGGCTGCAGTTGAACAACAACACCTGCACACCCAACTGCGCCGCCGCCTCGGCCGCTTCCGCTACCGGTTCGCCGGAGCGCAGGCGCGGTACGTCGTCGGTGTCTTCGTCTTTCAAGGTGAACGACAGCCAGAACGGTTTACCGTCCTGCGGCAGGCCGGCATGAATCGCTCGCGCTTCAACGATTGAGCTCTGGGTTTCCGCCAGCCACAGGTCGACGTGAGGCGCCAGGCCCAGCACCAGCGGTGTCAGCAACTCGCTGACCCGCTCCGGCAGGAACAAGTCGGGCCGGTACGAGCCAAACAGCGGCGGCAAGGAGCCAGCGACACGCACCGCCTTGCCGGACGCCTGCACCGCCCGTCGCGCCAACTCACCGGCCAATGCGGCCAGCGCCTGGCCTTCGGCGGCAAAGCGCGCCTCACCAATATGAAAGGGCACCACCGCGTAGCTGTTGCTGGTAATCACGTCGGCACCGCTGTCGATATAGGCCGCGTGTACCGCCTCCACCGCCTGCGGCGCTTCGCTCAAGGCCAATGCCGACCACTCCGGCTGGCGGAACGGCGCGCCACGGCGTTGCAGTTCACGGCCCATGCCACCATCGAGAATTACTGTGCGTGCTGCGCCCATATGCTTTTTACTCATATGCTTATGAAAATAACTCACTATGAGAGTCGTTCTTATAACTATTTAATGCGTACCGTTCGGTTAATAACAACCTCTTTTTTATTCAGGTGTTCGATTTTGAAATTCAGACCGCTGTTGGCCCTGGGCCTGACGATGTTGGCTGCTTCCACCCAAGCCTTTGGCGGTGCCACGCTGGATCGTATCGAGCAGAAGAAGGAACTGGTCGGCGTGCTGATGGAAAGCTACCCGCCGTTTTCATTCCTCAACGAGCAGAACCAGCTCGACGGTTTCGATGTGGATGTGGCCAAGGCCGTGGCGCAAAAGCTTGGCGTGAAGCTGCGCCTGGAAACGCCTTCATGGGACGTCATTGCCGCTGGCCGCTGGAGCGGGCGCTATGACATTTGCATCTGCTCCATGACCCCGAGTAAGGCACGCGCCGAGGTGTTCGACTTCCCGGTTGAGTATTACGCCTCGCCCGCGGTGATCGTGGTCAACGCCAAGGATGATCGCATCCACGAAGCCAAGGACCTGAGCGGCAAGAAAGTCGGGCTCACCAGTGCCTCCAGCTACGAGAGTTACCTGAACAAGAACCTGGTCATCGAAGGCGCCGAAGACACGCAGCTGCAGTACCCGTTCGAAGAGGTGCAGATCGCCCCGTACGATACCGACAATGTGGCGTTCCAGGACCTGGGCCTGGGCGCCGGCGTGCGTCTGGACGCAATCCTCACCAACCTGGTTACCGCGCAGCCGCGCCTGACCCAGGACAAGCGCTTCAAGCTGGCCGGCGCACCGCTGTATTCGGAGCCCAACTCGGTAGCCATCGAGAAAGGCGACGCGCAGTGGGACAGCAAAGTGCGTGAGGTCTTCGCCCAGCTTAAACAGGACGGCACCTTGAGCAAGCTGTCGCAAAAATGGATCGGCACCGACATCAGCCAATGAGTTTTCGCATACGGCTTTACCTGACCTGGGCGGCGCTGTTCGCCCTGTTTGCCAGTTTCTTCCTGAGCTTTGACCTGAAGTTCTCGATCATTCTCGACAAGCTGCCCAACCTGGTCGGCCTGCACCTGGCGCCCAACGGTTTTCTGCAAGGTGCGGCGCTGACGCTATTCCTGTGCCTGTGCGCCATGCTTGCGTCATCGGTGCTGGGCTTTATCACCGCGCTGGGGCGCCTGTCGAAAAGCGCGGTGGCGTTTGGCATTGCCAGTTTCTACGCCTCGTTCTTTCGTGGCACGCCGCTGCTGATCCAGATCCTGCTGATTTACCTGGGCCTGCCGCAACTGGGCCTGGTGCCGGGCGCCATCGTCGCCGGGATCATCGCGTTGTCGCTGAACTATGGTGCCTACCTGAGCGAGATTTTCCGCGCCGGCATCCTCGGCGTGCCCCATGGTCAACGCGAGGCCGCGCTGGCCTTGGGTATGCGTGACAGGGAAATTTTCTGGCACGTCACCCTGCCCCAGGCCATGCGCACCATCATCCCCCCGGCCACCAACCAATTCATCTCGATGCTCAAGGACTCGTCGCTGGTCTCGGTGATGGGGGTATGGGAAGTGATGTTCCTGGCACAGTCCTATGGCCGCTCCAGCTACCGCTACATCGAGATGCTCACCACGGCGGCAATCATTTATTGGGTACTGTCACTGGGACTGGAGCTGATCCAGGCGCGCATGGAGCGGCATTTCGGCAAGGGGTATATGCACCGCAGTTAAAGCGCAGCACCCGTTGTATAGCGCCTTGGTCGGCCAAACGCAGATGGGCTTTTTATCGCACCTGACTAAAGACAACTCCCGCAAACCAGCGGTCAATGGCCTGACAGTTATCCGCCTGTGCCCCCGCTACATTCCCGGCCTCATTCATCAGAGGTCGGTAATTCATGCCCTTTACACCGCAAAGAATCGCAGCATTTATCAGTCTTGTAATTGCCCTCAGTGTGCAACCTGCGCACGCACGAGGCGATATTGAATACAGGCCTCACCAACCCTATGATTCGCTCGACGCTGAGGGGGCCTTCAAACCTGAAGTCGATACGCCGCCAATCCCTGGGCCCTACCCCGGCTACTTCATTGGCCAAGCCTCCACCTACAATGGCGTGCAAGTGGCCAAGGTGCTGGAGCCCGCACTGCTTGAACTGCTCAAGTCCGGCGAATTGACCTCGGAGAAGCTCAAGGAGCTGCAAAAGGTAAATGACGCACTCGCCGCACAGCCCGGCGGCATCGGCGCAGCCCTGGAGCAATTGGCCGGTAGCCAAAACGCGAACCTGCTCAGCGCCACGCACGCCGTCACCAGCCACATCAGCAGCCAATTGCTCTCGTCCCTGCGCAACCTGCCCGACGATGACAACGGTCGTTTCTGGGTACAAGGGGTGAGTAACGGCGGCCACCTCGACCAACGAAGCGGCAGCGCCGGACTGAAGCACGATAGCAAGGGTCTGATGCTGGGCGCCGACTGGGCAGTGGATAACGCCTGGCGTGTGGGTGTTATGGGGGCAAAATCGGCCAGTGACCTAAAGGCGCAACGCTTCTCTACCGAACTGGACAGCTTGCACCTAGGCGCATACGCGGTGCGTCAGGACGGCCCGCTGGCCCTGCGCCTGGGGGCGATTTACAGCAGCCATGCCGGGACCAACCGGCGCGACGTCAACCTGCTCGTTTACAAGGACTCGCTCAAGTCTCGTTACGATGCTCAAAGCCAAACGCTGTTCTCTGAGCTGGGCTATCAATTGGGCAGCCAGGACCTCCACATCGAGCCTTTCGCTGGCCTCGGCTACCAGCGTCATCACCGCGACAGTTTCAAGGAAAGTGGCGGCCTGACCGCGCTGAACGTCGGCGCGCAGACCCAGCAGAACCTTAACAGCACCGTTGGCCTGCGCTTGGCGACGGTTTACAGGTTCGATGATCAGGTCAGCCTCACGCCTCACCTCAGCGCCGGCTGGAAACACCTCTACGGCGCGGTTGACAGCCAGGTGCACCAAACCTATCGCAATGCGCCCGTTGCGCTTGATGGCTTCACCATTACCGGCACGTCCCTGGACCGCAATAGCCTCGACGTAAACTTGGGCGTTGATCTTGCGTTATCCAAGCAACACACCCTGGGCCTGGCCTACAGCGGCCAAGCTGGCACCCATAGCCGCAACCAGGGTTTGAAGGGGCAATGGACGATGAGCTTTTAACCGAGCATCGTCAGACGACATCCCGACAGCGAGCCTTCTTACAATCATCTGCTCTGCCAGCCGACATCTGTCGGCTGTTACCTGCGTTAGTTTTCGACCTCAAGCACACTTGAGGTCGAAACCCAATGTTACGAGTACCCCACCAGCTTGCGGCCTATATCCCCCTGCCTGGCTGTTCGGCAGCAGCCCCTGTTTATGCTGAAAAAAGTAACGCTATCGAACTCGCCACCGGCGGTCATTTTACCAACTACGGGCACATATCCACCGGGCCTTCCACGCGCTTCAAGGAGTCGTATAGCGGCATAAGCGCGAACAGCGCAGCAAGCATAATCGTCAACCACGGAGCGATAGCGGGTGGCAGCAACGGCATCAAAGCCACCGACGATGTGACGCTGATCAATCACGGCGTAATCATCGGCCATAAAGGGGCCGGTCTGAAATCCAAGGGCAATGCAGACGTCGTCAACTACCGCATCATCAGGGGCTCGGATGCCCAGCGATCCAAAGAGAATGATGGCGACGGTGATGGCCTGGACATCGACAAACGCGCACGCGTGCACAACTACGGGCTCATTGAAGGCACCGGGGCCAATGGCGCGGACAAGAACGGAGCCCCCAACACCAGCGAAGGCATCGCCATGGGCGGCGGCGAAATCTATAACCGTGGAGTTATTCGCGGCGCACATCATGGGGTGCTGGTGGACGATGGGGACTTGGGCCCGGCCTATGGGAGCACCTCGCTGATCAACGAGGGCATCATCACCGGTCGCAACGGCTACGGCGTGAGGCTGATCGGAGAACACAATGACCAAGTCACCAACGATGGGCTGATAAGCGGCACCAAAGGCATCGCCCTGGATATGGGGGGTGGCGATGATGTGTTGACTGTGCGCGGTAACGCTCAATTCAACGGCAAAGTAGACGGTGGCAGTGGCACCAATCACGTCGTGCTGGACGATGTCCAAGGTGGCACTTTCAACGGCGCCCTTCGTATCCAGCACCTGTGGATAGGCAGCGGTGCCTGGACCCTCGACGGTGCGCTGGACGCCAATCAGCAAGGCCGAGTCTCTCGCGGGGCAACGCTGATCAACCAGAGTTACATCGGGGGCACAATGACGATTGATGCAGGCGCAACCTACACCGCAGGCACGGTAACCAATCTTGACGTTGCCGGCACGCTGCTGCTGGACCCTGCGCTGAAAAGCCAGACGCGAATCAAGCACGACCTTGACCTGGCAAACGGGTCGACCCTGGCCTTCACCCTCGGCATGGGTGAAGCGCACAGCACCTTGAAAGTCGGCAACAGCGCCCGCCTCAAGGCCACAACACTGAATATCCAGGTCGAACACGAAAACGACGAACTGCTTACCCGCCAGTTACGTGTTATCGACGCTGCTCAGATTGAGGGACGCTTCAACAGGATCACCAGCAACCTTAAAACCTTGACGCCGAGGCTGATCTACACACCCAGCGGGGTCTTTGTCAGTTTCAGGCGCAAACCCTCTACAGAGGCCTGAGTTTCAGGCAAAAAAAAGGAGGGCACCTGCCCCCCCGAGGATTAAGCGGTAGTGTCGAAGGCTGTTATCAGCCTTCGATCTCAATCAGGATCTCACCCGGGTTGACCCGGTCGCCCTTGGCCACATGAACAGCGGTCACCTTGCCGGCAATCGCGGCCTGCACTTCGGTTTCCATCTTCATGGCTTCGGTAATCAATACAGCCTGGCCGGCCTTGACCACATCGCCTTCCTTGACCAGCACGTCGACGATATTGCCCGGCATCGCCGTGCTGACATGGCCGGGTTCGGTGGCGTGCTTGCGCTTGCTGCCGCCGCTGCTGACGAACTCGTTGAGCGGCTCGAACACCACTTCTTCCGGCATACCGTCGATGGACAGGTAGAAGTGGCGTTTGCCTTCAGCCTTCACGCCGACACCGGTGATGTCTACACGGTAGCTTTCGCCGTGCACGTCGATGACGAATTCGGTCGGCACGCCTTCACCACCGGCACGGGCCACACCGCCTGCCTCCGGAATCGGCAGCAGGACTTCAGGGGCCAGGGTGCCTGCGTCGCGTTCTTCAAGGAATTTGCGCCCGATATCCGGGAACATGGCGTAGGTCAGCACGTCTTCTTCGGACTTGGCCAACGCGCCGATTTCACCGCGCAGCTTGGTCATTTCCGGCTTGAGCAAATCAGCCGGGCGAACGTCGATGACCTCTTCGCTGCCGATGGCCTGACGGCGCAGCTTTTCGTTCACAGTGCCCGGGGCCTTGCCGTAGCCGCCTTGCAGGTAGAGCTTCACTTCGTTGGTGATGGTCTTGTAGCGCTCACCGGCCAGCACGTTGAAGAACGCCTGGGTGCCGACGATCTGCGACGTCGGGGTCACCAGCGGCGGGAAGCCGAGATCTTCACGTACACGCGGGATTTCGGCGAGTACTTCGCTCATGCGATTGAGAGCGCCCTGCTCTTTCAACTGGTTGGCCAGGTTGGAAATCATCCCGCCCGGTACCTGGTTGACCTGCACACGGGTGTCGACCGCCGTGAACTCGCTTTCAAACTGGTGGTACTTCTTGCGTACCGCGTAGAAGTACAGGCCAATTTCCTGCAGCAGCTCCAGGTCCAGGCCGGTGTCGAACTCGCTGCCTTTAAGGGCGGCGACCATCGACTCGGTGCCCGGGTGGCTGGTGCCCCAGGCGAAGCTGGAGATGGCGGTGTCGATATGGTCGGCGCCGTTTTCGATAGCCTTGAGTTGGCACATCGCAGCCAGGCCCGCGGTGTCGTGGGAGTGGATAAAGATTGGCAGGTTCTGCTCGGCTTTGAGCGCCTTGACCAGTTCGCCAGTGGCATACGGGGTCAGCAGGCCGGCCATGTCCTTGATCGCGATGGAGTCGCAACCCATGGATTCCAACTGCTTGGCCTGGGCCACGAACGCATCGACGGTGTGCACGGGGCTGGTGGTGTAGGCAATGGTGCCCTGGGCATGTTTACCGGCCGCTTTGACGGCTTCGATGGCCACGCGCAGGTTACGCACGTCGTTCATCGCATCAAAGATACGGAACACGTCGATACCGTTGACGGCGGCCTTGGCCACGAAGGCCCTGACCACGTCATCGCTGTAATGGCGGTAGCCCAGCAGGTTTTGGCCACGCAGCAGCATTTGCAGGCGTGTGTTAGGCAGCGCGGCGCGCAGTTTGCGCAGGCGCTCCCACGGGTCTTCTTTCAAAAAGCGCACGCAGGCGTCGAACGTTGCGCCACCCCAGACTTCCAGGGACCAGTAGCCGACTTTGTCGAGCTTGTCGCAGATCGGCAGCATGTCGTCGGTGCGCATACGAGTGGCCAGCAACGATTGATGGGCGTCGCGCAGGATAGTGTCGGTTACGAAAATCTTCTTGCTCATTCTTATATTCCTCACAGGCCTGCGTGGGCGGCGATGGCGGCGGCGATGGCCAGGGCCAGCTCTTCGGGTTTGCGCTTGATCGAGTAGTTGGTCAGCTCAGGGTGGCTTTCCACGAAACTGGTGTTGAACTGGCCGCTGCGGAATTCCGGGTTGCGCAGGATTTCCTGGTAGTAGGCGGCAGTGGTCTTCACGCCTTGCAGGCGCATGTCGTCCAGGGCACGCAGGCCGCGGTCCATGGCTTCTTCCCAGGTCAGCGCCCACACCACCAGTTTCAGGCACATGGAGTCGTAGAACGGTGGGATGGTGTAGCCGGTGTAGATCGCTGTATCGGTACGCACACCGGGGCCGCCGGGGGCGTAGTAACGGGTGATCTTGCCGAAGCTGGGCAGGAAGTTGTTCTTCGGGTCTTCGGCGTTGATGCGAAACTGCAACGCGAAACCACGGTGCTGAATGTCTTCCTGCTTCACCGACAGCGGCAAGCCCGAGGCAATGCGGATCTGTTCGCGGACGATGTCGATCCCGGTGATTTCTTCGGTGATGGTGTGTTCCACCTGCACCCGTGTGTTCATCTCCATGAAATACACCTCGCCTTCGGCGAGCAGGAACTCCACGGTGCCGGCGTTCTCGTAACCCACAGCCTTGGCTGCGCGCACCGACAGGTCGCCGATGTAGGCGCGCTGTTCGGGGGTCAGCTGGGGGCTGGGGGCAATTTCGATCAGCTTCTGGTTGCGGCGCTGGATCGAGCAATCGCGTTCGAACAGGTGCACCACGTTGCCAAAGCTGTCACCCAGGATCTGCGCTTCGATGTGCTTGGGATTGACGATGCATTTTTCCAGAAACACTTCCGCCGAGCCGAACGCCTTGGTGGCCTCGGAGATCACGCGGGGGAAGGCTTGTTCGAGTTCTTCACGGCTGTTGCAGCGACGAATGCCGCGCCCGCCACCACCGGAAGTGGCCTTGAGCATCACCGGGTAACCAATGCGGTCGCCTTCGGTCAGCGCTTCGTGGATATCCGCGACGTTGCCTTCGGTGCCGGGAGTGACCGGCACACCGGCCTTGATCATGCTGCGGCGCGCTTCGGTCTTGTCGCCCATGCGGCGAATCACTTCGGCCGAAGGGCCAATGAACTTGATGCCGCGCTCCGCGCAGATATCCGCCAGTTCGGCATTTTCCGACAAGAAGCCGTAGCCGGGATGCAGCGCGTCGCAACCGGTTTCCACCGCCAGGTTCACCAGCTTGCGCGGGTTGAGATAGCCGGCCAGGGGCTCGGCACCAATGCTGTGGGCCTCGTCGGCACGTTTGACGTGCAACGCGTGGCGGTCGGCGTCCGAGTAAACCGCGACCGAGCGAATGCCCATCTCGGCGCAGGCACGCACGATTCGTACGGCAATTTCACCACGGTTGGCGATCAGGATCTTTTTTATCACTTGGAAATTCCCTTGAGCCGATTGCTGCGTTCTTCGACCCGCTTGAGGTGGGTCGACGCGTGACCAAATGTTTCATGACAGTCGCGAGACACACACTAAGCCCGCCAAGGGATTAACAAAAATCAATAATTATTGGGTCATGCATAAGCAAAGACTTATAGTTGACGGTATGGCCGGGGTTGAGAGGGGATAAATAATGCGCAAGTCATTGATGAGGCTGACATTAAGACAACTTCAGATCTTTCATGAGGTGTGCGATTTGCGCTCTTACAGCCGTGCCGCCGAGGAAATGTCTCTGACGCAACCGGCCGTCAGCCTGCAAATCCGCCAGCTGGAAGAACTGATCGGCCAACCGCTGTTCGATTACGTCGGCAAGAAGCTCTACATGACCGAGGCCGCCGAAGCCCTGCAACGGGCCAGTCGCGATATTTTCGGGCGCCTGGAAAACCTCGATATGCAGCTATCGGATATGCAGGGCTCACTGCAGGGCCAACTGAAACTGGCGGTGGAATCGAGCGCCAAGTACTTCGTGCCGCACCTGTTTGCGGCTTTCAAGCGCCAGCACCCGGAAGTGCAACTGCACCTGACCGTGGTCAATCGTGCCCAGGTAATCCGCAGGCTTTCGGATAACCGCGATGATCTGGTGATCATGTCCATGGTGCCCCAGGACATGGGCCTGGAATTCCTGCCGTTTCTCAATAATCCAATTGTCGCGGTGGCGCTGCCGGATCATCCGTTGAGCCTGCAAGGGCCGCTGCGCCTGCAAGACCTGGAGCCTTACACGCTACTTATCCGCGAGCCGGGTTCCGGCACGCGGCTGGCGTGCGAAGAGTACTTCAAGGAAAAACGCGTGCACTTCACACAGACCGTGGAAGTGGCCTCGGCCGAGGCGCAACGAGAGTGCGTGGTCGCAGGTTTGGGTGTGGCGCTGCTGACGCGCCACGCCTTGAACCTGGAACTGGCCACCGGCGGGCTCAAAGAGCTGCCGGTGGAAGAACTGCCGCTGTACCGCAGTTGGTGCCTGGTGCAGGCCAAGGCCAAACGCCTGTCACCGGTGGCCCATGCGTTCCTGGGCTTTATCCGCAGCGAACGGGTGCAGATCAGCGCACTGGCTGAGCGTTTCGCTGGGCAGCCACGGGTGCCTGCCAATGGAGTTCCGGGTAGTCACTGATGCTCTGGAGCAACTGGCGCTCTTCGCAACGGTCTTCGATGGCGCGACGGAACGCCATGCGGCGCTGGTCTTCCTGCTGACGACGGGTCTTGACGGTGCTGTTGCTGTCTTCGTAATGCCGAGTCATGTGGAGTCTCCCAATGCGAGTACGGGGGAGTACAGGATGGGCGCGACGGATGACGGGGGGATGACAGCCTCATGAAGATTCTGGATGCATGGAGAATCTAATGTGGGAGGGGGCTTGCTCCCGATAGCGGAGTTTCAGTCACAGATTCATTGACTGACCTACTGCTATCGGGAGCAAGCCCCCTCCCACATTGAGTTCTGTGTGCAGGTATTTAGTCGTCCAGGGCTTTGACGGACTTGGGTGACAGACGCAGGCTGCGCAAACTGCGTTTAACGCTCTTGAGGTGGTTGACCAGACTCGGGCCGCGAGCCATGGCCACGCCCATCGCCAACACGTCGATCACCACCAGGTGGGCAATACGCGAGGTCAGCGGTGTGTAGATTTCGGTGTCTTCATGCACGTCGATCGCCAGGTTAACCGTGGACAGCTCCGCCAATGGCGTCTGGCTCGGGCACAGGGTGATCAGCGAAGCGCCGCTTTCACGCACCAGGTTGGCGGTGATCAGCAGGTCTTTGGAGCGACCGGACTGGGAAATACAGATGGCCACGTCAGTGGGCTTCAACGTCACTGCCGACATCGCCTGCATGTGCGGGTCGCTGTAGGCCGCGGCCGTCAGCAGCAGACGGAAGAATTTGTGCTGGGCATCGGCAGCCACCGCGCCGGAAGCGCCAAAGCCATAGAACTCGACGCGCTGGGCCTGGGACATCGCGGTCACAGCCTTTTGCAGCTCCACCGGGTCGAGCTTCTCGCGCACTTCCATCAGGGTGTGCAGGGTGGTGTCGAAGATTTTCAGGCTGTAGTCGGCGACGGAGTCGTCTTCATGGATGGCAAACTGGCCGAAGCTTGCGCCGGCCGCCAGGCTTTGCGCCAGCTTGAGTTTCAAATCCTGAAACCCGGAGCAACCAATGGCGCGGCAGAAGCGCACGATGGTCGGCTCGCTGATACCCACGCTGTGAGCCAGATCGGCCATGGAACTGTGCATCACGGCCGCAGGGTCAAGCAGCACATGATCGGCAACCTTGAGTTCCGATTTGCGTAACAGGTGGCGCGACTGGGCGATATGTTGCAACAGGTTCAAAGGGCAGGACTCTTGTTATTGGCAGGTGCCAGGGATGTAGCAAGCTTGTAGTTATACTACAAGAATTGTCGTTTTGCCCGTTCGATGCATCACTAAATCGCCCTGCTCCCCTCTGGTTTCAGCAGGCAGACGCCATGTAGCCATAAAGGCGGCCAACGCGGCGTTAAGAAAAATCTGCATTTTTGCGTAACAAATCCGCCAGCCCTTCGGCGTGCATTGGCGGGCTGATCAGATAACCCTGCACCTCATCGCACTGTTCACCGCGCAGAAAATCCAGCTGCTGCTGATCCTCCACGCCCTCGGCCACCACCTTGAGCGCCAGCCCATGGGCCATGGCGATGATCGCCCGCGTGATAGCGGCATCCTCACGCGCCTGACCGAGACCACGGATAAAGGCCTGGTCGATCTTCACGTAATCCACAGGAATACGCTTGAGGTAACTGAGGGACGAATAACCGGTGCCAAAATCGTCGATGGCCAGCTTCACCCCCAGGTCACGCAACTGCTGGAAAGTGGCGATGATGTGCTCAACGCTATCGAGCAACTGGCTTTCGGTGAGTTCCAACTCAAGGTATTGCGGGTCCAGCCCGGTCTCTTCCAGAACCTGACGCACCAGGCTGACCAGCTTGCCCTGACGCAGCTGATGCACCGACAGGTTCACCGACACGCGAATCGGCGCCAGCCCCTGGCGCTGCCACTCGCAAGCTTGCCGGCACGCCTGGCGCAGCACGAACTCTCCCAACGGCACGATCAAGCCGGTTTCTTCAGCCAGGCCGATAAAGTCCCCCGGCGGCACCATGCCCCACTGCGGATGCTCCCAGCGAATCAGCGCCTCGGCGGCATTCAGCTTGCCGGTCGCCAGGCACAACTTCGGCTGGTAGAACACGCTCAGATGGCGCTCCTCGATCGCTTTGCGCAGGTGGTTTTCCAACTGCAGACGCTCCAGGGTGCTGGCTTGCAAACTGTCGGTGTAAAACTGGAAATTATTGCCGCCCAGATGCTTGGCGTGCTGCATGGCCATATTCGATTGGCTGACCAACGCAGAGATCTCCCGCGCATTATCCGGCAGCAAGCTGACCCCCATAGAAGCACTGACCACCAGTTCGTGCCCCTCCACCGTTACCGGTACCCGCAGTTTCGCCAACAGCCGCGTCGCCACGCGCGCCAGGCTCGACAAATTGCCGTAGGCATCGAACAGCACCGCGAACTCATCGCCGGACAAGCGCGCAATGGTGTCGGCTTCGGGCAGCGCATTGATCAAACGCCGGGCCATTTTCTGTAACAACTGGTCGGCCACTTCATGGCCCAGGCTGTCATTGAGCAACTTGAAGCGGTCCAGGTTGATATGCAGCAGCGCCAGGCTGCGCCCGCCCTGGCGCACGCGTTGATGGGCTTCGTGCAGCCGTTCGCGAAACAGCGAACGGTTGGCCAGGCCGGTCAGCTCGTCATAGTGAGTAAGGTAGCGCATACGTTCTTCGGATTCGCGCCGTGCCGACAGATCGGCGAAAAAGCCTACAATATGACTGACGTTTCCCCGAACATCGCGCACCACATTCAATTGCAGCCACTGCGGGTAGAGCTCGCCGTTCTTGCGCGTTTCTACCAGCTCGCCCTGCCAGGTGCCATGGCTGAGCAGGGCCTGGCGGATCATCGGGAAGTGGCGCCGCGCATCGCGACTGCTGGGCAGCTCCACGACATTGCGACCAAGCATGTCGTCGATGTCAAAACCGGTGACACGGCTGAACGCTTGGTTCACCGCGATCAGCGCGTACTCGGGATCAAGGATCACGATGCCTTCGCTGGCCGCCTCGAACACCGTCGAGGCGAGCCGTTGCTGTTCTTCCAGCGCCTTGCTGGCACTGATGTCGCGGCGCGTGCCGAGCATCCGCACGACGCGGCCATTGGGCGCACGTTCTACCGCGCGCCCACGGTCCTGGATCCACATCCAATGTCCATCGCCATGACGTATCCGGTATTCCACCTGATAATCCTCACTGCGACCTTTCAAGTGCTCCACCAGCGCGTGCTTGAGCAATGGCAGGTCGTCGGGGTGCAGGCGCGGCTTGAGGTGGCTGAGCATCGCCTTGACGTATTCAGGCTCCAGGCCGAACAGCTCCTTGAGCTGAGTGTGATGGACTTCGTCGGTTTGCAGGTTCCAGTCCCACAGGCCCAGTTCACTGGCTTGCAGGGCCATGGCCAGGCGCGCTTCGCTGGTATTGAGGGCGAGGCTGGCGGCATCCAGTTCCTGGCTGCGTTGCGCCACGCGGTCTTGCAGGCCGATTTGGGCTTCGCGCAGGTCCTGCTCGACCTGGCGGCGCTGCTCGACTTCACGCACCAGCTCCAGGTTCAGCTGCTCACTGCGCTGCCGGGCCTGCTGCAGGTGCTCGATCAGGGCCTGGTTCTGGAAGCGACGCAACAGCCCGCGCTGGATCAAGCGGTTGACCTGCCACGCCACCAGGCTCAGGGACGCCAGCAGGATCAGGCCAAGCACGCCCCAGCCCTGCTGCTGTGGGGTGCCATTGCAGAAAAGATAAATAATGGCCGGCAACAGGCAGGGCAAGGCAAATGACAGGAAGGCCCAAAGGCTCACGGCATAGGCCACGCTGGCCGACAAGGTAGCGGCGCCGATCAGGCCGAACACCCAGGCCTGATGCATGAAACTGTCGGCGGGTACCAGGGCGATGGCGGCAATGGACAGGGTCAGGCCGCTGACCGCTGAGCCGAGCATGAACATACGCCGCCACACCGGTTGGGCCTGGCGGCTGGGCATGGCCGAATCAAAAGCCGCCACCTGGATCACGCGCATCGCCACCAGAGCGAGTAACCAGAGCAACCAGAGACTGTCGAGCAGGTAGTGCTCGGGATTCCACAACAACCAGGCGCAGACCAGGCCATTGACCAGCATCAGCAGCGTCGGCAGCAACGAGCCCTGATACAGCAGGCGTGTGCGCTCGACCGCCATTTGGGTTGCATAGTGTTTGCGGATGACCTGCGCGGGCGCCACTGAGGGGCCAAACAGATCAGTGCTAAGGGTCATAGGCGATGTTCTTATAATGGTGAGCCCGAAACGTCGACGGAGCATACACAAGCAAGCGCCTGGGCCAAACTGCCCCACGTCATAAAAAACCGCCTGCAATGGGCCGCAAACCTTTGGCCCAGACAGCTCGAGCAAGACGCGGCGCGGGCTGCGGCCCATGACCAACCGGTCATCCCGCACGACAGAATTTTTGCCCGCTGGGTGGTGTGCGAAGTGTTTTGCGTCGACCACCGGGCATTGGGATTTGCCCGAGCCCCTTTAGGCCCATAGAATGCGTCGATGCGCGATGATCTCTCTCTTTTGCTGAACTCCCTCAACGATGCCCAACGCCAGGCCGTAGCGGCCCCCGTTGGCCGTCAGTTGGTCCTGGCCGGTGCTGGCTCCGGTAAAACCCGAGTGCTGGTGCACCGTATCGCCTGGTTGATCCAGGTCGAAAACGCGTCCCCGCATTCCATCCTGTCGGTGACCTTCACCAACAAGGCCGCTGCCGAGATGCGCCATCGCATCGAGCAGTTGATGGGCATCAGCCCGGCCGGCATGTGGGTGGGTACCTTCCACGGCCTGGCGCACCGCCTGTTGCGAGCCCATTGGCAGGAAGCGGGGCTGAGCCAGACCTTCCAGATCCTCGACAGCGATGACCAGCAACGCCTGGTCAAACGGGTGATCCGCGAACTGGGCCTGGATGAACAACGCTGGCCGGCGCGTCAGGCCCAGTGGTTTATCAACGGCCAGAAAGACGAGGGCCTGCGCCCGCAACATATCCAGGCCAGCGGCGACCTGTTCCTGGCCACCATGCGCAGCATTTATGAAGCCTACGAGGCGGCCTGCGTACGCGCCGGCGTGATCGACTTCTCCGAACTGTTACTGCGCGCGCTGGACCTGTGGCGTGACAACCCCGGTTTGCTGGCCCATTACCAGAAGCGCTTCCGCCACATCCTGGTGGACGAGTTCCAGGACACCAACGCCGTGCAGTACGCCTGGTTGCGCCTGCTGGCCAAGGGCGGCGACAGCCTCATGGTGGTGGGTGATGACGACCAGTCGATCTACGGCTGGCGCGGCGCGAAAATCGAGAATATCTATCAGTATTCCGAGGACTTCCCGGACGCGGTGACCATCCGTCTGGAGCAGAACTACCGCTCCACCGCCGGGATCCTCAAGGCCGCCAACGCCTTGATCGCCAACAACACCGGGCGCCTGGGCAAAGAGCTGTGGACCGATGGCGGCGAAGGCGAAGCGATCAACCTGTATGCCGCGTTCAACGAACACGATGAAGCACGCTACGTGGTGGAAACCATCGAAAGCGCGCTGAAAACCGGGCTGGCCCGTAGCGATATCGCGATTCTGTACCGCTCCAACGCCCAATCGCGGGTGCTGGAAGAAGCCTTGCTGCGCGAGCGTATCCCGTACCGCATCTACGGCGGCCAGCGTTTCTTCGAACGTGCCGAAATCAAGAACGCCATGGCCTACCTGCGCTTGCTCGAAGGCCGTGGTAACGACGCGGCGCTGGAGCGGGTGATCAATATCCCGGCCCGCGGCATTGGCGAGAAAACCGTTGAAGCGATCCGCGACCATGCACGCCATGCCGATGTGTCGATGTGGGAAGCCATGCGTTTGCTCATCGCCAACAAAGGCTTGACCGGCCGTGCGGCCGGGGCGCTGGGTGTGTTTGTCGAGCTGATCGAGAACCTGGCCGCCAAGTGCGCAGAAATGCCCCTGCACCTGATGACCCAGACCGTGATCGAGCAGTCCGGCCTGATCGCCTACCACGAGGCGGAAAAAGGCGAGAAAGGCCAGGCCCGGGTAGAAAACCTTGAGGAACTGGTCAGCGCTGCCCGCGCCTTTGAAAACACCGAGGAAGATGAAGAGCTGACGCCGCTCGCCGCCTTCCTGGGTCATGCATCACTGGAAGCCGGCGATACCCAGGCCGATGAGCATGAAGACAGCATCCAGTTGATGACCTTGCACAGCGCCAAGGGCCTGGAATTCCCCTATGTGTTCCTGGTGGGCATGGAAGAAGGCCTGTTCCCCCACAAGATGAGCCTGGAAGAGCCCGGCCGCCTTGAAGAAGAGCGCCGCCTGGCCTACGTGGGCATTACCCGGGCGATGCAGAACCTGGTGATGACCTACGCGGAGACCCGGCGCCTGTATGGCAGCGAGACCTACAACAAGGTGTCGCGTTTCGTACGTGAAGTGCCGAAAGGCTTGATCCAGGAAGTGCGCCTGTCCAACAGCGTCAGTCGCCCGTTCGGGGGCGGCCAGCAGCAGAACTCCAGCACTATGTTTGCCGGTTCCGAGATTCCTGAAACCCCGTTCAGCCTTGGCCAGCAGGTCAAACATGCGATCTTCGGCGAAGGTGTGATCCTCAATTTCGAAGGCGCCGGTGCACAGGCCCGGGTGCAGGTGAACTTCGCCGAAGGCAGCAAGTGGCTGATGATGGGTTACGCGAAGCTCGAAGCGGTCTGAAGCGAGCTGTTTGTGGCGAGGCAGCTCGCTCCCTCGCCACAAGAAACACTGCGTAACATGAAGATTATTGGCCCACCCTTGTTTTAGAAGAGCACGGGCCAATATCTGTAGTTAGTCCTACAGACCCTTCGGATTTGGTCTTACGCAAAAGCCCGAAACATTATGCCGCTAGCCACTGCTACGACACCTGTGCAACATGGCGCGCGTGCAATCCACAAATGGGAATTCCCTTTATGAAACGTTTTCTTAGCATCGCCATGGCGTTGTGCATCGGCTTGACGATGAGCCTGGACGCCAACGCCAAACGCTTCGGTGGCGGCAAAAGCTCTGGCGCAGCGCCGACTCACCAAACCAGTCAAATGGCTCCCTCCGCCGGTGCCGGCGGTGCTGCCGCAACTGCGGGTGCAGCCGGTGCGGCTGGCGCTGCTGCCAAGGCCGGCGGTGCTTCGCGCTGGTTGGGCCCTCTGGCCGGTATCGCCGCCGGTGGCCTGCTCGCGTCCATGTTCATGGGCGGCGGCTTCCAGGGCATGCAGATCTTCGACATCCTGATCCTGGCCGTCATCGCTTTTGTGATCTTCCGCTTTATCGCTGCCCGTCGCCGCAAGCAGCAGGAGCACCTTGCTCCAGCCGGCGCGCCGATGCAGCGTGAAGTGTTCGAGCAGAAGCCAGCCATGGGTTCGATCTTCGGTGGTTCGGCAGCACCTGCCGCCGCCCGTCCGGTGATCAATGCTCCGGCCTGGTTCAACGAAGAGCGTTTCGTCGAAGCGGCCCGCAGCCACTTCCAGTCCCTGCAACAGCACTGGGACGCTAACGAAATGGACAAGATTGCCGAGTTCGTGACTCCGCAACTGCTGGAGTTCCTCAAGCGCGAACGCGCCGAGATCGGCGATGCGTTCCAGTCGACCTACATCGACGACCTGCGCGTACAGCTTGAAGGTGTGGATGATCGTGCCGACAAGACTATCGCCACCCTGACCTTCAGCGGCGTGTCGAAGTCGTCGCGTTTCGACCAGGGCGAAGTGTTCAGCGAAAGCTGGAACATGGAACGTGCTCAGGGCGAGAACCAGCCATGGCTGGTCGCCGGTATCCGCCAGAACAGCTGATACTCACGCGTTTGAGCAAGCGGTAACAAAAACCCCGGACATGTCCGGGGTTTTCTATTTCACGGTTGCACTTATAGCGAGCTACTGTATAAAACGCCCCTATAAACCGCGCCATCTAGCAAGAGGATCCCGGCCGTGGAAGAAATCATCGAACAATTGCGTGAAGCCAACGAACCGGTCCCGGTTCCTTTGGAGCTGCCTGACGAAGACCAACTGGTGGAAGTTGAAGAACAGCTGTTCATCAATATTCCGTTCGTCTTTAAGGAATTCCTGCTGACCGTCAGTGATGTGGTGTACGGCAGCTTGGAGCCAGTGACCATTACTGACCCGGGCTCCCATACCTACCTGCCTGAAGTGGCTGCAAACGCCTGGGACCTTGGTGTACCTCGTGAGCTGATCCCAATCTGCCAAGACGGTGACGACTACTACTGCGTCGAAGAAGACGGCACCGTGGTGCTGTGGTCTGGCGAAGAAGAAATCGTCACCGAAGAATCCTGGGAATCGGTGTGGCACTGGGCGCGGGACGTCTGGCTGGAAAGCTGAGTCCCACACCCAACCTTTAGTGCTCCGGCGTATCCTTGTGGTTATCTAATGTTTCCAACAAGGCCACCTGCATCCGCGTATGCACCCGGATAAACCAGCGCCAGAGCACCGCAGCCACTGCCGCCGTGACCACGGCGATCAGCACCAGCAACTTGTTGGTCGGCAGAATGCTGGCCGACAAGGCTGCCAGTAGCAGGAAGATCACCAGCAGCGAGAGCAGCGGAATCAGCTCCGCGATCACCCTTCGCACACGCTGGGTATGCCGCCCGGCCATCTCCGGCTTCACACTCATCTCGGCCAGCAACATCGACAGCGCCTTGAGCTTGCGATACGCCGCAATCAGGAACGGCAGCGACAACAGCAGCGCCCCGCCCCAGATCAACGCCTTCTGCCAGCTCTGATCACTGATCCAGCCTTCCAGATACCCGCCGATGCGCGCCGCGAAAAAACTGCCGGCGAAGAAGATCGCGATCACCAGTGCCAGATTCACCCCGACTTGCAGGATGATCTTGCGGATCATCGACGCCAGCATTGCACCCTCGCCCTGGGGCTGGATGCTGCGCAGCCATTCGCCATACAGTCCGAATACCCGGCTCATGCGCTTGGGCATTACCGCTGCGATCTTCAACGACAGCGGGTCAGCCCCGCGAATCAGGTAGGGGGTGAGCAAGGTCGTGATTGCCGAAACAGCCACGGCCACCGGGTACAGGAAGTCGCTGGTCACCTGCAAAGTCATCCCCAGCGCTGCGATGATGAAAGAAAATTCGCCAATCTGTGACAGCCCCATACCGACCCGCAACGAAGTACGACCATCATTGCCAGCGATAAAAGCGCCCAGGCCACAGGAGAGCATTTTGCCCAGTACCACAGCCACGGTGATCACGGCGATCGGCCACGCGTATTGCAGCAAGATCTGCGGGTCGATCATCAAACCAATTGCCACAAAGAAGATCGCGCTGAACATGTCGCGAACGGGTTCGATCAAGCGCTCAATCTTAATCAACTGACGGGATTCAGCCATGATCGCGCCAATCAGGAAGGCGCCGAGCACCATGCTGTACTCCAGCTTCACCACCAGCAGGCAGAAGCCGAAACACAGGCCCAATACGGTGATCAGCAGCATTTCGTTGCTTTCAAACTTGGCCACGTAGGCCAGCAGGCGCGGCACCAGCAAAATGCCGATCACCAGCGCGACGATCATGAACAGTGAGAGTTTGCCGACCGTGGAGAACACTTCGCCTGAGCTGACCGTGCCACTGACGGCGATGCTCGACAGCAGGGCAATGATGCCGATGCCGAGAATGTCCTCGACGATCAATACCCCGAAAATCAGCTGGGCGAAACGCTGGTCTTTCATCTTCAGGTCATTGAGGGCCTTGACGATGATGGTGGTCGAGGAGATCGCCAGGATCGCGCCGAGGAACAGCGAGTCCATGGTGCTCCAGTCGAACCAGCGGCCAATCTCATAGCCGATCCAGATCATCAGGACGATTTCCAGGAAGGCCGCGATAAACGCCGTGGCGCCCACCTTGAACAGCTTGCGCAGGCTGAACTCCAGGCCCAGGCAGAACATCAGGAAAATCACCCCTAGCTCAGCCAGGGTCTTGATCGTGTCTTCATCGTGGATCAGGCCAAACGGCGGGGTATGCGGCCCGATAATAAAGCCAGCGACGATGTAGCCCAGCACCACCGGCTGCTTGAGGCGGTGAAACAGGATGGTCACAACCCCTGCCACCAGCATGATCACGGCCAGGTCCTGGATAAAGCTGATGGCGTGCATGGCGAGGGACTCCTTGAGGTACCAGCGCTTTTCCCACTTCCGGCCGCCTTTGTACGGTCGCAAAGAGCGGAAGGAAAAGTCTGCCTTGATCGTAAGAAATGCCCTGAGATGGGCTTTTGAAGGTTAACACCGCGACTTCTGCTGAAAAGCCGGTGCAATATATGGAAACAGATCGATGCACGCGTGACGGCAAGCTGCCCACCAGCGTCCCGTTAGGGATGGCGCTGCAAAGACTCCAGCACCCGCAGAGGTGCCCTCCCCCCAACCAATGCCTACAACCCGTGAGTGTGCTATGGAACCCGGAAACGCCCAGCTGTCGATGACGGTACTGATGACCCCTGACATGGCTAACTTCTCAGGCAATGTCCACGGCGGCACGCTGCTCAAGTACCTCGACGAAGTGGCCTACGCCTGCGCCAGCCGTTATGCCGGTCGTTATGTGGTCACGCTGTCGGTGGACCAGGTGATTTTTCGCGAACCGATCCATGTCGGTGAACTGGTGACTTTCCTCGCGTCGGTCAACTACACCGGCAATACGTCGATGGAAGTGGGCATCAAGGTGGTGACCGAGAACATCCGTGAACGCTCGGTGCGCCATACCAACAGCTGTTTCTTTACCATGGTGGCCGTGGACGACCAGCGCAAACCTGCCGCCGTGCCGCCGCTGCAACCGCAGAACAGCGAGGACAAGCGCCGCTTTGCGCAGGCCCAGCAGCGTCGGCAGATTCGTCAGGAGCTGGAAAAGCGTTACCGGGAGATCAAAGCCGACGCGCCGTAATTTGTAAACCCACGGGCTCCCTGTGCTTACAAACTGATCGGTGTGGCTTCGAAGCGCACACGAGGGTGGGCAATACGGTCCTGGGCCCGCACCAGTTCCAGTTCATAACTGGCGCAGGCCTGGGTCTCCAGTAGCACTTCATGCACCGCTGCGGCGGTGAATTCAAAGGCTGCCACCAGGCTATCGCCCAACAGCACCCGCGCCAGGAACAGGCCCGACGTCAGGTCACCCACACCCACCGGCTGACGCGGGAACGCCAGCAGCGGCCGACGCAAGTGCCAACTGCCCTCAGCCGTCACCAACAGCATTTCAAAACCTTCCGGCAGTTTGCCTGGGTAGTCCAGGTGCTTGACCAGCACCGCTTTGGGCCCGCGGGCCAGCAACGCCTTGGCCATGGCCAGGCAATCAAACAGCGATTGCGGCTTGCGCCCGGCAAAGCTGTCCAGTTCCAATTGGTTGGGGCACAGGAAATCTGCCATGGCCGCAGCCTCATCGAGCAGGAAATCGCTGACCTCCTGTGGCACGATGCAACCCTTTTCCGGGTGGCCCATCACCGGGTCGCACAGGTACAGCGCCTTCGGATTGATCGCTTTGATACGGGCCACGCCGCTAAGGATTGCACGGCCCTGATCGGCGCTGCCCAGGTAGCCGGACAGCACCGCGTCACAGTTGCCCAGCTCACCAATCGCGGCAATGCCTTCTACCAGGGCCGGAATCTGCTGCGGCGCCAACACTTCGCCCGCCCACTGTCCATACTGAGTGTGGTTGGAGAACTGCACCGTATTGAGCGGCCAGACATTCACTCCCACACGCTGCATGGGGAACACGGCGGCGCTGTTTCCGGCGTGGCCAAAGACCACATGAGACTGGATCGCAAGCAGATGAGGTGTGCGTTTCATGCGGGAGATTTCCGTAAAGCCGTTGAAATTCTGGCCGCGCAGTATGCGACTAAACGCAGCCTGTACGACAGACCGGCGACGCAGTTAAGCTGCTCTCACTTTGTTGGAGTTCATGGAATGCTGACCCTGGGAAACATCTTCGTGCTGATGCTGCTGGCGACTGGCGCCGCCTGGGTTTGGCACAACCACGGCCTGCGTGAGCGGGCGCTGGAGCGGGTCAAGCAGCATTGCGCCAAGCTTGATATCGAATTGCTCGATGGTGCGGTTGCGCTCAAACGCATTGGTTTCGTCAAGGATGCCAATGGCCGGCGGCGCCTGGCACGCGTCTATAATTTCGAATTCACCGTGACCGGGGAGACCCGCCATGCCGGGACGATCACCCAATTCGGCGCCCACAGTGCGCAGATCGAACTGGCACCCTACCCGTTCGAAGCCAAGGAGCCACTGCCTAGCGCCGAAGTGATCGAATTGAGCCAATGGCGCCAGGACCACGCCACCAAGAACCGTCAGTAGCGGCAGGCTGCCAGCGCCGCCTGCAATGCGGCCACGTCCCGTGGTTCGCTGAAGATCAATTCGATACGTGAATCCCGTCGCCATTCGCTAGGTTGCCAGGTTAAAACGCTGTTATCCACAGCGTTGGCCGAGACCCAGTCTTCGCCGCTGTGGATAACCAGTTTGGCACGATGCCAGTCGAGGCTTGATAGCCAGCGATGCAGACGGCTGACATCAAATTGCTGGCTGGGGTGCCATCGCCAGCCGATACTCCACCCCCCCTCCTGGCCCTGGCTCAAACAGATGGGCAAGGCAGGATCGCTCCAGATGGCCGGCATTTGCGCGAGGCCTTCAGGCGCCGCCAAGTTATCCACAGCCGCTTGGGCCTGCGCATTCAAGCCCGGCAACTGGTCGATTGGCAGCTGAGCCTGGCGTGTCCAGTAAATCGCGCAATCGGGTAACTGCCGTTCAATCGCCTGACGCTGCGCGGCATTCAGGGCCTCATCCTTGTTCAACACCAGCAGGCCAGCACTTGCCAGCGCCGCTTGCTGTGCCTGCGGCAAGGGCTTGCCTGCTGCCAACGCCTGGGCATCCAGCACCAGCACGCTGGGCTGCACGGCCAGCACGTCTTGCCATGGCGCTTCCCGTAGTTGTTTGAGCAACTGCGCGGGATGACCCAAACCCGAAGGTTCGATAAACAGCCGATCCGGTTTGGCCTTACGCAGCAAACGGCCCAGGCCTACCTGGAACGGTGCACCATTCACACAGCACAGGCACCCACCCGCAACCTCGCCCAAGGCGACGCCGTCAGCGTCTTGAGTCAGCAAGGCAGCGTCCAGGCCGATCTGGCCAAATTCGTTGATTAGCACCGCCCAACGCTCGTTGGCCGGGCGCTGAGCGAGCAGGTGCTTGATCAGGCTGGTCTTGCCGGCGCCCAATGGGCCGGCAATCACATGGGTGGGTATGTTCTGCAACATTGGAAACATCATTCTGGCCGTGTAGAGCGTTTGATCCTACGCGGTTACGCCAGCCAATCCAGCGTCAGGATCAACCGGCGCTCATCGGCCTTGAGCGCTGGCGAACGATGGATCAGGCCATGCCCTTCGTTACCATGCCATTTGGTGCCCTTGAGCAGCGCCACCTCACCGCAGTGGATCTGCTCGATACGCTCGGTAGGTTCGGCGTCCGCCTGGCTCAGTTTGCGGCGATCCATCACACCTTCGCGCAACCATTGGCTGCCGATACCGGCATAGGTGGTGATCAGCCGAACCGGCACATGATCAACGTGAAAACGCGGGCACATGGCCTTGTCCAACAGCCGCAAACGTACGCCAATACGCTTGGCGCCGAGCAGGCAGGCAAATGCACTGACCAGCCATGACACATCGGCGATAAAACCTTCGTAACCCTCAAGATCGCGACAACTGGATGCCAGGCCCTGCAAGTTCGGCACGGCGTCCTCGTTGTCGAGCTCAATCACCAGGGATTCGGCGAGCGGCTCATTGAGCGCCACCAGCAAGGCGCCGAACTCGGCGATATGCAGGGGCAACTGACGTTGCCACAGCGCCAGGTTGACGCCATATTCGAGGATATCGGACAGTGCCAACGGAGTTTGCCCACACGTCTGGCGGATCACGGGGCGCAGGGGGATAACCGGGGCCAGCATCAGGCGACCTGCTCATACCAAGGGCCGAAAGGATCAGGCAGCTGGCGCCAACCTTCGACACCCAGGGCCATTTCTTCATCATTGAGCAAGCAGGCATCCAGTTCCGCACGCATCAGGTTGAAGTCGATGTTTTGCCCGATAAACACCAGCTCCTGGCGGCAGTCCCCCGTGCTCAGTTGCCAGTTGCCCATGATCGCCGCCACGCTTTCCTCGTCCTGGGGCCATTGGCTTTTGGGCACAAAGCGCCACCAGCGTCCGGCAAAGCCATGGCGCATCAAGCCACCAGCCTGGGACCAACTGCCGGCGTCCTGATGTTTGCTGGCCAACCAGAAGAAGCCCTTGGAGCGCAACAGTTTGCCGTTCACCCAAGGGCGATCGATAAAGTCAAAAAACCGCTGTGGATGGAAGGGGCGGCGCGCACGGTAAGCGGTGGAGGCAATACCGTATTCTTCGGTTTCCGGTACATGCTCACCGCGCAGCTCCTGCAACCAACCCGGCGCCTGGGCAGCGCGTTCGAAGTCGAAACGGCCGGTGTTGAGGATCTTGTGCAGCGCCACCTCGCCCATGACCATCGGGATGATTTCCGCCTGGGCGTTGAGGCGCTCGAGGATGGCCATCAATTCTTCACGCTCGCGGCTGCTGATCAGGTCGATTTTGCTGATCAGGATGACGTCGGCGAATTCGATCTGTTCGATCAACAGGTCAGTGATGGAGCGCTCATCTTCTTCACCCAGCGTTTCGCCGCGGGAAGCCAGGCTTTCGGCGGCCTGGTAGTCGAGCAGAAAGTTCATGCCATCGACCACGGTAACCATGGTGTCCAGGCGTGCAATGTCGGCCAGGCTTTGCTCGTTTTCATCGCGAAAGGTGAAGGTTTCGGCCACGGGCAGCGGCTCGGAGATACCGGTGGATTCGATCAGCAGATAATCGAAACGCCCTTCCTTGGCCAGCTTGGCGACTTCTTCCAGCAAGTCTTCACGCAAGGTGCAGCAGATGCAGCCGTTGCTCATCTCCACCAGTTTTTCTTCGGCACGATTGAGCGTGACGTCGCGCTGCACCTCGCTGCCGTCGATGTTGATTTCACTCATGTCGTTGACGATCACCGCCACCCGCAGGTTGTCGCGGTTGCGCAGGACATAGTTGAGCAGTGTGCTTTTACCGGCGCCGAGAAAGCCGGACAACACGGTCACGGGGAGACGATTGGGCATCAGGTATTCCTCATCAGGGTTGGCCGGTCAAACTGCCCGTTTATGGCGTTCGCGCAGCTCTTCACGTTCTTTGGCTTCGATACACAGGGTTGCGGTGGGGCGCAGGAGCAGGCGTTGCAGGCCGATGGGCTCGCCGGTTTCCCGGCACCATCCGTATTCACCGCGGGCCAGCAGTTCCAGGGCATCGTCGATCTTGTCCAACAGCTTTTTTTCCCGCTCCAGTAGGCGCAACTGCCACTGGCGCTGCTCTTCAGCGCTGCCGATATCCGCCAGGTCGCTATTGGTTTCCTGCTCGCGCAGCACTTGGAACTGCGTGTCGATACGGGCCTGCAGTTCATTGCGCTGAGCCAGCAGCAGCTCGCGGAAGAAGCGCTGTTGGGCTTCATTCATGTAGTCAGCAGCCGGTTGGGCCAGCAATTCTTGTTCGGTCATGGGAATCGGTTCACGGGTGGGGCTGTGCATTTATGTTATAGTATAACAATATAAATAAGCCAACTTCCCTTGCTCCTCACGACGAAGGGCGCAATGCTTGATCACTTTCGCCCCCCGAGAAACACGATGAGATACGTGCTGTGCGCCCTGCTATTGGCAACCGCAGGACCTGCCTGCGCCCAAGTCCCAAGCCCGTTGGCCAACTGCACCCGCAGCGCCACCCTGCTGGCTTGCGTGGACCCGCTGGGCAATGCCTACAGCGCGGCGACTGCGGGCAACATCACTTACCTGCGCGGTTTTGAAGTGATCGGCAAACGCTATTGGGCACAGACCAATAGCCGCTACGGGCAGCTGACGTTCTTCACCGGGTTGGCATCGGATGGCGAGGCGTGGGTTGGCTATACGCGTCGCGTGGGCTGGACCACCATCAACCGGTTTTCCAGTTCCGGCGGCGCCAGCGCCAAGTTCACCTGTAACCGAATGACCGGCTGTTAAGCCTGGGTTTTCTGCTGTTCCTGCACCCAAGCCATGTAACTGTTGATGGGCGGGTTCTTCTGGAAGTACTGTTTCAACCCTTCAAAAAGCCGATCCGCCACCGCTTGTTGATGACGCGCCGTCACCAGCCGCTGGGCGTCCCGTGCATTGGAGATAAACCCGGTCTCCACCAGGATCGAAGGCACGTCCGGTGACTTGAGCACCGCGAACCCTGCCTGTTCCACCCGCTTCTGATGCAGGCTGGTGATGCTTTGCAGGCTGCCCAATACCGCGCTGCCCAGTTGCAGGCTGGAGGCGATGGTGGCGTTCATGGACATGTCGAGGATTACTCCGGCCAGCATCGGGTCCTTGTCCTTCAAATTGAGTAACGTCGTGGCGCCCAAGAGGTCTGCGCCGTTCTCGCGCTGGGCCATGAACCGCGCCGTGGCAGAGGTGGCACCGCCTTGCGACAACGCATACACCGAAGCGCCCGATGCAGTAAGCCGTGGCGCGGCGTCGGCGTGCACCGAGATGAACATATCGGCCTTGTGCTTGCGGGCGATGTCCACGCGCTTGCGCAGCGGTACGAAGAAGTCGTCGTTGCGCACCAGCTTTACGGCAAAACCTTTTTCACGTTTCAAACGTTTCGCCAGCAACTGGGCGATCGACAGCACCACATCTTTTTCGCGCTGGCCCTTGGAGCCGACGGCGCCCGGGTCTTTGCCGCCATGGCCGGGGTCAACCACCACAATGATGTCGCGTTTGGGATGTGCCTTGTCCGCCGGCACCACCAAGGGCGCCGGGTCAGCAGCGATTTGACGGGGCGCGTGCGTGGCGTTGGTCAGGTCCAGTACCAGGCGATGGCCTTGGCCATCCTGGGGCGGCAGCACAAAACTGTTGAGCTGCATCGGCGCGACCAAATCCAGGACGATACGCGTATCGCTCTTGCCGAAATGCCCGGAGCGGATCGAGGTAATCCCACTGTTCTTCAGCGCCAGTTGGGAAAAGTCGCCGCTGAGGCCGGCGCCACTCAAGTCGATGATCAGGCGGTCCGGCGACGTCAGGGAGAACGTCTTGTATTGCACCGGGCCGCTAAGGTCGAACACCAGCCGCAGCTTATCGTCCGAACGCCACAGCCGCGCATTGCGGATCTGCGTGGCGTAGGCCCCCAAAGGCAACGTGAACAAGGGGCTGACAAGCAGTAGGTTAAGGAGCTGACGTCTGTACATGACATATACCGCAGATAAAGGAGCATCCCTACTCGACAGGACTGAACAAAGGCTGGGACAGAAATTTCATCGTGGCAGTTATTGTTATACTATAACATGACTAATCATTTCCAACGATGGACCTGCTCATGAATGCGCTGACTCTGCCGGATATCGCCGCGCAGGCTTCTCGCCAAGCCTTGCCACTCGACTGGGTGGGCATGTGCGGCATTGCCCTGCCTGTGCTGCTCGGCGGCCAACACCTGGCCGCTACCGCCGATGCGGGCGTAAGCCTGAACGACGGTACAGCCCGTGGCATTCATATGTCACGCCTCTACCTGGCGTTGGAAATGCTCGAACAGCAACCCCTTACATCTGCACTCTTGCGTAATGTACTGCAGCGTTTTCTAGACACACATGAAGATTTATCTAAGAACGCCTACCTGCGTATTCACACACATTTGTTGTTAAAACGCCCCGCGTTGGTCAGCCCTTTGGAGGGTTGGAAAAGCTATCCGGTCAGCATCGAAGCGCGTGTGGAAAATCAGATGTTCCACGTGGAACTAAAAATTGACGTTACTTATTCCTCAACCTGCCCTTGCTCCGCTGCCCTGGCCAGACAGCTGATTCAGCAGCAGTTTCTCGAAGATTTTGCCGACACTCCTCTGCAGCATGAAGACGTGTTGAGCTGGCTGGGCAGCGCCCACGGTATTGTGGCCACGCCCCATAGCCAACGCAGTACCGCGCAGTTAAACGTTCAGCTGCAGGGTGACGATCTGGCGATAGTCGACTTGATCAACGCTGCCGAAGCAGCTCTGGGCACTGCCGTACAAACCGCGGTGAAACGTGCGGATGAACAAGCGTTCGCCCTGGCTAACGGACAGAACCTCATGTTCTGCGAAGATGCCGCTCGCCGCTTGAACCTCGCCTTGAAGCGCTCGGATGCCGTCAAAGCCTTCCACCTCAAAGTGATCCACGCTGAAAGCCTGCACGCCCACGATGCGGTGGCAGAAAGCCGTTGGACGAGAGACTTTGCATGATTACCTGCCACGCTTTGCGCTGGGGCGCCCCCGGCCAACCACTGACGCCGGCGCTGAACCTGACGCTGGAAAAAGGTAGCCTCACAGGGATTATCGGCGCCAATGGCACCGGCAAGAGCAGCCTGGTCAAAGTGATCGCCGGGTTGCAAAAGCCGCTGACGGGCAAGGTGCGTGTCGATGTTCCACGTCGCGGCGGCTTGTCGTTCTTGCCCCAGCAACAGCACCTGGATCGTCAGTTTCCGATCAGTTTGCAAGAGTTGGTGGCTGCCGGCTTCTGGGGCACCCAGCTGAATTCACATGAACGCAACGAGCGCCTGCACGCCGTATTGGACGACTGGTGTCTCAGCGGTTTGGAACAGCGCCCGCTGATGGCGTTATCCGGTGGCGAACTGCAACGCGCCCTGCTCGCCCGTATGAGCCTGGCCGACTCCCCCATCCTGCTGCTCGACGAACCCCACGCCGCCCTCGACGAAGACGGCCAGGCACTGTGCTGGAAACACATCCATACCTGGCACAACCAAGGCCGCACGCTGGTGGTCGTCTGTCATGACTTGGCGTCCGTGCGTCACCACACCCAGCACGTATTGCAGCTTAAAAACACCGGCTGCGTGTTCGGCCCCAGCAAAGAGCTGATCCGCCCGCAACCACAGATGCAGGTGGCCTGATGCACCTCACCGCTCACTTGTGGATGCCATTTCAGGATTTCGTGTTTATGCGCCGCGCACTGATCGGCGGGTTGGTGCTTGCATGTAGCACCGCCCCCTTGGGCGTGTTCCTGATCCTGCGACGCATGAGCCTGATCGGTGACGCCGTGGCTCACGGCATTCTGCCGGGCGCCGCACTGGGTTTCTGGTTCGCAGGGCTAAGCCTGCCCGCCCTGACCCTCGGCGGCCTCGGCGCAGGCCTGAGCATGGCCGGCCTGGCGGCGTGGATCACCCGCCGCACCGGCCTGCGCGAAGACGCCAGCCTCGCCGCCATCTACCCCATTTCGCTCGCGGCCGGTGTATTGATCCTGGGCATTGCCGGCAAACGCTTGGACCTGCTGCACCTGTTATTCGGCTCCGCCCTGGCCGTGGACGAAACCACACTGACCGGAATGCTCTGGGTGTCCGGCTTCAGCCTGATCGCCATGGCACTGATCTACAAACCCCTGCTGCTCGACACCCTTGACCCGCTGTTCCTGCAAACCGTCAGCCGCCTTGGCCCACTGGCCCACGGCCTGTTCCTGACCCTGGTGGTGCTGAACCTGGTGATCGGTTTTCAAGCCATCGGCGCACTGATGGTGGTGGGTTTGATGATGCTGCCGGCCATCGCTTCACGCTTCTGGAGCCGACGCCTGCCGGTGTTGATCGCGGTATCGGCGGTGCTGGGATGCCTGTCGGTGTGGCTGGGTTTGCTGCTGTCGTTCTACTACTCACTGCCCAGCGGCCCGGCGATCGTGTTGGTGGCGGGCGCTGGATATGTGTTGTCCGTGGTATTCGGTCCGGTGCATGGCTTATTGCGCCGCCCACCTTTGCCTACATCCTCATGAGGTGTTTCCCGATGCGCGCTCTTCTTGTGTTGTTCAGCCTATTGCTGCCGCTGTCGATGGCTCACGCCGCAGACAAAATCCAGGTAGTCACCAGCTTCAGTATTCTCGATGACATCACCCACCAGATCGGTGGCGACCATATTCAGATCAGCAACATGGTCGGCCCGGACGCCGATGCTCATACCTATGAACCCACACCGGATGACGCCAAAGCGCTGCTCAAGGCCAAGGTCATCATCAAGAACGGTCTAGGTTTCGAGCCGTGGCTGGATCGCCTGGTCACCAGCACTGAAACCACCGCTACGGTCGTCACCGCCAGCAAAGGCGTGATCTCGCACACCATGGAGGAAGACGGCGAGACCATTCCCGACCCACACGCCTGGCACAACCTGGCCAACGCCGAAATTTATGTGAGCAACATCACCAAGGCATTGGTGACCGCCGACCCTGCCAATAAAACCGACTACCTGCGCAACAGCCAGGCTTACCTGAAGCAAATTCACAGCCTGCTGGCCGAGGCCAAGGCCAAGTTCGCTGCACTGCCGTCGGGCAACCGCCGCATCGTCACCTCCCATGACGCCTTCGGCTATCTGGGCCAGGCGTATGGCATCCAATTCCTCGCGCCCCAGGGCTTGTCTACCGAGCGTGACCCGTCGGCCGCCGAAGTCGCCGCGCTGATCACCCAGATCCGTAAAGACAAGGTCAAAGCCGTGTTTATCGAAAACATCAAGGACTCGCGCCTGCTCAAGCAGATTGCCGATGAAAGCGGCGCGCAGATAGGCGGCACGCTGTACTCCGACGCCCTCGCCGCTCAAGGCCCGGCCAGCACCTTTATCGGGCTGTTCGAATACAACCTGAACACCCTGTGCGCGGCGTTGAGCAAACCATGATCCGCAAAAACCCTTCAGGTGACCTGCCGATCATTGCCGAGTCAGCCTACGTCGACAAGACCGCGATCATCTGCGGCAAGGTCATCATCGGCGAGAACGTCTTCGTCGGCCCCTACGCCGTGATCCGCGCCGACGAAGTCGATGCCAGCGGCGCCATGGACCCGATCACGATCGGCGCGAACTCCAACATCCAGGACGGTGTGGTGATCCACTCCAAGTCCGGCGCGGCGGTGACTATTGGCGAGTTCACCTCTATCGCCCACCGTTCCATCGTCCATGGCCCCTGCACAGTTGGCGACCGCGTGTTCATCGGCTTCAACAGCGTGCTGTTCAATTGCGCCGTCGGCGATGGCTGCGTGGTGCGCCACAACTCGGTGGTCGATGGCCGCGACCTGCCCGCGGCCTTCTACGTGCCCTCCACCACCCGCATCGGGCCTAACACCGACCTGTCGCAATTCCCGCCGGTGAGTGTCAGTGCCTCGGAGTTTTCCGAAGACGTGGCACGCACCAACGTCGACCTGGTGCGCGGCTACAAAGCCTTGCAAAACGAGTTCTGAACCATGAGTCGCCTGCTGATACGCAACGCCCGCCTGGTCAACGAGGGCCAGGTATTCGACGCCGACGTGCTGGTCGCCAATGGCCGTATCGAGAAGATTGCCGCCAGCATTGAAGGCGCTGACGAACCGGTGGAAATCGACGCCAAAGGCCAGTGGTTGCTGCCGGGAATGATCGATGACCAGGTGCATTTTCGCGAACCCGGCGCGCCAGACAAAGGCAGTTTCTACAGCGAATCCCGTGCCGCGGTGGCCGGCGGTATCACCAGCTTCATGGACATGCCCAACACCCAGCCAGCCACTTTGAACCTGCAAGCCTTGGCCGATAAGAAGCACCGTGCTGCGTTGCACTCAGTGGCCAACTACGGCTTTCACTTTGGCGTAAGCAACGACAATCTGGATATCGTCGCCGGACTCGACCCCTGTGAAGTGGCTGGAGTCAAAGTGTTCATGGGCGCCTCCACCGGCAACATGCTGGTGGACGACCCACGTATTCTGGAACGTTTGTTTGCCGACGTGCCGACCATTCTGCTCGCGCACTGCGAACACACTCCGAGCATCCTGGCCAACGAGCAACGCTTGCGCGAGCGCTTTGGCGAGCGCATTCCCGCTGTCGCTCATCCACTGATCCGCGACGCCGAAGCGTGTTATCGCTCGTCATCGTATGCCGTGGAACTGGCCCAGCGCCACGGCACGCGACTGCACGTGCTGCACCTGACCAGCGCCCGTGAACTCGCGCTGTTCGAAGACAAGCCCCTGGCCGAAAAACACATCACCGCCGAGGTCTGCCTGCATCATCTGCTGTTCGACGACCGCGACTATCACCGCCTCGGTCATCAGATCAAATGCAACCCGGCCATCAAGACACGCGCCGACCGCGACGCGCTGCGCCTGGCGTTATTAAGTGATCGTCTGGATGTGATTGGCACTGACCATGCGCCGCATACCTGGGCGCAAAAACAATTGGGCTATCGTGAAGCACCCTCGGGTTTGCCCCTGGTGCAGCACGCCCTGCCGGCACTATTGGACTTGGTGGCCGACGGGCATTTGCCTCTGACCACACTGGTGGCGAAAACCAGTCATCGTGTGGCCGACCTGTTTGCCATTCCTGATCGCGGTTACCTGCGTGAAGGCTATTGGGCCGATCTGGTGTTGATCAAACCTGAGCCTCAGGGCAAACCGGTCAGCAGCCAACCGATTCTCGCCCGTTGCGGCTGGACACCCTTTGCAGAGCGCAGCTTTCGTCACAGCGTGAGCACCACGCTGGTGTCCGGCCACCTGGCCTGGCACAACGGCCAGGTGGTCGACAGTTGCCAGGGCTTGCCCCTGCATTTTCTGCGTTAAGCGCGGGGTTTGACCGTACCGCAATTGTTGCCCAGCCACTGAGCGTGGCTGTCCAGGCTGCCCTTCTGCTGGATGCCGGTGGCATTGAACGTACCGTTGACGGTGGTGGTGAATTCCTTCTGGCTTTGGAAGGTCGCTACACCAGTGCCCTGGGCTTTGGGGCAGCTGAAACGGAACTTCCATTGGTTGCCGGTCTTGTCAGTCACTTCCTGCTTGCAGCCCGATTGCGGGTCGGTCAGCGGGATGGAATCGGTGGCAACCTGGGCTGGGGTCAGGCACACCTGCACACCCTTACCGGCCATGTTGATGCCTTGCTTTTCGAGCATGGCGCGCTGTTCAGGTGTCATTTGTTGCTTGAGCTGACCGAGGATCAGCGACAGGTCCGGCAGGTCCTGATTATCGACTTTCATATTACTGGTGGTCAATTCCCACAAGCCCGGCGCCAGCATCTGCGCCTGCGCCGCCACCGGCAGCGACAAACCAACAACCATGGCCAAACCAAGCAGACGAGCATTCATCGGGTAACTCCTGGGTAATTGTCGGCGTTAGACGTCGTAAAGCGGCCAGTGTTGCACGGCAAATAAAATAGCGACATTCGCAGCGGTTCATGGTCTGTTACGCACTGGACTGCCTGGAGTTACGTCGTTCATGGATTTCTTTGGCCCGCACCTGCTCGCCTACTTCATTGCCACGCTGCACGTTCTCGGGAGCCTCGCCGCAATTCACGCGGTACTGACTGTCCGCACCGCCCAAGGCTCGATCGCCTGGGCCTTGTCGCTGATGTTCATGCCTTACCTGACGCTGATCCCTTACCTGATCTTCGGCCGCAGCACCTTCGACGCGTACATCCAGGCCCGTCGCCAGGCCAACCAGGAAATGCACACGGCGATCGCCGAACTGAATTGGCGCCCGTGGGTAGAGGAAGCGCTCGCGGCGCGCAACTCCAGTGCCTATGCCTCCCTGCGAGCCATGCCCAAGCTCGGGCGCATGCCGTGTCTGGCCAATAATGAAGTGCGCCTGTTGATCAATGGCGAGGCTACTTTTGGCGCGATTTTCGAGGCGATTCGCAACGCCAGGACCGCCGTGCTGTTCCAGTTTTTCATCATCCATGACGATGAGCTTGGCCGCCAATTGCAGGTGCTATTGAAGGAAAAGGCCGCCCAGGGCGTCGACATTTACGTGCTGTACGACCGCATCGGCAGCCACGCCCTGCCCCATCGCTACGTACAATCGCTGCGCGACGCCGGGGTGCAGGTCAAGGCGTTCGCCACCCGCAGCGGCTGGCTCAATCGTTTCCAGGTCAACTTCCGTAACCATCGCAAGATCGTGGTGGTGGACGGTATCACCGGCTTTGTCGGCGGGCACAATGTGGGCGATGAGTACTTGGGCAAAAAGCCGCCGCTGGCGCCATGGCGCGATACCCATGTACAGGTCACCGGCCCAGTGGTGGCCTGCCTTCAGGAGTCGTTTGCCGAAGACTGGTTCTGGGCGGCGCGGCAACTGCCGCCGCTGATCCTGCCGGATGCCTACCCCGAAGACGGCGTGCTCTGCCAACTGCTCGCCAGTGGCCCGGCAGACCCCTATGAAACCTGCTCGCTGTTTTTCGTCGAGGCCATCCACGCCGCGACCGAGCGGGTATGGATTACCAGCCCGTACTTCGTCCCCGACGAAGCCGTATTCGCCGCACTGCGCCTGGCGGTATTGCGCGGGGTGGACGTGCGCCTGTTGCTGCCATCGCGGCCCGACCACCGTATCGTATATGCCGCCTCCAGCCTTTACGCCATCGAAGCCGTGCGCGCAGGTGTGCGGGTGTTCCGCTACAAGCCCGGGTTTCTGCATCAGAAGGTGGTGTTGGTAGACAGCGAAATCAGCGCCATTGGCAGCGCCAACATGGACAACCGTTCGTTCCGACTGAATTTCGAAGTGATGTTGCTGACAGTGGATGAGGCTTTCGCCAGCCAGGTTGAACACATGCTGCTGGACGATTTTGCCCTGTCCCATGAAGTCAGTCAGGAAGAAAGCCGCGAGACGCGACGCCTGCAACAGTTGGGGATGCGGGTGGCGCGCTTGATCTCACCGATTCTCTAACAGACAACGCAGGGAAAATGTGGGAGGGGGCAAGTCCCTTCCCACATTTGGATCTTCAGTGTTCTGGAAAACGGGTCAGCGGTAGAGATCTTCCCGCGTCCACGGCAGCTCATGACCACCATCGGCATGGGGTTTGACCGCCAATATCTGGTGCAAGTTGATCCAGCCCCGGGCAAACGCATAAGCGCAACCGGCCAGGTACAGCCGCCAGATGCGCAACGCCTGCTCCGGCACCATCTTCGCCGCCGCTTCCAGATTGTCTTCCAGGCGCTCGCTCCAATGGTCCAACGTGCGGGCGTAGTGCAAGCGCAAACTTTCGACATCCACCACTTCCAACCCGACCTCGCTGATCTCGGCAGTCATCATCGCCAGGTGAGGCAGTTCGCCGTTGGGAAATACGTAGCGCTCGATAAACTCCCCGGCGCCTCGGCCCACTGGGCGACCATCGGTGTGTTTGGCGGTAATGCCATGGTTCATCACCAGGCCGCCTTCACGCACGGCACCGAACAGCGTCTGACAGTACTGCGCCAGGTTGGCGTGGCCGACGTGTTCGAACATACCCACGCTCACCACTTTGTCGAAGCGGCCGTCCTGGGGCAGGTCGCGATAGTCGAGCAATTGCAGATCGACCTGATCCTCCAGGCCTTCGGCTTTTACCCGCTCCCTGGCCAGCGCCAGCTGTTCCTTGCTCAAGGTGATACCAAACACCTTGACCCCGAATTCCCGCGCCGCAAACCGCGCAAGCCCGCCCCAACCACACCCCACGTCGAGCAGGTACTCGCCCGGCTGCAGCCGCAGTTTGCGGCACAGGTGACGGAATTTGTCTTGCTGGGCCTGGTCGATGGATTCGCTGCCGGTTTCGAAATAACCGCAGGAATACGCCATGTCCTGATCCAGCCATAGTTGGTAGAACTCGTTGGACAGGTCGTAATGGTAGGAAATGGCCGCCGCGTCGGTGGCCTTGTCGTGGATCGAGCGCACCGGACGGCTGCCTTCGTCGTCATCGATCAAGGCGTGGCTCAACTCGTCACATACCCTGATCACCTCGGTGATGGAGCCTTCCAGCTCCAGTTTGCCTTCGACGAAGGCTTCGCCCAGTGAATCGAGCGTTGGGTGGGTCAGCTTGGACACCATCGTGGGGTCCTTGACCACAATCGTCACACTGGGCTCAGGACCCAAGTTGAATTCATGGCCGTCCCAGAGTCGAAGACGCAACGGTAGCTGAAGATTCTGTAAGGCCGGTGGAAGTTGCGCGAGCATGAGTAATCCCCCCTTGTTTCAGACGTCTGGAGTGAGGGTAGACCATCCGAAGACAAAGTAGGAGGCTATCGATTTAATAGCACGTCTCTATGGGGCTCGGAGTTCAAGCAAACCGTCCTGGATCCACTGTTTCAGCCATGTGGCCGCTTGCAGCGACGCACCCTCTGAATAAGTGACTGCCAACTCTGCGCACAGTTCTGAAAAATTCCAGCCGGTAGTCACCATCCCTGCCAGTGCACAGGCCTCGTCCGGCTCCAGGCTGCGGTAGTGACACACATTCTGATGACGCCATACCAGGCAGATTTGCATCGGGTCCAGCGCCTTGCTGCCGGGAAAACCCGATGCATCCTTGCTGGCTCGCCAGATCGCCACCGTGTTGAAACGGCACAGCAAATGCTGCACTGAAGGCGCCAGGCTTACCTGCAGCGTCGGCCAGTCCCCGGGTGCCAATTGCGCCATGTCATTCACGGTCAGCGGCGTCCCCTGGGGTGCATCGAACGCCAGGGTAAACGCCCACTCCAGACGCGCCAATTCAGCCAGCGGCGCACTGTGTTCTGCGACCAAGTGCTCAAGGATAAACATCGAAAAGCGCTCACCGAGCCAACGCAGGCTGTAGTGGGCCGAGGGGTAACGACGAACGTAGGCTTCGCTCAGCGCGGCAAATTCATCATCACCCAGCCAATATCGGATAGCGCTGAAGTCATGGCACAGCACTTCTTTCAATCGCGACAGATAGGCGTTGTGGTAAATCGCTAGGCCGGTGTCCACATCCAGCGTCGGCCCCCCCAGCAAGGTAGCGGCAAAGCTGCTGTTGGCAGCGCAAGGTTCAGATAACAGGTGCTCTTCAAAAGCCAATTGCCAATCGATCAGGCGCATAGCGATCTCCTGGCCAGGGCGCTGGCAGCCAGCTCGCGTGCCTTGCTCAACTCGGTGAGTAACTCTTCGAACGGCGGGAAATGATCATCGCGCTCCAACAGCGTCGACACCGGCCCCAAATGCTCCAGGGTCTGCTGGTAAAGCGCCCACACCGGGTCGCACACAGGATGGTCGTGGGTGTCGACCACATAGTCGCCGTAGTCCATATGCCCGGCCAGGTGCAGTTGGCGGATGCTCTCGGGCGGCAGGTTGCGGATAAACGTCCAGGCATCAAAGCCATGGTTACGCGCACTCACATACACATTGTTCACGTCCAGCAACAACTGGCACCCGCTCAGGTGGGCCAAAGCGTTGAGGAACTCCCACTCGGTGAACTCATCAGCCTTGGAGCGCACATAGCTGGAGACGTTTTCCAGCACCAGCGGGCGCTGCAACACGTCCTGCACCTGACGCACACGACCGGCCACGTGATAGAGGCTTTCTTCGGTGTAGGGCAGCGGCAGCAGGTCATGCAGCTGATGCGCGCTGCCGCGGCTCCAGCACAGGTGATCGGAAATCCAGGCCGGCTGGATGCGCTCGGCGAGCTGTTTGATTTGCGCAAGGTAATCGGTATCGAGGGCATGGGGCCCACCGATGGACAAGGACACACCGTGCATTACCACCGGGTAACGCTCGGCTATCGCATCCAGGTAGTACAAGGCTTTGCCGCCCTGCACCAGATAATTCTCGGAGATCACTTCGAACCAATCCACGGCCGGCGACTGTTCGAGGATCTGCTGGTAGTACTCACTGCGCAGCCCCAGGCCGTAACCGAGGCTCGAAAAAGAAGTGGGCATAAGACGCTCCAGGAAAAGTGTCCGCAGCGACGGGGGGCGGTCGCTGCGGTTGCACTCGGTTGCCGTTACTCGCCGACGGTACCGCCCTTCTCGTCGCACATCGCCTTGCTCATGGACAGGAAGCCCTGGCCTTTGCAGGAACCTTGACCTTTGCACGCGTGATCTTTGGTCTTGCAGTCGTTCTGCCCTTTACAAGCGTTGACGCCATAGCAATGCACAGTGGCATCGGCTGCGTGTGCCTGGGTGGCCACACCGGCAAACATAGTGGCGGCAGCCATCGCGAGGGCGGCGCCAGCAGCAGCGGATTTAATGCTCATTGTTGTATTCCTCATGATCAGTGGTGAAGTCGGTCCGAACGGATTGTTCAGTCTCGACACACCACTAGAGTGAGGGCCCCCATTGGCGTTACAGCCGTGTGCAAATATTTCTGAAATTATTCATCAAGCTTCAACAGCGGCTCCTGGAAGCGTAATAACCGCCCAGCGTTACCCAGCACCAGCAAGGTACTGAGGTTATGCAGCACCGCCGCAATCATGGCACCCGCCGCGCCCAGCCAGCCAAAGGCCGCGAACACCACAATGGCCAACGTCCAGCCCAGGCCGATGATCACGTTCACCTGCAACGTCTGCCGGCACTGGCGGCTCAAGCGCACGCAGGTACCCAGGCGGCGCAAGTCGCTGCCGATCAACACCACGTCCGCCGATGCGAGTGCGATATCGGCACCGCCCGCCCCCATCGCCACACCAACCACACCGGCCTTGAGCGCCAACGAATCATTGATGCCATCGCCCACCACCATCGGCCGGAAGCCGCTGCTGATTTCACCCAGCACGCGGTTGAGCTTGTCTTCCGGCAAGGCTTGGGCTTCGACATCACTGATGCCCACCTCCAGCGCCAGGCTGTCGGCCACGCTTTGGCGGTCGCCGGTCAGCAGCAACTGGCGGCCCAGGCCCAAGTCACGCAACTCTTGCAGGGCCTGGCGCGCCTCCGGCTTGACGCTGTCGGCCAGCAACAGCCAGGCCAGGAAATCGCCGTTCAACGCCAACCCGGCAATAGGGCCGTCATGGTTGGGAACGCCGCTGGTGACGATGCCCAATTGTTCGAACAACTCCGGCCGCCCCAGCGCCGCTTCGCCCTGTTCGGTCTGTGCGACCACGCCCAGGCCCTGACGCTCGCGAATGTCGGTGAGCGCCAGTAACTGCTCCTGAGTCGCCAACCCCGCCAACGCTCGGCTGACCGGGTGACTGCTCGCCGAGCCGAGGCTGGCCGCCAGGTTCAGCAGCTCCTGGCGATCCGGTGCGGTGGTCTCGATGGACTGCAAACGCAGGGTGCCAAAGGTCAGGGTGCCGGTCTTGTCGACCACCAACGAGGTCAGGTCAGCCAATTCTTCGAGAAACGCCGAGCTGCGAATCAGAATCCCATGACGCGCCGCCACGGCAATCCCGGCAATCGCCGTGGCCGGCGCCGACAGCACCAAGGCACACGGGCACGCCGCCACCAGCACCGCCAGCATCGCCTGAGCATCGTTGGTGACGAACCAGGTGACCGCCGCCAGCAACAGCACCAACACCATATAGCTACCGGCAT
Organism: Pseudomonas sp. GZJR-8; assembly: GCF_002916705.1. Lineage (NCBI taxonomy): Bacteria > Pseudomonadati > Pseudomonadota > Gammaproteobacteria > Pseudomonadales > Pseudomonadaceae > Pseudomonas > Pseudomonas sp. GZJR-8. Next base: position 150,057 of record NZ_JXSI01000004.1, on the reverse strand, counting down.
AACGCTCCAGCAGCCGCGTGATCGGCGGCTTGGAGCGCTCGGCGTTCTGCATCAGTGCGATGACTTTGCCCAGGGTCGATTCGTTGCCAGTGCGCGTCACTTCAAGGCGCAGCAGACCATCAAGGTTGATCGCGCCACCAAACACCTGCACACCCGCGCTGGCTTCCAACGGCACCGACTCACCGGTGATTGGTGCCGTGTCCAGGCTCGCCTGGCCGGACAGCACCACGCCATCGGCCGGCACGCGGTCGCCGGCGCGCACTTCGACGATATCACCGGGGTTCAGCGTGGCGTTATCCACTTCGGTGATGGTTCCGTCAGCCTGTACCAAACGGGCGTGGCTGCGGGTGAGTTTGCCCAGGGCATGGATCGCCTCCTGGGAGCCGATCACGCTGCGCTCTTCCAGCACATGGCCGAAGATCATGATGATCGGCAACAACGCGGCGGTGAGCAGATCGCCGGTGGCCCAGGCGCCAAGCATGGCCAGGGCAATCAGTTGGTCAGTGATGCCGTGCAAGCTGGGAAAGCGCAGGCTGTACCAGGCCGAACGCATTACCGGCACCGCCACCAACAGCGATGCCACCCCCAGCAGCAATTGGCTCACACCGTTCTGGTCCGGCGCCAGCCAGCGCCACACCAGGCCCAGCACGAGCAACCCCAGGGCGAGCATGGCCAGGGTCAATTGCCGGGCAGCGCTGCGCTGTTCGGCAGAGGTCAGCATGGGTGCGCTCATTGTTCGGCTCCCTGGATGATCAAGCGGGAGTCGTCTTTGGGGTCGACGGTGGTCACGGAACCCGCCTGACCGAGAATCTTCGGCAGGCGTTCGCGGTACAGGCGCAACAGCAAGCCGGGGTCTTTGACCTGGGCGAGGCTGGCGACGGTAGCGGTTTGCGCCTGGGCATTGGCCAAGCGTTCGCTGGCCTGGGCGTGGGCGACTTGCACCTGGCGGTCAGCCTCCTGATTCGCGGTCTGGGTGAGTTTTTCCGCTTCGGTGCGGGCGTTGGCCACCGCTTTATCCGCTTGCTGGCTGGCAGTCAGCACTGCGTTGAAGGCATTCACCGCCGGGCCCGGCAGGCTCGATTGCACATCGACGCGGGTGACTTCGATGCCCAGGCCCAAACCGCTGGCGGCCAAATCGGCCAGGCGTTTATTGATGCCTTGCACCAGATCGCCGCGCAGGCGCTCGCGGCGTTCGGCGGCGCCGTTGTCGCTGCCGATCAGTTCCGGGCGTGCTACCAGGATGGTGTCCAGATCCCGCGCTGCCGTCAGGGCTACGGCACTGCGCGTCACCAACCGATCCAGCGCGGGCAACACGTGGTCGCCCTGCAACACGAAGGCATAGGGCTCGGTCACCTTGTAGAACACCCGCACATCCAACTGCACCACCCCGGCATCGCCGGTCAGCAGGTAGCCGGAACCGGCCAGGGCATCGCTCAACGGCGTAGCGAAACTGGCCACGCGATCAGCCTGCAGCGCCGCGTCGGAACGTAGCAGGTTCTCCACTCGGCGCTCGATCACCCGGTCCGCCGCCGGCAACAACACCACCTGCTCGAACGGCTGCGGCCAGGCCAGCAACAGCCCGGCGTTCTGAATGCGATCAAGGGCGCCGAAGTGCAGGACCACCGCGCGATTCTGCGGGTCGATCTGGCGCACATTGGAAAAGGCCCAGGCCAACGCCGCCAACACAGTGACCGCGTACAGCGCCAGGAAGGTCAGGCGCCCGGCCTGAATCCAAGGGCTGTCGGGACTGCCGCGTTCGCTCATGGCTGGATGTCCTTCGGCCCATCCACCAGGGCGCGGAACGGCGCGGCGTCGGTGCGCAGGATGATTTTGGTACCCGGCGTGACCACCGTGCCCAAGGTATCCAGCGAGCGCAGCAGGTTGTACAGCTGCGGATTACCCGCGTAGGCACGGCCATAAATCTGCGCGGCTTCTACCCGCGATTGCGCTTCGATATCGGCGGCTTTCACCGTCGCATCGGCCTGCACAATGCGCGCATCACGCTCGGCGGCGGAGCGGATTTGCGCCGCTTCGCGCTTGCCCACGGCGGTGCGTTCAGTGGCGATGGTTTCCCGCTCGGCGCGCATACGATCAACCGTGGCGGTGAGTGTCACCGAAGGCAATGTCAGGCGCTCGATGCCGACCTGCGCCACGCGCACGCCGTAGGTGGCGAGCAATTGTTGATCAATCTGCTGGCGCAACTGCGCTTCAAAATCGGCGATGCGCACTTGGCTGGCGTCGGTGTTGATCAAGCTGGACAGGTCAAAGCTGGCCGCCGTGGTTTCCAGCGCCGAGCCGACGAAGGTGCGGATCTGCCGCGCCGCTTCGTCCGGCTGGTTCTGCACTGCGCGCATGAAGCGCTGCACATTGTCGGCATCGCCCTGCACCTGCCACGCCACATAGGCCTGCACGATAATCCGCAGGCCATCGCGGGTGCCCACATCCTGCAAGCCGCTGGACGTGGTGCGCAGGCGCAGGTCCACCGGGATCGCCGCTTCGAATGGCGCCGGCCAGCGCCAGCCCAGGCCCGGCTCCAACAGCACTCGCGCGGGGTTGCCGAAGCGGGTAATCACCGTGGCCTCGCCGGAGCGCACCTGCACCAGGCTCGCCGCTGCCACGGCAAACAGCACCAGTAACGCCGCCCAGGCCATGCGCCGCCAAGGGAAAGGCCCGGCCGCTTGTTCATCACCATGGTGGTGATGGTGGTGGCCGTGATGATGGTGATGACCGTGATCGTGAGAATGAGCGCTCAACAGACAGACTCCTTATTGAACGGCTTTGCGCGGCGCCAGTGGATCGGCGGGCAAAGTAAAAGAACGCAGATCAATCGTCGGCGCACTGTCGGCGCCCAAACGATGATCCAGAATAAGCAGCTTGGCGTGGGCCAGGCCCAGGCTCAGTTGGCTCAGGTACTGTTCCAGCACGAAAGCCTGGCCCGCAGCGGCATAGGCTTTTTGTTCGGCGGCAAAGCGCAGGTTCGCCGCTTGGGCGCCGGCATTCACTTCGCGGGCGCCGGCCTGGGCCTGATCACGGACGGTGCTGGCTTGCAGCAGCGCCTGGTTGGTCTGCTCGCTGGCCGCGCCACGTTCACGGGCGATCAGTGCCTGGGCGCCGATCTGGGCGGCTTGCACACCGTGGTAAGCATTGGCGGCGCCAGCCGGTGGGTGGATCGCTTCAACCACCGTGGCGAGGATTTCCACCCCGCTGTCGAGGGTGTGCAGGTCTGCTTGCACCGTGCGGCCAATCTCGTCGGCGAGGCTGGTGCGTTGTTCACCGAGCAATTCGTCGAGAGTGCGCGAGGCAAAGTCATGCACCAGGGTGCGGCTGGCGGTGCTGCGGATCAGGGTGGGTATGTCCGCGCTGTTGTAAGTGGCGGCAAGCGCAGCCTGGTCGGTGAGGCCGATGCGGTAGACAAATCGCACGTCCATGTTGACGATCTGGAAGCCCTGCTTATCGCCGCTGCTGCTGGCGATGACCTGGGATTTGTCATTCACATGGCTGGCGTCCCACAGGCGGTTGGCAATCAACGGCGCCGGGCCTTCGGCAGCGGCCAGCTCCGGTGTGGCGGCTTCGCTGACGCTGGTCGCCAGCTCATGCACCACGCCGTTCTCCACGTTGAGTACGCGACCCAGCGGCCACGGCAAACCCGTATGCAGGCCGGGGCCGAACACCTCGACCGGTTTGCCGAAGCGCTCATAAATCCCACGCCCTTGCAGGGGCACTTCATGCACGCCGGTCAGCGCCCAGCCTACCGCCAGCACCACCAGCAACACCGGCAGGAAAGCCCGGCGCATGTAGGTGAAGGCCCAGATCTGGCGCAGGTCGATGCCAAAACGGTTGTGCAATTCATGCTGCAACGCCAGCAACGGTTGTGGCGGCCAACGCAGCAGGCCGGCGATAAAACTCTGCGCCATCAAGCGCGGCTCAAGGCGCGGCTGGCGCGGGCTGAACAGCGACAGCACGCCCCGCAGCAGGAACTCCAGCGCCACCAGCGCCGGCAACAGGCCGACGAGTGTCGCCAGACGCAGCGGCCACACCGACTCGGCATTGGCAAACAACAGGCAGATGGCACTCAGCACCAGGCAGATAATCGCCACCCGACTCAACTGCGCCAGCTGTGAAGCTTCCGGCCACTGGGCGGCGGTTTCCTGGGCCAGGCGACGCTCGAACACCAGCAAGCCAAAAGCCAGCCCCAATGCCAGCGCCGCACCGATGCTGGCGGACTGACCGATGGCCGCAGCAGGCAAGGCCAGGTTCCAGAACTGGATAACGCTGACCAACGCCAGCAACGACCAGCCGGCCAACCACAGCACCGGTGCGCCAACCTGTGCCAGCAGGCCGTTGCCGAAACGGTTGATCAGCCCCTTGTGCCAGGCAGTGGGCTCAATGGGTTGCTCAATCAACTCAGCGCTCGGCACCTCCATCGCCTGGGCACGCCAATCAGCCACCCACCAGGCCGACTGCAACCCGGCCACCAACAGCAGCAGGGCCGAAGCGCAGTTGATCAACACCACCGGCCAGATCGACAGTGGCGCAAACAACGCCACGAACAGCGCCAACACCCATCCGCTGATCGCCAGGGTCGTCAGGCTGATACCCGCTTGGCGTAACCGACGGGCATGGAACAGCCCTTGCTGAAAACGCGCCAGGCCTTCTACGGAGGCGCCGTCAGCTTCTAAATCCACCTGCATCCGCTCAATGCCCACTTGCACACAATTCGTTACGATATAACACGAAGCGTGAAATTTTTGTTCGCTTTTGCATCCACTCTGAATCCCTTGTGGGAGGGGGCTTGCCCCCGATAGCAGTGTGTCAGTCGACTGATTAGTTACTGATACACCGCAATCGGGGGCAAGCCCCCTCCCACATTTGTTTTGCTGTGCTCTCTGGAGTGTGACTAACCCCCTATAAACACGAGCCATCACTGGTGTCGGCTGCGATTAATCGGCACACTCCGAAACAGCTTTTCGCGGGTTCACGGACAAGGAAGCGCCACCCCATGATTTCCATCTACCAACTCAAACCGCGGTTTCAAAACCTGCTGCGCCCGCTTGTGCAGCGCCTCTACGACAACGGCACTACCGCCAACCAGATCACCGTGCTAGCCGGCGTTATTTCCCTGCTGGTGGGGTTGTTGATCGCAGGCTTCGCCCAACACCTCTGGCTGTTTGCGTTGATCCCTTTATGGATGATCGTGCGCATGGCCCTCAACGCCATCGACGGCATGCTCGCTCGAGAATTCGGCCAGCAGTCACGCCTCGGCGCTTACCTCAATGAACTGTGCGATGTGATCGCCGACAGCGCGCTGATCCTGCCCTTTGCCCTGATCCCCGGCGTGAGCCCGGTGCCGGTGGTGCTGGTGACACTGCTTGCGGTCTTCAGCGAGTACGCCGGCGTGTTGGGGCCGATGGTGGGCGCATCGCGTCGCTATGACGGGCCGATGGGCAAGAGTGATCGGGCTTTTGTACTGGGTGTACTGGCTACCGGCGTGGCGCTGGGCTGGCTCGGCGCCGGTTGGGTCGAGGCGGTGATGTGGCTGGTCGCCGCCCTGCTCGCCTATACCTTGGTCAACCGGGTGCGCCAGGGCCTCAAAGAACAGCCACAAACTCCCCCTTCTGCATAAGGATTTTGCGATGCGCGAACAGCAAGTGCACACCTTCAGTACCCATGATGGCGTCGAGCTTTTCTACCGGCACTGGCCGGCCACGGCAGACGCCGGGCCGCGCAAGGCAATCCTGTTGTTCCATCGCGGCCATGAGCACTCCGGACGTATTGCCCACCTGGTGGATGAACTGGACTTACCGGGGTTTGATTTCTTCGCCTGGGACGCCCGCGGCCACGGCCAATCGCCCGGCGAGCGCGGCGACAGCCCCAGCTTTGCCACCAGTGCCCGTGATGTGCAGACCTTCTGCGACCATATCGGCGCCACCTACGGCATCGAAGAGCAAAACCTGGCCGTGATCGCCCAAAGCGTCGGCGCGGTGATCGCGGCCACCTGGGTCCACGATTACGCGCCAAAAATCCGCGCCCTGGTGCTCGCCTCGCCGGCCTTCAAGGTCAAGCTGTACGTGCCCTTCGCCCGCCCGGGCCTGGCCTTGATGCGCAGGTTTCGTGGCAACTTTTTCGTCAACAGCTACGTCAAGGCCAAGTTCCTCAGCCATGACCCGGAACGGGTGGCGTCCTACGACAGCGATCCGCTGATCACCAAGGCCATCTCGGTGAATGTGCTGCTTGGCCTGTACGAAGCGGCCGACCGGGTTGTAGCCGACGCCCAGGCGATCCAGGTGCCGACCCAGTTGCTTATCTCCGGCTCCGATTTTGTGGTGCACCGTAAACCCCAGCAGCAATTTTTCGACCGCCTCGGCAGCCTGAAAAAAGAGCTGCATATCCTCCCTGGGTTTTTCCACGACACCCTCGGTGAACGTGACCGAGCCGTGGCCGTGAGCAGCGCCAAACGCTTTATCCTGCAGAACTTCGTACACCCGCTGGACCGCGCCTCTCTACTGGACGCCGACAAACTTGGCGCCACCTGCGCCGAATCCGAATCCCTTGCCGCGCCACTGCCACGCAATTCCCTGCGCGACCTCTACTGGCGCATGACCCGCGCCAGCATGGGCCTGGGCAAGAACCTGTCGGACGGCGTGAAACTGGGCTTCGACACCGGTTTCGACTCCGGCAGCACGCTGGACTACGTGTATCGCAATAAGCCTACCGGCAAGGGCGGGCTGGGGCGGATGATCGACACCAACTACCTCAACTCCATTGGCTGGCGCGGTATTCGCCAGCGCAAGCTGAACGTCGAGGAACTGCTGCGCCTGGCCATGACCAAGCTGCGTGACGAGCACCGCGAGGTCCGTATCGTCGATATCGCCGCCGGCCACGGCCGTTACATCCTTGAAGCCTTGCAGGGCGTATCGCCGTTGCCGGAGTCGATCCTGCTGCGCGACTACAGCGACATCAACGTGCGCGACGGTGGCGCGCTGATTCGCGAGAAGGGCTTGGGGGACATCGCCCAGTTCATCAAAGGCGATGCGTTCGACCGCGCCGACCTGGCTGCCCTGGACCCCAAGCCGACCTTGGCCGTGGTGTCCGGGTTGTATGAGTTGTTTGCCGATAACGCCATAGTCGGCGGTTCACTGGCGGGCCTGGCCGAAGCTGTGGAACCTGGCGGTTACCTGGTCTACACCGGGCAGCCGTGGCACCCGCAGTTGGAGCTGATTGCCCGCGCGCTCACCAGCCACCGCCAGGGCCAGGCCTGGGTGATGCGTCGGCGCAGCCAGGCGGAAATGGACCAGTTGGTTGAAGCTGCGGGCTTTCGCAAGATCACCCAGCGCGTGGATGAGTGGGGCATTTTCACTGTGTCCCTGGCACAGAAGATCTGAACATGCGCGAACCCGGTTTATTGAAACCAGCGGTGCTCTGGCTGCTGCTGTTGGCGCCGCTGTTTTTCAGCACCTACGGCTTCGCCACCTGGGTCACCAGCCAGCGCAGCGACGTCGGCACGCTGGTGTTCGGCTGGGAAAGCCATATGCCGTTCTGGGCCTGGACCATCGTGCCCTATTGGTCCATCGACCTGCTCTACGGCTTCTCTCTGCTGCTGCCCAATACACGGCATGAGCTGAAACAACATGCACTGCGTCTGCTGAGTGCGCAGGTGATTGCCGTCAGTTGCTTCCTGATCTGGCCATTGCGCTTTACCTTTGAGCGGCCAGAACTGGACGGCGTGTTTGGCTGGCTATTCGCGGTGCTGGCCGGTTTCGACAAACCGTTCAACCAGGCGCCTTCGCTGCATATCGCATTGCTGGTGATCCTGTGGGTCATGTACCAGCGGCACACCCAGGGGGTCTGGCGCTGGGTGGTGCACGGCTGGTTTGCGCTGATCGGCATCTCGGTGCTGACTACTTATCAACATCACTTTATCGACTTACCCACAGGCGCCCTCGCGGGGTGGCTGTGCGTGTGGTTATGGCCAGTGGAGCACCCGAGCCCATTGTTGAGTGCGCGGTTGACGCGGGATACCCAACGCTGGCGCCTGGCTGTGCGCTACGGGCTGGGCACGCTATTACTGCTGGCACTTGCCCTGGTACTGGGCGGCGGCTGGCTGTGGCTGCTGTGGCCAGCGGTTTCCCTGGGTTTGATCACCGCCAACTACCTTGTGATCGGCGCGTCGGGCTTTCAAAAACGTGCGGATGGCCGCCTTACGCCTGCAGCCCGCTGGTTGTATGCGCCTTATTTAGCGGGTGCGTGGGTCAATTCGCGGCTGTGGACACGCAAACATCCACAGCCGGACCTGATTGTGGATAACGTCTGGCTGGGGCGCATTCCTACGGCCAGCGAGCAGGGCTCGTTCAGGGCTATTGTCGATCTGTGCGCCGAACTGCCGATTAATCCACTGGGCCGCGCTTATGCCTGCGTGCCGGTACTGGACCTCGTCACCCCGACAGCCGACGAATGCCTGGAAGCCGCACACGCCATTGAACGCCTGCGAACGAGCGGCCCCTTGCTGGTGTGCTGCGCCCTCGGTTACTCCCGTAGCGCCACTGCTGTCGCCGCCTGGCTGCTGAATACTGGCCGAGCCGCCACGGTCGATGAAGCACTGGCTATTATTCGTACAGCACGGGCCACTGTGGTCCTGCACCCCGCACACCGTAAAGCGTTGGAGGGTTTGCACCATGCACCCTGATATGGAACTCCAGATAGTTGCCAGCCTGCTACGCCGTGGCCGTTCCCTGGATCAGTTATCCACAGGCCTGACGTTGCTCGGCATACTGTTCGGCCTCGCCCAATTGTTGTTGGCCAGTATCTCGACGATCTGCCTGCTGCTGGCCCTGTGGATGATCGTGCTGGGCCTGCTGCAAAAGTACTGGGCGCTGCGAGTGGCCTTCGACGCCGACCTGTTCGCCTTGCTGGCCCGCGACGTTACCCGCACTCCAGACCTTGACCAGGCCCTGCAAACCCTCGGCCTGCAATCGTCCAAGCGAGCCGGTCGGCCGTGGACCGAACGCCGCCGTGGCGCCCTTAAACTGTTGCGTAAACAAGCCTGGTTGCTGGGCGCGCAAGCGCTGCTGACCTTGGGCGTCATCCTCGCCAGCCCTTGGCTGCCTTTCGCCGGATAAGGAATTCCCATGTTCGAACCCGTGGTCGCCACGCTGATTACCTCCATGGCCCGCACCGTCACCGGCGCTCGCAGCCTGTGGCTGGGGTGCGCGCCAGTACCGGTGCAACGCATCTATTTCGCCAACCACAGCAGCCACGGTGACTTCGTGCTGGTGTGGGCGTCGCTGCCGCAGAACCTGCGCAAATTCACACGCCCGGTGGCCGGCAGCGATTACTGGAACAAGAGCGCGCTGCGCCGCTACATCATCAACCGGGTGTTCAATGGCGTGCTGATCGACCGCGAGCGCAAAGAGCCTGTGGATAACCCATTGCTGCCCATGCTCGCGGCTCTGGAAGGCGGTGACTCGCTGATCATTTTTCCTGAAGGCACGCGCAATCTGGAGGATGGCTTACTGCCGTTCAAAAGCGGTTTGTATCACCTGGCAAAAAGTTACCCACAGGCCGAGTTGGTCCCCGTGTGGATAGCCAACCTCAACCGGGTCATGCCCAAGGGTCGCGTATTGCCACTGCCGTTGTTATGCACAACCAGCTTCGGTGCGCCCCTGCAATTGGAAGAAGGCGAAGACAAAGCCGCATTCCTCGCCCGTACCCGCGATGCCCTGCTCGCCCTCGCCCCGGAGCACTCCTGAAATGGATAGCCAAACCCTGATGTTGTTCGGCGGCATCGGCGCGATCCTGGTCATCGCCTCGCTGATCGGCCTGATCCTCAAGCTGCGCACCCGTGGCAGCCCCAACGCAGTCATCGACAACCTCAACGCCCGCATCAACGCCTGGTGGGTCATGGTGGTAGTGATCGGCGTCGCCTTCTGGCTCGGCACCGGCGCGGTGATCCTGCTGTTCTACGCGGTGTCGTTCTACGCCCTGCGCGAATTCCTGACCCTCACCCCGACCCGGCGCAGCGACTATCCGGCGCTGGTGGCCGCGTTTTACCTTGCCCTGCCGCTTCAATACCTGCTGATCTACGCCGACTGGTATGGGCTGTTCTCGATCTTCATCCCGGTGTACGTGTTCCTGCTGCTGCCGATCCTCGCCTCCCTTGGCGGCGACAGCACACACTTCCTGGAACGCGCCTCGAAGGTGCAATGGGGGCTGATGATCGCGGTGTTCTGCGTGTCCTTCGTCCCTGCCCTGCTGACGTTGGACATCCCCGGCTACGAAGGCCGTAACCTGTTGTTGATCGCTTACCTGGTGATCGTGGTGCAACTTTCGGACGTGCTGCAGTACGTATGCGGCAAGCTGTTCGGCAAACACAAGATCGCGCCTAACCTGTCACCGTCGAAAACCGTGGAGGGGTTTGTGGGCGGCATTCTGCTGTCGTCCTTGATCGGCGCGGCGCTGTGGTGGACCACACCGTTCAACCCGTGGCAGTCGTTCTTGATTGCGCTGTTGATCAACCTGCTGGGCTTTGCCGGCGGGATTGTGATGTCGGCGATCAAGCGTGACCGCGGCGTGAAGGACTGGGGGCACATGATCGAAGGGCACGGTGGGATGCTGGATCGGCTGGATTCGGTGTGCTTCGCGGCGCCGATCTTCTTTCACCTCGTGCGCTACTGGTGGACCTGACTCCATCCCTTTTTCAGCACCAATGAAGATCAAAATGTGGGAGGAGGCTTGCCTCCGATAGCGGTTTGTCAGTAACTGCCTATGCTGGCTGATACACCGCAATCGGGAGCAAGCCCCCTCCCACCTTGGACTTGTGGTGCTTTCAGGGTTTAAGCAAAGTCTGAAACTGGTGCAGCAGTGATCTCGACATAGCTAGACTCCCCTCCGCCTATCGCACCCGATAGCCAGCCCCAAACGAAACTCAGCGTGGTGCGCCCGGCGTGATCCACGCCTACCGTGCCACGTGACCACCCCGCGCGCAGTTCACCTTCCAGGGTTACGCACTGAAATAGCAGCTCGATGGTCTCTGCACCGGTCACCCGCCCGACCTGCGTGCCCACGCGAATCCGGCCACCGTGGTAAGTGCTCGAAATCACGCCATCTTCGATTTGGTAATGAAACACGGTGCCGGTGCCGGACACCCCTTGGGCGTTGTTCGCGACCGCAAACCGACGATCGTGCAAACGTGCGTGGACAGTAGCAGAAGGGTGTTGCATCAGTACGCATCCTCGAATTAAGCGAATCCAAAACGTAAAAAAGGGGCTGTTGAAAACAGCCCCTTTTGGGTACGTCAGTAAGCCTTACTCCACCGTCACCGACTTAGCCAGGTTACGCGGCTGGTCAACGTCGGTGCCTTTGAGCACGGCGACGTAGTACGACAGCAACTGCAGCGGGATGGTGTAGAGGATCGGCGACAGGGTGTCGTGAATGTGCGGCATGTTGATCACGTGGGTGCCTTCACCATTGGTCATGCCTGCCTTCTCATCTGCGAAGACGATCAGTTGGCCGCCACGGGCGCGTACTTCCTGCAGGTTGGACTTGAGCTTCTCCAGCAGTTCGTTGTTCGGCGCGACGGTGACCACCGGCATGTCGTCATCCACCAGGGCCAGTGGGCCGTGCTTCAGCTCACCGGCCGGGTAGGCTTCAGCGTGGATGTACGAGATTTCCTTGAGTTTCAGCGAGCCTTCCATTGCCACGGGGTATTGCGCGCCACGGCCCAGGAACAGGGTGTGGTTCTTGTCAGCGAACAGCTCGGCGACTTTTTCCACGGTGCTGTCCATGGCCAGGGCTTCACCCAGGCGGGTGGGCAGACGACGCAGTTCTTCCACCAGAGTGGCTTCGACGCCCTCGGCGAGGGTGCCGCGTACTTGGCCCAGGGACAGGGTCAGCAGCAGCAGGCCCACCAGTTGAGTCGTGAAGGCTTTGGTGGAGGCTACGCCGATTTCGCGACCGGCTTGGGTCAGCAGGGTCAGGTCGGATTCACGCACCAGGGAGCTGATGCTGACGTTGCAGATGGCCAGGCTGCCGAGGAAGCCCAGCTCCTTGGCGTTGCGCAGGGCAGCCAGGGTGTCGGCGGTTTCGCCGGACTGGGAGATGGTCACGAACAGGGTGTCTGGCTGCACCACCACTTTGCGGTAGCGGAACTCGCTGGCGACTTCGACCTGGCACGGGATGCCGGCCAATTCTTCCAGCCAATAACGCGCGACCATACCGGCGTGGTAGCTGGTGCCACAGGCAACGATTTGTACATTGCGCACTTTGGCGAACAGTTCGGCGGCTTGCGGGCCGAAGGCGTTGACCAGCACCTGGTTCTGGCTCAGGCGACCTTCCAGGGTGCGTTGCACCACGGATGGCTGCTCGTGGATTTCCTTGAGCATAAAGTGGCGGAACTCGCCTTTGTCGGCGGCTTCGGCACCGTCGCGGTATTGCACGGCTTCACGCTCGACCGACTGACCGTCAACGTCCCAGATCTGTACGCTTTCACGGCGGATGTCGGCAATATCGCCTTCTTCCAGGTACATGAAACGGTCGGTCACCTGGCGCAGGGCCAGTTGGTCGGAGGCAAGGAAGTTCTCGCCCAGGCCCAGGCCGATTACCAATGGGCTGCCACTGCGCGCGGCAACCAAGCGGTCAGGCTGGCTGGCACTGATCACGGCCAGGCCGTAGGCGCCGTGCAGCTCTTTGACTGTGGCCTTGAGGGCCGTGGTCAGGTCACTGTGGTCTTTGAGCTTGTGGTTGAGCAGGTGGGCGATCACTTCGGTGTCGGTGTCCGAGGTGAACACGTAGCCCAGGCCCTTGAGTTGCTCACGCAGCACTTCGTGGTTTTCGATGATGCCGTTGTGCACCACCGCCAGGTCACCGGAAAAATGCGGGTGGGCGTTGCGTTCGCACGGCGCGCCGTGGGTGGCCCAACGGGTGTGGGCGATACCCAGGCGACCCGCCAGAGGCTCGCCGGCCAGAGCCTGGTCCAACTCGCTGACCTTGCCCGGGCGGCGCATGCGCTCCAGCTTGCCGGCGTTGGTGAAGACGGCCACGCCTGCGCTGTCATAGCCGCGGTATTCCAGGCGCTTGAGGCCTTCGATCAGGATAGCAGTTACGTTACGTTCGGCGACTGCGCCAACAATTCCACACATGGTGTTTCTCCTAGATGACTGCCGCGCATATCAGCGTAATGCCGCGGGCTTGGATCTGGTCGCGGGCCTCAAGTGGCAGGCGATCATCGGTAATAAGGGTATGGACGCTGCTCCAGGGCAGCTCCAGGTTGGGAATCTTGCGGCCAATCTTGTCGGACTCGACCATCACCACCACTTCACGGGCGACCTCAGCCATCACCCGGCTCAGGCCCAGCAGTTCGTTGAAGGTGGTGGTGCCGCGCTGCAAGTCGATGCCGTCGGCGCCAATGAACAACTGATCGAAATCGTAAGAACGCAGCACCTGCTCGGCAACCTGCCCCTGGAACGAGTCCGAATGCGGGTCCCAGGTACCGCCGGTCATTAACAGCACCGGTTCATGTTCCAGTTCGCTCAGGGCGCGGGCCACATTCAAGGAGTTGGTCATAACCACCAGCCCGGGTTGATGACCGAGTTCCGGAATCATGGCGGCGGTGGTGCTGCCGCTGTCGATGATGATGCGCGCATGTTCACGCAAGCGCACCACGGCCGCACGTGCGATGGCACGCTTGTAGGCCGAGATGGGCTGGGCGGCGTCGCCCACCAGCTCTTGGGGCATGGTGATTGCGCCACCGTAGCGACGCAGAAGCAGGCCGTTACTTTCGAGGGCGGCTAAGTCCTTGCGGATGGTGACTTCCGAAGTTTCGAAACGCTTGGCCAGTTGGTCCACGCTGACTTCGCCCTGCTCATTGAGCAAGGTGAGGATATTGTGGCGCCGCTGGGGAGTATTTCGTTTCGACATGGCAGTGATAAGTTTCGTTCCGAAAGATAACGAAGGCAATCAAAACCTATTGGCGAAAGATCGTCAAGCGGGGGCGATAACTATTTTTCGAACAACACCGGCAAATGTGGGAGGGGGCTTGCCCCCGATGGCGGTGTGTCAGTCACCTGATGAGTTGACTGGTCCACCGCTATCGGGAGCAAGCCCCCTTCCACATTGGAGTTTTGACGCTGCCAAGGCTGTGGACAACTCAGGTCTTCTTGATTTTGACCGGGCGTTTCCAACCGTCGATATTGCGTTGACGGGCGCGGGCTACCGCCAGCTGGGACTTATCCACATCCTGGTTGATGGTCGAGCCTGCCGCCGTATTTGAACCATCGCCAATGGTGACGGGTGCAATCAGCGAGTTATTGGAGCCAATGAATACATCTTCACCAATCGTCGTCTGGTACTTGTTGGCGCCGTCATAGTTGCAGGTGATGGTGCCGGCACCAATGTTGGTGCGGGCGCCGATGACGGCATCGCCCAGGTAAGTCAGGTGACCGACTTTTGCACCTTCGCCGAGGTGTGCGTTTTTCAGTTCGACAAAGTTACCCACATGGGCCTTGGCCCCCAGCTCGCTACCTGGACGCAAGCGCGCAAACGGCCCCGCATCGCTGCCCTCACCCATCACGGCACCGTCGACATGGCTGTTGGCCTTGACGACCACGCCTTTGCGCAAGGTGCTGTCCTTGATCACGCAGTTCGGGCCGATGACCACATTGTCTTCAATGATCACCCGGCCTTCGAGGATCACGTTGATATCGATCAGCACGTCGCGGCCTACTGTTACGTCGCCACGCACATCGAAACGCGCCGGGTCACGCAGGGTCACGCCCTGGGCCATCAGACGCAGGCCTTCACGCAACTGGTAGTGACGCTCCAGCTCTGCAAGCTGCTTGCGGTCGTTGGCGCCCTGCACTTCCATCGGGTCGTGGGGCTGCTCAGTGGCGACCACCAGGCCATCGCTGACGGCCATCTCAATGACATCGGTGAGGTAGTACTCGCCCTGGGCATTGTTGTTGGACAGACGGCTCATCCAGTCGCCCAGCTTATCGGCAGGTACGGCAAGAATGCCGGTGTTGCCTTCGGTAATGGCGCGCTGGGCTTCACTGGCGTCCTTGTGCTCGACGATCGCGGCAACCTTGCCGTCGGCATTGCGCACGATGCGGCCATAGCCGGTAGGGTCGTCCAACTCAACGGTGAGCAAGCCCATCTGGCCAGGCACTACGTGCTTGAGCAGTCGTTGCAGGGTTTCTACTTCAATCAGCGGTACATCGCCATAGAGGATCAGCACCGTGTCGGCGGTAATGAAGGGCACGGCTTGCGCGGTAGCGTGGCCGGTGCCCAGTTGCTTGTCTTGCAATACGAAATTCAAGTCGTCCGCAGCCAGACGCTCACGGACCACGTCTGCACCGTGGCCAATCACCACATGAATACGTTGCGGGTCCAATTGCCGGGCGCTGTGGATAACATGACCCAGCATGGAGTTACCCGCGACCGGGTGCAGCACCTTGGGCAGGGCTGAACGCATACGGGTGCCCTGGCCTGCGGCGAGAATGACGATTTCAAGAGACATGAATGGCTACCAATCCTGGGCGGTCCGGGTTCAGACCAAAGAAGTGTTTTGCAAAAAAAGAAAAAGGGTAGCCGAGGCCACCCTTTTTAATCAATCACGCATGAAGTGTAACGGCAAGGCCGCTTACTTCTTGCGGATCTGCTGGAGCGTGCGCAGCTGAGCTGCAGCCTCGGCCAGACGAACTGCAGCAGCGCTGTAGTCGAAGTCTGCGCCTTTTTCGTTCAGGGCCTTCTCGGCAGCCTTGACGGCTTCCTGAGCGGAGGCTTCATCCAGGTCGCCAGCACGTTGCACGGTGTCGGCAAGTACCTTGACCATGTTCGGCTGAACCTCGAGGAAACCACCAGAGATGTAGAACACCTCTTTTTCCCCGCCTTGCTTGGTCAGAGTGATCGGACCTGGCTTCAAGCTTGTGATCAGCGGGGCGTGACCCATGGCGATACCAAGATCACCCAAGTCGCCGTGCGCTGTTACAAACTCGACCAGACCGGAGAAAATTTCCCCTTCCGCGCTGACGATATCGCAATGGACTGTCATAGCCATCTGATTGCCTCAACCTGATGAGCGCCCGTTGCCGGGCGCCTGGATTACAGTTTCTTGGCTTTCTCGATCGCTTCTTCGATGCCGCCGACCATGTAGAACGCTTGTTCTGGCAGGTGGTCGTAGTCACCGTTGAGGATGCCTTTGAAGCCAGCAATGGTGTCTTTCAGGGAAACGTATTTACCCGAGGCACCGGTGAAGACTTCAGCCACGAAGAACGGCTGCGACAAGAAACGCTGGATCTTACGAGCACGGTTTACCAACTGCTTGTCGGCTTCCGACAGCTCGTCCATACCCAGGATCGCAATGATGTCCTTCAGTTCTTTGTAACGCTGCAGCACGTACTGAACGCCGCGAGCGGTGTCGTAGTGCTCCTGGCCGATCACGTTCGGATCCAGCTGGCGCGAAGTCGAGTCGAGTGGATCGACCGCTGGGTAGATACCCAGGGAAGCGATGTCACGGGACAGAACGACGGTGGCGTCCAAGTGGGCGAAGGTGGTGGCTGGCGACGGGTCGGTCAAGTCATCCGCAGGTACGTATACCGCTTGGATCGAGGTGATCGAACCTTCCTTGGTCGAAGTGATACGTTCTTGCAGAACGCCCATCTCTTCAGCCAGGGTCGGCTGGTAACCTACTGCAGAAGGCATACGGCCCAGCAGTGCGGATACTTCAGTACCGGCCAGGGTGTAACGGTAGATGTTGTCGACGAACAACAGAACGTCGTTACCTTCGTCACGGAACTTCTCGGCCATGGTCAGGCCAGTCAGTGCTACGCGCAGACGGTTTCCCGGCGGCTCGTTCATCTGACCGTAAACCAGTGCCACTTTGTCCAGAACGTTGGAGTCCTTCATCTCGTGGTAGAAGTCGTTACCCTCACGAGTACGCTCACCCACACCGGCGAACACGGAATAACCGCTGTGCTCGATGGCGATGTTACGGATCAGTTCCATCATGTTTACGGTCTTGCCTACACCGGCACCACCGAACAGACCGACTTTACCGCCTTTGGCGAACGGGCAAACCAGGTCGATAACCTTGATGCCGGTTTCCAGCAGGTCGTTGCCGCCCGCTTGTTCTGCGAACGAAGGTGCTGCGCGGTGAATGCCCCAGCGCTCTTCGGTAGCGATCGGGCCAGCTTCGTCGATCGGGTTGCCCAGTACGTCCATGATCCGGCCCAGGGTCGCTTTACCGACCGGTACGGAGATGGCAGCGCCAGTGTCGACAACGTCCAGACCGCGCTTCAAGCCTTCGGTGGAACCCATCGCAATGGTACGAACTACGCCGTCGCCCAGCTGTTGCTGAACTTCCAGGGTAGTTTCCGCGCCTTGTACTTTCAGCGCGTTGTAGATGCTCGGTACGCTGTCGCGTGGAAATTCCACGTCGATAACGGCGCCGATGATTTGAACGATACGTCCGCTACTCATAGCTGGATCCTCTGAATATTTGAACCGTTAAACCGCGGCAGCGCCGCCGACGATTTCCGAGATCTCTTGGGTGATCGCAGCCTGACGCGCCTTGTTGTAGATCAGCTGCAAATCGCTGATCAGATCACCGGCGTTATCGGTAGCGTTTTTCATCGCGATCATCCGCGCCGCTTGTTCAGCTGCGTTGTTCTCGACCACCGCCTGGTACACCTGCGACTCCACGTAGCGCACCATCAAGCCATCAAGCAGCTCTTTGGCGTCTGGTTCGTAGAGGTAGTCCCAGTGGTGCTTGAGTTCCTGATCCGGAGTCGCCACCAGTGGAATCAATTGCTCCACGGTTGGCTGCTGGGTCATGGTGTTGATGAACTTGTTGGATACCACGGAAAGGCGGTCAATACGGCCTTCCAGGTACGCATCCAGCATCACCTTCACACTGCCGATCAAATCATTGATCGACGGCTCTTCACCCAGATGGCTGATAGCTGCAACGACGTTACCGCCGAAGTTGCGGAAAAAGGCCGCACCCTTGCTACCCACCACACACAGATCGATCTCGACGCCGTTTTCGCGGTTTACCGCCATGTCCTTGACCAGGGCCTTGAACAGGTTGGTATTCAGACCACCGCACAAACCACGGTCACTGCTCACTACCACATAACCTGCACGCTTGACGGCGCGCTCGATCATGAACGGGTGGCGGTATTCCGGGTTGGCGTTGGCCAGATGCCCAATTACCTGGCGGATACGCTCCGCATAAGGACGGCTAGCAGCCATGCGCATTTGTGCCTTGCGCATTTTGCTGACCGCCACTTTTTCCATGGCGCTGGTAATTTTTTGCGTGCTTTTGATGCTCGCAATCTTACTGCGAATCTCTTTTGCGCCTGCCATGTAACACCTATCAGGTTAGCAAGCGGGAGCCTTGCGGCTCCCGCTGCGGCTTACCAGGTTTGGGTGGCCTTGAACTTCTCGATACCGGCTTTCATGCCAGCGTCGATATCGTCATTGAAGTCACCCTTCACGTTGATCTTCGCCATCAATTCGGCGTGATCGCGGTTGAAGTAAGCAATCAGCGCTTGTTCAAAGCTGCCGACCTTGGCGATTTCAACGTCGGTCAGGAACCCACGCTCAGCGGCATACAGCGACAACGCCATGTCAGCGATCGACATTGGGGCGTATTGCTTCTGCTTCATCAGCTCGGTAACGCGCTGACCATGCTCAAGTTGCTTACGGGTCGCTTCGTCCAGGTCAGAAGCGAACTGGGCGAATGCCGCCAGTTCACGGTACTGAGCCAGAGCGGTACGGATACCACCGGAGAGCTTCTTGATGATCTTGGTCTGAGCGGCACCACCCACACGGGATACCGAAACACCGGCGTTCACAGCAGGACGGATCCCGGAGTTGAACATGGCCGATTCCAGGAAGATCTGACCGTCAGTGATGGAAATCACGTTGGTCGGAACGAACGCGGAAACGTCGCCAGCCTGGGTTTCGATGATCGGCAGTGCGGTCAGGGAACCGGTTTTGCCGGTCACTGCGCCGTTGGTGAACTTCTCTACGTATTCTTCCGAAACGCGGGAAGCGCGCTCCAGCAGACGGGAGTGGAGATAGAACACATCGCCTGGGTAGGCTTCACGGCCTGGTGGACGGCGCAGCAGCAGGGAAATCTGGCGGTAAGCCACTGCTTGCTTGGACAGATCGTCATAAACGATCAGCGCGTCTTCACCGCGGTCGCGGAAGAATTCACCCATGGTGCAACCGGAGTACGGTGCCAGGAATTGCAGCGCAGGAGATTCCGAAGCACTGGCAGCCACGATGATCGTGTTGGCCAGGGCGCCGTTTTCTTCCAGCTTGCGAACCACGTTGGCGATGGTCGATTGCTTCTGACCGATGGCTACGTAGACGCAGAAAATGCCGCTGTCTTTCTGGTTGATGATCGCGTCGATCGCCAGAGCGGTTTTACCGATCTGACGGTCACCGATGATCAGCTCACGCTGGCCACGGCCGACCGGGATCATGGCATCGACAGCCTTGTAGCCTGTCTGTACAGGCTGGTCTACCGACTTACGCCAGATCACGCCTGGAGCAACTTTCTCGACCGCGTCGGTCTCGGTGTTGCCCAGTGGACCTTTACCGTCAACAGGGTTACCCAGTGCGTCGACTACGCGACCCAGCAGTTCCTTACCAACCGGAACTTCCAGGATGCGGCCTGTGCACTTGGCGCTCATGCCTTCAGCCAGACTGGTGTACGCGCCCAATACAACGGCACCTACGGAGTCTTGCTCCAGGTTGAGGGCCATACCGTAGACGCCGCCCGGAAACTCGATCATCTCGCCGTACATTACGTCGGCCAGACCGTGAATCCGCACGATGCCGTCAGATACGCTGACGACAGTGCCTTCGTTACGGGCTTGGGAGGTCACATCGAGCTTGTCGATGCGGCCCTTGATAATTTCACTTATTTCGGAAGGATTGAGTTGCTGCATTGCTCTGCTGCCCCTTCAAACTCAAGATTTCAATGCTTCGGCAAGTTTCGCGATTTTGCCGCGAATCGAGCCATCGATAACCAGGTCGCCGGCACGGATAACAACACCACCAATCAGGGATGCGTCCTCCGAAGCTTGCAGGCGCACTTCCCGATTGAGTCGTGCACTGAGAACCTTGGCGAGTTTGTCTTGCTGTTCTTGGTTCAATGCGAAAGCACTGGTCACTTCAACGTCTACCGATTTCTCTGCTTCGGCCTTGTACAGGTCGAACAGAGCGGCGATCTCCGGCAATAGCGGGAGACGGTCGTTTTCGGCAATGACGTGGATGAAGTTCTGCACCTTCACATCAAACTTGTCGCCGCACACTTCAATAAAAGTGGCGGCCTTGTCTGCGCTCGTCAGGCGCGGGGCCTTGAGCACGCGCTGCATGGTGTCGTCTTGCGACACTGCTGCAGCCAGGCCGAGCATGGCTGACCAAGAGGCCAGCTGCTGGTGGGCCTGGGCGTGCTCGAAGGCTGCCTTAGCGTAAGGTCGGGCCAACGTGGTCAGTTCTGCCATGATCGCCCTCGCTTAAATTTCAGCAGCCAGTTTGTTAACCAGCTCCGCGTGCGCGTTTTGATCGATTGTGGCACCGAGGATCTTCTCAGCACCGCCGACCGCCAGAGCACCCAGTTGGGCACGCAGCGCGTCTTTGACGCCGTTCAGTTCCTGTTCGATCTCGGCATGAGCCGAAGCCTTCACACGGTCAGCTTCGACGCGGGCTTTTTCAACAGCCTCTTCGACGATCTGGTTACCGCGTTTCTTGGCTTGCTCAATGATCTCGGCTGCCTGTGCTTTAGCTTCGCGCAGTTGCTGACCCACTTTCTCGTGGGCCAACTCCAGGTCGCGAGCTGCACGGCTGGCAGCGTCCAAACCATCCGCGATCTTCTTCTGACGTTCGTGCAAAGCCGCGATGACCGGAGGCCACACGAACTTCATGCAAAACACTACAAAAATGAAGAACGCAACGGATTGGCCAATCAGGGTTGCATTAATGTTCACGCCAACACCTCGCTCATTCGTTGTCCATCACCCCAATCACTCGAAAATTCGAGTGATTAGCCAGCGAGTTGACCAACGAAGGGGTTCGCGAAGGTGAAGAACAGTGCGATACCAACGCCGATCATGGTCACGGCGTCGAGCAGGCCGGCGACGATGAACATTTTAACTTGCAGCATTGGGACCATTTCTGGCTGACGCGCTGCGCCTTCCAGGAATTTGCCGCCCAGCAGGCCGAAACCAATGGCAGTACCCAGGGCGCCCAGGCCGATCAACAGTGCAACAGCGATAGCGGTTAGACCAACTACAGTTTCCATCTTTCCTCCCGACTTTTACGTCGTATGGTTTAGGTTTTTTAGATTTTAAAGCGGTAAAACAAATCGTTTCATAGCCCTGTTGGGCCACCTTCCCGTTTGACCGGGAAGGACATCAGACTAGTCGAGACTGGTCTTAATGGTTCTCTTCGTGCGCCATCGACAGATAGACGATGGTCAGCATCATGAAGATGAAGGCCTGCAGGGTAATGATCAGGATGTGGAACACAGCCCACGCCCACTGCAGTACTACGCCCAGGCCGCTAAGCCAGAGCAGACCGCTGCCGAACATCACAGCGATCAGAATGAACACCAGCTCGCCGGCATACATGTTGCCGAACAGTCGCAGAGCCAGGGAAATCGGCTTGGCGATCAGGGTCACGAATTCCAGCAGGAAGTTCACCGGGATCAGCAGGGCTTGAACGAAGATGTTCTTGCTGCCGAACGGGTGCAGGGTCAGTTCGCCGATGAAGCCGCCGATGCCCTTGACCTTGATGCTGTAGAAAATGATCAACGCGAACACCGACAGGGCCATGCCCAGGGTAGCGTTCGGGTCAGTGGTGGATACGGCACGGAATGGGATGTGCGGATCGCCGGAGATCGCCATGGCCAACTGAGGAATCCAGTCCACCGGGATCAGGTCGACGGCGTTCATCAGGAATACCCAGACGAAGATGGTCAGTGCCAACGGTGCAATCACCGGGCTACGGCCATGGAAGCTGTCTTTCACGCTGCCATCGACGAATTCGACCAATACTTCAACGAAGTTCTGCAAAGCACCTGGCTGACCGGAAGTCGCCTTCTTTGCCGCCATGCGGAAAATCAGGACGAAGATCAGACCCAATGCGACCGACCAACCCAGAGTATCCAGGTGGAAAGCCCAGAAACCCATTTCTTTGGCTTCTGCTGCGGTGTGGGCAAAGCCCCAGCCGCCATTAGGAAGCTGACCGAAGGTCAGGTTCTGCAAGTGGTGCTGGATATAGCCCGAAGCGGTTGTTTCTGCCATGGTTGCCTCAAACGCCCTAAGGTTTCGAAAGTCTTGTTTTCATTAGCAGGGGAGCGAACCAGCTGACCAGTTGGGTCAACACGAAGACGCCGAATACAGCCAGCGGCGCCAATGGCTTCACACCTGCAAAGGTCAGTGCAAACAGCACTGCCGTCAAAATCAGTTTCCCTGCTTCGCCGGCATAAAAAGACCGCACGATAGCCTGGGCTGCTCGGGCGCCGGAAAACCGAAAGGCCCTGTGAGCAAAATACATATTGGGCAGCAAGGCTATCAGGCCTCCGCAGAGTCCTGAATATCCGGCTACGACTCCATGCCAGTACCAAAGCGCCAAAGCGGCGATCAGCAAAATGACAAATTGAGCCAACAAAACCGGAAAAACAGCCAAGCGATGGAACGGCAACGTGTTTGGCGTGCGGGTTTCCATCACTCTTGCTCCTCAATGGTCGGCTGCCGGAAATCAATAACTTGGCATAATTTGTGCCGACAAAATGCGCGCAGAGTATAGGGGCGGTTCTGCCCCTATTCAACTGTCGGGTAGTGATTTCCGATCACGCGCTACATAAGCAAATGTTTCAGCGGATGTGGGCAAGGACGCCCTGAAGCTCATCGAGAGAGTTATATCCGATGACCAGTTGCCCTTTGCCCTTCTTGCCGTGGCGAATTTGCACCGCAGAGCCTAGCCGCTCGGCCAGGCGCTGCTCGAGGCGCGCGATATCCGGATCAGGTTTGGTGGTTTCAACCGGTGCAGGTTTACCGCTGAGCCACTGGCGAACCAGGGCCTCGGTCTGACGAACGGTGAGCCCTCGTGCGACAACGTGTCGCGCCCCTTCAACCTGTTGATTTTCCGGCAAACCCAGCAAAGCACGAGCGTGGCCCATTTCCAGATCGCCATGGGACAACATGGTCTTGATGACTTCCGGCAAGGCGATCAGACGCAGCAAGTTGGAAACCGTGACACGGGATTTTCCCACCGCCTCGGCCACTTGTTGCTGGGTAAGCTGAAATTCCTGCTGCAAACGCTGCAATGCGATCGCTTCTTCGATCGGGTTGAGGTCTTCGCGCTGAATGTTTTCGATCAAGGCCATGGCGATGGCGGTTTCATCCGGCACATCGCGCACCATCGCCGGGATGGTTTCCTTGCCAGCCTGTTGGCTCGCGCGCCAGCGACGTTCACCGGCGATGATCTCAAAGCGACCACTGCCAATTGGGCGCACCACAATCGGTTGCATCACGCCCTGGGCCTTGATCGAGTTGGCCAGTTCTTCCAGCGCCTGGGGATCCATGTCCCGGCGTGGCTGGTATTTGCCGCGCTGGATCAGGTCCAGGGGCAAGTGCTGCAGCTCGCGCTCGTCGGCCTGCACCGCTTGTTCTTCAAGCGATGTGACGGTCGGACCACTCAGGAGTGCATCCAGTCCACGTCCGAGACCTCGTTTCTTGACGGCCATGGGGGTTCCTTAAGTTGGCTGGGCTGCAGCGGTGCGTGAATTGCGGCGTTGACGACGAACCATCTCGCCAGCCAGCGCCAGGTAGGCAATGGCACCACGCGAGGATTTATCGTACGCCAGCGCGGGCATGCCATAGCTTGGTGCTTCGGCCAGGCGGATGTTGCGTGGAATCACGGTGTCGTACAACTGATCGCCAAAATGTTCCTTGAGCTGCGCCGAGACATCGTTCATCAGGCTCAGGCGCGGGTCATACATTGTCCGCAGCAGGCCTTCGACTTTCAGGTTCGGGTTGAGCAACTCAGCGATACGCTTGATGTTATCCACAAGGTCGCTCAAGCCCTCAAGGGCGAAGTACTCGCACTGCATGGGGATAATCACCCCATCGGCGGCAACCAGCGCGTTGAGTGTGAGCATCGACAGCGACGGCGGGCAGTCGATCAAAATGTAGTCGTAATTCTCGCGGATAGGTGCCAAGGCGCTGCGCAGACGGCTTTCTTTCATCTGCATTTCCAGCAACACCACTTCCGCCGCGGTCAAATCGCGGTTGGCCGGCAGCAGTTGGTAACCACCGTGCTCGGAATAGTGCATGGCCTGGGCCAGGTCACATTCACCAATCAGCAAATCGTAGACCGAGTTTTCAAGGCCGTGTTTATCCACACCGCTACCCATGGTGGCGTTGCCCTGTGGATCGAGATCGATCAACAGCACCCGACGCTTGGTGGCGACCAGGGATGCTGCGAGGTTGATACAGGTGGTGGTTTTACCCACACCACCTTTCTGGTTCGCAATCGCGAATACCTTAGCCATTCTTGCTTGTGTTCCCAATCATGCCGTGCGGCGCAGTATCAGCAGATGGCGTTGGCCTTGGCAACCGGGGACGGCCAAGGCGTGTTCGCTATCGAGGTGGAAGTCTGCCGGCAATGCTAACAGCTCGTCGCTTGGATGGACGCCCTTCATTGCCAGCCAGCGCGTGTCGCGATCGCCTAGATGGCGAGTCCAGTTGCTGAAGTTCTCCATGCTGCTGAACGCCCGGGAAACAATTCCATGGAAAGGCTGTTCAGGCGTAAAGGCTTCGACGCGACTGTGGATAACGTGCAGGTTGTCCAGCTTGAGTTCGAGTTTGACCTGGGTCAGGAAGCGGGTTTTCTTGCCGTTGCTGTCCAGGCAGGTCACTTGCGACTCGGGAAACAGGATGGCCAGCGGAATACCAGGCATCCCGCCGCCGCTGCCGACATCCAGCCAGCGACCGTTTTCGATGAACGGCATCACACTGAGACTATCGAGCAGATGGCGCGAGACCATTTCGTCTGGATCACGCACTGCGGTCAGGTTGTAGGCCTTGTTCCATTTGATCAACAGGGCCAGGTAGCCCAGCAGTAACTCATGCTGGACCTCGGTCAACGCTACGCCCAACTGGCGCGCCCCTGTGGATAACTCTTCGGCGTGTTGCGAGGTGACCAACGAACTCAAGCGCTTTGCTCCAACTGACGGCCCGCGCCGCGTTTTTTCAAATGAATCATCAACAGCGAAATAGCTGCTGGGGTCACGCCAGGGATACGTGAAGCCTGCCCGAGTGTTTCAGGCCGAGTTATCCCCAGCTTGCTTTGAATTTCTTTCGACAGCCCGGAAATCCCGGTGTAGTCGATATCCACAGGTAACTTGGTATCTTCACTGGCGCGCAGGCGAGCGATTTCGTCCTGCTGGCGATCAATGTAACCGGCGTACTTGGTCTTGATCTCCACCTGTTCGGCGACTTGTGGGTCTTCTGCGCCCTGGCCTGTCACTTCAACCAGACCAGCGTAGTCGATTTCCGGACGAGAAAGCAGGTTGAGCAAGTTGTACTCATGGGTCAACGGCGTGCCGAATTTTTCCGCGATCGCGTCGCCCTGCTCGGTGCCTGGGCGAACCCAGGTACTTTTCAGGCGTTGCTCTTCAAGCGCAATGCTTTCACGTTTTTTGCAGAAGGCAGCCCAGCGCGCGTCATCGACCAAGCCCAACTCGCGACCTTTTTCAGTCAGGCGTAGATCGGCGTTGTCTTCGCGCAGGATCAGACGGTATTCCGCGCGGGAAGTGAACATGCGGTACGGTTCCTGGGTGCCCAGGGTGATCAGGTCATCGACCAATACGCCGATGTACGCTTCATCACGACGCGGGCACCAGCTGTCTTTGCCTTGTGCACGCAATGCCGCGTTGGTTCCGGCCAGCAAACCTTGGGCGCCGGCTTCTTCGTAACCGGTGGTCCCGTTGATTTGGCCAGCAAAGAACAACCCCCCGATCACCTTGGTTTCCAGGCTGTATTTCAGATCACGCGGGTCGAAGTAGTCGTACTCGATGGCGTAGCCGGGACGCACGATGTGCGCATTTTCCATACCGCGAATCGATTGCACGATCTGGATCTGCACATCGAACGGCAGCGAGGTGGAAATCCCGTTGGGGTACAGCTCGTGAGTGGTCAAGCCTTCGGGTTCGATAAAGACCTGGTGGCTTTCCTTGTCGGCAAAGCGGTGGATCTTGTCTTCGATCGACGGGCAATACCGCGGGCCAATGCCTTCGATTACTCCGGAATACATCGGCGAACGATCAAGGTTCGCGGCAATGATTTCGTGGGTACGGGCGTTGGTGTGGGTAATCCAGCAACTGACCTGTTTGGGGTGCTGTTCTTTGGAACCCATGAACGACATCACCGGGATCGGCGTATCACCGGCTTGCTCGGTCATCACCGAGAAATCCACAGAGCGCCCGTCAATGCGTGGCGGGGTACCGGTTTTCAAGCGGCCGACGCGCAGCGGCAGTTCACGCAGACGTTTTGCCAGGGCAATCGACGGAGGATCACCAGCGCGACCACCGGAATAATTTTGCATACCGATGTGGATAAGTCCGCCGAGGAACGTCCCTGTGGTCAGTACTACCGAATCTGCGTGAAAACGCAGACCCATTTGCGTGACGACACCGCGTACCTGGTCCTGCTCGACGATCAGGTCATCGGCAGCCTGCTGAAATATCCACAGGTTCGGCTGGTTTTCCAGGGTTTCGCGCACCGCTGCCTTGTACAGGATGCGGTCGGCCTGGGCTCGGGTAGCCCTTACGGCCGGGCCTTTACGGCTGTTTAGCACGCGAAATTGAATACCACCTTTGTCGGTGGCCATCGCCATTACACCGCCAAGGGCATCGATTTCCTTGACCAGATGGCTTTTGCCAATCCCGCCAATAGCGGGGTTGCAACTCATGGCACCGAGGGTTTCCACGTTGTGCGTAAGCAACAGGGTTTTTACGCCCATGCGTGCTGACGCCAGTGCTGCCTCGGTACCGGCATGACCGCCGCCGATGACGATCACTTCAAAACGGGAAGGGAAATCCACCACGCACCTCGTGCCTGCTTATGTAGGTAATCAGGAATTGTCTGTTGAAAGAGTTTTGGAGCTATGGCGGCAAGTATAGGGACTTCGCCCTTCCTAAAGAACCCTTTGCACAAAATTTAACCAGCTGTGGATTAATTACAGACAATAGAAATTAAAAGAGAGAAATTTATTAAATCTTTGTTTTTATGTTTATTTCTACTGAGCAACGTTTCTGTGGATAGATCTCTACAGCCCTTTATATTAAATGTGTACAGCGATTCAAAAGTCTGTGGTCATGTGCCAATGAGGCCCTTGGATAAGTGCTTTAAGCCTGTGGATTAAAGTGATGGTTATCCACAGACGGGTTTTTACTCAGGTTTCAAGCCCTGTTATCAACTGGGCACAGGCGCGGTTACTCACAGGGTTTAATCCACATAAAAGTACCAGCCGAGGCGAATAGCGCGCACGGAAAAACACCGATTGCTCGGCGAGTCAGTCAAAAAATGGATTGGGTTGCCCTGAAACGGGCTGAACAGACAGGCGCGAATGGCCTGTCTGTGGACAACGAAGGTCTATTTACCGATGCAGAAGCTGGAGAAGATCCTGCCCAGCAAATCGTCCGAGCTGAACGCGCCGGTAATTTCTCCCAGCAGTTGCTGTGCTTGACGTAAATCTTCAGCCAGCAGCTCCCCAGCACCCGCCAAGGTCAGCTGCGCCCGGCCGTGCTCCAAGGCGGCACTGGCATGGCGCAGTGCCTCAAGATGCCTGCGACGTGCACTGAAGCTGCTTTCCGAGGTCTGTTCATAGCCCATGCAGGCCTTGAGATGCTCACGCAGCAATTCCAGGCCGTCACCTGCCGCTTTGGCGCTCAGGCTGATAGTGACATGGCCATCCTCACTGGTTTGCAGGGCAATCGCTTCACCCGTCAGGTCGGCCTTGTTACGAATCAAGGTGACTTTGGCCGGGTCAGGTCGTTGCTCGAGGAATTCTGGCCACAGCGCAAAAGGATCCACAGCTTCCGGTGCCGTGGCATCGACGACCAACAACACACGATCGGCTTCCCCGATAGCCTTGAGCGCGCGTTCCACACCAATTTTTTCCACCTGGTCGTCGGTGTCGCGCAGCCCGGCGGTGTCGACGACGTGAAGCGGCATGCCGTCGATGTGGATATGTTCGCGCAAGATATCCCGGGTAGTGCCGGCAATCTCGGTGACGATCGCCGCCTCGCGCCCTGCCAGGGCGTTGAGCAGGCTGGATTTTCCGGCATTGGGCCGCCCGGCAATCACCACCGTCATACCATCGCGCAGCAAGGCTCCCTGCCCGGCTTCACGCAGGACTGTGGATAATTCCTCACGGACCTTATCCAACATTGCCAGCACATGGCCATCCGCGAGGAAGTCGATTTCTTCTTCGGGAAAATCGATCGCCGCTTCAACGTAGATACGCAGACTGATCAGTTGTTCGGTCAGGTTATGCACACGCAGGGAAAAAGCCCCCTGCAATGAGCGCAAAGCGTTACGTGCAGCCTGTGCAGAACTGGCTTCGATCAAATCCGCAATCGCTTCGGCTTGGGCCAAATCGAGCTTGTCGTTCAGAAATGCCCGTTCGCTGAATTCCCCAGGCCGTGCCAAGCGGCAACCCAGTTGCAAGCAACGCTGCAGGAGCATATCCAGGACCACAGGACCACCGTGCCCCTGTAATTCCAGGACATCTTCACCGGTGAAAGAGTTGGGTCCCGGAAAATAGATCGCCAAGCCCTCGTCCAATACGCTTTGGTCAGCATCCAGAAACTGGCCGTAATGGGCATAACGGGGTTTCAGCTCTCGGCCACTGATTGCCATGGCCGCAACGCCCGCCAAGGGGCCGGAAATTCGAACGATACCGACTCCGCCTCGGCCCTGAGCGGTGGCGACAGCAGCGATGGTTTCACGAGGAGCGCTCATCAGCAGGTTCCAGAACAAAAGTGACGGAAAGCAAAACGCCCCACTAGGGGGCGTCTTGAGTGGTTATCCACAGAGTAAATTACGCCTCGGCTTTTTTGGTAGCCGCTTCGATCTTACGTGTGATGTACCACTGTTGAGAGATCGACAACACGTTGTTGACCACCCAGTACAGTACCAAGCCAGCAGGGAACCACAGGAAGAAGAAGGTGAAGATGATTGGCATCATTTTCATTACCTTGGCCTGCATCGGATCCGGCGGGGTTGGGTTCAGACGCTGCTGGATAAACATGGTCGCGCCCATGATGATCGGCAGGATAAAGAACGGGTCCTTGATCGACAGGTCAGTTATCCACAGCATGAACGGCGCTTGGCGCATTTCCACGCTTTCCAGCAGTACCCAGTACAGCGACAGGAACACCGGCATCTGTACCAGAATAGGCAAGCATCCACCCAGCGGGTTGATCTTCTCTTTCTTGTACAGCTCCATCATGGCCTGCGACATTTTCTGCCGGTCATCGCCATGTTGTTCTTTCAGTGCCGCCAGTTTCGGGGCAACGGCACGCATACGCGCCATCGACTTGTAGCTGGCTGCCGACAGTGGGAAGAAGATCCCCTTGATCAGCATGGTCAGGAAGATGAT
Source organism: Pseudomonas sp. GZJR-8 (assembly GCF_002916705.1). Classification (NCBI taxonomy): domain Bacteria; kingdom Pseudomonadati; phylum Pseudomonadota; class Gammaproteobacteria; order Pseudomonadales; family Pseudomonadaceae; genus Pseudomonas; species Pseudomonas sp. GZJR-8. The sequence goes on along the minus strand of NZ_JXSI01000004.1, from coordinate 120,381 downwards.
CGACCAGCCCCAGTTGCCGACGATGCTGTGGATATGTTGCAACAGCCAGAAGATCGGCTGGGCAATGAACCACAGGAAGCCGTAATCCACAGTCAGTTCCAGACCTGGGGACAACTCTTTCAATACGGCCTGGCTTTTAGGACCGGCGTACAGGGTAGCGCTGGTTTCAGCCTTGGCACCTGGAGCGACGGTCAACGCCGGGCCAGTGAACCCAATGATGTAGTTGCCCTGGCTGTCCTTGCGGGTTTGAACCAGGTTCGCGTCACCCTTGTTCGGAATCCAGGCGGTCACGAAGTAGTGCTGCAGCCACGCTACCCAGCCACCCTGGACGGTTTCTTTCAGCGTGCCCTTGTCGATATCTTTCATCGACACTTTTTTGTACGGCTCATTACTTGTCCACAGGGCGGCGCCCAGGTAAGTCGCGGTGCCGGTGGCGGTGCTGGAAGACGGATCGGAACTGGCGTCACGCTTGAGCTGGGCAAACAGGTTGCCGCTCCAGGCTTTGTCGCTGGTGTTGTCGATCAGGTAAGTGACCTTCAGATCGTACAAACCACGGGTAAAGCTGAAACGCTTGATGTAGTTGACGCCGTCGAGGCTGAATTTCAGGTCGACGTTCAACTGGTTCTGGCCGTCTGCCAGTTGATAAGTCTTTTGCTCGGTCGAATAAACCGGACGACCGGTAGCACGTGCATCCGGACCATTGGTGCCGGTCAGGCCGCTTTGCGCCAGATAAGTACGTTCACCGCCGTTATCGAACAGCTGGAACGGAACATCCGGATGATCCTGGCGACGTGGATAAAGCGGCAGCTTCAGCTGTGCAATATCACCACCTTGTGGGTCGATAGCCAGGTCGAGCACATCCGTTTTCACGTGGATGAGGTCTTTGTTGGTGACCACTGGCGTTTCTAACGGGGCACTTGTCTCGCCATTCGCGCTGGGAACATCGGCACTCGCGGACGCATTGTTACCCAGCGGGGTGTCCGGAATAGCCGGCGCAGCCTGATTGGTAGCAACATTCTGAGTCGGCAGGGCAGCCTGGCCGTAGTCCTGGTTCCATTTAAGGACCATGACATAGGACACGATTGCCAGGGCGACGATCAGGATTGTGCGTTTAATATCCATGATTACTCGGCCATCGAAGAAGAACGGGAGGTAGGGATAGGTGGAACCGGGTCATAACCACCGGGATTCCACGGATGACAGCGACCTAAACGACGAAAGGTCAGCCAGCCACCGCGCAGAAGACCATGATTTTCTATGGCCTCTAACGCGTAGCAGGAACAACTGGGGTAGAAACGACAGTGGCTGGCCATCAGAGGACTAATGGCATAGCGATAAAACTGGATCGGAACGATTGCCAGTTTACGCATCAAGGCTGTCTACCCCTACAGTTTCGGTGCTGACTGCTGGTGCTGGCTTGTGGGTACGAGCCAAACGTTTCCAGAGCTTGCCGAAATGCTGAATCAATTCGGGGTTTTCTACATCACCCAAGCCTTTGCGCGCGACGATAACAATATCCCAACCAACCAGAGTGTCCTGGTGGAGGCGAAACGATTCGCGCATCAGACGCTTGAGGCGATTGCGCTCAACGGAGAGCTTGACGCTCTTCTTGCCAATCACCAGCCCGAGACGGGGGTGATCAAGATCGTTGTTACGCGCAAGGAGCAGGAGATTTTTCCCCGGAACCTTGCCGGTGGGGGAGTCAAAGACTGCCTTGAAATGCCGGGGGGTAAGCAGACGCTTTTCCCGACTGAAGTCCTGACTCACCACCAGTACCGGATTATCAAACTGCCAGACGCGCACGACCTTTGGCGCGGCGACGCGACAGGACAGCACGGCCGTTCTTGGTAGCCATGCGAGCACGGAAGCCGTGAGTACGGGCGCGTTTGATGGTGCTTGGTTGGAAAGTACGTTTCATGGCGTTGTTACCTGGTTCGTCCACAACGGGCCGGAATGGCCCCCGTTTTAAGAGACCGGCGATTCTAGAGAAAGCAAGCCTCTAGGTCAATTTCCAACCAGCTTTTCCTTCAATTAGATCTTTGCCGCCTTCCGAGCCGTTCTGCTTTCATCCGCCATGCCATAGATATAAAAATAAAGAAGGAAGTTATTTAAAGCTTTTCTGTAAAGCTTATAAAAGCTAGCCAGGCGACCATCTGTGGATAACTGCCTTTAGCCCTTATTCTGCGCGCTGTACAGAGAATGACAACACGGGGGAGAAGCAGTGCTCTGCCTGTGCTGCGCTATCGGATAAGCTGTGCGTGGAATGGGTTGTTATCCACAGGCCGGTTACCCACAGACTTTTGCCCCCACTTGTGCAACGAGCTCAGGGTGGCTTATCCACAGAGCTTATGCACAGACCATTGGTCGCCTTTTCTGCGGTTAACACATTGATTTTGGGTGCCCTGTGAGCAACCTACATGTGGATAAGTGGGCGGCTGGTCGCTACAATGGCGGCTGTTTTTGCCTCACCGGCTTTCAACTTAGGGGATATCCGTGTCAGTGGAACTTTGGCAGCAGTGCGTGGAGCTTTTGCGCGATGAGCTGCCTGCCCAGCAATTCAACACCTGGATCCGTCCGCTACAGGTCGAAGCCGAAGGCGACGAGTTGCGTGTCTACGCACCCAATCGTTTTGTTCTCGACTGGGTCAATGAGAAGTACCTGAGCCGCGTTCTCGAATTGCTCGATGAACATGGCAATGGCCTCGCGCCCGTGCTCTCCTTATTAATAGGCAGCAAACGTAGCTCAGCACCCCGTGCTGCGCCGAACGCGCCTTTGGCTGCAGCGGCATCGCAAGCCCAGGCGGCAGCGGCACCGGTTGCTGCTTCTACTGCACCTGCTGCAACGTCGTCCAAATCCTCTGCGCAAAAAAATGCGCCAGAGCATGAAGAACCGTCTCGCGACAGCTTCGATCCGATGGCAGGCGCCAGCTCCCAGCAGGCTCCCGTTCGTGCCGAACAGCGCACTGTGCAGGTTGAGGGTGGGCTCAAGCACACCAGTTATCTGAACCGCACCTTCACCTTCGAGAACTTCGTCGAGGGCAAGTCCAACCAGCTGGCCCGTGCAGCTGCCTGGCAAGTCGCCGATAACCCCAAGCACGGTTACAACCCGCTCTTCCTTTATGGTGGCGTTGGCTTGGGTAAGACGCACTTGATGCACGCCGTAGGTAACCATCTATTAAAGAAGAACCCGAACGCCAAGGTCGTGTACCTGCATTCGGAGCGCTTCGTGGCTGACATGGTCAAGGCCCTGCAGCTCAATGCGATCAACGAGTTCAAGCGTTTCTACCGCTCCGTTGATGCTTTGCTGATCGATGACATTCAGTTCTTCGCTCGCAAGGAACGTTCCCAGGAAGAGTTTTTCCACACCTTCAACGCCCTGCTCGAAGGTGGCCAGCAGGTCATCTTGACCAGTGACCGTTACCCGAAAGAAATTGAAGGCTTGGAAGAGCGCCTGAAGTCGCGTTTCGGCTGGGGCCTGACCGTTGCGGTGGAACCGCCGGAGCTGGAAACCCGGGTTGCGATCCTGATGAAGAAGGCCGATCAGGCAAAGGTTGATCTGCCTCACGACGCTGCCTTCTTTATTGCCCAACGCATTCGCTCCAACGTGCGTGAGCTGGAGGGCGCGCTCAAGCGGGTCATCGCTCACTCGCACTTCATGGGCCGTGATATCACCATCGAGTTGATTCGCGAATCCCTGAAAGACTTGTTGGCCCTGCAGGACAAGTTGGTGAGTGTGGATAACATCCAGCGCACCGTGGCCGAGTACTACAAGATCAAGATTTCCGACCTGCTGTCCAAGCGCCGTTCGCGCTCGGTTGCACGCCCGCGTCAGGTGGCTATGGCTCTCTCCAAGGAGCTGACCAACCACAGCCTGCCGGAAATCGGCGATGTGTTTGGCGGTCGCGACCACACCACGGTCTTGCACGCCTGCCGCAAAATCAACGAACTTAAGGAATCCGACGCGGATATTCGCGAGGACTACAAGAACCTGCTGCGTACACTGACTACGTGATGACACCAGCGCAGCTTATTAAGGCAAGGGACTAGACCATGCATTTCACCATTCAACGCGAAGCCCTGTTGAAACCCCTGCAACTGGTCGCAGGCGTCGTCGAGCGCCGACAGACCTTGCCGGTGCTCTCCAACGTATTACTGGTGGTCGAAGGCCAGCAGTTGTCCTTGACCGGTACCGACCTGGAAGTCGAGCTGGTTGGTCGTGTGCAGCTTGAAGAGCCCGCCGAACCCGGCGAAATCACTGTGCCGGCGCGCAAGCTGATGGACATCTGCAAAAGCCTGCCCAACGATGCGCTGATTGACATCAAGGTCGATGAGCAAAAATTGGTGGTCAAGGCTGGCCGTAGCCGGTTCACTCTGTCGACCTTGCCGGCCAATGACTTCCCAACCGTGGAAGAAGGGCCAGGCTCGCTGACGTGCAGCCTGGAGCAAAGCAAGCTGCGTCGCTTGATCGAGCGCACCAGCTTCGCCATGGCCCAGCAGGACGTGCGCTACTACCTTAACGGCATGTTGCTGGAAGTATCCGAAGGCATCATTCGTGCGGTTGCCACTGACGGTCACCGTCTGGCGATGTGCTCGATGCGTGCCGATATCGGCCAGCCTGATCGTCACCAAGTGATCGTTCCGCGCAAAGGTATCCTTGAGTTGGCGCGTTTGCTCACCGAGCCGGACGGCAATGTCAGCATCGTGTTGGGTCAGCACCATATCCGCGCGACCACTGGTGAGTTCACCTTCACCTCCAAATTGGTTGACGGCAAGTTCCCGGATTACGAGCGTGTGTTGCCTAAAGGTGGCGACAAGCTGGTGATTGGCGATCGCCAGGCCTTGCGTGAAGCGTTCAGCCGTACTGCGATTCTGTCGAACGAAAAGTACCGTGGTATTCGCCTGCAATTGGCCAACGGGCAATTGAAAATCCAGGCCAACAACCCGGAGCAGGAAGAGGCAGAAGAAGAAGTTGGCGTCGACTACAACGGCGGCTCTCTGGAAATCGGCTTTAACGTGAGCTACCTGTTGGACGTGCTGGGCGTCATGACTACCGAACAGGTTCGCCTGATCCTGTCGGACTCCAACAGCAGCGCCCTGGTGCAAGAATCCGATAACGACGACTCGGCTTACGTTGTCATGCCGATGCGCCTGTAATCATGCTCAGCAGAAGCTAGATGTCCCTTAGTCGCGTCTCTGTCACCGCGGTGCGTAATCTGCACCCGGTGACCTTCTCCCCTTCCCCCCGCATCAATATCCTCCATGGCGCCAACGGCAGTGGCAAAACCAGTGTGCTGGAAGCTATCCACTTGTTGGGGCTGGCCCGTTCCTTCCGCAGTGCCCGCCTGTTGCCGGTGATTCAGTACGAACAGTTGGCGTGTACAGTGTTTGGCCAAGTCGAGTTGGCGGAAGGTGGTCAGAGTGCACTGGGGATATCCCGCGATCGCGGCGGGGAGTTTCAGATTCGTATCGACGGGCAAAATGCGCGCAGTGCCGCACAACTGGCAGAAATTCTGCCGTTGCAGTTGATCAACCCCGACAGCTTCCGTCTGTTGGAAGGTGCACCGAAAATCCGCCGCCAATTTCTGGACTGGGGTGTGTTCCACGTGGAACCCCGCTTCATGGCCACTTGGCAGCGCCTGCAGAAGGCCCTGCGGCAGCGGAACTCATGGCTGCGGCATGGTACACTTGACGCCGCTTCGCAAGCAGCCTGGGACCGAGAGCTATGCCTGGCCAGCGACGAAATAGATGAGTACCGTCGTGCCTATATCAAAGCCTTGAAACCAGTCTTTGAGCAGACCTTGAGCGAGTTGTTGGACCTCGAGGGGCTGACGCTGAGTTACTACCGAGGTTGGGATAAAGACCGTGAGCTCAGTGCTGTGCTTGCGACGTCCCTGCAGCGGGATCAGCAAATCGGACACACCCAGGCCGGCCCCCAACGCGCTGATTTGCGCCTTAGATTAGGTGCACATAATGCTGCGGATATTTTGTCCCGCGGCCAGCAGAAGTTGGTGGTGTGTGCGCTGCGTATTGCGCAAGGGCACTTGGTTAGCCAGGCCAGGCGCGGTCAGTGTATTTATCTGGTGGATGACTTGCCGTCGGAGCTCGACGAACAGCACCGCCGTTCGCTATGCCGCTTGTTGGAAGACTTACGCTGCCAGGTATTCATTACCTGTGTAGACCACGAATTATTGAGGGAAGGCTGGCAGACGGAAACGCCAGTCGCTTTGTTCCACGTGGAACAAGGCCGTATCACCCAGACCCACGACCATCGGGAGTGAAGGCATGAGCGAAGAAAACACGTACGACTCGACCAGCATTAAAGTGCTGAAAGGTTTGGATGCCGTACGCAAACGTCCCGGTATGTACATTGGCGACACCGATGATGGTAGCGGTCTGCACCACATGGTGTTCGAGGTGGTCGATAACTCCATCGACGAAGCTCTGGCCGGTCACTGCGACGACATCAGCATTATCATCCACCCGGATGAGTCCATTACCGTGCGTGACAACGGTCGTGGCATCCCGGTAGACGTGCACAAAGAAGAAGGCGTTTCGGCGGCAGAGGTCATCATGACCGTGCTCCACGCTGGCGGTAAATTCGACGACAACTCCTATAAAGTATCCGGCGGTTTGCACGGTGTAGGTGTGTCGGTAGTGAACGCTCTGTCCGAAGAGTTGATTCTCACCGTTCGCCGTAGCGGCAAGATCTGGGAACAGACTTACGTCCACGGTGTGCCACAGGAACCGATGAAAATCGTTGGTGACAGTGAAACCACCGGTACCCAGATCCACTTCAAGCCGTCGGCTGAGACTTTCAAGAACATCCACTTCAGCTGGGACATCCTGGCCAAGCGGATTCGTGAACTGTCCTTCCTCAACTCCGGTGTTGGCATCGTCCTCAAGGATGAGCGCAGCGGCAAGGAAGAGTTGTTCAAGTACGAAGGCGGCCTGCGTGCGTTTGTTGAATACCTGAACACCAACAAGACTGCGGTCAACCAGGTGTTCCACTTCAACATCCAGCGTGAAGACGGCATCGGCGTGGAAATCGCCCTGCAGTGGAACGACAGCTTCAACGAGAACCTGTTGTGCTTCACCAACAATATTCCCCAGCGCGATGGCGGTACTCACCTGGTGGGTTTCCGTTCTGCGTTGACGCGTAACCTGAACACCTACATCGAAGCGGAAGGTTTAGCGAAGAAGCATAAAGTCGCCACCACCGGTGACGATGCTCGTGAAGGTCTGACGGCGATTATCTCGGTCAAGGTTCCGGATCCGAAGTTCAGCTCCCAGACCAAAGACAAGCTGGTGTCTTCCGAAGTGAAGACCGCGGTTGAACAGGAAATGGGCAAGTACTTCTCCGACTTCCTGTTGGAAAACCCCAACGAGGCCAAGCTGGTTGTCGGCAAGATGATCGATGCTGCCCGCGCCCGTGAAGCCGCGCGTAAAGCCCGTGAGATGACCCGTCGTAAAGGCGCGCTGGATATCGCCGGCTTGCCTGGCAAACTGGCTGACTGCCAGGAGAAGGACCCTGCCCTCTCCGAACTGTACCTGGTGGAAGGTGACTCTGCTGGCGGTTCCGCCAAGCAGGGTCGTAACCGTCGCACCCAGGCCATCCTGCCGTTGAAGGGCAAGATCCTCAACGTTGAGAAGGCGCGCTTCGACAAGATGATTTCCTCTCAGGAAGTCGGCACCTTGATCACTGCACTCGGCTGCGGTATTGGCCGTGATGAGTACAACATCGACAAGCTGCGTTACCACAACATCATCATCATGACCGATGCTGACGTCGACGGTTCGCACATCCGTACCCTGCTCCTGACGTTCTTCTTCCGTCAGCTGCCAGAGCTGATCGAGCGTGGCTACATCTACATTGCCCAGCCGCCGTTGTACAAGGTGAAAAAAGGCAAGCAAGAGCAATACATCAAAGACGACGACGCCATGGAAGAGTACATGACGCAGTCGGCCCTGGAAGATGCGAGCCTGCACCTGAACGACGAAGCACCGGGCATCTCCGGCGAGGCGCTGGAGCGTCTGGTCAACGACTTCCGTATGGTCATGAAGACGCTCAAGCGTTTGTCGCGCTTGTATCCTCAGGAGCTGACCGAGCACTTCATCTACCTGCCGGCCGTGAGCCTGGAGCAGTTGGGCGATCACGCCGCCATGCAGGATTGGCTGGCCCAGTACGAAGTGCGTCTGCGTACCGTTGAGAAGTCTGGCCTGGTGTACAAAGCCAGCCTGCGCGAAGACCGTGAACGTAACGTGTGGCTGCCGGAGGTCGAACTGATCTCCCACGGTTTGTCCAACTACGTCACCTTCAACCGCGACTTCTTCGGCAGCAACGATTACAAAACGGTCGTCACCCTCGGCGCGCAACTGAGCACCCTGCTGGACGATGGTGCTTACATTCAGCGTGGCGAGCGCAAGAAAGCGGTCAAAGAGTTCAAGGAAGCCCTGGACTGGCTGATGGCTGAAAGCACCAAGCGCCATACCATCCAGCGATACAAAGGTCTTGGCGAGATGAACCCGGACCAGCTGTGGGAAACCACCATGGACCCAGCTCAGCGTCGTATGTTGCGTGTGACTATCGAAGACGCCATTGGCGCAGACCAGATCTTCAACACCCTGATGGGTGATGCGGTCGAGCCTCGTCGTGACTTCATCGAGAGCAACGCCTTGGCGGTGTCTAACCTGGATTTCTGATCAGGTAAACCTGCTTGAACAAAAAGGCCAACGCTTAGCGTTGGCCTTTTTTATTGGGTGATGGTTAAGCGTTTTAAAATGCTCCACGTGGAACATCAAGATTTCAACTTTGCGCCGTTGTCGCCACACTCTCCAAACGATACCCATATCCATAGATCGTCAACAGCTGCCAGCCGCGATCCGCCGTCAGCCCGAGCTTGTTACGCAGACGGTAGATATGGGTATCCAAAGGCCGTGACGAGACCATTTCCTCATGGCTCCAAAACCGCTCATACAGGTACTCGCGAGACAGCGGCCGGGCCAGGTTGGCAAACAGGCAACTGGCCAGGCGGTATTCCCGCTCTGTCAGGTTAATGGGTTTGCCGGCGCGGGTGACGGTCAGTTCGGCATCGTCGAAGGTTAGATCATTAAAGCTCTGTACTTCCTGGGTAGCCGACTTCTGCAAGCCGTGACGTCGCAGGACGGCGCTGACGCGTGCTTTGAGCTCGTTGGGGCGAAAGGGTTTGCTGACGTAATCATCTGCGCCGCTGTTCAATGCGGTGACGATATCGCTTTCGGCATCGCGACTGGTGAGCATGATGACCGCGGGGGGCGATTCCATGTGTTCGCGGGTCCAGCGCAACAAGGCAATGCCCGAGATATCCGGCAGTTGCCAGTCCAGGATCAGCAGGTCAAAGGTTTCCCGCCGCAGTTGGCGCAGCAGGTCTTCGCCGCGCTCAAAGAAATGCAGCGACCATGGCTGTTCCGCAGTGCTGGGAATCTGTCGCAGTGTCTGTTCCACCCGTCGCAACTCGGCGGGCTCGTCATCCAGTATTGCGACTCGCATTGGGGTCCTTCCTACAAAAAATACGACTGCTTTAATGAGTGGCGACTGTGCAAAGCCAGCCTCTGAATCTGAACAATTATGGGCGGATTCTACGATCCTTGTATCTCTCGATACGCTGATAAGATCCCGTGATGCTCAAAGCAAAGATACCGGCTCCTGTCTGTGAGGAAAAGGACTCGCTCATACCCTGCCCTGCAACAAGGTGAGGTATGGTTTGTTGCACGGTTCTGGGTAAAGTCCTCAACTGAGACCGAAATAAGCTTCACTTGTTTCAGAACACTGTTGAACGTCACCACATGGAGAGGGAGCGGGCCTATGACACCTTTACCCGATGACCATCAATGCCTTCGCATACTTTCGGCGGTAGCCCTGTGAAACTATGGCGTAAAGCCGAGAAACGCCAGCCCACCCAGGCACAGTTGTTATTCCACGGGTTGGTCCGTGAATGGTTGTTGATCGGGCTGGTGTTACTGCCCTTTACCGTTTACCTGTCCTTGAGCCCGGGCCTGGCACTGAATAACCCTCTCTACGACAGCCTGCGCCGCCTGACACCTTTACCGGTGGATCCACGGATTCTGCTGGTCACCATTGATGCGCCCAGCCTGGAAGTACTCGGCCCATGGCCGTGGCCGCGCAGCGTGCATGCAGATCTGATTGAACGCCTTAGCGCCGCCCAGCCGGCAGGCATTCTGTTTGACGTAGTCTTCAGCGAACCTAGCAAGGGGGCCGATGGACGACGGTTGGCTGATGCGGTCTGCAATGCTGGCAATGTACTGCTGCCCATCGTCGGTGATAGCAGCGTAAGTCCCAGCCTGCCAGGAGAGCCGCTGTCACCGTTGCTCAAGTGCGCCAAGGGCGTGGGGCATATCAACGTCGAAGCGGATAGCGACGGCATCGTACGCAGCGTGTATCTGCGTGAAGGCCCGCCGGGAAGCACGCTCCCTCAATTGGCATGGTTGGCGTTCGCGCTGAGTGAGCAAGCACCGGTAATGCCGGGCCTTGCCCAGGAGCCCAGCAGCCAGCAGTGGCATCAAGAGCATGAAATCCGCGTGCCTTTCACCTCGGAAGATGACCACTTTCCCAGCGTGTCCTACCTCAGCGTATTACGCGGCGAGGTACCTCCCGAAACACTGCGCGGCCGGCTGATTCTGATAGGTGCCACGGCGTATGGAATGGCCGATCGTTTTGTGACACCGCTCTCCTCCACCGTCGGCACGACCGCGGGAGTGGAGATCCAGGCCGATATCCTCAATGGTCTGTTGCAGGGACGCAGCATTGTCGACCTGCCCGGATGGCTTGCCGCCCTGTTGGCGACATCCCTGGTGACCTTGCTGCTGGGCCTTCTGCTGTATCGCCCTCGCTACGCCCTGTGGATGACCCTGGGTGGCATGACCGCGGCGCTGGTGGCCTCATGGGCATTGCTGCGCCTTGGGCATTGGTGGTCCCCCGCCGCATGTTTGATCGGGCTGTTACTCAGCTATCTCATCTGGAACTGGCGGCGCCTGAGCGTCATCCTGGCCTACTTTGGTTGGGAACTGGCGCGGCTGGATAACGAGCCCAAGGTGCTGCCGGAGCGTCGTCGTGCGCCCGCCAGCAAGGGTGATGTGTTGCAGGGGCGGATCTTTGCCCTTGAGCAGGCAGTCAGTCGTACGCGTGATACGCGGCGCTTTATGGCTGACGGGTTGGAGTGCCTGCCGGTGGCTACGCTGATAACCGACCCACAGGGCAATATTCTGTTGGCCAACCGTGTAGCCCGTGATGTGTTTGGTAACGACCTGGTCAATTCAAACCTCATCGAACAACTCGCCGATCTGGGTTATCCCCCGCTGCATAACGGCGTACGCCCTGCCCTGTCAGCACTGGAATTGGTTGAGTTCCGCGATATCCACCAGCGCAGTCTGCGGATGGAGCTTGCGCCCTTGCTTCCGGCCGAAGGTGACTTCGCCCTCGGATGGCTGTTGAGCCTGACGGACCTGAGCAAGGAGCGAGAAGCCCAGCAGCATCGCGAGACCATGCTGCGTTTCCTCTCCCACGACCTACGCGCACCCCATTCGGCGATCCTCGCCCTGCTGGATGTGCATAACGGCGAATCGCCAGTCTTTGCCCAGGTCGAACAACAGGTCCGACGGGCATTGAGCCTTACCGAATCCTTTGTGCAATTGGCCAAGGCCGAGGCTGACGGTTACCAGTTCCAGCCTACCTTGTTCGCCATGCTGGTGATGGACGCCTTTGATCAGGTTGCGGTGATTGCGCAGCTCAAGGGCATCCATCTGGTCAACGACCTGGATGAGGCGGATGAAGCCATGATCCATGCCGATCAATCATTGCTTACCCGTGCGTTGTTCAACGTGCTGGAGAATGCGATCAAATATTCCCCATCCGGCACTACCGTCAGGTTGAGGCACGGCAGTGCACAGGGTTGGTTGGAATGCCGCATCAGCGATCAGGGGCCGGGGATTGCCCCCGAGGATTTACCGGAACTGTTCAGCCAATACCGGCGTTTCGATTCGGCCCAGGGCAGTGACGGTCTTGGACTGGGGCTGACGATGGTTAAGGCCGTGGTGGAACGGCACGGTGGACGCATCGTTTGTGAAAGTGAGCTGGGCAAGGGCTCGACATTCATCCTGTTATTGCCGCAGTTGGAAGACTAAAAAACCGACTTTTCTGCTGTGCATAAAAAACCGGTCACAAGGACCGGTTTTTTTATGAAGAAAAAACTTATGCACGTTTTTCGAGATTTTATGACCTTCAGAAATATGCAGCTAAATCAGAAGGTTATGAATCAAAAAAGCCAATTCGCCAACAAAGCGTGCACAGGTTATCCACAGATCCTCAAATCGCCGGGGTCTCGACTACCAAGGGCTCAGGAGGCAGGGAACCCATGGCTCGCTGCTGTGCTTCATTCCATGCAGCGGCGCGGTCGTTCAGTGCAGCAATCGCACGCGGCCCCTCGCCTTCTGCGTACATCGGCTCGCCTATAACCACGGTGATGGTGCCAGCGCGTTTGGCCCAGCCGGTCTTCGGCCAGAACTTGCCGGCATTGTGGGCAATGGGCAGCACCGGCAGGTTGGCGTTGACCGCCAATGCCGTACCGCCCCGTGAGAACTTGCCTACGGTGCCGTAGGGCACACGCGTACCTTCGGGGAAGATCAGTACCCAGACGCCGTCCTTGAGCAACTCGTCGCCCTTCTTGGCCACGTGCTTGAGCGCCGCCTTGGGGTTGTCACGGTCAATGGCGATCGGGCGCAACATGGCCATGGCCCAGCCAAAGAACGGCACGTACAACAGTTCACGCTTAAGCACCTGGCTCAGGGGCGAGAAGTACGCGGAAAGAAAGAAGGTTTCCCAAGTGCTTTGGTGGTTCGACAAAATCACGCAGGGTTGGTCCGGGACGTTTTCTGCGCCCTTGACCTCAAAACGGATGTTCAGGAACACCTTGCTCAGCCACAACGCGCAACGGCACCAATAAACGTTGATGAAGCGATAACGCGCCTTGAACGGCAGGAAGGGGGCAATAAAAAAGCTCAGGGTGCACCAGAGAAACGAACTGGTGCCCAGCAGCAGGTAAAAGAAAAAGGTTCTGATGGCCTGCAAGATCGACATGGCGGCATTTACCGTTGCGGGACACGGCCCGCCTGTTAAAAGCGCACTCCCGAACAATCCTTGGTCAGGAAGTCGAGGGCGGCTAGTTGTTAATAAGTTCTGCGGCAACCGCCGCCAGATCGTCAAAAATCAAAGTGCCTACCGGCAGGTTTTTCGCCTGGGTCTTTTCGCCTTTTCCGGTCTTTACCAAAACTGGCTGAGAGTCGACGGCTTTGGCCGCCTCCAGGTCACCGAGGCTGTCCCCGACGAACCATATCCCAGCCAAGGGCACCTTGTAATGTTCTGCAATAGTTTTCAACATGCCAGGCTTGGGCTTGCGGCAATCGCAGCCCTCATCCGGCCCGTGAGGGCAGTAAACCACCAGCCCCACCTCACCTCCCTGTTTGGCCACCAACGTGCGCAAGCGCGCGTGCATGGCGTCCAGGGTGGCGATGTCGTAGTAACCGCGGGCGATGCCGGACTGGTTGGTGGCGATGGCCACCGTCCAGCCGGCTTTGCTCAACTGCGCGATGGCCTCGATCGAGCCGGGCAAGGGGATCCACTCCTGTACCGACTTGATGTAAGCGTCGGAGTCGTAGTTGATCACCCCGTCCCGATCGAGAATCAGCAGTTTCAACATGATCAACCCAATACGGAAATGTCAGCGATATTGATGAACAGGCCACGCAAACGCGCGAGCATGGCGTAACGGTTTTTCCGCACGCCGGCATCGTCGGCATTGATCATCACCGCTTCGAAGAACGCGTCTACCGGCTCACGCAGAGACGCCAGGCGCGCCAACGCTTCAGCGTAGTTACGCTCCGCGATCAGCGGTTTCACAGCGTTCTCGGCCTTGGCGATGGCCGAGTTCAGCGAGAACTCCTTGGCATCGGCAAACAGGCTTGGGTCAACGTCGGCATTGCCGAGGTTGTCGGCCTTGCTCAGCAGGTTCGACACACGCTTGTTCACGGCCGCCAGGGCATCGGCTTCCGGCAGCTTGCGGAACGCTTGTACGGCTTGTACGCGCTGGTCGAAGTCCAGTGCCGAACCCGGTTGCAGGGCACGTACCGACAGGTAGACGGAAACGTCCACGCCTTCGTCTTCGTAACGCGCACGCAGGCGGTCGAACACGAACTCCAGCACTTGCTCGGCCAGGCCGGCTTGCTTGACCTTGGTCCCGAACTGGCCGACCGCGAACACCACGGCCTGGGTCAGGTCGAGATCCAGCTTCTTGTCGATCAGGATCCGCAGCACGCCCAATGCCGCACGGCGCAGGGCATACGGGTCTTTGCTACCGGTGGGCAACATACCGATACCAAAGATACCCACCAGCGTATCGAGCTTGTCGGCGATGGCCACGGCCGCACCCGTCAGGGTGGTCGGCAATTCTGCACCGGCACCGCGTGGCATGTACTGCTCGTTCAGGGCCAGGGCGACGTCGTCCGGCTCGCCGTCGTTGAGGGCGTAGTAGTAACCGGCGACACCTTGCATCTCAGGGAACTCGCCAACCATCTCGGTGGCCAGGTCGCACTTGGACAGCAAGCCGGCACGGGCGGCCCAGGCTGCGTCGCCGCCGATGCGTGGCGCAATGTAGGCCGCCAGCTTGGAAACCCGCACGGCCTTGTCGTAGACACTGCCGAGTTTTTCCTGGAACACCACGTTTTGCAGGCGCAGGTTGAAGTCTTCGAGCTTCTGTTTCTTATCTTGCTTGAAGAAGAACTCGGCATCGGTCAGGCGCGGGCGAACGACTTTCTCGTTACCGGCGATGATCTGCTGCGGGTCCTTGCTTTCGATGTTGGCCACGGTGATAAAGCGCGGGAGCAACTTACCGGCTGCGTCCAGCAGGCAGAAATACTTCTGGTTGTCCTGCATGGTGGTGATCAACGCTTCTTGTGGCACGTCGAGGAAACGCTCTTCGAACGAGCACACCAGCGGCACCGGCCACTCCACCAGAGCGGTCACTTCGTCCAGCAGGCTTGGCGGCACGATGGCGGTGCCTTCCTGCAGGCGGGCCAATTCTTCGGTGCGCTTGCTGATCAGCTCGCGACGCTCATTGGCATCGGCCAATACGTAAGCGGCGCGCAGGTCGTTGAGGTAGTTGGCCGGCGAAGTGATGCGCACGCTTTCGGGATGATGGAAGCGGTGACCACGGGAATCACGACCAGCCTTCTGGGCGAGGATGGTGCAATCAATGACCTGGTCACCGAGCAGCATTACCAGCCATTGGGTCGGACGTACGAACTCTTCCTTGCGCGCACCCCAGCGCATGCGCTTGGGGATAGGCAGGTCGTTCAGGGAGTCTTCAACGATGGTCGGCAGCAGGCTGGCGGTCGGCTTGCCGGTGATGACCTGGCTGAAACGCAGTTTCGGGCCGCTCTGGTCGATCTCGCTCAGCTCTACGCCACATTTCTTGGCAAAGCCAAGGGCGGCTTGTGTCGGGTTGCCGTCGGCATCGAAAGCTGCCTGGCGCGGTGGGCCGTCCAGGTTGATGTTGCGGTCCGGCTGCTGGGTTTCCAGCGCGGTCAGCAGCACAGCCAGGCGGCGCGGCGCGGCGTAGACTTTTTTGGCTTCAAACTTCAGGCCGGCAGTCTGCAGGCCTTTTTCGATACCGGCCAGGAATGCATCGGCCAGGGTATTGAGTGCCTTGGGTGGCAGCTCTTCGGTGCCCAGTTCAACCAGGAAATCTTGAGCACTCATTGTGCAGCCTCCAGCTTAGCCAACACTTCATCACGCAGGTCAGGGGTTGCCATCGGGAAGCCCAGCTTGGCGCGAGCCAGCAAATAGGCTTGGGCGACGGAACGCGCCAGCGTGCGCACACGCAGGATGTATTGCTGGCGCGCAGTTACCGAGATGGCACGGCGGGCGTCCAGCAGGTTGAAGGTATGGGACGCCTTCAACACCATTTCATAGCTTGGCAGCGGCAGCGGCTGGTCGAGTTCGATCAGGCGCTTGGCTTCGCTTTCATAGAAGTCGAACAGTTCGAACAGCTTCTCGACGTTGGCGTGTTCGAAGTTGTAGGTGGACTGCTCCACTTCGTTCTGGTGGAACACATCGCCGTAGGTCACTTTGCCGAACGGGCCGTCAGCCCATACCAGGTCGTAGACCGAATCCACGCCTTGCAGGTACATGGCCAGACGCTCGAGGCCGTAGGTGATCTCGCCGGTCACCGGGTAGCACTCGATGCCACCGGCTTGCTGGAAGTAGGTGAACTGCGTCACTTCCATGCCATTGAGCCAGACTTCCCAGCCCAGGCCCCAGGCGCCCAGAGTTGGCGATTCCCAGTTGTCTTCGACGAAACGGATGTCGTGCACCAGTGGGTCCAGGCCCACATGCTTGAGCGAGCCCAGGTACAGTTCCTGGAAGTTGTCCGGGTTGGGCTTCAATACCACCTGGAACTGGTAGTAGTGCTGCAGACGGTTCGGGTTTTCGCCGTAGCGGCCGTCAGTCGGGCGACGACTGGGCTGCACATAAGCGGCGTTCCAGGTTTCCGGGCCGATGGCCCGCAGGAATGTAGCGGTGTGGAAAGTGCCGGCGCCTACTTCCATATCGTAGGGCTGAAGTACCACACAACCTTGCTCGGCCCAGTATTGCTGGAGGGCGAGGATCAAGTCTTGGAAGGTACGCACGGCTGGCGTAGGCTGGCTCACGAAATTCACCTGTTACTTGGGCTGCGATTTAAAGAGCGGGAGTATACCCGATTCGGCCCCGCCACCACTCCCTGGAGCCTTATGCCACGCTGCTTTTGGTGTTCTGAAGATCCGCTGTACATGGCTTATCACGATCAAGAGTGGGGAACGCCGCTGCGCGATGCGCAGGGTTTGTTCGAGTTGCTTTTGCTCGAAGGGTTCCAGGCGGGTCTGTCGTGGATCACTGTTTTACGCAAACGCGAGCATTATCGAAAGGTCTTGTTCGGCTTTGATGCGCAGCGTCTGGCGCGGTTAAGCGATGAAGAAATCGAGGCGCTGATGCAGGATCCGGGCATCGTGCGCAATCGCTTGAAGCTCAATGCTACCCGGCGCAACGCCGCGGCCTGGCTGGCGCTGGAAGACCCGGTGGGGTTGCTGTGGTCATTTGTCGGCGGTAAACCCAAGGTCAATCACTTCAAGGATCGCAGCGACGTCCCGGCCATTACACCCGAGGCTGAAGCCATGAGCCGCGCCTTGAAGAAAGCCGGTTTCACCTTCGTCGGGCCGACCATCTGCTACGCCTTCATGCAGGCCTCGGGCATGGTCATGGACCACACTCAGGACTGTGACCGTTACGCGGACTTGGTCAACGCCGGTTAGAATGCCGGTTTTGCGCACCACACACGATCAGGAGTGACCTGTGGAAAAGTTTAAAGGCGCCTTGCTGGTAGGCGCTCTCCGGTTGTTTGCCCTGCTGCCCTGGCGCGCCGTACAAGCCGTCGGCACGGGCATCGGCTGGATCATGTGGAAAACCCCCAACCGCTCCCGCGACACCGTGCGGATCAACCTCTCCAAATGCTTCCCGGATATGGCCCCGGCCGAGCGCGAGCGCCTGGTGGGCCGCAGCCTGATGGACATCGGCAAGTCCCTGACCGAAAGTGCTTGCGCGTGGATCTGGCCAGCCCAGCGCTCCATCGACCTGGTGCGGGAAGTCGAGGGCCTGGAAGTGTTGCACCAAGCCCTGGCCTCGGGCAAAGGCGTGGTGGGTATCACCAGTCACCTGGGCAACTGGGAAGTGCTGAACCACTTCTATTGCAGCCAGTGCAAACCGATCATTTTCTATCGCCCGCCCAAGCTTAAGGCGGTGGACGAACTGCTGCGCAAACAACGCGTGCAATTGGGCAACCGCGTGGCGGCGTCGACCAAGGAAGGCATTCTCAGCGTGATCAAGGAAGTGCGCAAAGGCGGCCAGGTAGGCATTCCTGCCGACCCGGAACCAGCCGAGTCCGCCGGCATCTTCGTACCGTTTTTCGCCACCCAGGCCCTCACCAGCAAATTCGTGCCGAACATGCTCGCGGGCCACAAGGCTGTTGGCGTATTCCTGCACGCGTTGCGCCTGCCGGACGGCTCAGGCTACAAAGTGATCCTGGAAGCGGCGCCGGAAGACATGTACAGCACCGACACCGCCACCTCCTGCGCGGCGATGAGCAAAGTGGTGGAGCGCTATGTGGGCGCCTACCCGAGCCAGTACATGTGGAGCATGAAGCGCTTCAAGAAGCGCCCGCCGGGTGAGGCGCGGTGGTACTGATTCACACCTGACTCAAGACCGATATAGAAACAATGTGGGAGGGGCTTGCTCCCGATAGCGGTGGTTCAGTCAAATATGCATTGGCTGACACACTGGCATCGGGAGCAAGCCCCCTCCCACATTTAGTCCTGTATCAAGCCTGTCGATCGAGTTTCTTCAGGAACACGGTCATCTCTTTTTCGGCCTGCTTGTCGCCGTGGGCCTGGGCCGCTTCAATGCCTTTTTCCCACGCCTGTCGTGCTGAGGCACTGTCACCCTGCGCCTGGTGCGCCTTGCCCAACAGCTTCCACGCCGCCGAATACTTCGGATCGAACTCGAGGCACTTGCCCAGATGCTCGGCGGCTTTGGCGTTGTCTTTCAAGTCCAGATAACCCTTGCCCAAGCCGAAACGCAGCAGCGAATTATCCACACCCTTGGCGAGCATTTTTTCCAGGGATTCGAGCATGTCGGTCACTCCGTTTGATCAGAAAAAGCTCAAGCCCACGTGGAACAGCTTCTCTACATCGCGGATATGTTTTTTATCCACAAGGAACAAAATCACATGGTCTGCGGTGGCGATCACCGTGTCGTCGTGGGCGATGATCACTTCTTCATCGCGGATGATTGCACCAATGGTGGTACCCGGCGGCAGGCCGATATCGCGGATGGCCTTGCCAATCACCTTGCTCGACTTCGAATCACCGTGGGCAATCGCCTCGATGGCTTCCGCCGCACCCCGGCGCAGGGAGTGCACGCTGACAATATCGCCACGCCGCACGTGGGCGAGCAAGGTACCGATGGTCGCCAGTTGGGGGCTGATGGCGATGTCGATATCGCCGCCCTGGATCAGGTCCACATAGGCCGGGTTGTTGATGATGGTCATCACCTTCTTCGCCCCCAGCCGCTTGGCCAGCAACGACGACATGATGTTGGCTTCGTCATCGTTGGTCAGGGCGAGGAAGATATCGGCGTCGGCGATGTTTTCTTCCATCAGCAGGTCGCGGTCCGAGGCGCTGCCTTGCAGTACGACAGTGCTGTCGAGGGTGTCGGACAAATGCCGGCAACGCGTCGGGCTCATCTCGATGATCTTCACCTGGTAGCGGCTTTCGATGGCCTCGGCCAACCGCTCGCCGATCTGCCCGCCGCCCGCGATGACGATGCGTTTGTAGCTCTCGTCGAGCCTGCGCATTTCGCTCATGACCGCACGAATATTCGCCTTGGCGGCGATGAAAAACACTTCGTCGTCGGCCTCGATCACCGTGTCGCCCTGGGGCAGGATCGGCCGGTCACGACGGAAAATCGCGGCCACGCGGGTTTCCACGTTTGGCATGTGCTCACGCAGCTGGCGCAGTTGCTGGCCCACCAACGGCCCGCCGTAGTACGCCTTTACCGCCACCAGTTGCGCCTTGCCCTCGGCGAAGTCGATCACCTGCAAGGCGCCAGGGATTTCGATCAGGCGCTTGATGTAGTGGGTGACCACCTGTTCCGGGCTGATCAATACGTCCACCGGAATAGCGTCATTATCGAACAGGCCGGCGCGAGTCAGGTAGGCCGCTTCGCGCACCCGGGCGATCTTGGTTGGGGTGTGGAACAACGTATGAGCGACCTGGCACGCGACCATGTTGGTCTCATCGCTGTTGGTCACCGCCACAAGCATGTCGGCATCGTCGGCACCCGCCTGACGCAGCACCGTTGGAAACGACGCCCGGCCTTGTACCGTGCGGATGTCCAGGCGGTCGCCCAGGTTGCGCAGGCGCTCGGCATCGGTGTCGACCACGGTGATGTCGTTGGCTTCGCCGGCCAAGTGTTCGGCCAGCGTACCTCCGACCTGCCCTGCCCCAAGGATGATGATTTTCATCCGGTCACTCCCTTAAACCCATTCAGCCGCGTGCGGCGGCGATCTTGATCAGTTTGGCGTAGTAGAAGCCATCGTGCCCGCCTTCCTGCGCGAGCAGTTGGCGGCCGTGGGGCTGCTTGATGCCGGCGCTGGTAGCGAGGTCCAGTTCGCGCGCGCCGCTGGTGCGGGCGAGGAAGGCTTGGATGACCTCAGTATTTTCGGTGGGTAGCGTGGAGCAGGTGGCGTACAGCAGGATGCCGCCGACTTCCAGGGTTGGCCACAGGGCGTCAAGCAATTCGCCTTGCAGCACCGCGAGGGCGGCGATGTCGTCGGGCTGGCGGGTCAGCTTGATGTCCGGGTGCCGACGGATTACGCCGGTGGCAGAGCAAGGTGCGTCCAGCAGGATGCGCTGGAATGGCTTGCCGTCCCACCAGGTCGCTGTGTCGCGGCCGTCGGCGGCGATCAGGTCGGCGCTGAGGCCCAGGCGCGCAAGGTTTTCCCGCACGCGCACCAGGCGTTTGGCTTCAAGATCCACAGCCACTACACCGGCCAGGTCTTTTTCAACCTCAAGGATGTGACAGGTCTTACCGCCTGGCGCGCAGCAGGCGTCGAGTACGCGCTGGCCGGGGGCCAAATCGAGCAGGTCGGCCGCCAATTGCGCGGCCTCGTCCTGCACACTGATCCAGCCTTCGGCAAAGCCCGGCAGGCTGCGTACATCGGTGGCGGCTTCCAGCACGATGCCGTCGGTGCTGTACACGCACGGGGTGGCGTTGATGGCCGCGTCGGTGAGTAATTGCAGGTACGCGTCACGGCTGTGGTGGCGGCGGTTGACCCGCAGGATCATCGGCGGGTGCGCGTTGTTGGTTGCGCAGATAGCCTCCCATTGCTCGGGCCAGAAGGCTTTCAGGGATTTTTGCAGCCAGCGCGGGTGGGCGGTGCGCACCACCGGATCATGTTCCAGCTCGGCCAGCAGTGCTTCGCTTTCACGCTGGGCCCGGCGCAGTACGGCATTGAGCAGGGCCTTGGCCCAGGGCTTTTTCAGCTTGTCGGCGCAACCGACGGTTTCACCGATGGCGGCGTGGGCCGGTACGCGGGTGTAGAGCAATTGATAGAGGCCCACCAGCAACAGCGCCTCGACATCAGCGTCTGCCGCCTTGAACGGTTTTTGCAGCAGCTTGGCTGCCAGTGCCGACAACCTTGGCTGCCAGCGGGCGGTGCCAAAGGCCAGGTCCTGGGTGAAACCGCGATCCCGGTCTTCGACCTTGTCCAATTGCGTGGGCAATGAACTGTTCAGCGAAGCCTTGCCGTTGAGCACGGCAGCGAGAGCCTTGGCGGCGGCCAGACGTGGGTTCATTGAGTGGCCACCCCGAGGATCGTGCCCAAGGCAAATTTCTCACGGCGGCTATTGAACAAATCGCTGAAGTTCAGCGCTTTGCCGCCGGGCAATTGCAGACGTGTCAGGCACAGCACCTGCTCACCGCAAGCGACGAACAGCCCGTCTTTGCTGGCGCCGATAATCTCGCCGGGGGCGCCTTTGCCGTCGGCCAGGGTCGCGTTCAACACCTTCAAGGCTTCGCCGTTCAGGGTGCTATGGCAGATTGGCCATGGGTTGAAGGCACGTACCAGGCGCTCCAGCTCCACGGCCGGGCGGCTCCAGTCGAGGCGCGCTTCGTCTTTGTTCAATTTGTGCGCGTAGGTGGCCAGGCTGTCGTCCTGTACCTCGCCTTCCAGGGTGCCTGCTGCGAGGCCGGCGATGGCCTGGATCACGGCAGGTGGGCCCATTTCGGCAAGGCGGTCGTGCAGGCTGCCACCGGTGTCTTGCGCGGTGATCGGGGTGGTGACTTTGAGCAGCATCGGTCCGGTGTCCAGGCCCGCCTCCATGCGCATCACGGTCACGCCGCTTTCGCTGTCGCCCGCCTCCACGGCGCGCTGGATCGGCGCCGCACCACGCCAGCGAGGCAGCAGCGAAGCATGGCTGTTGATGCAACCCAGGCGCGGGATATCCAGCACCGCCTGGGGCAGGATCAAACCGTAGGCCACCACCACCAGCAGGTCCGGTTTCAGCGCGGCCAGTTCGGCCTGGGCTTCGGCGTTACGCAGGGTCGGCGGTTGCAGCACCGCTATGTTGTGTTCAAGCGCCAATAGCTTGACCGGGCTCGGCATCAGTTTTTGCCCGCGACCGGCCGGGCGATCCGGCTGGGTGTACACCGCGACGATGTCATAAGGGCTGGCAAGCAGCGCCTTGAGGTGTTCGGCGGCGAATTCAGGGGTGCCGGCAAAAACAATGCGCAATGGCTCGGTCATGGGAGTTCTCGGTTAAAAACAGTCACAAAAGAAAAAGGCTTGCCGCAGCAAGCCTTTGGAAGAAGGGCATCAAGCTTGCTGGCGATGCTTTTTTTCCAGCTTCTTCTTGATCCGGTCCCGCTTGAGCGTGGACAGGTAATCGACAAACAGCTTGCCGTTAAGGTGGTCGCATTCATGTTGGATGCACACTGCCAACAGACCTTCGGCAATCAGCTCAAACGGTTTGCCATCACGGTCCAGGGCCTTGATCTTCACGCGCAACGGGCGTTCGACGTTCTCGTAGAACTCCGGCACCGACAGGCAGCCTTCCTGGTATTCGCCCATCTCATCGGTCAGCGGTTCGAACTCGGGGTTGATGTACACCCGGGGTTCGCTGCGATCTTCCGACAGGTCCATGACCACGACACGCAGATGCACGTTGACCTGGGTAGCGGCGAGGCCAATGCCCGGAGCTTCATACATTGTTTCAAACATGTCATCGACCAACTGACGAACCTTGTCGTCCACTACGGCCACCGGCTTGGCGATCGTGCGCAGGCGCGAGTCGGGAAATTCGAGGATGTTCAAAATAGCCATAAGCGTAATTGCTGCACATGTGAGGTAAAGACCAATCGGCGGTGGGATGGACCCACACGGCCGGTGTGAAACGCTCAGAAGCCACGAGGGCCAAGGCATTTCACGCGAACGCACATAATAAAGGAGATTCACCCCATGAGGAAATCGCTACTCGTCTTGCTGCTGTGGGCCCCCGTCGCCATGGCGTTGATTCCCAAGCCCACTGAACGCCTGGATCACGCGACGCAACAGGCCATCCAGCACTTTTTACTGCATAACCGGATTGTCGATACGCCCCAGGACCTGGACAACGCGCCTTATATCGTCGCAGCGCAAGGCGGTCGCGTGCTGGGGGCCAACGGTGAGCGCGTGCATGCTCGCGGTCAGCTGGACCCGGCCCAGCCAAGCTACGGAATCTTTCGTCGAGGCAAGGTCTACACCGACCCAGGCACCCAGGAGCTACTGGGCATCAATGCCGACGATATCGGCACCGCACGCTTTGTACTCGCCGACGACCTCACCACCCTGGCGGTGCAGCGGGTTACCCAGGAAATCCGTCCAGGTGACCGCTTGCTTGGTGCCCAACGTCCGGTCGCGCTGAACACCCTGGAGTCAGCCAAATCAACGGCTTTCATCGCAGGGCACATCATCGACATCCCCAGGGGCGTCACTCAGATTGGTGTGCTGGACGCCGTGACCCTGAACAAGGGCCGCCGCGATGGATTGATCGAAGGCCAGTTACTGACGGTGATCAAGGCGGGTGCCACGGTGCGAGACGTCCTTACCGGCACGCCAACACAACTCCCGGAAGAACGGGCCGGCACCCTTCTGGTGTTTCGCACCTATGAAAAACTCAGTTACGCCTTGGTGCTCAGTGCTTCACGCGCGCTGGCTGTAAAGGATCGTTTCGAGACCCGTCAACAAGCGCAATAAATAGCCTGCTAAATAAGTTACCAACAGAGTTATCCACAGCTTATTCCGGTCAAGGATGATCAAATGAATCCGATAAACAGTAGCGAAATTTCTCCGGCAGAGCTGGAAGCCCGACTACGCTTGCACAGGCTGCCAGAACTGGGTCCCAAGCGTTTTCACGTATTGATCCAAGCGTTCGGCTGCGCCTCCAAGGCCCTCAGTGCCCCCGCCAGTGCCTGGCGTTCCCTCGGGTTGCCCGCCATCAGCGCCGATGCCCGGCGTAGCCCGCAAATCCGTGATGGCGCCAGTACGGCATTGGCCTGGTTAGAGCGTCCGGCCCAGCATTTGCTGATGTGGGACCAACCTGAGTACCCGGCCTTGCTCGCTCAGATCGACGACGCACCGCCGCTGTTATTCGTTGCGGGCGACCCGGGCATTCTGGAAAAACCACAGTTGGCCATGGTCGGTAGCCGGCGTGCTTCCCGCCCCGGCATGGACACGGCCGCCGCGTTTTCCCGCAGCCTGGCGAGCGCCGGTTTTGTCATCACCAGTGGTTTGGCGCTGGGCATTGACGGCGCAGCACATCAGGCAGCGCTGGAGGTGGGCGGTCGTACAGTCGGGGTGCTTGGCACCGGGCTGGAAAATTTTTATCCACAGCGCCACCGCAAGCTCGCTGCCGCGATGATTGCCCAAGGCAGCGCGGTGGTTTCTGAGTTTCCGTTGGACGCGGGGCCCCAGGCCGGTAATTTTCCACGGCGCAATCGGATTATCAGCGGGCTCTCGCTGGGGGTTCTGGTGGTGGAAGCCAGCATGGCCAGCGGTTCGCTGATCACCGCACGGCTGGCCGCAGAGCAAGGGCGCGAGGTGTATGCGATCCCGGGCTCCATTCACCATCCCGGTGCCAAGGGTTGCCATCAACTGATCCGTGATGGCGCGGTGCTGGTGGAAACCATCGAACACATCCTTGAGGCGCTGCGCGGTTGGCAGGCGTTATCGCGCCCTGCGCCGGTGCCGATCACCCACCCACTGGTGGCACTGCTGCATGCTACGCCGCATACCAGTGAAGCCCTGGCGATTGCCAGTGGTCGGCCGTTGTCCCAGGTGCTGGCGACTCTTACGGAGCTGGAGCTGGAAGGCCAGGTCATCTGCGAAAGCGGGCGCTGGCTGGCGCGTTGCCAGGTTTAGGTACTGCCGGTTTTTGGCGCTGGGTTTTGTAACGAAGATCGGTAAACTGCCCAGAGCTTTAGTCCGGAGATTAAATAATGGTCAACAGGTGGCGTGTGCTGCAAGCCGCACGGGAAATTCGCGCAGGCGCGGTGATTGCCTATCCGACCGAGGCGGTCTGGGGCCTGGGTTGCGACCCGTGGAATGAAGAAGCGGTGGATCGGCTATTGGCGATCAAGAACCGCTCGGTGGACAAGGGCCTGATTCTGGTAGCGGACAACATTCGTCAATTCGACTTCCTGTTCGAAGACTTCCCGGACACCTGGATCGATCGCATGGCCAGCACCTGGCCCGGGCCGAATACCTGGCTGGTGCCCCACCAGGACTTGTTGCCCGAATGGGTCACGGGTATGCATGACACCGTGGCGTTGCGGGTCACTGATCACCCGTTGGTGAGGGATTTGTGCGCTCAGGTCGGGCCGTTGATCTCCACGTCGGCCAACCCTCAGGGGCGCCCGGCGGCACGCACGCGTATTCGCGTGGAGCAGTATTTTCGCGGGCAAGTGGACTTGGTGTTGGGTGGCGCGCTGGGTGGGCGCAAGAACCCAAGCCTGATTCGGGACCTGGTGACAGGTGAGGTCGTGCGCCCCTCCTGAGATCGAGGCACGGCCATCGCGGGCAAGCCCGGCTCCCACATTTGATCAGTCATCGCGGTCAAATGTGGGAGCTGGTTTGCCTGCGATGACGCACTCAAGGCAACAGAATGGTTGAGCCAGTCGTGCGTCGCGCCGACAACTCGGTCTGCGCTTTGGCCGCATCCGCCAGCGGGTAGCGCTGGTTGATATCAATGCGCACCTTGCCGCTCTTGATCATCGAAAACAGATCGTCCGCCATCGCCTGCAAGTTCGCCGGATTGTTGGCGTAGGTCGCCAGCGTCGGGCGGGTCACGTACAGCGAGCCCTTGGCCGACAGAATGCCCAGGTTCACCCCGTCCACCGCGCCCGACGCGTTGCCAAAGCTTACGACCAAACCCCGTGGCGCCACGCTGTCCAGAGAGGTCAGCCAGGTGTCCTTGCCGACGCCGTCGTACACCACCGGCACCTTTTTACCGTCAGTCAATTCCAGCACACGTTGTGCGACATTCTCCTTGCTGTAGTCGATGGTTTCCCAGGCGCCGAGGGATTTGGCCAGGGCGGCCTTTTCCGGCGAACTCACGGTGCCGATCAGCTTCACGCCCAGCGCCTTGGCCCATTGGCAGGCCAGGGAGCCCACGCCACCGGCAGCGGCGTGGAACAGGATGGTTTCGCCGCCTTTCAATTCGTAGGTCTGGCGCAACAGGTATTGCACGGTCAGGCCCTTGAGCATGGCCCCGGCGGCCTGCTCGAAACTGATGTCATCCGGCAGGTGCACCAGGTTGGCGGCGGGCAACACATGCAACTCGCTGTAGGCACCCAGCGGGCCGCTGCCGTAGGCCACGCGGTCGCCGACTTTGAACTGGGTGACTTCACTGCCCACGGCATCGACTACACCAGCGCCTTCTGCGCCCAGGCCCGATGGCAGCGCGGGCGGTGCGTAGAGGCCACTGCGAAAATAGGTGTCGATGAAGTTCAGACCGATGGCCTCGTTACGCACCCGCACCTGTTGTGGGCCAGGCTCCGCTGGCGTGTAGTCCACATACTCAAGTACTTCGGGGCCGCCGTGGGCGCTGAACTGGATACGTTTGGCCATCTGCACTTCTCCTTAGGTTCGAATCTGCGTAGCCCCCTATCGGACTCCTAAGCTTGATCTTCGTCAACTGCCGCGCACCTAAGTGCAGTGGCATGTGGGCGCAGTGGTATCCTGTGCGCCCATTTGCCGCCGACGCCCGATGGCCTCGCGTAGCTTTGCCCGATTCAAGGTGATGCCATGACTACCCGCACCGAGGCCGTTAAAGCCTACCTGCTTGACCTGCAAGATCGCATTTGCAACGCCCTGGAAACCTTCGAGACGGATACTCGCTTTATCGAAGACGCCTGGACCCGGCCTGCCGGTGGTGGCGGTCGCACCCGTGTGATCGAGAACGGTTCGGTGATCGAAAAAGGCGGTGTTAACTTTTCCCACGTGTTTGGCAGCGGTTTGCCACCGTCCGCCAGTGCCCATCGGCCTGAGCTGGCTGGTCGGGGGTTTGAAGCCTTGGGCGTGTCACTGGTGATTCATCCGCATAATCCCCATGTGCCGACATCCCACGCCAATGTGCGCTTTTTCATCGCTGAAAAAGAAGGCGAAGAGCCGGTGTGGTGGTTCGGTGGCGGCTTTGACTTGACCCCGTATTACGGCAACGAAGAAGACTGCGTCCACTGGCACCGTGTGGCCGAGCAAGCTTGTGCGCCCTTTGGCCCGGACGTGTACGCACGCTATAAAGCCTGGTGCGACGCCTATTTCCACATCAAGCATCGCAATGAACCTCGCGGTATCGGTGGCCTGTTCTTCGATGACTTGAACGAATGGGGCTTCGACACCTGTTTCGCCTTTATCCGTGCCATCGGCGATGCCTATATCGATGCCTACCTGCCGATTGTGCAACGTCGCAAGGCCATGGCGTATACCGAGCAGCAGCGTCAGTTCCAGGAGTTCCGCCGGGGCCGCTACGTCGAATTCAACCTGGTCTATGACCGTGGCACCCTGTTCGGTTTGCAGTCGGGCGGGCGTACAGAGTCGATCCTGATGTCGCTGCCGCCCCAGGTCCGTTGGAGCTACGACTGGAAGGCCGAGGCCGGTAGCGAAGAGGCGCGCCTCACCGATTATTTCCTGCAAGACCGCGACTGGCTCGGCGTCGTTGCAGCCAAGGCGGCGGTGTGATGGACCGTTATGTCGTGTTCGGCAACCCCATCGGCCACAGTAAATCGCCGCTGATCCACCGTATGTTCGCCGAGCAGACCGGCGAACAACTGGACTACAGCACGTTGCTCGCGCCGTTGGAGGATTTCACCCACTGCGCCCGTGAGTTTTTTCGCCAGGGCCGTGGCGCCAACGTGACCGTGCCGTTCAAGGAAGACGCCTATCGTTTGGCCGATACCTTGACTGAACGTGCCCAGCGCGCTGGAGCCGTGAACACCCTGAGCAAACTGGCGGACGGTACGTTGTTGGGAGACAACACCGACGGCGCCGGCCTGGTGCGCGACCTGACGGTCAACGCCGGGCTGAACCTGCAAGGCAAACGCATCCTGTTGTTGGGAGCCGGTGGCGCGGTGCGCGGTGCACTTGAGCCGTTGCTGGCACAGCAACCCTCTTCGTTGATCATCGCCAACCGCACCGTGGAAAAGGCCGAGCTGCTCGCTGAGCTGTTCGACGACCTGGGCCCGGTGTCTGCCAGTGGTTTCGATTGGCTACGTGAGCCGGTGGACGTGATCATCAATGCCACGTCCGCCAGCCTGTCAGGCGATGTACCGCCGATTGCCGGCAGCCTGATCGAGCCGGGCAAGACGTTCTGCTACGACATGATGTACGCCAAGGAACCTACCGCGTTCTGCCGCTGGGCTGCGGAACACGGCGCTGTGGTGGCGATGGATGGTTTGGGGATGCTGGTGGAGCAGGCAGCGGAAGCCTTCTTCCTGTGGCGTGGTGTGCGCCCTGATTCAGCACCGGTGTTAGCCGAACTACGCCGTCAATTGGCCTGATCGTGTTCAATCTTGGAAATGGAGGGGGCAACTCTTGGCCCCTTCCAGTTTTCTTAACTCTTCGATTACTTGCGGCCTGGCCCCACGCAAGGTCAGGCTACGCCCCAACCGCGCCAACCGTCGCGCCTCCTGATGCAGCATCTCCACCCCGGAGTAGTCGATAAAATTGATCTGCTGCGCTTCGATCACCACCCGTGTGCCCTGCAGACTTTGCAGGCGTACTTGCAGGTAATGGCTGGCGCCAAAAAAGATCGAGCCACCCACGCGTAATACATCCTCGTCCCCATCGCGCCATTGCTGAACCCGTGGTTGCGAAGTGCGCTTGAGGTAGAAAAACAGCGATGCCAACACCCCGGCATAAATCGCCGTTTGTAGCTCCAGCAGCAAGGTGGCGACACACGTCAGGCCCATCACCACGAATTCGGCGCGGCTGACACGAAACAAAGCACGAATCCCTCGATGATCCACCAAACCCCAGCAAATCAGCAGGATGCTGGCGGCCATGCTGGGGATGGGAATATGCGCGATCAACGTCGCGCCGAACAACGCAAATAACGCCACCCACAGCGCGGAAAACACCCCAGCCAGGGGCGAACAAGCACCCGCCTCGTAACTGAGGCCCGAGCGGGTGAACGAACCGGCTGACAGGTAGCCGGAGAAAAATCCGCCAACGATGTTGGATAAACCCTGGGCGCGCACTTCCTGGTTGGCGTCGAGTAATTGTTGCGAGCGAGCCGACAGTGAGCGTGCAATCGACAGGCTGGTCACCAACCCCAGCATTCCCACCGCCACCGCGCTGGGCAACAGGCGCAGTACCAGGTCCAGGTCCATCGGCAATGGGCTGAACGGCGGCAACTGGCCGATAAACGAACTGACCAGCGCCACATGCCCGAACATCGTCGGCCACAGCCATGCCGCCAGACTACCCAAGACTAAAGCGATCAACAGCGTCGGCCAGCGTGGCACCAGAGACTTGAGCAGCGCGCCCACCAGCAAAGTGCCGAGCCCGAGGATCACGGACGCACGATCCCACTCACCGCCATGGTCGACCAGCGCCAGCAGGCTGTTGAGGGCGGTGGCCTGGCTCGGCAAGTCCAGCCCCAGCAGGTTCGGCAACTGCCCCAGGGCAATCACCACCGCGGCGCCCAGGGTGAAACCCAGCACCACCGAATGGGAGACAAAATTCACCAGCGCGCCAAAGCGCAGAAGGCCGAGCAACCACTGGAACACCCCGGCGAGGAAGGTCAGCAACAGGATGAGGGTGATGTAGTCCTGGGAACCTGGCACGGCCAATGGGCTGATACTGGCGTAAAGCACGATGGAAATCGCCGCCGTGGGCCCACAGATCAGGTGCCAGGAAGAGCCCCACAGGCAAGCGATCAAGACCGGGATGATCGCCGCGTAGAGCCCGTATTCCGGTGGCAGGCCGGCGATCAGTGCGTAGGCAATCGACTGTGGCAGGGCCAGTACGGCGCCACTGAAGCCGACGATGGCATCCCGGCCGACGCTGGCGCGGGTTTGGCGCGGGAGCCAGCTGAGGAAGGGGAAGAGTGTGTGGCGGTTGGGCCGGGGCATCGCAGGCTCGGGTAGAAGGTTTGGCTTAGAGTATCAGTACACACCGGCTCCCTGTGGGAGGGGGCTTGCTCCCGATAGCGGTGTTTCAGCCAATACATTCATAGCTGATAGGCCGTCATCGGGGGCAAGCCCCCTCCCACATTTGGATCCAGGCGCATCTTAGAGTTGGGCTTTGACCGCGGGCAACGCATCCTGGCCATCCAGGGTTTTCACGCCGTCGAGCCACTTGTCCAGCACCGCGGGGTTGGCCTTGATCCACGCTTTGGCCGCCTCGGCATTGCTGACCTTGTTGTTGGCCACCTGCGCCATGATGCCGTTCTCCATCTCCTGGGTGAAACTCAGGTTGGTCAGCAGTTTGGCGACATTCGGGCAGGCTTGGGCGTAACCCTTGCGGGTCAAGGTATACACGCTACCAGTGGCGCCAAAATACTGCTCGCCGCCCTTGAGGTAATGCATCTTCAACTGCACGTTCATCGGGTGCGGCGTCCAGCCGAGGAAGGTGACGAAGCGCTGTTTCTTCACCGCTCGCGACACCTCGGCGAGCATCGCCTGCTCGCTGGACTCGATCAGCTTCCACTGGCCAAGGTTGAAGTCATTCTTCTTGATGATCTCCTGCAACGAGATATTCGCCGGCGCGCCAGAGCCGATGCCATAGATCTTCTTGTCGAACTTGTCGGCAAACTTGTTCAGGTCGGCAAAGTCACGTACGCCGGCGTCCCATACGTAGTCCGGCACCGCGAGGGTGAACTCGGTGCCGTCGAGGTTCTTCGCCAGTTGCACCACATCGCCGTTGGCCACGAACTTGTCATAAAAACCTTGTTGCGCCGGCATCCAGTTGCCGAGAAACACATCCACCTGGCCGTCCTTGAGCCCGCCAAAGGTGATCGGCACCGCCAGGGTATCGACCTTGGCTTTGTAGCCCATGCCCGTCAGCAAAAAGCCGGTAATGGCATTGGTGGCGGCAATGTCGCTCCAGCCTGGATCGGCCATCTTTACCGTTTCACAGCGAGCGTCTGCGTACACGTTGGCGCTGCCCAGCGCCAATATGCTCAGTACCACGGTCAACTTTTGCATGGCCTTCCCTCTGTCTGTTTATTGGTTTTGGCAGGGTTGTGGATAACGTGCCTTGCGCTCCAGGTCGTCGAGGTCGATATGGTTGCGCATGTACTGCTGACTGGCATCCACCTGTGGCTGGTGATCCCAGCTCTTGAGCGTGCCTTGAGTCAGTGCCTCAAACACCAGACGGCGGCGACGCTGGCTGGCAAGCACTTGCTGATGGATCGCCGGGATGTCCCATTTGGCCCGCGCCTCATGCAAAAAGGCCTCGAACAGCGAGCGATGCTCTGCTGACAGGCTGAGGTTCTCCCGCTCGTGCGGGTCGTTGCGCACATCAAACAGTAGGCAAGGGTCGTCTTCGCTGTAGATAAATTTGTAGGCGCCCCGGCGAATCATCATCAATGGGCTGATGGTGCCTTCGGCCATGTATTCGCCAAACACTTCGTCATGCCCGCCCTGCCCTTGCAAGTGCGGGACCAGAGAGCGACCGTCCAACGGCAAGTGCGGGTCCAGCTCGCCGCCGGCCAGCTCCACCAGGGTCGGCAGCAGGTCGGCGGTGGACACCGCCTGAGTGACCCGCCCAGCCGCGAATTGGCCCGGCGCGCTGATCAGCAGCGGCACGCGGGCGGCCATTTCAAACCAGTGCATTTTGTACCAGAGGCCGCGCTCGCCGAGCATGTCACCGTGGTCGCCGGAGAATATGATCAGGGTGTCGTCAGCCAGGCCGGTGTCTTCCAGGGTTTGCAGGAGTTTGCCGACATTGCTGTCGATGTAACTGCACGCACCGAAGTAGGCGCGACGGGCATCGCGGATCTTGTCCACAGGCAGCGGTTTATCCCACAAGTCATAGACCTTGAGCAGACGCTGGGAGTGTGGGTCCAGCTCTGCTTGCGCCGGCGTTGCAGGCAAAGGGATGTCGGCGTCGTCGTACAGGTCCCAGAACGGCTTGGGAATGGTGTAAGGGTCGTGGGGATGGGTCATCGATACGGTCAGGCAGAAGGGCCGATCACCGTCCTCGCGGATATGATCGAACAGGTATTGCTGCGCCTTGAACACCACCTCCTCGTCGAAGTCCAGCTGGTTGGTGCGCACGCACGGGCCCGCTTGCAGCACCGAAGACATGTTGTGGTACCAGGTGGGGCGTACGTCGGGCTCATCCCAATTCACCGCCCAGCCATAGTCCGCGGGGTAGATATCGCTGGTCAGGCGTTCTTCATAGCCGTGCAACTGGTCGGGACCGCAGAAATGCATCTTGCCCGACAACGCGGTGCGGTAGCCGAGGCGACGCAGGTAGTGGGCATAGGTCGGCACATCGGCGGGGAAATCGGCAGCGTTGTCGTAGGCGCCGATCTTGCTCGGCAACTGGCCGCTGACCAGAGTGAAGCGCGAAGGCGCACACAACGGACTGTTGCAATAGGCGGCCTCGAATACCACGCCTTGGGCGGCGAGGCGGCTGAGGTTTGGCAGCTTGATCGAGGAAGGCCCGTAGAACGGCAGCATGGGAGCGGCCATTTGATCGGCCATGATGAAAAGAATGTTCTTGCGCTTCATGGTTTCTCGGCATTCCATAGTAAGTGTTTATGCCAATGAGAATGCGGCCCATGGAAATCAGGGTAAAGCCCATGACAAGCAATGCCTAGGATAACGACAGCTTATGTATGAAGCGCTGGGTAACCTCTCTCTCGATCTGCTGCGAGCCTTCGAAGCGGCGGCGCGCCACCGCAGTTTTACCGCCGCGGCGATGGAGCTTGGCACCACCCAGCCGGCGGTCAGCCAGCAGATCAAGCGTCTTGAAGAACAACTGGCAATCCGCCTGTTTGACCGCATCTATCGCGGTATCGAACTGACCGACGCCGGCGTGCTGTTGTTCGAGCACGTACAGGGCGCCCTGCAAAGCATCAATCAAGGGCTCAGCACCATCACCCAACAGGACCAGCACGAAGTACTGCAAGTGGCTACCGACTTCGCCTTCGCCGCCTATTGGCTGATGCCGCGCCTGCATCGCTTTCACCAGGCCAACCCGCAGGTGGATGTGAGCCTGGTTACCAGTGAGCGCAACCACGCCAGCCTGCGCAGCGATATCGATGTGGCGGTGCTGTTCGGCGATGGCCGTTTCAAGCAGGGCGACAGCCTGTGGTTGTTCAATGAGGAAGTGTTCCCGGTATGCAGCCCGCAGTGGCTCAAGGCTCAGGCCGCGCCGATGACGGTGCAATCCTTGCCCGAGTACCCGTTGCTGCACCTGCGTCAGGAAAACAACAGCCAATGGTTCGACTGGAGCGGGGTGTTCCGCCAATTGGGTATATCCGCTGCGCCAACTCCCGGGCAATTGCGCTTCGACAACTACACCTTGCTGATTCAGGCTGCGATTGCCGGCCAGGGCGTTGCCATCGGCTGGCGCCATTTGGTGGATAACCTGCTGGAACAGAACTGGCTGTGCCGACCGATCAGCCCCACGGTGACCTCGCGTTTCGGTTATTACGTGGTGCAACCCCAGCGCAAACGCCGCGGGCAGTTGGTTGAGCGTTTTGTCCAATGGCTGATGGCGGAACAGGCCAGCAGTGCGCAGTCGTTGACCGGGCTGGCCCTGCCTTCGATTGCGGTCTAGGATCGGCACATCGTGGATCCGGAGTCCGTCATGCAACGTATCAAGGGCTATCACGCCCATATCTACTTCGACGCCAGCACCATCGACCAGGCGCGCACGCTCTGTGAGGACGCCGCCAGGCTGTTCCCGTTGCGCATGGGCCGTGTGCATGAGCGGCCGGTGGGCCCGCACCCGGATTGGAGCTGCCAGCTGGCATTCGAGCCGGAATACATCGGCGTGGTGTTGCCGTGGCTGGCGCTGCACCGCGATGGCCTGGTGGTCTTCCTGCACCCTGAAACCGGCGATGACCTGAAGGACCACACCGACTACGCGATCTGGATGGGTGCGATGCGCGAGCTGAATCTGTCGGTTTTTTAACTTTCCCTATCAGATAAAGCCTTGCCTTTCCCTAAGTAAAAACAGGGAACGGTGTAGGATTAATCTTGCTTCGTCTCATTATGTGGGATTGATATTTATATATTGAGATATCCCGGTCCGTAGGTTTATATTCGCCCATCTGTTTTTTTCAGCACCCACTCATTTCAGGTGAAGCGATGCAGGCGCAATTGATCGCGCTCGATTGGGGGACCAGCTCCCTTCGTGCTTACAAACTCGGCCCCGCCGGCGTTGTGCTGGAACAGCGCTCGCAAGCCTGGGGCATCATGCATTTGCCCTGCGAGCCACGGGAAATCAACGGTATCCAGTGCGCTGACGGCTTTGAGTTGGCATTCGATAGCGCCTGCGGCGATTGGCTCGACGCCCAGCCTGAATTGCCCGTGATTGCCTGCGGTATGGTTGGCAGCGCGCAGGGTTGGAGCGAGGCGGCTTATTGCGCCACGCCTGTGGATGTCGCCAGCCTGGGCTTGGCGTTGCACCGCGTGCGCAGCCTGCGTGGGGTGGATGTGCATATTGTGCCGGGGGTGATTGAGCAAGCGGGTTTACCCAATGTGATGCGCGGCGAAGAAACCCAGGTACTCGGCGTGCTGCAGGGGCTTGGGGCCCAAGTGCTGATCGGGTTGCCCGGCAGCCACTCCAAATGGGTCGAGGTGAGTGAAGGCCGCATTACGCATTTCGACACCTTCATGACCGGCGAACTGTTCGCGGTATTGAGCAAGCACAGCATCCTGGGCCGCACTCAGCAGCCGAGCGAACAATTCCAGGCCGAGGCCTTTGATCGTGGCGTGCACGTGGCGCTTTCAAAGGATGGCAGGCGTGGCGTGCTGTCGACCTTGTTCAGTGCCCGTACCCTGGGCCTGACGGCTGAGCTTGCACCCAACCAGCAGCCCGACTACCTGTCCGGCCTGTTGATCGGCCACGAACTCGCCGGTTTGCCAGACAGCGCCAAAACCAAGCCGATCATCCTGGTTGGCGCCGCCCCACTCTGCGCCCGCTATCAACGCGCTCTGGCCCTTTGCGGCTTCGCCCACGTCAGCCTGGCGCAGGAAGCCACCGAGCGCGGCCTGTGGCAATTGGCCGTGGCGGCTGGGCTCACTCAACCTGTAACGGAGGCCTGACATGCTCAAGCAAGCACTCGCGCAAAACGGTTTGATCGCAATCCTGCGTGGCATACGCCCGGACGAAGCCCAGGCCATCGGCCAGGTGTTGTACGACGCGGGTTTTCGTGTGATCGAAGTCCCGCTCAATTCGCCGGAGCCGTACACCAGCATTCGCACCCTGCGCGACAGCCTGCCCGCCGATTGCCTGATCGGCGCCGGCACGGTGTTGACGCCTGAACAGGTCGAGCAGGTGAAGGCGGCTGGTGGACAGGTGATTGTCATGCCCCATAGCGATGCCAAAGTACTGCGCGCCGCCAAGGCCGCAGGCCTGTACTTGTCGCCTGGCGTGGCGACGCCAACCGAGGCGTTTGCCGCACTGGCCGAAGGCGCCGACGTATTGAAGCTGTTCCCGGCCGAGCAGATCGGTCCTTCGGTGATCAAGGCGTGGCTGGCGGTATTGCCGGCGGGCACGCTGCTGCTGCCGGTAGGCGGTGTTACGCCGGACAACATGCAGGTGTTTATCGACGCCGGCGCGAAAGGGTTCGGGTTGGGCTCCGGCTTGTTCAAGCCGGGAATGACAGTGGATCAGGTCGCGAGCCGTGCCCAGGCTTATGTCGCCGCCTGGAAAGCCCTGAGCTGATAGCAAGTTCCGCGCCCGCAGGCGCTGCATCCATAAGAGAGACAAGAGATGAAAATCACCAAATTGACGACCTTTATCGTCCCGCCGCGCTGGTGCTTCCTCAAGGTCGAAACCGACCAGGGCGTGACTGGCTGGGGTGAGCCCGTGGTCGAAGGCCGCGCTCACACAGTGGCCGCCGCCGTCGAAGAACTGTCCGACTACCTGATCGGCAAAGACCCACGCAATATCGAAGATATCTGGACGGTGCTCTATCGCGGCGGGTTCTATCGCGGCGGTGCCGTGCACATGAGCGCCCTCGCCGGTATCGACCAGGCGTTGTGGGACATCAAGGGCAAGGCGCTGGGCGTCTCGGTCAGCGATCTGCTGGGCGGCCAGGTGCGTGACAAGATTCGCGTGTACTCGTGGATCGGTGGCGATCGCCCCGCCGACACTGCCCGTGCAGCCAAAGAGGCCGTGGCTCGTGGCTTCACTGCGGTGAAAATGAACGGCACCGAAGAACTGCAGTTCCTCGACAGCTTCGACAAAGTCGACCTGGCACTGGCCAATGTCGCTGCCGTGCGCGATGCGGTGGGCCCTAACGTCGGTATCGGCGTCGACTTCCATGGCCGCGTGCACAAGCCCATGGCCAAGGTGCTGATGAAAGAGCTTGATCCTTACAAACTGATGTTCATTGAAGAACCGGTGCTCAGCGAAAACTACGAAGCATTGAAAGAACTGGCGCCGCTGACCAGTACGCCGATTGCCCTGGGCGAGCGCCTGTTTTCGCGTTGGGATTTCAAGCGTGTGCTCAGCGAAGGCTACGTCGACATCATCCAGCCGGACGCCTCCCACGCAGGCGGGATTACCGAAACCCGCAAGATCGCCAACATGGCCGAAGCCTACGACGTGGCCCTGGCCCTGCACTGTCCGCTGGGCCCGATTGCCCTGGCAGCGTGCCTGCAGCTGGATGCGGCTTGCTACAACGCGTTTATCCAGGAACAAAGCCTGGGCATCCACTACAACGAAAGCAACGATCTGCTCGACTATGTGCGTGACCCCGGCGTGTTCGACTATGACCAGGGCTTTGTGAAGATCCCCAACGGCCCGGGCCTGGGCATTGAGATCAACGAGGAATACGTGATTGAGCGCGCGGCTATCGGCCATCGCTGGCGCAACCCGATCTGGCGCCACGCCGATGGCAGTTTTGCCGAGTGGTGATTTTTATCTGAAGGAATGCGCTCCCACATTGACCGCGTTCCTTCAGCACGTTTTGTCCTCAACAAACATAAAAAGAGGCACCCCATGCACCCTGAATCCCATACCGGGCAGGCTTCTTTAGTCACGCCTAGCCGAAAGCGCTTCTTCATCATGGTGCTGCTGTTCATCACCGTGGTGATCAACTACCTGGACCGCAGCAACCTGTCGATTGCCGCGCCTGCGCTGACCAGCGAGCTGGGTATCGACCCGGTGCAGGTCGGGCTTATTTTTTCCGCTTTCGGCTGGACTTACGCGGCCATGCAAATCCCCGGCGGCTGGCTGGTAGACCGGGTGCCGCCGCGCATTCTGTATACGGCCGCCCTGCTGCTGTGGTCGATTGCCACCGTGATGCTCGGTTTCGCCGCCAGCTTTATCGCGTTGTTCGTGTTGCGCATGGCCGTTGGCGCGTTGGAGGCACCGGCCTATCCCATCAACAGCCGTGTGGTCACCACCTGGTTTCCCGAGCGCGAGCGCGCCACTGCAATTGGCGTCTACACCTCCGGGCAATTTGTCGGCCTGGCGTTCCTCACCCCGGTACTGGCTTGGCTGCAACACCAGTACGGCTGGCACATGGTGTTTGTCGTTACCGGTGGCGTCGGCATCCTTTGGGCCGCGATCTGGTACGCGGTGTATCGCGAGCCCAAAGATTTCAAAGGCGCCAATGAGGCTGAAATCCAGTTGATCCGTGACGGTGGTGGGCTGGTGGACATGCAGGCGCAAACGGCCAAGGCACCCTTCAGTTGGGTCGACCTCGGTATCGTGCTGAGCAAGCGCAAACTCTGGGGCATCTACCTGGGGCAGTTCTGCCTGAACTCTACGCTATGGTTCTTCCTGACCTGGTTCCCGACGTACCTGGTGAAATATCGCGGCATGGACTTTATCCAGTCAGGTTTGTTGGCGTCGTTGCCGTTCCTGGCCGCTTTTGTGGGCGTGCTGTGTTCGGGGGTGTTTTCCGATTGGTTGATCCGTCGTGGTGCCTCGGTAGGCTTTGCCCGCAAGTTGCCGATCATCAGTGGGCTGCTGATTTCCACGGCGATCATCGGTGCCAACTACGTGGACTCCACGGCGTGGGTCATCGCGTTTCTGGCGGTGGCATTTTTCGGCAATGGCCTGGCGTCGATCACCTGGTCGCTGGTTTCGACCTTGGCGCCTGCGCGGTTGCTGGGGCTGACCGGAGGCGTGTTCAACTTCATCGGTAACCTGTCGGCAATCGCTACGCCCATCGTGATTGGCTTTCTGGCCAGTGGTTCGTCGTTTGCGCCGGCGATTACTTACATCGCGGTGCTGGCGTTGCTGGGAGCACTTTCCTACATATTGCTTGTAGGTAAAGTCGAGCGGATCGAGCTGTAAAAAAGGGCGACCTTGGAGTCGCCCTTCTTTCGCGATTACGGCACCGACATTTCGTTATGGAAAATGTTGTGTGGGTCCCAGCGCTGCTTGGTACGCCGCAGGCGGCTTTCGATGATCAGGTCGGGAAAGAAGATCTTGTACCACTGTGGGTTTTTGCCATTGGCCGGATTGCCACCGATGTAGGTCATATCGAGGTCGGGGTAATTGATGTAACAACCTTCAAACTCGTCGTTGACCGGTACGCCCTGATCATCGGCGAACGCGTTGAAGTACAACCCTCGGATCCAGTCGGCATGGGCTTGATCCGAGGCGGCGCTATCGCCGCGCCAGTAACATTGCGGTTGCCACTTGAGGTATGACGAGCGCTGAGCGGCTGACGACTCCCTGCGCACTGGCTCGCTGGCGGCATTGATCTGGCCACCGAAAGACTGAATCTGAATGAGGCTTTGTGTCAGGTGGTTATCAGGGTCTGGCCAGGTCAATGTGGTCCAGATGGCGTCCAGCACTTGAGGGCTGAAAGGGCCCTTCTGGTAGGCCGATTTATAGCGCCCACGCTGGTTGTCCCCCGAACCGTTCAATGTCTGTTGGCATACCAGCCAATCCAGGCGTTGGGTAGCTTCCTCGGCGGATTCCAATGAATTGATGGTGCGTCCCGCGCAGCTACCACGCGGCTGATGGATGACGTGAAACGGCACCAGTGACTCGGTAGCAGGTAGCCCGATGGCTGTCAGCATCTTGTCGACAAAATCATCGAAAGGGGCTCGCTCGTTCAGTTCGCCATCCTTGTCCACATAGTGAATACCCAGGGTCACATTGCCTGTGTGCTGGTGGCGCATCTCCAGCTTGGTCGCCAGGCCCCAAGTGTCCGTGTTGCTTTGATTGCTGGCGAACCATGATTGATAGGCCGCCAGCAGGTTATCGAGTGCAGGTTTGGTCAGTACGGACCAGTCCCATTCCAACACCAGCCACAGTACCTCTTTCGGTGCCGGTGGCAGGTCTTTGAAGTAATAGCTGGTGATGATGCCGAACTGTCCGCCACCGGCACCGCAACACGCGGCGAACAGGTCCAGTTCGTCCTGATTGGTGCTGTCGCGAGAAACGTGGCGCGGTTCGAGGCCTTTGCCAAGGCTGTCGGGCACCAGGATATCCACACCGCTGAGCCAGTCACATACCAGTCCATATTTGCGCGACAGCAGCCCATAGCCGCCTCCGCAAATATGTCCGCCAAGGCCCACTGAATAACACGAACCACCGGGCAGGGTTTTGTTGGCCAGCTTGTATAACGCGACATAGGCATCCCAGTTTTGTCCGCCGGCTTCCAGGCGAAAGCTATAGCGTTCAGCAGCGCTGGGGTCCAGCTCGGAGCCGATTTGCCCGCTGGCGTCATAGACCACCTGGTTCAACGCACTGATATCCAGAATCGACAGTACCTCAAGTGGACTGTCGGGCATCTTGTTGGCGACAAAGCCTTCGTAGCAATGACCACCACTGCGTACGGTGATGCGCCCCTCGGGAAGGGCCAATGCCTGCGCGGCGGCGTCAATGATGTCTTGTGGGTTGCGGCAGAGGTAGATCAGGTTGGCGCCATTTTGCGAAGACTGACCCTGCACATTGCCCAACGGCCAGCGCAGGTTGAAGCCCTTTTGCAAGGTTGAGTGACGGGAGTCTGAAGAGGTAATGAGATCAAAGGCCATGATGTACTCCTGAGAGCCAGGGATGACTTCTGATGCAACTAACTTAACGACCGGGAAGCAAGAAATGCGGGGGCTTGCGAGGGTGGTTAGACGGCAATAGGCATGGAAGTGCGTTGGGGTGACGTGGTGTCACCCCTCAGCGTAGCGCAAGTATCAAAACGCAGGTGCTTACTTGCGTGCGTTGCGCACACCTGCCGACAGCGCCGCGCAATGACTCAGCACGCCATCGATCGCCTGCTGGTCGCTGCCGGCATTGGCGATGTGATCGATCAGTGCCGAACCCACCACCACACCGTCGGCCAGGCGCGCAATGGCCGCAGCTTGTTCCGGTGTACGAATACCGAAACCGATGCTGATCGGCAGGTCGGTGTGGCGACGCAGGCGCGTGACCGCTTCTTCGACGTGTTCCAGCGTGGCGGCGCCGGCACCGGTCACGCCTGCTACCGACACGTAATACACAAACCCGGAACTGCCGTTGAGCACCGTCGGCAGGCGCACGTCATCGGTGGTCGGCGTGGTCAGGCGGATAAAGTCGATGCCCGCGGCCTGAGCCGGGTCGCATAACTCGCCGTTGTGCTCAGGTGGCATGTCGACCACGATCAGGCCGTCGACGCCGGCTGCCTTCGCATCGGCGATAAACTGCGGCACACCGTATTTGTGAATTGGGTTGAAGTAGCCCATCAACACCAGGGGGGTGTCGCTGTCGTCGGTGCGGAACTCGCGGACCATTTGCAGGGTTTTCGCCAGGTTTTGCTTGGCGTCCAGCGCACGGATATTAGCCAGTTGAATCGCCGGGCCGTCTGCCATCGGATCGGTGAAGGGCATGCCCAGCTCGATCACGTCGGCGCCGGCGGCCGGCAAGCCCTTGAGGATCGCCAGCGAGGCGTCATAACCCGGGTCGCCAGCGGTGACGAAGGTCACCAGGGCGGCGCGGTTTTGTTCCTTGAGTTGCGCAAAGCGGGTTTGCAGGCGGCTCATTTAGTGTTTCTCCTGCTTGGACTGTTCCATGTGATGCATCACGGTCTGCATATCTTTGTCGCCACGGCCCGAGAGATTGACCACCATCAGATGATCCTTGGGCAGGGTGGGTGCGCGCTTGAACACTTCAGCCAGGGCGTGGGCGCTTTCCAGCGCAGGAATTATCCCTTCCAGGCGGCAGCATTTGTGGAATGCATCCAGGGCTTCGTCATCAGTTACCGAGGTGTACTGGACGCGGCCGATGTCATGCAACCAGGCGTGCTCAGGGCCGATGCCGGGGTAGTCGAGGCCGGCGGAAATCGAATGGGCGTCGATGATCTGGCCGTCGTCGTCCTGCAGCAGGAAGGTGCGGTTGCCGTGCAGCACGCCGGGTACGCCGCCGTTGAGGCTGGCGGCGTGCTTGCCGGTTTCGATGCCATGGCCCGCTGCTTCGACGCCGATGATTTCGACGCTGGTGTCATCCAGGAACGGGTGGAACAAGCCCATGGCGTTGGAGCCACCGCCGATGCACGCCACCAGGCTGTCCGGCAGGCGGCCTTCCTGGGCTTGCAGTTGGGTGCGGGTTTCCTTGCCGATCACGGCCTGGAAGTCGCGCACCATGGCCGGGTAAGGATGTGGGCCGGCCACGGTGCCGATCAGGTAGAAGGTGCTGTCGACGTTGGTCACCCA
Source organism: Pseudomonas sp. GZJR-8 (assembly GCF_002916705.1). Lineage (NCBI taxonomy): Bacteria > Pseudomonadati > Pseudomonadota > Gammaproteobacteria > Pseudomonadales > Pseudomonadaceae > Pseudomonas > Pseudomonas sp. GZJR-8. The sequence continues at coordinate 78,375 of NZ_JXSI01000004.1, read as the reverse complement.
GTCACGCAGGGCTTCGTTCATGGCGTCTTTGAGGGTGCCGGTGCCGGCGACCACCGGGATCACTTCGGCACCCAGCAGCTTCATGCGAAACACGTTGGCCTGCTGGCGCTCGATATCGGTGGTGCCCATGTAGATCACGCATTGCAGGCCGAAGCGTGCGGCAACGGTAGCGGTGGCTACGCCGTGCATACCGGCACCGGTCTCGGCGATGATGCGTTTCTTGCCCATGCGCCGTGCCAGCAGGATCTGGCCGATGCAGTTGTTGATCTTGTGCGCGCCGGTGTGGTTCAGCTCTTCGCGCTTGAGATAGATCTTGGCGCCGCCACAGAACTCCGTCAGGCGTTCGGCTAAGTACAGCGGGCTTGGGCGTCCGACGTAATCGCGCTGGAAGTAGGCCAATTCTTCATTGAACGCTGGATCCACTTTGGCCGCTTCGTATTCACGGGCCAGGTCGAGGATCAACGGCATCAGCGTTTCAGCCACGTAGCGGCCGCCGAACGCACCAAACAGGCCGTTGGCGTCAGGGCCGTTGCGTAGATCGGTCTGGGACTGGGTCATGGGGCGCTCCAGGAATGAATGTGTGTTGAGAGGCAATGACGGCCACTCTACCCCTGACGCTTTGGCCTGAAAACCGATAAGATCGCCGTAACCTGTCAGGAAAACTCACAGATGAGCCGCGACCTACCACCCCTCAATGCCTTGCGTGCTTTTGAAGCCACCGCCCGCTTCAGTAGCGTCAGCCAAGCCGCTGAGCAACTGCACGTGACCCACGGTGCGGTCAGCCGGCAGTTGAAAGTACTGGAAGAACATTTGGGTGTGAGCCTGTTCGTCAAGGATGGACGTGGCCTTAAACTCACAGATGCAGGCGTACGGCTTCGGGATGCCAGCGTGGAGGCTTTCGAGCGGCTGCGGGACGCGTGCGCCGAACTCTCCCAAAGCGGCGTCGACGCGCCCTTCGTGCTCGGCTGTTCGGGCAGTTTGCTGGCGCGCTGGTTTATCCCCCGGCTGGGGCGCTTGAATGCGGACTTGCCAGATTTGCGCCTGCACCTGTCGGCGGGCGAAGGCGATCTGGACCCCCGGCGGCCAGGCCTGGACGCCTTGCTGCTATTCGCCGAGCCGCCGTGGCCGGCCGACATGCAGGTGTACGAGCTGGCCAGCGAGCGCATCGGCCCGGTGTTGAGCCCTCGTTTCGCAGGTTTTGAACAGTTGCGTCAGGCTCCAGCAACGGCATTGCTAAGCGAAGCGTTGTTGCACACCACCTCACGACCCCAAGCCTGGCCCAGCTGGGCGCGGCAACACGGCATCGAGCCCGGCGCGTTGAAACTCGGCCAGGGGTTTGAGCACTTGTATTATTTGCTGGAAGCGGCAGTAGCAGGATTGGGAGTGGCGATTGCGCCAGAACCACTGGTGGCAGAGGACCTGCGAGCGGGTCGCCTGGTGGCGCCATGGGGCTTCAGCGAAACCCCGGCGCACCTGGCTTTGTGGCTACCCAAGCGCGCCGCAGACGGGCGCGCCGGGCAGTTGGCGCAATGGCTCAAGGCTGAGCTGTTGCGTCAACCGGTGTAACCGGTCAATCAGTCACCGCGCTTGCACAGCAGGTAGGCTGCCAGCAAGCCCAGTGCACCTACGGCAACGCCGGCGGTAGTCCATGGGTGCTCTTGTGCATAGTCACGGGTGGCAGCACTGGTTTCACGAATTTTGACTTTGCTTTCTTCATAGGCGTCGCTGATCAGGTGGCGAGAGTGCTTGAGGGCGTTCTCGGCATTGCTTTTCAGGGCCTTCAGCGTTTTGCGCGACTCATCGGACGCGTCGTCCTTGAGGCTCTCCAGAGATTTGAGCAGGCTCGAAATCTCGGCTTCCATGCTTTCCAGCGACGCTTTGCGTAAAGAAGTGTTGGCCATGTGGACATCTCCTGAAGTGATTGATTGGCGTGTGTAGATACCGACTGCGCCGGTTTCAGAAAGTGCAGTAATTCTGAACTTTCACCTCCCAGCGGTCGCCAGAAGCAGTAAGCACATTCGCTGCTAGTCTTGATTGACGACCTATAGGAGAAACGCCATGAGTGATCATCACACCTACAAGAAAGTCGAACTGGTGGGCTCTTCCACCACCAGCATCGAAGACGCAATCAACAATGCTCTGGCTGAAGCCAACAAAAGCATCAAGCACCTGGAGTGGTTCGAGGTGACTGAAACCCGTGGTCACATCAAGGATGGCAAGGCCGCGCACTTCCAGGTCACGCTGAAAGTGGGGTTCCGAATTGCGAGTAGTTAATCCGCTCAGTTGAACTTTGCCCGCTGGCCGATTGCCATAACCTGCGCTACAACGAATGCGTGCCGATGCGATGAGCGTTGGCACGCTCTTTTTGATCAGCGCAAGGAAAGTAACGGATGAAGAAGTTTCTGTTGGCGGTGGGTTTGTTGAGCATTGCGGGTACGGCGATGGCAGCCAAGGACTGTGAGGAGCTGAAAAGCGAGATCGCAGCGAAAATCGATGCCAAGGGCGTACCGCATTACTCTTTGGAAATCGTAGATAAAGGCGCCGCAGCGGATGGTGACGTCGTAGGGACGTGCGGCGGCGACACCAAGGAAATTGTCTACAAGCGCGGTTGATTCCGTGCTCCAGACATAAAAACCGACGCAAGTGCGTCGGTTTTTTTCGCTTGGATTTCAGCCCTTCATCACCTGTGCCAGCAGCTCGTAGGAATGAATCCGGTCGGCGTGCTCATAAAGGTCACTGGTAAAAATCAGCTCATCGGCACCGGTTTGCTCGATCAACACCTCCAGCTTGGCGCGAATCTTCGCCGGGCTACCCACCATGGCCAGGCCAAGGAAGCTACCCACCGCGTCTTTTTCATGGGGCAGCCACAAGCCGTCCATGGTTTTTACCGGTGGGCGCTGCACCAGGCTCTGGCCGCGCATCAGCGCGAGGATGCGTTGGTACATCGAGGTGGCCAGGTAATCGGCCCGTTCATCGGTATCGGCTGCCACCAGTGGAATGCCGAGCATCACGTAGGGCTTGTCCAGTACCGCCGAAGGCTTGAAGTGATTGCGGTACACACGAATCGCCTCATGCATCAGGCGCGGTGCGAAGTGGGAGGCGAAGGCGTAGGGCAAGCCACGCTCACCGGCCAATTGCGCGCTGAACAGGCTCGAACCCAACAGCCACACTGGCACATTGGTGCCCGTGCCCGGTACGGCGATCACCCGTTGGTCGGGCGTACGCGGGCCCAGGTAGGCCATGAGTTCGGCTACGTCTTCGGGGAAGTCATCGGCACTGCCGGAACGTTCACGGCGCAGGGCGCGAGCGGTCATCTGGTCAGAACCGGGCGCGCGGCCCAGGCCCAGGTCAATACGGCCGGGGTAGAGGCTTTCCAGAGTGCCGAACTGTTCGGCAATCACCAATGGCGCGTGGTTAGGCAGCATGACGCCGCCGGAACCGACACGAATGGTCGAGGTGCCGCCAGCCAGATAGCCGAGCAATACTGAAGTGGCAGAACTGGCGATGCCGTCCATATTGTGGTGCTCAGCTACCCAAAAGCGGTTGTAGCCGAACTTTTCCACGTGTTGGGCCAAGTCCAGGGAATTGCGCAGCGACTGCGCCGGGCTGCCATTGGCACGCACGGGCACCAGGTCGAGGGTCGAAAACTTTACGTCGGACAGCGATTTCATCAGCCTGCTTCTCCAATAGGGCGTACAGGCTTTTTTAAACGAGCTAAAACCTGCCGCTGCATGTGCATACTCTATGCAATGAGGGCATATACCCGAGATTCAATAGGTGGCTCCGAAATTTCCTACTGTCTCGCTAGGTTTTTCCGACAAGGTGAACTTTGCCCACGGGTCTATCCTCAGAACCCTTACTGACGCAAAACCACCGTTCGAGGAGAAAGCTATGAGTATCGTTAAAAAGGCATCCGCGCATTGGGAAGGTGATCTGAAGACAGGCCTGGGTTCCATATCCACTGAAACCGGCGTGCTGCGCGAAGCGCCCTACGGCTTCAAGGCCCGTTTCGAAGGCGGCAAGGGCACCAACCCTGAAGAGCTTATCGGCGCAGCTCACGCCGGCTGTTTCTCCATGGCGTTTTCCATGATTCTCGGCGATGCCGGGCTCAAGGCTGACAGCATTGATACCCAGGCCGAAGTGACCCTGGACCAGGTCGAGGGCGGATTCGCGATCACTGCCGTGCACCTGATCCTCAAAGCCAAGATCCCGGGCGCGAGCCAGGCGCAGTTCGATGAACTGAGCAAAAAGGCCAAGGAAGGGTGCCCGGTGTCCAAAGTGCTGAATGCAACCATCACCTTGGATGCCACGCTGGTCAACTGACACAGCAGTACTCTTGTGTGGGAGCGGGCTTGCTCGCGAATGCGGTGGATCAGCCGATATCTCGGGGACTGACACTCCGTATTCGCGAGCAAGCCCGCTCCCACATTTTCAGTTGTGCGTTAAATCAGAACTCGTGTTTGTAAAATGTGGTCGAATAGCCCATGCAGCCTAGGCGCACACTCGTGCGCAGCGCATTCAGGGAGCTACACACATGAAACGTTTTGCCTTGGCAATCATCTGCGGTGTATTGGCCACTTCGGCCGTGGCCGCGCCAAAAGATTGTGAAGAGCTCAGGAAAGAAATCGAAGTGAAGATCCAGGCCAAGGCGATTCCGTCCTACACCCTGGAAATCATCACTGCCGAAGAAGCCAAGAACCATGACGAAGCCATGATCGTCGGTTCGTGTGAAAACGGTACCAAGCGCATCATCTATCAGAAAAACAACGACTGACTCAGATGCAGTTGACGCTGCGTTCTTCGGCCAGCAACTGGCGCGCTGAGTCATACAGCCGGATGTTGGGCGTGAACGCGAGCGAGCGACCTTCGAGCACATAGCGTTGGCCGGCCTGGAAATGGTCGTACTGCAGGGTCATGAAACAGGTGCGATACATCATCTGGCTAAGGCCCCCCAAACCGCCGCCGGCGGGCACTTCAAAGTCAAAGCGCACCATCAGCTCGTGAGGGCCGGGAGGCATTTGGAAGAAGCGCCCGTCGTTGAGGTTTTTCCCGTCCAGGCGCTGAGCCATGACCAATTTGGAGCCCGGCGTCGGCGTGGTGAAATCCACCCAGGCCTGTTGCGGGTCGACAGGCGGGATGGGGGCCGAAGTGCAAGCGCTGAGCAGGAGGGCGGCAACGGGCAATGGAAACTGACGCATGGCAGGTACTCAACGCGAGAAGAGGCTTGAGTATAAACATGCCGCGCCATGGAAAAATCCCGTTCAAGCGCGATAGTCTGGCGAATAAATCACCCAGGAGCAGTCGGTGCATGATCAGGTGTTTTCTTCCAGGGTTGATGGTTGTGCTACTCAGCGGTTGTTCCAGCGTCAGTTATTACAGTCAGTTGGCGAGCGGTCAGTGGCAGTTATTGCGGGCCCGGGAGCCGGTTGCCGAAGTTATCGCCGACCAGACTCGCCCTCAACTATTGCGCGAGCATCTCGTGCAATCGCAAAAAGCTCGCACCTTTGCCAGTGAGCACTTGCATCTGCCGGATAATCAAAGCTACCGGTTATACGCCGATATCGGCCGGCCCTATGTGGTCTGGAATGTCTTCGCCACGCAGGAATTTTCTCTGGCTCCTGAAAACCACTGCTTTCCCATCGCCGGTTGCGTTGCCTATCGCGGCTACTACAACCAAGGCGCGGCGCGTGGCGAGGCGGCGCTGTTGCGGCAACAAGGCATGGACGTGTCGATCGGTGGCGTCGAAGCCTATTCCACCCTGGGGTGGTTCAACGACCCGATCATGAGTTCGATGATGAGTTGGGGTGATGAGCGCCTCGCGACTCTGATCTTCCACGAACTGGCCCACCAGCGTTTCTACGTGAAGGATGACACCGAGTTCAACGAGTCATTCGCCACGTTCGTCGAGCAGGAAGGCACCCGTCAGTGGCGGGCGGCACGGGGCCTGGCGCCTGTCAGCGATGCGGCGTTGAAGCAACGCGATCAATTCATCCGGCTGATTCTCGATACCCGCAAACGCCTGGAGGCGTTGTATGCGCAGCCGTTGGCGGCGCAGGTGATGCGGCAGGCCAAGGCCGCGCAGTTCGAGCGCTTGCGCACTGAATACCGGCAGATGCGTGATAGCCAATGGGGTGGCGACAAGCGCTATGACGCTTGGATCAACCAGCCGATGAACAATGCGCGACTGTTGCCATTCGGGCTGTATGACCGGTGGGTGCCGGCGTTTGCGGCGTTGTTTGCGCAGGAGGGTGGGGATTGGGTGAGGTTTTATAAGGCGGTGGAGAGGTTGGGCGGGTTGCCGGTGGCGCAGCGCAAGGCGGCGTTGAGGCAGTTGGAAGGGGTTGGCCGTTAGGGCCTCATCGGGGGCAAGCCCCCTCCCACATTTTGATATGTGAACACATTCAAGTGTGGGAGCGGGCTTGCTCGCGAAAGCGGTTTCAAGAGCGCTGCAAAAATGCCTGGTGCATCTGTGCCAACGTCTCGAAGTGCCAGGTCGGCGCTTCGGCACTCAACTCTTCAAAACTGCCGAACCCATACCCTACCGCCGCCGAATCCAACCCATTGCTGCGTGCGCCGATCAGGTCATGCTTGCGATCACCGATCATCAAGGTTGTGGCCGGGTCCAGCCCTTCCTCACGGATCAAGTGGGCGATCAACTCGACCTTGTTGGTACGCGTGCCGTCCAGTTCGCTGCCGTAAATCACCTTGAAGTGCTTGGCAAAGTCGAAATGCCGCGCAATCTCGCGGGCAAATTCCCATGGCTTGGAGGTGGCCACGTACAGTTGGCGCCCTTGGCTGTTGAGTTCCTCCAGCAATGGCATCACGCCGTCGAACACGCGGTTTTCATACAGCCCGGTGACCTTGAAGCGCTCGCGGTAGAAATTCACCGCTTCCCAGGCCTTGGCCTCGTCGAAACCGTAGAAGTGCATGAACGCTTGCAGCAGAGGCGGGCCGATGAAGTGTTCAAGCTTGGTCAGGTCAGGTTCGTCGATGCCCAATTTGCCAAGGGCGTACTGGATCGAACGGGTGATGCCCTCACGCGGATCGGTGAGCGTGCCGTCCAGGTCGAAGAGGACCGTTGGGTGGTTGAGGGTCATTGATCGAATCCTTCTGCCAGGTGCAGGTCCTTGAGCTTCACGTAGTTCGCAGCGCTGTAGGTGAAAAAGGCGCGCTCCTTGTCAGTCAGCGCGCGGACCTGTTTAACCGGGCTGCCCACATACAAAAAACCACTGTCGAGTTTCTTGCCGGGTGGCACCAGGCTGCCGGCGCCGATGATCACGTCGTCCTCGACCACTGCGCCGTCCATCACGATGCTGCTCATGCCAATCAAGACGCGGTTGCCCACCGTGCAACCATGCAGCATGACCTTGTGGGCGATGGTCACGTCGTCGCCGATCAGCAGCGGGAAACCATCAGGATTGAACGGCCCTGCATGGGTAATGTGCAACACGCAGCCGTCCTGCACACTGGTGCGTGCGCCGATGCGGATGCGGTGCATGTCGCCGCGAATCACGGTCAGCGGCCAAACCGAGCTGTCGGGGCCGATTTCGACATCGCCGATCACCACCGCCGAAATATCGACAAAAGCCCCGGCGCCCAGGGTTGGCGTGTGGTTCTGATAGGTGCGAAGGGTCACGATAGCCTCTCTCTCTTCTGCTGATAGCTGCGGTGGGTGTTGATTGTAATTAAGATGGCCCCATCTTTGTTCTTACATGTTTCTTCAGCCAAGGTGCCAACCGTGAGCGCGAACAACCCTCTTTTGCAGTCCTACGACCTGCCGCCGTTCTCGGCGATCCGTGCCGAGCACGTCCAGCCGGCCATCGAACAGATCCTCGCCGACAACCGTGTGGCTATCGCAGACATCCTGCAAAGCCAGGGCAAAAATCCGACATGGGCCGGTCTGGTCCTGGCCATGGATGAACTGAACGACCGCCTTGGCGCTGCCTGGAGCCCGGTCAGCCACCTCAATGCAGTGTGCAACAGCGCGGAGTTGCGTGAAGCCTACGAGGCTTGCCTGCCCGCCTTGAGTGCCTACTCCACCGAGATGGGCCAGAACCGTGAACTGTTCCAGGCTTTCGACGCCTTGGCCAACAGCCCCGAGGCCGCCGGTTTCGACGTGGCGCAAAAAACCATTCTGGAACACTCCCTGCGCGATTTCCGCCTGTCGGGTATCGACCTGCCGCCGGAGCAGCAAAAGCGCTACGCCGAAGTGCAAAGCAAGCTTTCCGAGCTGGGCAGCAAATTCTCCAACCAGTTGCTGGACGCTACCCAGGCCTGGACCAAGCACGTCACCGATGAAGCCACCCTCGCCGGCCTGACCGACTCGGCCAAGGCGCAAATGGCTGCCGCCGCCCAGGCCAAGGGCCTCGACGGCTGGCTGATCACCCTGGAATTCCCCAGCTATTACGCCGTGATGACCTATGCCCAGGACCGCGCCCTACGTGAAGAGGTCTACGCGGCCTACTGCACCCGTGCGTCGGACCAGGGCCCGAATGCCGGTCAGAACGATAACGGCCCGGTGATGGAACAGATTCTCGACCTGCGTCAGGAACTGGCCCAATTGTTGGGTTACGCGTCCTTCGCCGAGCTGAGCCTGGCGACCAAGATGGCCGACTCCAGCGACCAGGTGCTGAGCTTCCTGCGGGACCTGGCCAAACGCAGCAAGCCGTTCGCCACACAGGATCTGCAACAGCTCAAGGCTTACGCCGCCGAACAAGGCTGCGCCGACCTGCAAAGCTGGGACAGCGGTTTCTATGGCGAAAAATTGCGTGAGCAGCGCTACAGCGTGTCCCAGGAAGCCCTGCGTGCTTACTTCCCGATCGACAAGGTGCTGGGCGGCCTGTTTGCCATTGTGCAACGCCTGTACGGCATCGAGATTGCCGAACAGAAGGGCTTCGACACCTGGCACCCGGACGTTCGCCTGTTTGAAATCAAAGAAAATGGCGAGCACGTCGGGCGCTTCTTCTTCGACCTGTATGCCCGCGCCAACAAGCGTGGCGGTGCCTGGATGGACGGTGCCCGCGATCGTCGTCGCACGGTCGACGGCGTGCTGCAAAGCCCGGTCGCCAACCTGGTGTGCAACTTCACGCCAGCCGACAGCGGCAAGCCTGCGCTGCTGACCCACGATGAAGTCACCACCCTGTTCCACGAATTCGGCCACGGCCTGCATCACCTGCTGACTCGCGTCGAGCACGCCGGTGTATCCGGGATCAACGGCGTGGCGTGGGATGCGGTGGAATTGCCGAGCCAATTCATGGAGAACTGGTGCTGGGAGCCCGAGGGCCTGGCGCTGATCTCTGGCCACTATGAAACCGGCGAGCCCCTGCCCCAGGATCTGCTGGAAAAAATGCTCGCGGCGAAGAATTTCCAGTCCGGCCTGATGATGGTGCGTCAGCTGGAGTTCTCGTTGTTCGACTTTGAGCTGCACGCCACTCATGGCGATAGCCGCAGCGTGGCGCAGGTGCTTGAAGGTGTACGTGATGAAGTCTCGGTGATGCGTCCGCCGGCCTACAACCGCTTCCCCAACAGCTTCGCACACATCTTCGCCGGTGGTTATGCGGCGGGTTACTACAGCTACAAATGGGCCGAAGTGCTTTCGGCCGATGCCTTCTCCAAGTTCGAAGAAGACGGTGTGCTCAATGCCCAGACCGGGCGTGCGTTTCGCGAAGCGATCCTGGCGCGTGGCGGTTCCCAGGCGCCGATGGTGCTGTTCGTCGACTTCCGCGGACGGGCGCCGTCGATTGACGCACTCTTGCGCCACAGCGGCCTGAGTGACGACGCGGCAGCATGAGTGAAGCGCCTGTGATTACCAAAAAGCAATTTATCGCCGGGGCGGTCTGCCCGGCGTGCAGTGAGCCGGACAAGTTGAAAATGTGGACCGAAGACAGCGTGCCGCACCGCGAATGCGTGGCCTGCGGGTATACCGATACGTTGAATGATCAGGGGCTTTCGGTGCCCAAGGAGTTGGGCACGCGGGTCAATACATCGGCATTGAAAGCGCCGGCGGATCCAAAAGTGCAGGCGGTGCAGTTCTTCCCCAATCCCAAGCTAAAAAAAGACTGACAACCCTTACGCGTACCAAAAGTGGGAGGGGGCTTGCTCCCGATAGCAGTGTGTCAGCCAACTGATTGGTTACTGATACACCGCCATCGGGAGCAAGCTCCCTCCCACTGTTTTGCTCCCATTTATGCGACTTAGGTCGCTGAATCTCTCCTCGGCATCCTTAGCCTGCTATCATTTGTAACTATTGATTGCGGCTGCGATCTATCTCATTGGATCGGTTGTATCCAATATGCCGCTAAAAAAAGACAAGCCGTTCACAGAAGCGGCTGCCAAACCCGTGCCCACATGATGAGGTATACCCATGTCTGATCAAGATCAAGACAACCCCCGGCGTGACTTTCTACGCAAATCCTTGACCTTGATCCCGGTGGTCACGGTTGCCAGCACCGGCCTGGGTGGTTCGATGCTGATGGCCACGCCGGAGCCTGCCCAAGCGGCGCCGGCCAAACCTGCGACGAGCGATAAAGCCTATGAGCCGAGTTATTTCACGGCCGAGGAATGGGCGTTCATCAACGCCGCCGTCGAGCGCTTGATTCCGGCTGATGCCCAAGGCCCTGGCGCACTGGAAGCTGGCGCGCCGGAATATATCGACCGCCAGATGAACACCCCTTACGCCAGCGGCGCCCTGTGGTTCATGCAAGGTCCCTTCAACGCCGATGCGCCGCCGGAAATGGGCTGGCAGAGCAAATTGGTACCCAAGGAAATCTATCGCCTGGGTATCGCCGCAACGGACGCTTGGTCGAAAGCGTTCAACGGCAAGGCTTTTGCTGCGCAAGACAGCGCTACCCGAGACGATATGCTACGCCGTCTGGAGGCCGGCGGCAGCGAAGTTGCCGCGCACTTCGACGCCGTGCCGCCAAAGATGTTCTTTAACCTGTTGCTGCAAAACACCAAGGAAGGTTTCTTCTGCGACCCGATCCATGGCGGCAATAAAGGCATGGTCGGCTGGACCATGATCGGCTTCCCCGGCGCCCGCGCCGACTTCATGGATTGGGTGGAACGCAACGAGCAATACCCCTTCCCGGCTGTTTCCATTCGCGGCGAGAGGGCATAAACGTGGCGACCATCATGAAGAAAGTGGATGCGGTGATTGTAGGCTTTGGCTGGACCGGCGCGATCATGGCCAAGGAGCTGACGGAAGCAGGCCTCAACGTGGTAGCGCTGGAGCGCGGCCCGATGCAGGACACTTATCCGGACGGCAACTATCCCCAGGTCATCGACGAATTGACCTACAGCGTGCGTAAGAAGCTGTTCCAGGACATTTCCAAAGAGACAGTAACCATTCGCCATAGTGTGAATGATGTGGCCCTGCCCAACCGTCAACTCGGTGCGTTCCTGCCGGGTAACGGCGTGGGCGGCGCGGGGCTGCACTGGTCGGGCGTGCATTTTCGTGTCGATCCGATCGAGTTGCGTATGCGCAGCCATTACGAGGAACGCTACGGGAAGAACTTCATTCCCAAGGACATGACCATCCAGGATTTCGGCGTCAGCTATGAAGAGCTGGAGCCGTTTTTCGACTATGCGGAAAAAGTCTTCGGTACCTCCGGGCAGGCCTGGACGGTCAAAGGTCAGTTGGTAGGCGAAGGCCGTGGGGGCAACCCTTACGCGCCGGATCGTTCCAACCCGTTCCCGTTGGAGGCGCAGAAGAATACGGTCTCCGCACAACTGTTTCAGAAAGCAGCGACGGAGGTGGGTTACAAGCCTTACAACCTGCCGTCGGCCAATACGTCGGGGCCATACACCAACCCCTACGGCGCGCAGATGGGACCGTGCAATTTCTGCGGCTTTTGCAGTGGCTACGTGTGCTACATGTATTCCAAAGCGTCGCCGAACGTGAACATCCTGCCGGCCCTGCGCCAGGTGCCCAACTTCGAGTTGCGGCCCAATTCCCACGTACTCAAGGTCAACCTCGACAGCACCAAGAAAAAAGCCACTGGCGTGACCTATATCGATGCCCAGGGCCGCGAATGCGAACAGCCGGCAGACCTGGTGATTCTGGGCGCGTTCCAGTTCCATAACGTGCGCCTGATGTTGCTGTCGGGCATCGGCAAACCCTACGACCCGATTACCAATGAGGGCGTGGTAGGCCGCAACTTCGCTTACCAGAACATGGGCACCATCAAGGCGTTCTTTGATAAGGACACCCACACCAACAACTTCATTGGCGCGGGCGGCAATGGCGTGGCCATCGACGACTTCAACGCCGACAACTTCGACCACGGCCCCCACGGCTTCGTGGGGGGCTCGCCGATGTGGGTCAACCAGGCGGGCAGCCGGCCGATTGCCGGTACTTCCAACCCGCCGGGCACGCCGGCCTGGGGCAGCGCCTGGAAGCGTGCCACCGCCGATTACTACACCCACCAGGTGTCGATGGATGCCCACGGTGCCCATCAATCCTACCGGAGTAACTATCTGGATCTGGATCCGGTTTACCGCGATGCCTACGGCCTGCCGCTGCTGCGCATGACGTTCGACTGGCAGGAAAACGACATCAAGATGAACCGCTTCATGGTCGAGAAAATGGGCAAGGTCGCACAGGCGATGAACCCCAAGGCCATCGCCGTGTTGGGTAAAAAAGTCGGTGATCACTTCAATACCGCCTCTTACCAGACCACCCACCTCAACGGCGGCGCCATCATGGGCACCGACCCGAAAACCAGTGCGTTGAACCGCTACCTGCAGTGTTGGGATGTGCACAACGTGTTCGTCCCGGGCGCGTCTGCTTTCCCACAGGGCTTGGGCTATAACCCTACCGGCCTGGTGGCAGCTTTGACCTATTGGTCAGCTCGAGCAATCCGCGAGCAGTACCTGAAAAACCCCGGCCCACTGGTTCAGGCATAAGGAGCGATGACCATGAAAGCACTCGTTATCGCCTCCCTGGCGCTCTTCAGCAGCTGCTCGGTGAGCGCTGCGGAATCTGACTTGATCAAGCAGGGTGAATACCTGGCACGTGCCGGCGACTGCGTGGCTTGCCACACTGCCAAAGGCGGCAAACCCTTCGCCGGTGGCCTGCCGATGGAAACACCCATCGGCGTGATCTACTCCACCAACATCACCCCAGACAAGACCGGCCTGGGCGACTACAGCTTCGAAGACTTCGACAAGGCCGTGCGCCATGGCGTCGCCAAGAACGGCAGTACGCTTTACCCGGCGATGCCCTACCCGTCCTACGCGCGTGTCAGCGATAGCGATATGCAAGCGCTGTATGCGTACTTCATGAAGGGCGTCGAGCCGGTCGCCCAAGAGAACAAGGACAGCGATATCCCCTGGCCTTTGAGTATGCGTTGGCCGTTGGCCGCGTGGCGCTGGATGTTTGCGCCGGCGGTCGAGGCGCAACCGTCACCAGCCGCAGCGGATCCGGTGATCAGCCGTGGCGCGTACTTGGTGGAAGGCCTGGGACACTGCGGCGCCTGCCATACGCCGCGTGCCCTGACCATGCAGGAAAAAGCCCTGAGCGCCACTGACGGCAACGACTTCCTGTCCGGCAGCGCGCCGTTGGAGGGCTGGATTGCGAAAAGCCTGCGTGGCGACCACAAGGACGGCCTCGGCAGCTGGAGCGAAGAGCAACTGGTGCAGTTTCTCAAGACCGGTCGCAGTGACCGCAGTGCGGTGTTCGGTGGTATGAGCGATGTTGTCGTCCACAGCATGCAGTACATGTCAGAAGATGACTTGACCGCTATCGCCCGTTACCTCAAGAGCCTGCCGGCGGTGGACCCCAAGGATCAGCCGCACCAGTACGACAAGCAGGTGGCCGAGGCGCTTTGGAAAGGTGATGACAGCAAGCCGGGCGCCTCGGTGTATATCGACAACTGCGCGGCCTGCCACCGCACCGATGGTCATGGCTATACGCGGGTGTTCCCGGCGCTGGCGGGTAACCCGGTCGTGCAGACGGCGGACGCCACGTCGTTGATCAACATTGTGTTGAACGGCGGTACCTTGCCGGCGACGCATACCGCGCCGTCCACCTTCACCATGCCGGCATTCGCCTGGCGCCTGTCGGACCAGGAAGTGGCCGATGTGGTCAGTTTTATCCGTGGCAGCTGGGGCAACCAAGGGGCGCCGGTAAACGCCAGCGATGTGGCAGGCCTGCGCAAAAGCGATATGCGCACCACGTCGGGCGATGATCTGGGGCAGGTGACGCAAAAGCACTGATCCCACTCTAGCCGCCCAACGGCACTGGTCAGCAACCCCGCGCCTCGATACTGTATATAAAAACAGTATCGAGGCGTTTTCATGACTACTGCGCTGCCGCCCCGGGGTCGGGGCACGGCCACCAACCTGCACAACCGGTTTGCACCTACGGTCAGCGTGGCCGAGGACGATGGCTGGTACCAGGAGGTGCCGCCCACTCAAGGCACCGAAGTGCGTATCGAAACGGCCAAGACCATCATCACCCGCAACAACTCGCCGGACTTGCCGTTCGATCGCTCGATCAACCCTTACCGCGGCTGTGAGCATGGGTGCATCTATTGTTATGCACGGCCCAGCCATGCCTATTGGGACATGTCCCCGGGGCTCGACTTCGAGACCCGGCTGATTGCCAAGAGCAATGCGGCCGATGTGCTGGAGCAGCAGCTGTCCAAGCCTGGCTATGTGTGCGCGCCGATCAACCTGGGCTCTAACACCGATCCCTACCAGCCTATCGAACGCGAATACAGGATCACGCGGCAAACCCTTGAAGTGCTGCTACGCTACCGTCACCCGGTGACGATCATCACCAAGGGCTCGCTGATCCTGCGTGATCTGGACCTGCTCACCGAGTTGGCCCGTCAGCGCCTGGTGGCGGTGATGATCAGCCTGACCAGCCTGGATGACGAGCTCAAGCGCATCCTGGAGCCACGCACGGCGGCGCCGAAGGCGCGGTTGCGGGCCATTCGGGTGATGCGCGACGCGGGTATTGCGGTGGGTGTGTTGTGCTCGCCGATGATTCCGATGATCAACGACAGTGAGCTGGAAAACCTGCTGACCGAGGCTCATGCGGCCGGTGCGCAAAGCGCGGCGTACATGATGCTGCGCCTGCCGTTGGAAGTGGCGCCGCTGTTCGAGGAGTGGCTGGCGGCACACTACCCGCAGCGTGCGGCTCATGTGATGAGCCTGGTGCGTCAGGTACGCGGTGGTGAGGTGTATGACAGCCGCTTCGGTGTGCGCATGCGGGGTGAAGGGCCCTTTGCCGATTTGCTGGCTCAACGCTTCAGCAAGGCGATCAAGCGTTTGGGGCTGAACCGACGCGAAGGATTCAACCTGGATTGCACCGCATTCTGCCCACCGGGCAGACAGATGACATTGTTGTAAACTGAAGAAGATGGCGGTGAATTTACCGTAGGAATAGTCGCCTTTTGACATCACTGAAACCCGCGATCTAGAGCGTTTCATTCAGTTTGAGTTAAGTTTCAGCGGTTACCTTGTTCAGCGAGTGACTGACGAGTCGGTGCCCTGTTCTGCGGTGGTTTTACAACTATTTCACTGCCCTGGCGTCGAACTGACCTGAACCCTCCCCTGCATTGATCAAGAGGATGAATCATGAGTGACAAGGATAAACAGCCGTTGGCTGCGTCGGCTTCAGCCCCTGTGGCGGAGTCCGCCGATGCAGCGCTGCAACACATCGTTGACGGTTTTTTGCATTTCCATCACGACGTCTTCCCTCAGCAGGAAGAACTCTTCAAGAAACTTGCCACGGCCCAGAGCCCGCGGGCAATGTTCATTACCTGCGCCGACTCGCGCATCGTGCCCGAGCTGATTACCCAAAGCTCCCCGGGCGACCTGTTCGTGACCCGTAACGTCGGTAACGTGGTGCCTCCCTACGGCCAAATGAACGGTGGTGTCTCCACGGCCATCGAGTATGCTGTGCTTGCCCTTGGTGTACAGCACATCATTGTGTGCGGGCACTCCGACTGCGGCGCGATGCGCGCGGTACTCAACCCAGACAGCCTGGAAAAGATGCCGACGGTCAAGGCATGGCTGCGTCACGCCGAGGTCGCCAAGACCATGGTCCATGATAACTGCGACTGCGCCAACGAAGGCGAGAGCATGGCGGTGCTGACCGAAGAAAACGTTATCGCCCAACTGCAACATTTGCGCACCCACCCTTCCGTGGCTTCGCGCATGGCCAATGGTCATTTGTTTATCCATGGCTGGATCTACAACATCGAGACCAGCGAAATTCGGGCCTACGATGCGGACAAAGCGGCGTTCCGACCGCTGAACGGCACCGAGCCGATCCCTTCAGCGACGCCTAAAGCGCGCTTCTAAAACACTTCCCTGCCGGGTAACGCGGTGGCTGCCATGGACGCAGCCAGGCTTTACCGCGCCCGGCGAATGCCTCGGGAGAGTCATCATGCGTGCTGCTCAATTGAAAGCTGTTTTGCCACGAGAGCTGCTCGCCTCGGTGGTTGTTTTTCTGGTTGCCTTGCCGCTGTGCATGGGCATTGCGATCGCATCCGGTATGCCGCCGGCCAAGGGGCTGATCACCGGGATCATCGGTGGCCTGGTGGTGGGCTGGTTGGCGGGGTCGCCGCTGCAAGTCAGCGGCCCGGCGGCGGGTTTGGCGGTACTGGTGTTCGAACTGGTGCGCCAACACGGCATGATGATGCTGGGGCCGATCCTGCTGCTGGCCGGCTTCCTGCAGCTGGTGGCCGGGCGTTTGCGCCTGGGTTGCTGGTTTCGTGTCACGGCGCCGGCGGTTGTCTACGGCATGTTGGCGGGGATCGGCGTGTTGATTGTGCTTTCGCAGATCCATGTGATGCTTGATGGGGCGCCCAAGCCATCCGGGCTGGATAACCTGGCAGGCTTCCCGGCGGCGGTGGCTGAAGCGCTTCCGACCTTGGGTGGCGGGCTCGGGTGGCAGGCCGGCCTGCTCGGTCTGTCGACCATGTTGGTCATGTACCTGTGGGACAAATTCCGCCCGCGGCAATTGCGTTTTGTGCCGGGCGCCCTGCTGGGGGTGGGGCTGGCGACCGTCACCAGCCTGGTGCTGGCCCTGCAGGTCAAGCGCGTGGAGGTCCCGGAAAATCTCGCGGATGCCATTGACTGGCTGCGCCCCAGCGATCTGCTCGACCTGGCCGACCCACAGCTGTTGATCGCAGCTTTCGCCGTAGCGTTTATCGCCAGCGCTGAAACCCTGCTGTCTGCCGCAGCGGTGGACCGTATGCACAGCGGCCAGCGTTCCGATTTCGATAAGGAGTTGTCTGCCCAAGGTGTCGGCAACATGCTCTGCGGCCTGGTGGGTGCCCTGCCGATGACCGGCGTGATCGTGCGCAGCTCGGCCAACGTCCAGGCCGGGGCTACCACTCGGTTGTCGGCGATGTTCCATGGCCTGTGGTTGCTCGGCTTCGTGCTCTTGCTGTCGAGCGTGCTGCAAAGCATTCCGGTCGCGAGCCTGGCGGGTGTGCTGGTGTACACCGGGATCAAGCTGGTGGACGTCAAGGCGTTCAAGGCGCTGGGGCGTTACGGGCGGATGCCGATGTTCACCTATGCGGCCACGGCACTGGCGATCATCTTCACCGACTTGCTGACCGGTGTGCTGGTGGGCTTCGGACTTACGCTGCTCAAACTGGCGTTCAAGGCTTCGCGGCTGAAAGTCAGCTTGATCGACCTGCCTCAAGAGGGGGAGATGGAGCTACGCTTGACGGGTGCGGCGACCTTTCTGAAAGTGCCGGCGCTGACTCAGGTGCTGTCGGCGGTGCCTGCGGGGACCACGTTGCATGTGCCGCTGAGTAACTTGAGTTACATCGACCACTCTTGTCTGGAATTGCTGGAGGAGTGGGGGCGGGCCAATGCGGCCAAGGGCTCGACGCTGGTGATCGAGGCACGGGGATTGAAGCGCCGGTTGGAAGGTCGGGTACGCACAACGGTGGGGATAGGTTCGGCGCCGTCCGTTACCTGACGAAACCCGATCAAAAAAATGTGGGAGGGGGCTTGCTCCCGATAGCGGTGGACCAGTCAAAATCTCTTTGGCTGATACACCCCAATCGGGAGCAAGCCTCCTCCCACATTTGATCGCCGTAAAATGGCAGTTTTATGCAGGCTGATCCAGCGTCAGCTCAACCCCAAGCTGGCGCGACAGGCATGGCCAGCGCTTCCACGCCGCTTCTGTTTCCGGGCTTTTGAGCTGTTCGCGATAGGCCTCGACCGACTCCAGCGCAAAGCTGTCTTCGTTGAGCATTTCATCCACTGCGTGGTGTACGGCTTCATCCAATTGGTTGGCGAATGTTTCGCCGATCAATTGATGAGCAATCACGTTGGCCACGGTGGTATCCGCCGGAATCAACGGCTGGCCGAAATGCTTGATATACAGATCGTTGACCTCCTCCACCAAGCGATGGGCCAGGTAAGCTTCGTCCAGCAGGCCGTCCAGACCTTCGTGGCCGGCCAGGATCGCGGGGGGTTGCAGGAAGAAGTGTTCGGCGATTTTCAGCACCGGCTTGATCTGGCTTTCAATTCCGGCCTCGCGGGCCACGTCATTGGCAGCGTCCAGCAAATCGGGAACCAGGTCGATGTAAGCGGTGACAAAGCGCGTCATAACGATGTTGCGATCACCGTCAGCCAGGGAAATGGCCGAGTGCAGGTGCGGCAATTGTTGTCCCAACTGAGTGGCAAGTTGGCCGGTGCTGGCTTCGTGTTGATGGGCACGGGAAATCTGCTCGCGCAATGCGGCGGTGTTCATGAAGGCTCCAGTGAAACAGGCGTAGGAAAAGGGAGAGGATAAGGTAGTTCGTTTATACGAGCGCCTAAGACGCATTTGTCATAATTATTTCATGGTTATAGGCAGGCGTTATATCGAAATGCCATCGTTCGTCGGATAAACGATTCCGCCGCCCATTTTACGGGGTCCGTCTGTCTGTTTCTATTCATTTGCCCCCACACATTGCGGGGTTGCTAGGGCTGTCTATACTCGGTTTTGTACGCAATTAGCTGATGACGCCCAACTGCATGGCGCAGGCAAGGCTTGGCGGTTGTAAGCAGTATGGAAGCCGCTCCCTTGGCCGCAGGTGCAAACCGGCGGGATAACAAGAAACATAAAGGGGAACCCGCAATGACGCGACATCCACACGTATGGATGGGCCTCCTGTTGTGGTCGGTATTCGGCCAGGCGCACGCCGCCTGGACAACGAATATGGCGCCAGGGGCTACTGAAGTCAGTCACGCCGTGTTTGACCTGCACATGACCATTTTCTGGATCTGTGTGGTGATCGGCATCGTCGTGTTTGGCGCGATGTTCTGGTCGATGATTTTGCACCGGCGTTCCACGGGCCAGGTCGCGGCCAAGTTTCACGAGAGCACCACGGTGGAAATTCTCTGGACGGTCGTGCCCCTGCTGGTCCTGGTGGCCATGGCGATTCCGGCGACCAAGACCCTGATCAACATCTACGACAGCAGTGAGTCGGATATCGATATCCAGGTCACCGGCTACCAGTGGAAGTGGCACTACAAATACCTGGGCCAGGATGTGGAGTTCTTCAGCAACCTGGCCACGCCCGCCGAGCAGATTCATAACCAGGCCACCAAGGGCGAACATTACCTGTTGGAGGTCGACCAGCCGCTGGTGCTGCCGGTGGGTGCCAAGGTGCGCTTTCTGGTGACCGCCGCCGACGTGATCCACTCCTGGTGGGTGCCGGCCTTTGCGGTCAAGCGCGATGCCATCCCGGGCTTCGTCAACGAGGCTTGGACCCGTGTCGAGAAACCCGGCATCTACCGCGGCCAGTGCGCCGAACTTTGCGGCAAAGACCACGGCTTCATGCCCATCGTGGTCGAGGTCAAGTCCAGGGCCGACTACGACACCTGGCTCGGCGAGCGCAAGGAAGAAGCGGCCAAGCTCAAGGAACTGACCTCCAAAGAGTGGACGCTGGACGAACTGGTGGCCCGTGGCGACAAGGTCTATCACACCACCTGCGTTGCCTGTCACCAGGCTGAGGGCCAAGGTTTGCCGCCGATGTTCCCGGCGCTCAAGGGCTCGAAAATCGCCACCGGCCCCGCCGCCGATCACCTGGGCATCGTCTTCCACGGTAAGCCCGGCACCGCGATGGCAGCCTTCGGCAAACAACTCTCGGAAGTGGATATCGCCGCCGTGGTGACTTACGAGCGTAACGCCTGGGGCAATAACAAAGGCGACATGGTCACGCCCAAAGACGTGCTGGCTTTGAAACAGGCCGAAAGCAAATGACTACTTTCAACGCCAATACCCTGAATCGCCCCGCTCACTCGCTTGCAGGAGAACGGCCATGAGCACTGTGATCGACCACGGTCATGCCGACCATGCCCACGGCCCCGCCAAAGGCTTGATGCGCTGGGTGCTGACCACCAACCACAAAGACATCGGCACGATGTACCTGTGGTTTGCCTTCACCATGTTCCTGCTCGGTGGCTCGTTTGCCATGGTGATCCGCGCCGAGCTGTTTCAGCCAGGCCTGCAGATCGTGCAGCCGGCGTTCTTCAACCAGATGACCACCATGCACGGCCTGATCATGGTGTTCGGCGCGGTGATGCCGGCCTTCGTCGGGCTGGCCAACTGGATGATCCCGCTGATGATCGGCGCGCCGGACATGGCCCTGCCGCGCATGAACAATTTCAGCTTCTGGCTGCTGCCGGCGGCGTTCCTGCTGCTGGTCTCCACCTTGTTCAGCCCCGGTGGCGGGCCGAACTTCGGTTGGACTTTCTATGCGCCGCTTTCCACCACCTATGCGCCGGAAAGCGTGACGTTCTTTATCTTTGCCATCCACCTGATGGGCATCAGTTCGATCATGGGCGCGATCAACGTGGTCGCCACCATCCTCAATCTGCGCCCCCCCGGCATGACCTTGATGAAGATGCCGCTGTTCGTGTGGACCTGGCTGATTACTGCGTTCCTGCTGATCGCGGTGATGCCGGTGCTGGCGGGCTGCGTGACCATGATGCTGATGGATATCCACTTCGGTACCAGCTTCTTCAGCGCGGCCGGTGGCGGTGATCCGGTGCTGTTCCAGCATGTGTTCTGGTTCTTTGGCCATCCCGAGGTGTACATCATGATCCTGCCGGCGTTTGGCGCCGTCAGCTCGATCATCCCGACCTTCTCGCGCAAGCCGCTGTTTGGCTACACCTCGATGGTCTACGCCACGGCGAGCATCGCGTTCCTGTCGTTCATCGTCTGGGCGCACCACATGTTCGTGGTGGGCATTCCGCTGGTGGGTGAGTTGTTCTTCATGTATGCGACCCTGCTGATCGCCGTGCCCACGGGGGTGAAGGTATTCAACTGGGTCAGCACCATGTGGCAGGGCTCGCTGACGTTCGAGACGCCGATGCTGTTTGCGGTGGCCTTCGTGATCCTGTTCACCATTGGCGGCTTCTCCGGGCTGATGCTGGCGATTGCCCCGGCGGACTTCCAGTACCACGACACCTACTTTGTGGTGGCGCACTTCCATTACGTACTGGTGCCCGGCGCGATCTTCGGGATCTTCGCTTCGGCCTACTACTGGCTGCCGAAATGGACTGGCCACATGTACGACGAAACCCTGGGCAAGCTGCATTTCTGGCTGTCTTTCGTGGGCATGAACATGGCGTTCTTCCCCATGCACTTTGTAGGGCTGGCGGGTATGCCGCGGCGGGTGCCGGACTACAACCTGCAATTCGCCGACTTCAACATGGTTTCGTCCATTGGTGCCTTTATGTTCGGCGCCACACAGATCTTCTTCCTGTTCATTGTCATCAAGTGCATCCGTGGGGGTACGCCGGCACCGGCCAAGCCCTGGGATGGCGCCGAGGGCCTGGAATGGAGCGTGCCCTCGCCTGCGCCGTATCACACCTTCACCACCCCGCCGGAGGTCAAATGAATACCTCTGTGTGTTGCGAACGCGGTCCATGTGGGAGGGGCGCACCAGCCTTGGGTGGGTGTCATGTCTGACTCCGTGCCGATCAAACGCCTGGTCACCCGCCTGCTGATCCTGGTACTGGCGATGTTCGCCTTCGGCTTCGCGCTGGTGCCGATCTACGACGTGATGTGCAAGGCCTTCGGCATCAACGGCAAGACCGCCGGGCAGTACGAGGGCGAGCAAATGGTCGACCCCTCACGTCAGGTTCGGGTGCAGTTTCTGTCCACCAACGCCATCGACATGGTCTGGGAATTTCATTCCAAGGCCGATGAGATTGTGGTCAACCCGGGGGCGGTCAACGAGATGCTGTTCGTGGCCTACAACCCCACCAATAAGCCGATGACCGCCCAGGCGATCCCGAGTATTTCCCCGGCCGAAGCGGCCATGTATTTCCACAAGACCGAATGCTTTTGCTTCACCCAGCAAGTGCTTCAGCCGGGTGAGCGCATCGAGATGCCGGTGCGTTTTATCGTCGACCGCGCGATGCCCAAGGATGTGAAGCATTTGACCCTGGCGTACACGCTGTTCGATATCACTGCGCGCCAACCGCCCGTGGCCGCGAGGACCGGGGGCTAGCTACTGTTTGCCCCCTCAATCAGGAGAGCGAATACATGTCGACTCATGATACGTACTACGTACCAGCGCAAAGCAAATGGCCGATAATTGCCACGATTGGCCTGCTGGTCACCGTGTACGGCCTGGCGGTGTGGTTCAACGACTTGAAGGCTGCGCGCCCCGAATCCCACGGGCCGTGGATCTTTTTCGTCGGCGGCCTGTTGTTGGCCTACATGCTGTTTGGCTGGTTCGGTGCTGTGATCAAGGAAAGTCGCGACGGGCTGTACAGCGCGCAAATGGACCGCTCGTTTCGCTGGGGCATGACCTGGTTCATCTTTTCGGAGGTGATGTTCTTTATCGCGTTCTTCGGTGCGTTGTTTTATGTGCGGCACATGTCGGCGCCATGGCTGGCAGGTGAGGGCTCCAAAGGCGTTGCGCATATGCTGTGGCCGAACTTCGAGTTCGCCTGGCCCTTGCTCAATAACCCTGACCCCAAGCTCTATCCTGCGCCTGAAGGCACCATCAGCCCGTGGGGCCTGCCGTTGGTGAATACCATCCTGCTGGTGAGCTCCAGCGTGACCATCACCATCGCCCACCATGCCCTGCGTAAAGGCCATCGAGGTGCGCTGAAAATCTGGCTGGCGATCACAGTGCTGTTGGGCCTGGCGTTTCTCGGGTTCCAGGCCGAGGAGTACATCCACGCCTATAAAGAACTGGGCCTGACCCTGGGTTCAGGGGTATACGGCGCCACGTTCTTCATGCTGACGGGCTTTCACGGCGCCCACGTAACCATCGGCACCATCATTTTATTCGTGATGCTGATGCGCATCCTGCGTGGGCATTTCAACGCCGAGCACCAGTTCGGCTTCGAGGCGGCCAGTTGGTATTGGCACTTTGTGGACGTGGTGTGGATCGGGTTGTTTTTCTTTGTTTATGTGCTGTGAGGCGGATTACCAAGGCGCATGAGAGACCAGTTGGCCGCTGAAAAAGCCCCAGGCGATCAAGCCCGCGGTGATCACGGCCAGTACCACACGCACGGTCAAGGCAGTGACGAGGCGGTTGGAGTTGCCCTCGTCCTTGACCAGGAAGAACAGGCCACTGAACAGGCTCACGACAGTCGCGATCAGCATCAGGGCAATGGCTGCTTTGAGCATGGTCTGGCTCCAGGGCTACAGAGGGAGGGGCGATGAGATCCAGTATAGCCAGTGCCATGCAGCGCTTTCGTCCAGGTATCGCGCCGACGCTGGTGGTGCTGGTGTTGCTGCCGCTCATGGTGAGCCTGGGGTTCTGGCAACTGTCCCGTGGGCATGAAAAACAGCTGCTGGTGGAGCGTTATGCCGAGCGCCGCGCTGCCGAGCCGATCAGCAGTGCGCAGCTCAATGATATGGCCGACCCTGCCTTTCGCCGCGTCCATCTTCGCGGGCAATTGGACGCTGCGCACAGCGTATTGCTGGATAACCGTATGCGTGACGGCAAGGCGGGTGTCGAGCTGCTGCAACCCTTTCAGGACCAGGCTAGCGGCCTGTGGCTGTTACTTAATCGCGGCTGGTTGCCGTGGCCGGACCGGCGCACGCCGCCGGCCTTCTCCACGCCTGAACAGGCATTGAATCTTGACGCCTGGGTGTACGTCGCCCCCGGCGAGACCTTCCAACTGCATGCCGACCCTGCCAGCGCGCAATGGCCACGTTTGCTCACCGCACTGCATCCCGCCGCGCTGTGGGACGAGCTGGGGCGCAGCGGCTTTGCCTACGAACTGCGTGCCGAAGCGGGCCCGGGTACGTACGAAACCACCTGGCCTATCGTTGCCATGGGCCCGGAAAAACACCTGGCCTACGCAGTGCAGTGGTTCGCCATGGCACTGGCACTGCTGGTGCTTTACCTCTACCTCGGATGGCACAACAAAAAGGAGAAGCCCCATGGGAGCGGCCATGAATCCACCCAGCACGTCTGAAACGCCGGACCGGCGCAAAGGGCGCTGGCAGCTGATTTTGATCCTCATGATGGTGATCGGTCCGATGGCGCTGGCCACCTTCATGTACAAGTTGCAGTTCTGGGTGCCGGACAGCCGCAGCTATCACGGTGAACTGATCGGCAACGGCCAGACCCGTGCCGATATCGGCGTGCAGGCCGGCGAAGGTCGGTGGCAACTGTTGGTCACCGCACCCACCGCCTGCGCCGCCGATTGCCAACAACTGGTGTACTTGGCGCGCCAACTGCAAATCAGCCTTGGCCGTGATGCGTCCCGCGCCAACCATGCCCTGGCGGCTGCGCAACCGCTGAGCACCGACTATGAGGCCAAGCTCAAGGCTGAGTACCCGCAACTGCAGCGCTACCCGCTGGATGTGTCGACCTTTGCCAGGAACGCCGCGGCGCCCGGTGAGGCTCAACTGTGGATCGTCGACCCCCACGGCAACCTGGTGCTGCGCTACGACGCCAAGGTCAAGGGCAAGGACTTGCTCAACGACCTGCGCCTGCTGCTGAAACTGTCGAACATCGGATAGGGGCACCGTCATGGCCAAGCCTGGATTTCGCCTCGCGCTGTTTGCCACCTTATTGGCGCTGATCGTCGTGCTGCTCGGCGCCTATACCCGGCTGACCCACGCCGGGCTCGGCTGCCCGGACTGGCCCGGGTGCTACGGCTTTATCAGCGTGCCGCAAAGCGAAGCCCAGTTGGCCCACGCCGAACTGCATTTTCCGGATGCGCCGGTAGAGGCTGACAAGGGCTGGGCAGAAATGACCCATCGCTACTTCGCCGGCACCCTGGGGCTGCTGATCGCGCTGCTGGCGGCGCGTGCGTGGAGCCATCGACGCGATCCGGGCCAACCGGTGAAACTGCCATTGTTTGTATTGGTGGTGGTGTTCGCCCAGGCGGCTTTTGGTATGTGGACGGTGACGTTGAAGCTCTGGCCGCAGGTGGTGACGGGGCATCTGCTGGGCGGCTTTGCGACCTTGAGCCTGTTGTTTCTGCTCACTTTGCGCCTGTCCGGTGTGCTGCCTGCGTTGATTGTGCCCAGGCGCCTGCAATATTGGGCAACGGCGGGGCTGGTACTGGTAATCGGGCAGATCGCGCTGGGCGGTTGGGTCAGTTCCAACTACGCGGCCGTGGCCTGTGTCGACCTACCGACCTGTCACGGCCAATGGTGGCCGGCGGCGGATTTTGCCAATGGCTTTCACCTGACCCAGCATATCGGCCCCAATTACCTGGGCGGCCAACTTGATAGCGAGGCGCGCACGGCGATCCACCTGACCCATCGCATCGGCGCGGTACTGGTCACCTTGGTGCTATTGGGGTTGGCCTGGCAACTGCGTGCAGTGGGCATGACGCGGTTGGCGGGCTTGCTGCTGATCGCCCTGGCTGCGCAAATCTGCCTGGGTGTGAGCAATGTGGCGTTCGGCCTGCCGCTGCCGGTGGCGGTGGGTCACAACGCGGGTGGAGCGGCCTTGTTGCTGAGCCTGGTGCTGGTCAATTACCACGCCCGCACGAGCCTGGTCCGGGTTCGCGCCCCGCTGACGCTCGGTTGGCGGTTCATCCCGCGCAAACAGGTCTCAGGCCTGATCACCCTTAAAGGAGAGATGCCATGGCGACCCTGATCGGCGCAGGTCACGATCGGGCAATCTGGCGTGACTATCTGGAGCTGACCAAGCCCAAAGTGGTGGTGCTGATGCTGATCACCTCGCTGGTGGGCATGTTCCTGGCCACCCGCGCTGGCGTGCCGTGGACGGTGCTGGTGTTCGGTAACCTGGGCATTGCCCTGTGTGCAGGCGGCGCGGCGGCGGTGAACCATGTGGTTGATCGGCGGATTGATGCGCTGATGGCGCGCACCCATAAGCGGCCACTGGCTGAGGGCCGTGTATCGCCCGCTGCAGCATTGGCCTTTGCGTTGTTGCTGGCGGTGGCGGGCCTGGCGCTGCTGTTGGCGTTCACCAACCCGCTGGCGGCCTGGCTGACATTGGCGTCGCTGCTCGGGTACGCGGTGATCTACACCGGTTTTCTCAAGCGGGCGACGCCGCAAAATATCGTCATCGGTGGCCTGGCCGGCGCAGCGCCGCCGCTGCTGGGTTGGGTGGCCGTCACCGGGCATGTGAGTGCCGAACCCCTGCTGTTGGTGCTGATTATCTTCGCCTGGACCCCGCCGCACTTCTGGGCGCTGGCCATTCACCGCAAAGAGGAATACGCCAAGGCCGACATCCCCATGTTGCCGGTCACCCATGGTGAGCACTACACCAAGGTGCATATCCTGCTATATACCTTCGCCTTGCTGGCGGTGAGCCTGATGCCCTATGTCATCCATATGAGTGGCGTGCTCTACCTGGCCTGTGCCCTGGTTTTGGGCGCACGCTTTCTGCAATGGGCCTGGGTGCTGTACCGTGGCACCCAGCCGCACGCGGCGATCAACACGTTCAAGTACTCTATCTGGTACTTGCTGTTGCTGTTTATCGCCCTGCTCGTAGACCACTACTTACTGTTGAACCTATGACTCGAACTCAAAAAACCGTCTTCATCCTCGTGGCCCTGGTGGCGTTGATCATGGGCCTGACCGTCAACAAAGTGCTCTCGGGCAAAGGCCAGGGCGACCCGACCGCGCTGATCGACGCCGGCATCATCCTGCTGCCGCAAAGCCGCCAGTTGCCCGCAGTGAGCATGACCAACCAGGACGGCCAGCCGGTGCTGGCCAATGAATTGAAAGGCAAGTGGAGTCTGTTGTTCTTCGGCTACACCTTCTGCCCGGACATCTGCCCGACCACCCTCGCCCAGCTGCGCCAGATCAAGAGCGAGCTGCCTAAAGAGGCTGTGGATAAGTTGCAGGTGATTTTGGTCAGCGTCGATCCGAACCGCGATACTCCGGCCCAGCTCAAGCAGTACCTGGGTTACTTCGACCCGCAATTCCAGGGCCTGACCGGCGCGAATGTTGAGGATGTGCAGAAGGTTTCGAATGCCGTCAGCATCCCCTTCATTCCGGCAGATACCAGCAAGCCGAACTACACCGTGGACCACAGCGGCAACCTGGCGCTGATCGGCCCGGATGGTACCCAGCGTGGGTTTATCCGTGCGCCGTTGAACAACCAGAAGCTGGTAGCGCAGTTGCCAGGCTTGCTACAGCGCAAGTAGCAGGCAACACAAAGCAAATGTGGGAGGGGGCAAGCCCCCTCCCACATTTTGATCTCCGGTGTGTTGGAGATCGGGGCATCAGAACGCTGGCTTGATCGCGCCTTTGTACTTCTCTTCGATGAATTTTTTCACTTCAGGCGTGTGCAAGGCTGCAACCAGCTTCTTCACTGCGTCCGAATCCTTGTTATCTTCGCGGGTCACCAGGATGTTCACATAAGGCGAGTCGCTGCCTTCGATGACCAGGGCGTCCTTGGATGGATCCAGCTTGGCTTCCAGGGCGTAGTTGGTGTTGATCAGTGCCAGGTCGACCTGGGTCAACACGCGCGGCAGGGTGGCGGCTTCCAGTTCGCGGAACTTGAGGTTTTTATCGTTGCCGGTGATGTCCTTGATGGTCGACAGGATGTTGGTCGGGTCCTTCAGGGTGATCAGACCGTTCTTGGCCAGCAGCAACAGCGCACGACCGCCGTTGGTGGCGTCGTTAGGGATCACCACGTTGGCGCCGTCAGGCAGGTCGGCCAGTTTCTTGTACTTGCTGGAGTAGGCGCCCAGCGGCTCCAGGTGCACGCCGCCAACGCTCACCAGGTGAGTGCCCTTGGCCTTGTTGAACTCATCCAGGTACGGCTGGTGCTGGAAGAAGTTGGCGTCCAGGCGTTTTTCAGCCACCTGCACGTTTGGCTGCACGTAATCGGTGAAAACTTTGACCTGCAAATCCACGCCTTCTTTGGCAAGGGCAGGCTTCACGAATTCGAGGATTTCCGCATGAGGCACCGGCGAGGCAGCGACCTTGATCGTCTCGGCATGGGCGGAAAACGCGGCAACGGCAGCGAAGGCAACCAGTAGTTTTTTCATCCAGCAAGCTCCTTGTTCGGGCATCTGCCGGCTGTGAGCCGGCAATGGCCGTTATTTTCGAGAAAAATGCACCACCAGCCTGTCGCCGACGGTTTGCAGAATTTGCACCAGGATCAACAGCATTACCACGGTGACTACCATCACATCGGTCTGGAAGCGCTGGTAACCAAAACGGATCGCCAGGTCACCCAGGCCACCAGCTCCGACTACACCGGCCATGGCCGTGTAGGAAACCAGTGTAATCGCCGTCACCGTAATCGCCGCAAAAATGCCGGGGCGCGCCTCGGGCAACAAGGCGTTGGTGATGATCTGGCGGGTGCTCGCACCCATGGATTGGGTGGCTTCGATGATGCCGCGGTCGACTTCGCGCAGGGCCGTTTCTACCAGCCGCGCAAAGAATGGCGTAGCACCTACGACCAGCGGCGGGATCGCGCCGGCAACGCCCAGCGATGTACCGGTGATCAGGACGGTGAACGGAATCATCACGATCAACAGGATGATGAACGGCAGCGAGCGCAGGATATTCACGATCAGCGACAGCAGCGCGTACAGGCCTTTTTGTTCGAACAGTTGGCGCGGGCTGGTCAGGAACAGCAGCACACCCAGAGGCAGGCCCAACAGCACGGTGAAGAACAGCGAGCCGAACAGCATGGTCATGGTGTCGCCGGTGGCGAGCCAGATTTCGGACCAGTCGATATTGGCAAAGAAACTCAGGAAAACGTCCATCAGCGCAGGACCTCCATGTGAACGTCGGCGGCGGTGAAGCGCGCAAACGCGGCCTCCATGTCACCGCCGGTGACGGCGAGGGTCAGTTGCCCGTAAGGGATGTCTTTGATGCGGTCGATACGACCGGCCAGGATGCTGTAGTCCACGCCTGTTTCGCGAGCGACGGTACCCAGCAATGGCGCGTAGGTCGCATCGCCCTGGAACGTCAGGCGTACGATGCGGCCCGGCACGTGGGCGAAGTCGTCGCGCTGCTCGCCTTCGTCAACCTGTTCGGCTTCCTGAACGAAACGCTTGGTGGTCGGATGCTTTGGGTGCAGGAACACATCGGCGACCGAACCTTGCTCGACGATCACGCCAGCGTCCATCACTGCAACTTGGTCACACACGCGGCGGATCACATCCATTTCATGGGTGATCAGCACGATGGTCAGGTTCAGTTCGCGGTTGATCTCGGCCAACAGTTGCAGGACTGACGCGGTGGTCTGTGGGTCGAGGGCGCTGGTGGCTTCGTCGCACAGCAGGATCTTTGGCTTGGTCGCCAGGGCGCGGGCAATACCGACGCGCTGTTTCTGACCGCCGGACAGCTGCGCCGGGTACTTCCTGGCGTGGTCCGACAGGCCGACGCGAGCAAGCAGCTCAGCCACGCGCTGGTCGATCTCCTTGCGCGACAATTCACCGGCAAGCGTCAGTGGCAGAGCGACGTTGTCGGCCACGGTCTTGGACGCCAGCAGGTTGAAGTGCTGGAAGATCATCCCGACCTGCTGACGGAAGCGCCGCAGGCCGTTGGCATCCAGGGCGGTGACTTCTTCATCGTCGACCGTGATCTGCCCGCCGCTGGGTTCTTCCAGGCGGTTGATCAGGCGCAGCAGTGTGCTTTTACCCGCACCCGAGTGGCCAATCAGGCCAAACACCTGGCCATTGGCGACGCGCAGACTGGTGGGGTGCAGTGCGGGGATATCCTTACCGGCGACGCGGTAGGTTTTATGGACGTTTTGAAACTCGATCACGTAGCGAACCTTGTGGGGCGCATTGAAAAGGGATCAGCGGTTAGCCGGGCGCGCATTTTAGCCTGTCCATCTAGTGTTTCTTAGCATTTATTTCGTATCCATCCAGCGATTTGGCAATAACGAGACCAAAGGTCATAAAAAAGGAACGGCGCAAAACCCTGTCAGTCACTACTTAAGCAATTCGATCTCCCGGGTGCCGTGCCTGGGGTTTCGCTCAAACGAGCCGGGGAACGCTCTGGCCACTTTGACTAAGGAGTTTTGACTGATGAGTACCAAGAAGCCAGCCACCCCGCCCAAGAGTGAAGTCGCGGGCACTGATACCCTGGACCGAGGCAATACCAACGCCAAATTGCAGGCGTTGGAAGAATTCCGTTCCGATGCGACCGGCCAGGCCCTGCGCACCAACCAGGGCGTGAAGATTTCCGACAACCAGAACAGCCTGAAAGTCGGCGCCCGTGGCCCTTCGCTGCTGGAAGACTTCATCATGCGTGAAAAGATCACGCACTTTGACCATGAGCGTATCCCTGAGCGCATCGTGCATGCCCGTGGTACCGGCGCCCATGGTTATTTCCAGAGCTATGGTGACCATTCGGCACTGACCAAGGCCGGTTTCCTGCGCACGCCCGAGCATAAAACGCCGGTATTCGCGCGTTTTTCCACGGTGCAGGGCCCGCGCGGTTCCGGCGACACCGTGCGCGATGTGCGCGGTTTTGCCGTGAAGTTCTTCACCGACGAAGGCAACTTCGACCTGGTGGGCAACAACATGCCGGTGTTTTTCATTCAGGATGCGATCAAGTTTCCTGACTTTGTACACGCGGTAAAACCTGAGCCGCACAACGAGATACCTACCGGCGGCTCGGCACACGACACCTTCTGGGATTTCGTGTCGTTGCAGCCGGAGTCGGCGCACATGGTGATCTGGGCCATGTCTGACCGGGCGATTCCAAAAAGCCTGCGCGCCATGCAGGGTTTTGGTGTGCACACCTTCCGCTTGATCAATACCGAAGGTAAATCCAGCTTCGTGAAATTTCACTGGCGCCCAAAAGTAGGCACGTGCTCCCTGGTATGGGACGAGGCGCAAAAGCTGGCCGGTAAGGACACGGACTATCACCGCCGTGACCTGTGGGAATCGATTGAGAGCGGCGATTACCCCGAGTGGGAACTGGGTGTGCAGATCGTGGCGGAAGAAGACGAACACAAGTTCGATTTCGACTTGCTCGACCCGACCAAAATTATCCCTGAAGAGCTGGTGCCGATCACACCGCTGGGCAAGATGGTGCTCAACCGTAACCCGGATAATTTCTTCGCTGAAGTCGAGCAGGTCGCGTTTTGCCCTGGCCATATCGTGCCGGGCATCGACTTTACCAACGACCCGCTGCTGCAAGGCCGCTTGTTTTCCTACACGGATACGCAGATCAGTCGGTTGGGCGGCCCCAACTTCCATGAGATTCCGATCAACCGCCCGGTAGTGCCTTTCCATAACGGCCAGCGCGACGCTCAACATCGCACCGTGATCGATAAAGGGCGGGCCTCGTACGAGCCGAACTCGATTGATGGTGGCTGGCCGAAAGAAACGCCTGCCGGTCCTGCCGATGGAGGTTTCGAGTCCTACTACGAGCGCGTCGATGCCAATAAGGTGCGCGAGCGCAGCGAGTCGTTCGGCGACCATTTCTCCCAGGCCACGTTGTTTTACAACAGCATGAGCCACCACGAGAAAGAGCACATCATCGCGGCCTACAGCTTCGAGTTGGGCAAGGTTGAGCGCGAGTTTATCCGGGCGCGTCAAGTCAACGAGATCCTGGCCAACATTGACCTGGAACTGGCCAAACGCGTGGCGCAGAACCTGGGCTTGCCAGCGCCGACCAAGGGCACAGTGCCCGCACGTGAAACATCGCTGAAGGAATCACCGGCATTGAGCCAGGTGAATTTGCTGTCTGGCGATATCAAGACGCGCAAGGTGGCGATTCTGGCGGCTAACGGCGTTGATGGTGCGGCAATTGATGCGCTCAAGGCAGCGCTGGAGGCAGAGGGTGCCCATGCCAAGTTGCTGGGCCCGACTTCGGCGCCTGTGACCACTGCCGATGGCAAGACGCTACCCGTAGACGCTTCGATGGAAGGCATGCCGTCCATTGCCTTCGACGCGGTGTTTATCCCGGGCGGTAAGGACTCGGTGAAGGCGTTGAGCGGCGATGGCGTGGCGCTGCATTACGTACTGGAAGCGTACAAGCACCTCAAGGCGATTGCGGTGGCCAGTGATGTGAAACCGTTGCTGGACTTGCTGAAGCTGGAAGCGGATGCGGGGTTGATCGTGGGCGCTGATGCCAAGGCGTTCAAGGCGTTCTTTGCTGCGATTGCACAGCATCGGGTTTGGGAGCGGGAGCCGAAATCCAAGGCGATTCCGGCTTAAATTATCGGTTGTTTGTTAGATCGTCATCGCAGGCAAGCCAGCTCCCACACTTGAATGTGTTCACCCTTCAAATGTGGGAGCTGGCTTGCCTGCGATGCTTTTAGTCCGCCTTGCGCGGAATCAGCACAACCTGCGCCGGAATGTGTTTCAGGATCTGCCGGTGAATCTTCAGGTCATACCCCGAATCAATTCGTTTCACCCGTTTGGTCAGCAATGTGGCCAGCCACGGGTAATCCTGGGTGCGTGGCACCTGGATGCTGACATCGCACTGGTAATTCACCACGTCGGTGGCGATGGCATCCAACTGATGACGCATGTCTTCGACATCCGCGAGGTTCAGCGCCACGGTGGTGCTCGGCGCTGCGGGGTCGATGACCTTGGCCGCAGGCTTGGCTTCGGCGGCTTTCAACGCGGCTTCTGCCTGATCCAGCTCGGCCTTGCGCGCATGGCTGATAGCGCTGTTGACGCCACCGGTCAGTGCCGGGGCTTTTGGCATCAGCGCGCGGGCCCGGCTCAGTGCGGTGGCGGCGGCGTTGACATCGCCTTTTTGCAGCACGATCTGGCTGCGCTGCAGGTAGGCTTCGGCCAGTTGACGCTGATAGACCTCAAGTGCGGGATCGTTGGGGGACTGGGCCTGCAACGCCGCAAGTTGGTCTTCGGCGGTTGCCAGTTCGCTGCTGGCCAGGTTTTGCTCCAGCTGCGCGATGGCCACAGCGCGTGCGTCCGGGGCCTCGGGGGCAGCGGGCGGCGTGCTTTGACAGGCACCCAGCAGCAGGGAAAATGCGGCAAGGAGCAGATAACGGGAGGTGAACGGCTTCATTCCTGCGACTCTCTATTTGCGCAAAAAGCGAGCAAGTCTACACCCCTCGACGGGGCAGGACAAAACTCAGCAGAAACAGGGCGGCCGCCGTAACCACAATCGACGGCCCGGCTGGCGTGTCCTTGAACCAGGACAGCGCCAGGCCCCCGCACACTGCACACATTCCCAGGAGGCTGGCGCCGATTGCCATCTGCTCCGGTGAGCGGGCATGACGCTGGGCGGCGGCGGCGGGAATGATCAGCAGCGACGTGATCAACAATACGCCGACTATCTTCATCGCGACAGCGATCACCACGGCGATGAGCAACATCAGGGCCATGCGCAGCCCTGCGACGGGCAAGCCTTCAACCCGGGCGAGTTCTTCATGCACGGTGATCGCCAGCATCGGGCGCCACAGGGCCACCAACAACACCAGTACGCCAGCGCTGCCGCCGAGGATCCAGGCCAGATCAGTCGGGCTGATCGCCAGCAGGTCGCCGAACAGGTAGGCCATCAGGTCGATGCGCACTTCATGCATGAAGCTCAATACGACCAGGCCCAGGGACAGGGTGCTTGGCGCGAGGATGCCCAGCAGGGTGTCGGAGGCCAGCGGCTGGCGTTGTTGCAAGGTCACCAGCAGTACCGCCAGCAGCAGGCAGCCCACGGTTACGGCGATGGTCGGGCTCACGTCCAGCAGAAAGCCCATGGCCACGCCCAGCAACGCCGCATGGGACAAGGTGTCACCGAAATAGGCCATGCGCCGCCAGACCACAAACGAGCCCAGCGGGCCCGCCACCAGTGCCAGAGCCAAGCCTGCCAGCAGGGCGTAGAGCAGAAAATCAGCCATGCTTGCAGCTATCTCCATGAACGTGGGGAGTATCGACAACGGCACCATGCAGGTCATGGGCGTGGTCGTGATGATGGTGGTAGATCGCCAGGCTCTGGGCGTTTTTGCCGAACAGTTCCACGAACGCCGGGTCGCCACTGACCTGTTCCGGGTGGCCGGAGCAGCACACATGGCGGTTGAGGCAGACCACCTGGTCGGTGGTGCTCATCACCAGGTGCAGATCATGGGAGACCATCAGCACGCCGCAGCCATGGCGGTCGCGCAGCCGGGTGATCAGGCTGTACAACTCGGCCTGGCCGGCGACGTCGACGCCTTGTACGGGCTCATCGAGCACCAGCAACTCTGGCTCGCGCAACAAGGCGCGGGCCAGCAGCACGCGCTGCATTTCGCCGCCGGAGATGCTTTGTACCGGGCTGTCGATCACCTGCTCGGCGCCGACTTCCTTGAGCGCGGCCTGTGCACGGGCGCGGTCGACACCGGGCACCAGGCGCAGGAAGCGCAATACGGACAGCGGCAGGGTCGGGTCCACGTGCAGTTTTTGCGGCATGTAGCCCACGCGCAGTTTGGGCTTGCGCCATACACTGCCGCTGTCGGGCTTGAGCAGGCCAAGCACGGCGCGCACCAAGGTGGTCTTGCCTGCGCCATTGGGGCCGATCAACGTGACGATTTGCCCCGGCTCCACGCTCAGCGCGATGTTTTCCAGCACGTTCTGCCCGGCGAACGTGACGCCGACCTGCTCCAGACGGATCAACGCGTTGCTCATCAAGCCCCCTGGCAGCCCGCGCACAGGCCGACCACTTCAACCGTTTGCCCCTCGACCTTGAAGCCGACGTCGGCAGAGCTTTGGATAATGGCGTCACTGATGCTTTTTTGTTCAAGCTCGATGGCCGCGTGGCACTCGCGACAGATCAGGAACTGGCCCTGATGCGCGTGCTCCGGGTGGTTGCAGCCGACAAACGCGTTGAGCGAGGCGATACGGTGAACCAGGCCATTTTCCAGCAGGAAATCCAGTGCGCGGTACACGGTAGGTGGTGCAGCGCGGCGGCCGTCCTGTTCGCTGAGTACGCCAAGAATGTCGTACGCGCCCAGCGGTTTGTGGCTCTGCCACACCAACTCCAGCACCCGGCGACGCAAGGCGGTCAGGCGCAAGCCTTTTTGTGCGCACAGGGTATCGGCCTCTGACAATGCGGTGTGCACGCAGTGAGAGTGGTCGTGGGGACGGCTGGCAAGCGGTGTTTTAGGCATGAGCGGCGACAGATATTTGATAGAGACGTTATTATGTTACCCGTTCCTACGCCATTGAGTGGTCATCGTGTCCCGACTTTTTCCCGTTTTTGTCGTATTTGTCACCAGTTTGTTCGTTGCGGGTGCCGCTCAGGCCGATGTGAAGGTGCTGACCAGCATCAAGCCGTTGCAACTGATTGCCGCGGCGGTGCAGGACGGTGTGGCGGTTCCGGAGGTATTGCTGCCGCCGGGTGCGTCGCCGCATAACTTCGCATTGCGCCCATCCGACGTACGGCGCGTGCAGTCGGTGGACCTGTTGTATTGGATCGGACCGGACATGGAAACCTTTTTGCCGCGCGTGTTGAAAGGCCGTACGACCGCTACCGTGGCCGTCCAGGGCCTACCAGGGATGAAATTACGTATTTTCGGCGAAGATAGCCATTCCCACGCCGACGATGACGACGAGCATGACCATGATCATCGACCTGGCAGCGTCGATGCGCATTTATGGTTGTCAACGGTGAACGCGCGGGTAATCGCCACGCGCATGGCTGCGGACCTCAGTGCGGCTGATCCTGCAAACGCCGAGCGTTATCAGAGCAACGCCAAAGCTTTTGGTGAGCGCCTGGATGCGTTGGATGCGCGCTTGAAAAAGCGACTGGCGAGCGTCGATGGCAAGCCTTACTTCGTATTCCATGAGGCGTTTGACTACTTCGAAGAGGCTTACGGCCTCAAGCACACCGGCGTATTCAGCGTGGCCGCCGAAGTGCAGCCAGGTGCCCAGCATGTAGCGGCGATGCGCACGCGCTTGCAGGAGGTGGGCAAGACCTGCGTGTTCAGCGAGCCGCCGTTGCGGCCGCGATTGGCCGAGACGCTGGTTGCCGGGTTGCCGGTGAAGTTGGCGGAGCTGGATGCGTTGGGTGGCTATACCCCGGCTACCGCTCAGGGTTATGAGCAGGTCCTGGAGAAGCTAGGTAATGATTTGGCTGGCTGTCTGGAGTCGCTTTAACCATCGCCGCATAACCAATGTGGGAGCGGGCTTGCCCGCGATGGCGGCGTGTCAGTCGACACCGCTATCGCAGGCAAGCCAGCTCCCACATTTTTTTGACCGAGTAGGCCTTTTAGAGCGCGAACGGCAGGTGGACACTGACCTGCTGGCGTTGCGCCAGACGGTGCTCGAACTCAGCGGGGTCGTGAATGAGAACATCCTGGCCGGCAAACGACTCCGCGGCGATCAGTCGTGACAGCCAGAAACGCACGCACGCCACACGCAGCAGGGTCGGCCATAGCTCGGCCTCCTTCGCGGTGAACGGTCGCAGCCCCGCGTAGGCTCCCAGCAGCGCCCGCGCTCGTTGCCCATCAAGCACGCCATCGGCATCCGAACACCAGTCATTCAAGGCAATCGCCACGTCGTAGAGCATCGGCCCCGAGCAGGCGTTGTAGAAGTCGATCAAGCCCGTAAGGTGTGTGCCTTCGAACATCGCATTGTCGCGAAACAGATCGGCGTGAACGTTGGCCCGTGGCAGGCCGAGGATGTCAGCTTTGTGGGTTTCGATCTCGCTCAATGTGTCCTGCAGCAGGCGCTGTTGTGCGTCGTTGAGGTGCGAAATCAGCTGCGCGCCCTCACTGAGCATCCAGTCCAGCCCGCGGTCGGTCTTGCGCTCCAGCACTTTTTCGCCCTGGGTTGCCAAGTGCAGGTGGCCGAGCAGGTCGCCGACCTGGGCGCAATGTTGGGCGTTGGCGTCCTTGATGTGCTTGCCGGCCAGGCGCGGTTGCAGCAAGGCGGGTTTGCCCTTGAGTTCGCGCAAAGCGATACCGTCGGTGGTACGCAAGGCGTACGGCACCGGCAGGTCGGCGTCGTGGAGCACGTCGAGCAGTTCGATGAAGAACGGCATTTCTGCCACGGGGCCGCGCTCAACCAGGGTCAGGACAAACTCACCCTGCTCCAGGCTGATAAAGAAATTGGTGTTTTCGCTGCCAGCGGCAATCCCCTGGAAATCAAGCAGGCGGCCGAGCCCATAAGGGGCGAGAAAGGTTTCCAGCTCGGGCCGAGCCAGGGGGGTGAACACAGACATGGTTAAAACTGCCGTTACGGGCGCTGGCTTAGCAGCGCCGGTTAAAATTAAGAAATCATTTCCATTCGAAGATCTTCCATGACGGGATCAGCATATCCGGCTGGTCAGAGCGGATGAAGTTCGCATCGGTTCCGTCCGCGCGCACCAGGAAATAAGGTGGAGCGCCCTTCGGGGTAACCTTGATGGCGTACAGGAAGCCGTTCTGGCGGTACTCCTGAATAGTCTTGTCGCCTTCCGTGCGAATGGTAACTTCCGGGTCTGCCGAAGGGGCATCGTCTGCCGCCATGGCAGCCATCGGAGCGAGTGCAATCAAACCGGTCAACAGCAGGCGATTGAATGTACGCATGATAACCTTGTCCCTTTGTTTTCATTGGTCCGGCTATTCTAGCGCCTGACCCGCCGAAAAGGTTGATCCTGCTCATGAGCCAAGCGCCCCTCGTCCTGGTGGACGGTTCTTCTTATCTGTACCGCGCCTTCCACGCGCTGCCACCGCTGACCACCTCCAAAGGCCTGCCGACCGGTGCGGTCAAGGGCGTGTTGAACATGCTCAAAAGCCTGCGCAAGCAGTACCCGGACAGCCCGTTCGCGGTGGTGTTCGACGCCAAGGGTGGGACCTTTCGCGATGAGATGTACGCCGAGTACAAGGCCAACCGCCCGAGTATGCCCGATGACATGCGCCTGCAAATCGAGCCGCTCCATCAAAGCGTGATCGCCCTGGGCTTCCCGTTGCTGTGCGTCGAAGGCGTCGAGGCTGACGACGTGATCGGCACCCTGGCGCGCAGCAGCGCGGCCGCCAGCCGCCCAGTGGTGATTTCGACCGGCGATAAAGACATGGCACAGCTGGTGGACGGGCACATTACCTTGGTCAACACCATGACCGGTAGCTCGATGGACGTTGAGGGCGTAAAGGAGAAATTCGGCGTCGCTCCCGAGCAGATCATCGACTATCTGGCGTTGATGGGCGATTCGTCCGACAACATCCCAGGCGTCCCGGGTATTGGGCCGAAGACCGCCTCGGGCTTGTTGGTGGGAGTGAATGGCGGCCTCAAAGAGCTTTATGAGCAGCTGGATATTGTGCCGACGCTGCCTATCCGCGGGGCCAAAACCCTGCCAGCCAAGCTTGAAGAGCACAAGGAGATGGCATTCCTGTCCTATCAGTTGGCGACGATCAAGATCGATGTGCCACTGGACGTGGGCCTGGATGACCTGCACCTGATCGAGCCGGATCGCGAAAAGCTGCTGGAGCTGTACACGCTGCTTGAGTTCAAGAGCTGGTACGACGAGATCCAGCGCGATGCCAAGCGTGTGGAGCTCAAGTCGGCGAGCGAGGTTGCACCTGCCGCCGAAACGCCGGTCGAGGCCGTTATATCGGTACCGGTAGAGGCGGTTTACACCACCGTCCTGGACCAGGCCACCTTCGACGTGTGGCTGAAAAAACTCAACGATGCGCCGTTGTTTGCCTTTGATACCGAAACCACCGGCATTGACGCTCAACAGGCGCAATTGGTTGGGGTCTCGTTTGCTGTGCAGCCCCATGAAGCCGCCTACATCCCGCTGACCCATTCCTATATCGGCGCGCCGGATCAATTGGATCGGGACACCGTGCTGCTGGCCTTGAAACCGCTGCTGGAAGACCCGACCAAACTCAAGGTTGGCCAGCACGCCAAGTTCGATATGAACATCCTCGCCAACTGCGCCATCGGTGGCGACCCTGCACAGGGCATCACTGTGCGTGGCATCGCCTTCGACACCATGCTCGAATCCTACGTGCTGAACTCCACGGCGACCCGCCATGACATGGACAGCCTGGCGAAGAAGTACCTGGGCCACGACACGGTCAGCTTCCAGGACATTGCCGGCAAAGGCGCCAAGCAGCTGACGTTCGACCAGATTGCCCTTGAACAGGCTGGCCCTTACGCAGCCGAAGATGCCGATGTGACCTTGCGCCTGCATCAGGAGCTGCACGCAAAGCTGGCCGCGATCCCGAGCCTGGCCAGTGTACTGACGGATATCGAGATGCCATTGGTGCCGGTACTGGCACGCATCGAGCGCCAGGGCGCATTGGTGGACAAGGAGCTGCTGGGCATCCAGAGCATCGAGCTGGGTAACAAGATGGTCGAGCTGGAGCGCCAGGCCTTCGAGATCGCCGGTGAAGAATTCAACCTCGGCTCACCCAAGCAGCTTGGGGCGATTCTCTACGAGAAGCTGGGGATGCCGGTGTTGAAAAAGACCGGCAAGGGGCAGGCTTCCACCGCCGAAGAAGTGCTGGCCAA
The DNA here is from genome assembly GCF_002916705.1 of Pseudomonas sp. GZJR-8. Lineage (NCBI taxonomy): Bacteria > Pseudomonadati > Pseudomonadota > Gammaproteobacteria > Pseudomonadales > Pseudomonadaceae > Pseudomonas > Pseudomonas sp. GZJR-8. Next base: position 38,601 of record NZ_JXSI01000004.1, on the reverse strand, counting down.
ACTGGCCGAAGATGATTTTCCGTTGCCCAAGGTGCTGATGCAGTACCGCAGCATGAGCAAGCTCAAAAGTACCTACACCGACCGCCTTCCGGAGCAGATCAACCCTCGCACCGGGCGCATTCATACGTCTTACCATCAGGCGGTAGCGGCAACCGGGCGCTTGTCCTCCAGCGACCCGAACCTGCAGAACATCCCGGTGCGCACCGCCGAAGGGCGACGGATTCGCCAGGCGTTTGTCGCGCCCAAGGGCTACAAGCTGCTGGCGGCGGACTATTCCCAGATCGAGCTGCGGATCATGGCGCACCTGTCCAAGGACGAAGGGCTGATGAACGCCTTCCGAAACGATCTGGACGTGCACACCGCCACGGCTGCCGAGGTATTCAAGGTTGAGCTGGCTGAAGTCACGTCCAACCAGCGCCGCAGTGCCAAAGCAATCAACTTCGGCCTGATCTACGGCATGGGAGCCCAGAAGCTCGGCAAGGACATCGGCGTCGATACCAAGACCGCCAAGGCTTACATCGATGTGTACTTCGCCCGCTATCCAGGTGTTCGCGAATACATGGAGCGCACGCGTGCCCAGGCAGCGGACCAAGGCTATGTGGAAACCTTCTTCGGGCGGCGCCTGTACTTGCCGGATATCAACTCCAACAAGCCTCAGGAGCGCGCTGCGGCAGAGCGCACAGCCATTAACGCACCCATGCAGGGCACGGCGGCGGACATCATCAAGAAAGCCATGGTGCAGGTGGATAACTGGCTGACCGAGTCGGGCCTGGATGCCAAGGTAATCCTGCAAGTGCACGACGAATTGGTGCTGGAGGTACGTGAGGACCTGGTCCCACAAGTCAGCGAGAAGATTCGCGAACATATGAGTGCTGCAGCCCGGCTGGACGTACCGTTGGTGGTGGATGTGGGCGTGGGCGATAACTGGGACGAAGCGCACTGATTGCAGAGCTGCGCCAACACCGAGGTGCTGGCGCAGTGCTTTAGAGCGCAAATCGCCGTCAGTTATTTCCAATAGTTTTTTGGAGCTGCCGGAACTTAACCTGTGAACTGCCACTCAGAGTTACTGAATGGGTGGTGAAGCCCTTCAATGCTCCTATGTTGTGTTAAGTGTTGGCAGATATCTGGACCCCGCCCTAGCGGTCCGGAACTTGGACCCCGAACTTCCCTCCCCATACGAAGTCCGGGGTTTTTTTTGCCCGCAGAAAAGTTACTCGGTAGCTTCTGCGCCTTTGTCCGCCAATTCCATCCAGCCGGCCAGCACCGTGTAAGCCTCTTCCAGGCCCATGCGCTTCGGCGCCGAGAACAGCTGGATAGTGATCGTATCGCCCCAGCCTTTACGGATGTCGGACTGCACTTTGAGCAGCGTGTTCTTGGCTGCGCCGTAGGTGAGCTTGTCGGCCTTGGTCAGCAGGATGTGCATCGGCATGCCGCTGGCGACGGCCCAGTCGAGCATCAGCAGGTCGAAGTCAGTCATCGGATGGCGGATGTCCATCATCAGAATCAGACCCTTCAAACTCTCCCGGCCACCCAGGTAAGCCTCAAGGTGACGCTGCCAGTGCAGCTTCAGCGGGATAGGTACTTTTGCATAACCGTAGCCCGGCAGGTCGACCAGACGCCGATCATCGTCTAGCTTGAAGAAATTGAGCAGTTGCGTGCGACCCGGGGTTTTCGAGGTGCGCGCCAGGCTGGCGTGGGTCAGGGTGTTCAGTGCGCTGGATTTGCCAGCGTTGGAGCGGCCGGCAAAGGCGACTTCAAAGCCCTCGTCATCGGGGCATTGGTCCACTTTGGCGGCGCTGAGCATGAACGTGGACTGTTGGCACAGGCCGAGGATGGGATTCTTGAGTTGCATGAGATTTCCGATGTGGGCGGTGCCGAAAAAGGGTGCGGCAAGCGGTGTCGTTTCCGTTTCAGTAGCGCCAGTATATAATGCCGCAGATTTTGTGTGTGCTTTGTCCCAGCGAAGGATGAAGTTCACGGGAGCGAAAGACCTTTATTGCGCATTAGAACGCAAAACGCTCTCAAACCCTGAAAAGGTCGATGTATGGCCTCAATGGTTGCCGCTTTTGGTGTCCTGAACCCGCTTTACGGCGCTCAGGCTACACAGGATCCACAAGCGCTGTACAACCGAGTTTGTGTGGTCGCGCTGATGCAGCGCGTGACCCAGGGTTTCAAGGCAATGCCGCCGCGTGGTTTGTGCATGGACTGCAGTACTGAGGATTACCAGGCCGTCATTGAGTTGGCGGTGAGTAAACCCGGTAGATAACTCTTAAACCCTTAGCCGTAGTTGGATTAGCTGATGAACAAACTGATCGTGAGTCTGCTGTTGACCTTGGGCATCACAGGCGCTGCCGTCGCTGCAGAGGGCCCCGTCAAAGGTGATGCCACTGCCGGTCAAGCGAAAGCCGCCGTATGTGGTGCCTGCCACGGGCCGGATGGCAACAGCCCGGCGCCGAACTTTCCCAAACTGGCCGGCCAGGGTGAACGTTACCTGAGCAAGCAGATGCACGACATCAAGGACGGCAAGCGCACAGTGCTGGAAATGACCGGCATGCTGACCAATCTCAACGATCAGGACCTGGCGGACCTCGCGGCGTATTTTGCCAGCCAGAAAGGCAGTGTGGGAGCTGCTGATCCTAAATTGGTCGCTCGCGGAGAAAAGCTGTTCCGTGGCGGTGACCTGGAAAAAGGCTTGCCTGCCTGCACCGGTTGCCACTCGCCAAATGGCGCTGGCATCGCCGCCGCTGGCTTCCCGCACCTGAGTGGCCAGCATGCTACCTATATCGCCAAACAGCTGACCGATTTCCGTAAGGAAGAGGCCGGACGAGCGAATGATGGCGACGCCGCAATCATGCGCACCATCGCTCGCAAGCTGAGTGACGAAGACATTGCAGCCGTCTCCAGTTACATCCAGGGCCTGCATTAAGTTGCACGCAACGTTAACACTCGATTAATCCCGCGATGCAAGCATAAAAGGGTGGCTCAGGCCGCCCTTTTTTGTGGCCGCTGCCGTTACACTAACGAACTCATGCCCGCGTAGACCTGTCACAACAAAGGTCGCGTGAGGCGACTTTATTTGTCCAGGAGTAAAGCATGCGTAATCTGATCCTCAGCGCCGCTCTCGTCACTGCCAGCCTCTTCGGCATGACCGCGCAAGCAGCCGATGTGCCGCTTGAAGCCGGTAAAACCTACGTTGAATTGGCTAACCCTGTACCGGTGTCGGTACCCGGCAAAATCGAAGTGGTGGAGCTGTTCTGGTATGGCTGCCCGCATTGCTACGCTTTTGAGCCGACCATCAACCCATGGGTTGAAAAGCTGCCCAAGGACGTTAACTTCCGTCGCCTTCCCGCCATGTTTGGTGGCCCATGGGATGCCCACGGCCAACTGTTCCTGACGCTCGAAGCCATGGGCGTGGAACACAAAGTACACAACGCCGTCTTCGAAGCGATCCAGAAACAGGGCAAGCGCCTGACCAAGCCGGAAGAAATGGCTGACTTCGTCGCCACCCAGGGCGTGGACAAGGACAAGTTCCTGGCAACATTCAATTCCTTCGCCATCCAGGGCCAGATCAAGCAGGCCAAGGAGCTCGCGCAGAAGTACGGTGTGCAAGGCGTTCCAACCCTGATCGTCAACGGCAAGTATCGTTTCGACCTGGGCACTGCCGGTGGTCCTGAAGCGGTCCTCAATGTTGCCGACCAACTGATCGCCAAAGAACGCGCAGCCAAGTAAGGGGCCCGCCATGCGCCGTTGGGGTACCGAACGCGTCGTTGGCCTGCACGAGCCGCAGGTCAACGAACACCACCTGCAAGCCACGGGCCTGCCGGCAGACAGCCGCTTGCGCCTGCTCAGCTTCAACATTCAGGTGGGCAACAGTACCGAGAAATACCGGCACTACCTCACCCGTGGCTGGCAGCACGTTCTACCGCACAAGGGGCGTACCGGTAACCTGCAGAAGATCGGCGACCTGCTCAGCGACTTCGACCTGGTCGCCTTGCAGGAGGCTGACGGCGGTAGCCTGCGCTCGGGCTACATCAACCAGGTGGAGCATCTTGCCCAGCTCGGCGCGTTTCCGTACTGGTATCAGCAGCTCAACCGCAACCTGGGGCGCCTGGCACAGCACAGTAATGGTGTGCTCAGCCGCTTGAAGCCGACCGCCATCGAGGATCACCCGCTGCCGGGTCCGAAAGGTCGCGGTGCGATCCTCGTGCGTTTCGGTGAAGGCCCTGACGCCTTGGTGGTGGTGATGATGCACCTGGCACTCGGCGGACGTACCCGCAACCTGCAGCTTGCCTATGTGCGTGACCTGATTGGTAACTACAAGCACCAGGTGTTGATGGGGGACATGAACACCCATGCCAACGACCTGTTGCAGAATTCCCCGCTGCGCGACCTGGGCCTGTTGGCCCCGCAAGTCGAAGCCACATTTCCCAGCTGGCGCCCGCAGCGCTGCCTTGACCACATCCTGCTCAGCCCGAGCCTTACACTGGAAAGTGTGCGAGTGCTGGCGCAGCCCATTTCCGATCACCTGCCCGTCGCGGTAGAGATTCGTCTGCCGGGTTCGCTTACCGCTGATGCATTACCCGCGTTGAGCCCAGGCCCTCGCGGACCTCTTGCATGAGCGACGACGCCCAGCGCTGGAAAGAGAAATACCTCAAGAGCATCGAGCAACAAGACAAGCTCGAACGCCGCTGGGCCGCCCGCCTCGACCTGCTGCGCCGCGGCCTGGTGCGCAGCACGCTGGCGGCTGAAGGGACCGACCGCGCTGTTGATCAATGCATGAAAGAAATGCGTGATGTAGTGCGCACGGACGACATGGACGCAGCCCTCGCCGCGCTGTTGCCGCGCCTGGAAAAGGCTGTGCTGGATTCCGAGCAGCGCCGCGAAACCCGGGTTGACCAGATCAGCACCGCACTCACGGCCCTGGTTTCCCAGTTGCAAAGGCTTGCGTTGCCCCGCGAGGTGGCCCGCCCGCTGAAGGCCTTTGCCAAACAGCTCGATAGCCGCGTCGGCCAGGCGCGGGAGATACCGCTGTTGCTCAGTGAGCTAAGCAGCCTGCAAGGGCAGGCGCTGAATAATCTGGAGCCTGAAAGCGAAGCCTCACGCGTGGGTCCTGGGCTGCTGCAGCGCCTGTTTGGCAGTAAGGAGGCATCGAGTGAAGCGCCGCAGGTTGACGCTGCGCCACTGCCCACCGCGCAGGTGGCGCCGTCAAAGCCCGCTGCGCCGCCACCTTCGCCCGAGCCGCAGGAGCCCGTACAGTCCGAAGAGTTGACCCAGGCCTTGCGTGCCTTTGCACCGCAACCACAAACGCCGCTCGCTCCCGCATCGGAACTGGTAGCGCCGGCCCCGGTGGAAGCGGCTCGCGACACCTTCGCATTCGAGGCACCGCCTTCTGCAGCCCCGATTGCTTCACCTGTGCAGGCCCCTGAGCCGCCGATAGAAGAGCCGGCCCCTGAAAGCGCGCTCGCCGCCTTTATTGAAGCGCCGCAGGTTGAAGTCGACGCGCCGGATCAAACCAGCATAGGTAGCCTGTCTCTCCCGCCGGTGCTGGAAATTCCCGAGCCCGACGAACTGCAGTCCGATGGGATATACGCCCTGCCCGACTCGCCTGAGCCGTCCTACAGCTCGGTGGCCAAGCACATTGAAGATACGTTACTGGGCCTGTTGGAAGATCTGTCCCTGCCTGAACGTCACCGGCCCCAGGCCGAAGCCATGCGCGAGCGGCTTGCCCACGGCTTGAATTGGTACGAGCTGATCCCGATCCTGGATGACCTGGCGGTGCTGATGCTGGCGATCACCGACAGTGGCCAGCATGAGTTCGAGGCTTATCTCAAGCAACTCAACGAGCGCCTTGAGGCATTTCAGGGCCACCTGCAGGTTGCCAGCGAGGGCCACGCCGATAGCAGCCTGGCCGCGCGGGAGCTGGATACGCAGATTCGTGAACAGGTCGACGGGTTGCAAAGCAGCGTGCAGGAAGCCGCCGATCTGAGCAGCCTCAAGCAGGTACTCGAAAGCCATCTCGAAGGCTTGCTCGGGACCATGGACGAGCATCAGCAGCAGCGTGATCAACGTGAGCAGGAAGTGGCGGCGCGCCTCAAAACCCTGGCTGAGCGGGTGGCCAACATGGAGCAGGAAGCCCAGGGCTACCGTGAGCACCTGGAAGTACAGCGCCAGAAGGCCTTGCTCGATCCGCTAACCGGCCTGCCCAACCGGGCAGCGTGGAGCGAACGCCTTGATCACGAGGTCAACGCCTGGCATCAACGCGGCAACAGCCTGTCGCTGGCGATGCTCGACCTGGATCATTTCAAGCGCATCAATGATGGCTACGGTCATCTGGCGGGTGACAAGGTGCTCAAGATCATCGCCAACGTGCTGAGCAAGCGCCTGCGGCCCACCGACTTCATCGCGCGTTTCGGCGGTGAGGAGTTTGTGCTGCTGATGCCCGACTCAGCCTTGGCGGATGCCTTGGCTGTCGCTCAAGTATTGCGCGCGGCCATCGAGGCATGCCCGTTCCACTTCAAGGGCGAGCCGGTGACGATCACGGTGTCCATGGGCGTAGCGCAGTTTCAACCTGGCGAGCGTAGCGACTTGGCCCTCAAGCGAGCCGATGAAGCGCTTTACAGGGCCAAGGCAGCGGGACGCAATCAAGTGCAGGTGGCATAAAAAATGTTCCATTTTGTAATTTGACCGCCGGGCTAATTACGTTACGTTACACTGTTGCATTATCGTCTCTCAGTGTACTGCTCCTGCCATGAAATCCTTGTCTATCGCTTTTGTGTTTCTCCTGCTCGCCGGTTGCGCCAGCGGCCCGCGGCTGAATACCAGCCACCCTTCGGTGAACCACGACAACCGCGTGCAGTTCGTTGTCGTGCATTACACCTCTACCAACCTTGAGCGCTCGCTGGCGTTGCTGACCCATGGCCAGGTGAGCAGCCATTACCTGATCGGCGATGACGCCTCAGGCACCATCTACAAGCTGGTGGATGAAAGCCAGCGTGCCTGGCACGCGGGGGAAAGCGAGTGGATGGGGCGCACCTGGCTCAATTCCAGCTCCATCGGCATCGAGATCGTCAACCCTGGGTTCCGCGATACGCCGACAGGGCGCGTGTGGTACCCGTATTCCGAAGCGCAGGTGCAGTCGCTGATTGTGCTGCTCAAGGACATCAGCAAGCGTAACGGTATCGACCCCAAGAACATCATCGGGCATAGCGACATTGCCCCACTGCGCAAGCTGGACCCAGGGCCACTGTTTTCCTGGAAGCGTCTGGCCGCAGAAGGTCTGGCCGTCTGGCCGGATGCACAGGCCGTGGCCCGGTTCCAGGTGCAGTACGGCGCTCAGCTGCCGAGCATCACCTGGTTCCAGGAAGAGCTCGCTCGCCTGGGCTATCAGACGCCGCAGACCGGGGAGCTGGACGTGGCCACGCGGCACGTGATCGCCGCCTTCCAGATGCGCTTCCGCCCTTCATTGTTTGATGGCACTCCGGACGCTGAAAGTGCTGCGATCCTGCGGGCCTTGAACCAGCGCTGATTGTGTATAGGTAGGAGCGAGCAAGCTCGCTCCTACAACGGTAATGCCATATAGAACTGCGTACCCTGCCCTGGTCGTGAATACACGCCCATGCGGCCGCCGTGCAACTGCACGATCTCCTTGCACAGGGCCAGCCCCAGGCCTGCGCCGCCTTTCTTGCGACCCACCTGCACAAAGGGCTCGAAGATCCGCCCTTGCTGGCCATAGGCAATACCTTCGCCGTTGTCTTCAACGCTGATAATCACACGCTCGCCATGACGCCGTGCCTGCAGGCGAATCTGCCCGCCTTCGGCGGTGTGGCGCAACGCGTTGCCGAGCAAATTGTCGAGCACGCGCTCCAGTTGCACCTGGTCGGCATACAGTCGCGGCAACTCCGGCTGGGCTTCCACCAGCAACTCAATGTGCTGCGCATTGGCGGGTTCGGTAAATCGCGCCCGTGCGTGTTCCAGCAGGTCGGTCACATCGCAGGCCCCCAGGGTGAGTTTTTGCAGGCCGTTCTGGTAGCGCGAGAAGTTGAGCAAGTCGTTGATCAACTGCATCAGGCGCTGCATTTCTTCGTTGACCGTATCCAGCAGGTCCGCTTCACGGGAGTCGGCCGGGAACTTGGCTCGCTCGCGAAACAGGCCGAAGGCCATGTGCATGCCTGTCACCGGCGTGCGCAGCTCATGAGAGGCGCGTAACACGAACTCGCTACGCACTCGTTCGAAGGCGCGCTGTTCGGTGACGTCATGCAGCACCATCACAGCCCCCAGAATATGGCCCTGTGTATGGCTCACAGGGGTCAGGCTGTAGGTCAGCAGGCGCAGTTCGCCCTCGACCTCCACTTCCAGATCATCCGGCGCCCGCTCCAGGTTGCCGCCGCGCAGCACCAGTTGCAGTTGTTCATCCATCTCTGCACGACCCAGGGCTTCGCCCAGGCCTTGGCCAAGTCTCTCCTCGTCCCAGCCGAGCTGGCGCTGGGCTACCGGGTTGAGGTGCTCCAGGCAGCCCTGCCGATCAATCATCAGCAGGCCGTCATCAATACTGTCGAGCACGGCTTGCAGGCGCTGTTGGCCGGCCAGCAGTTCATCGACATTGGTGGCCTGATGCTGGCGCAATGCTTCGGCCATGATGCCGAAACGGCGGGTCAGCTGATTCATTTCCGCTGCTGAGGAGATAGGCAGCGTCACTTCAAAATCGCCCTGTCCGATCTTGTCGGCGGCTTTGGCCAGTGCCTCGATCGGTCCGCCAAAACGCCGCGCGATGCCATGGGCCGTGACAAAGCCAATGATCAACACTGCGAGGCCCACCAACCCGAGCAGCCCTGCAATCAATAACGCGCGCTCACGGGACTTGTGCTCGCTGGCGCTGATGTTCTCCAGTGCCTGCTTGTGATCGGCAATCAGTCCGTTGCGCAGTATGTTGAAGGTTTCAGTGATTTTTTCCTTGCTGCCCGGCGGCGGTGTTTCCTGCTGGGATTGGTCGAACGCTTCGAGCAGGTTCTGGTAGTCGGAGCGGGCCTGGCCAAAGCCATGGCTTTTACCGATCGACTGCTCATGGGCAACGCCTTGGTCCAGCAGGTCGAAATAATGCTGCTTGGAGGCCCTCAGGGCCTCAGGGTCGGGTCGTTTCTCCAGCATCATGATCAGCTGGTCGCCCAGGCTCTGACGCAATTTGAGTCCCAGATCCAGGGTGATGAAGTTACTGCGAATCAGCGATTCCTGGGTCTTGGCCATTTGCATGACGCTGACCAGGCCCAGGATCAATCCCAGCAAGGCCACGGTGATCAGCGCTGAAATGCTCAGAAATAACCGAGTGCGCAGTTTCATCGCGAGCTTCATAAGGTCCTGCTCACAGGTTGTACTGTTTGCGTTTGCGGTACAGGGTCGACGCGTCGATGCCGAGGGTGCGGGCTGCTTGATCCAGCGTGTCACTGGTGGCGAGCACGGCGCCGATATGGGCTTTTTCCAGCTCGTCCAGGCTCAACGCCGCGCCGATACGGGGCGCGTTGTTGGTCGGTTGCTCAGCCATCCCCAAATGGCTGATCTCTACCTTCTCCTGAGGGCAGATGATGCTGGCGCGCTCCACTACGTTACGCAGCTCGCGAATGTTGCCGGGCCAGCGATAGTTGAGCAGCGCTTCACGGGCCTGATCACTGAATCCGCGCGCGGGGCGGGCGTATTCCTTGACGAAGCGTGCCAGGAAGCGGTCAGCCAGGGTAAGGATGTCTTCACTGCGTTCGCGCAGCGGCGGCAGGTGCAGGGTGATGACATTGAGGCGGTACAGCAAGTCTTCCCGGAAGCGGCCGTCGCGCACCATGTCTTCCAGGTTCAGGTTGGTGGCGGCGAGGATGCGCACGTCGGCGCGGCGGGTGACTGGGTCGCCCACACGCTCATATTCCTTATCCTGAATGAAGCGCAGCAGCTTTGGTTGCAACGTGAGGGGAAAATCGCCGATCTCGTCGAGAAACAACGTGCCGCCGTCAGCCTGGTTAACGCGTCCCAAGGTGCTTTCACTGGCGCCGGTGAACGCGCCGCGACTATGGCCGAACAGTTCGCTCTCCATCAGCTCGGCGGTCAGTGACGGGCAGTTGATGGTCACGCAAGACTTCTTGGAGCGTTTGCTCCAGCCGTGAATGGCACGGGCCAGCTCACCTTTACCGGTGCCGGACTCGCCAAGGATCAAGATGTTTGCATCGGTCCCGGCCACCTGGCGCGCAGTTTCCAGTACCACCATCATCGAGGGGCTGTGAGAGTCGAGGCCATCCTTGGGCTGGCGCACTGCGCCTTCCAGGGCCTCCAGTCGCGCAGAGAGCTGGCGTACTTCCAGTTGCTTGGCGGTGGCCAGGCGCAATTGGTCCGGACTGCAAGGTTTGACCAGGTAGTCGGCGGCACCGGCCTGGATTGCGTCCACGGCGGTATCCACGGCGGAGTGGGCCGTGACGATCACCACACGCATCCACGGAGCCTGGATACGCATCTGCGCGAGTACATCCAGGCCGTTGTCCTCGCCCAGGCGCAAGTCCAGAAAGCACAGGTCAAACACCTGGCGCTGCATCAGGGCATCGGCCTGGGCGGCGCTGTTGGCGGTGGCAACGGTGTAGCCCTCGTCTTCCAGGCAATAACGGAACGTGCGGAGGATTGCGGATTCGTCATCCACTAAAAGAATGCGGCCTTGAAGCTCCTTGGCTGAATCCATCTGTCCCGCGCTCCTTAACTATTAAATAAGATGGTGTTTAGTCCCGGAATAATCGGGCAAGTTGCATGGTTTATTCTGATTCATAAAAGGCATCTTCGTGTAGGTATCTACACGCCTTCCTACAAAGCGCCGGCTGATAGCCTTTTTGTGCGTTATCGCGACTTCGGCAACTGAGCGTGCGCTTTCGATCCCCTGACCCGACCACTGGCCATCGTGCATTTCGCACGGCATCTAAAGAGGCATCGTGCAGGATGCTGGGTGCAACATCCTTGCATGTCACATAACCTATTGATTTTATTGTGTTTTATTTTGCAATAAAGCTGGCACGCAGTCTGCAATATCCCTCCCAAGAGTGTCATGAACGAATAATCAGAATGCGGGAGAACAGCAGCATGACTCGCCAAAGCCTCAGCCAATTGCGTGTATCGCCGCTGCGTATGCAGCAGGGCCTGTTTGCCAGCCTGGCCTTGATGGTCACGTTGATTGCCGGCCAGCAGATGCAGCACTGGCAGCAGAGTGAGCAGCCAGCCCCGCAATTTGAGCGTCCGGTGATGACCCAGACCCATTTCCGTTCCATTGGCAGCGCCAGCGCTAATGTAACTGCCCCGCAATTGAGCTTGGTCGATCAGGATTCCACTCTGGACGAACTGCCTGCTCAAGAGCGCTGGGTGTTCTAGGCAAGAACAAGTCGCTTGTGTTGAGCGACTGCACGGCACTACCGCTGTTACCCCTATAGAAGCATAAGGAGAATCACCATGTTGAGTTGGGCAATCACATTTCTGATCATCGCCATTGTCGCTGCAGTCCTGGGCTTCGGTGGTATCGCTGGCACCGCCACCGGCATCGCCAAGATCCTGTTTGTCGTCTTCCTGGTGATGTTCATTGCTTCGTTCTTCTTTGGTCGTAAAGGCCGAGGTTGAATATGACCACTCTGCCTTTTAAAGCCATTGCTGCCGCCCTGCTCTTGGGCGGCAGCAGCCTGGCGATGGCCGCCAATGACGGGCAATCCCGGGCGAACGAATTGCTCAATTCGGATCCGCAATACCGTGAAACCTGGCAGGGCGTAGTGAAGAAAGAAGAGCGTCTGCCGGAATGGGTGATGAACCTGTCCGGCACCGCTGAGCAAATGAACGCTGTCGAGGAAGATGGCGACAAGTACTTGGTCGGGCCGCTGTGTGAAACCGCGGATACCTGCCGGAGCAAGCGTTTGATCGTGGCCTTCAGTTTCGATAAGGAAGATGCCTACGCGATGTTGGTGGAAGTCCCAGCCGGTTTGCCGGCCGACAAGTCCCCGACACGGCATGCCGATTACCGTTTCCTCGGTAAGCCGGATGAAGGCATGCAAAAGCTGTTGATGGAACAACTGAAGAAAGATCCGAATTGGTACTAGGTTCCGTCTGAGACGGAGCCAGCGTCCATAGAAAGAAGCCCCTGCGCTTCTTTCTGTTTGCATCACTCGCCAAGGGTGGTGCATGACCAGGGGGCCGGGTTGCTCTGATCGATCAAGATCGGCGTGACCTACGGGTACAGGGAGTGCCTGCGAAAGGGCCGGGTCAGGCGAAAAGCTGCGACGCAAGTTCACAAGTCCTCAAGCTTGCTGAACTTGCGGCGGGCTTATGACTCTCATGCCCGCGCTTGGCTCTCGCTTCATGGCTCTCGCTTTATGCCTCTCATAGTCGCAATTTTGCTTTTTGCCTCTCGCCAACCATTACCGGGTATGTCGACGCGACCATCTATCGAGAAATTTTCAGACGCGCCATAGGACATTTCCGGTGCTAGGTGATGGATTTCTCACGCATTTCTGCCAAACGTTGCAAGTCGTTCAGTATCACTGAGCGAGCCTGATTTGGCCGCCTCACGGCATATTCACCCGCCTGAATGGCGTATTCGAACTGACCGTTTGGACAATTATTTTCAAAAAAAGCCATGCCGATTCGGCATAGGGTAGGCGTTTACGGCATTAGACGTCGCTCCCTTGCATGGGAATAGTTGCGCCTTTTTTCGCCTACCAGTAAGCCATTTCGGCCACGCTGCGGTGACCTTCCATGGAGGCTGATGCACACACTTTTTCGCTTTCGAGCGTTGCAGCTGGCGCATTTGCCATAAGTCCACTTGAAGTAAGGGTAATGACATGAAGAAGGCAAAGCTAAGCCTCGCCTGGCAGATCCTCATCGGTTTGGTACTGGGGATCGCAATCGGTGCAGTGCTCAACCATTTCAGTGCTGAAAAGGCCTGGTGGATCAGCAATGTATTGCAGCCGGCAGGCGATATCTTTATCCGCCTGATCAAGATGATCGTGATCCCGATTGTGATTTCCTCGCTGATCGTCGGCATTGCCGGTGTGGGCGACGCGAAAAAGCTCGGTCGCATCGGCGTCAAAACCATCCTTTACTTCGAAGTGGTCACTACCATCGCCATCGTGGTTGGCCTGCTGCTGGCCAACCTGTTCCACCCGGGCGCCGGCATCGACATGAGTACCCTGGGTACCGTCGACATCTCCAAGTACCAGGCCACCGCCGCCGAGGTGCAGCATGAACATGCGTTCATCGAAACCATCCTCAACCTGATCCCATCGAACATCTTCGCGGCGGTTGCCCGTGGTGAAATGCTGCCGATCATCTTCTTCTCGGTGCTGTTCGGCCTGGGCTTGTCGAGCCTCAAGCCTGAGCTGCGCGAGCCGCTGGTGACCATGTTCCAGGGCGTGTCCGAGAGCATGTTCAAAGTCACTCACATGATCATGAAGTACGCCCCTATCGGCGTGTTTGCCCTGATCGCGGTGACCGTCGCCAACTTCGGCTTTGCCTCCCTGCTGCCGCTGGCCAAGCTGGTGATCCTGGTTTACGTCGCCATTCTGTTCTTCGCCTTCGCGGTACTGGGCCTGATCGCCCGTCTGTTTGGCTTCTCGATCCTGAAAGTGATGCGCATCTTCAAGGATGAGCTGGTACTGGCTTACTCCACCGCCAGTTCCGAAACTGTGCTGCCCCGGGTGATCGAGAAGATGGAAGCCTACGGCGCGCCGAAGGCGATCTGCAGCTTCGTGGTGCCGACCGGTTATTCGTTCAACCTCGACGGTTCGACCCTGTACCAGAGCATCGCGGCAATCTTCATTGCCCAGCTGTATGGCATTGACCTGTCGATCGGCCAGCAACTGATGCTGGTTCTGACCCTGATGGTTACCTCCAAAGGTATCGCCGGCGTGCCGGGTGTGTCCTTTGTAGTGTTGCTGGCTACCCTGGGCAGCGTGGGCATCCCGCTGGAAGGCTTGGCGTTTATCGCCGGTGTCGACCGTGTGATGGACATGGCGCGTACCGCACTGAACGTGATCGGCAATGCCTTGGCCGTATTGGTCATCTCCCGTTGGGAAGGCATGTACGACGACGCCAAGGGCGAGCGCTACTGGAACTCCCTGCCGCACTGGCGCAGCAAGGAAGCGTTGCCGGCCGGCGAGACTACTCGCGGCTGATAGCACGATTGCGCTGACACGAACCCCGGATAATTCCGGGGTTTGTCGTTTCTGTCAGCCCCGCTATCATTCGCCCCATCTTTCGGGGGATTCAACTGATGCTAAATGGCCTGTGGCTTGGCTTCTTTGTCGTGGCAATGGTGTCAGCACTGGCGCAATGGCTGGTGGGCGGTAACGCCGGGATTTTTGCGGCGATGGTCGAAAGCATTTTCGCCATGGCCAAATTGTCGGTGGAAGTCATGGTGCTGCTGTTCGGCACCCTGACCTTGTGGCTGGGCTTTTTGCGCATCGCTGAAAAAGCCGGGATCGTCGATTGGCTGGCCAAGGCGCTCGGCCCGTTGTTTCGAAGGCTGATGCCGGAAGTGCCTGCCGGTCACCCTGCCATCGGCCTGATCACCCTCAACTTCGCCGCCAACGGTTTGGGCCTGGACAACGCCGCCACGCCCATCGGCCTGAAAGCCATGAAGGCCTTGCAGGAACTCAACCCCATCCCCAACACGGCGAGCAACGCGCAGATCCTGTTCCTGGTGCTCAATGCGTCCTCGCTGACCCTGTTGCCGGTGACCATCTTCATGTACCGCGCCCAGCAAGGCGCCGCCGATCCGACGCTGGTGTTCCTGCCGATCCTGCTGGCCACCAGCGCATCGACCCTGGTGGGCCTGCTGTCGGTGGCGGTGATGCAACGCCTGCGGTTGTGGGACCCGGTGGTGCTGGCTTATCTGATTCCTGGCGCGTTGGTGCTGGGCGGCTTCATGGCGCTGCTGGCGACACTCTCGGCCACGGCGCTGGCCGGTTTATCCTCGATCCTGGGCAACCTCACGTTGTTTGGCCTGATCATGCTGTTTCTGGTGATCGGCGCGTTGCGCAAGGTCAAGGTGTACGAGGCCTTCGTCGAAGGGGCCAAGGAAGGCTTCGACGTGGCCAAGAACCTGTTGCCCTACCTGGTGGCGATGCTGTGTGCGGTGGGCGTGTTGCGGGCCTCGGGGGCGTTGGACTTCGGCCTGGAAGGGATTCGCCATGTGGTGGCCTGGACGGGCATGGATACACGGTTTGTCGATGCGCTACCGACTGCGATGGTCAAGCCTTTCTCCGGCAGTGCGGCACGGGCGATGCTGATCGAGACCATGCAGACCCAGGGTGTGGACAGCTTCCCGGCCTTGGTGGCGGCGACAATACAGGGCAGTACTGAGACCACCTTCTATGTGTTGGCGGTGTACTTTGGTTCGGTGGGCATCCAGCGGGCTCGACATGCCGTCGGTTGTGCGTTGCTGGCGGAGTTTGCCGGTGTCGTGGCGGCTATTGCGGTGTGCTACTGGTTTTTCGGTTAAGGCTTAAATTGCCATTGCAGGCAAGCCAGCCCACATTTTGATTTGTGAATACAATCAAAAGTGGGAGCTGGCTTGCCTGCGATGAGGCCCTCAGCGTCTAGGTGCTGTATTGCCCTGCGCCACTACCCAATCCACCACCTGCTTATTCAACTGATCCCCGGCCTGGCCAAAAGCAGCCACCACCGCTGGCACCTTGGTATCACCCACCGGCTGCCTTACCTCAAACCGCCGGCTGGCAATAATCCGCTGATCGCTGCCGCGCACCAAACGCGCATCCAGGCGAATCACCACCTCCACCGCGTCACCCCGGTATTCACTTTGAAACGCCTGCAACTGCCCGCCCAACTCATAGTCGGCTTGCAGGTTGGTCTCGTCAGTACTCAGCAGCGTTACCCGTCCATCGCGTTGGAAGCCGTCCAGCAGGCGGTTGCGTAAGAGTACCGGCGCCGGGTCGCTCCAGCGTGAGTTCGCATAGCTGCTGATCAGGTTGCCGTCAGGCACCACGGCAATGCGTGGACTGTCGAGAAACTCGCTGGTCTGGGGTTTGGCTACGCGCAGCGACCAACTCACCGGCGTGCCTTGGGTGGTTGGTTGGGTGGACACCAGGCGGTACACGTCTGACGGGTCAGGCTTGGGCAGAATCGAGCAGGCGCTGAGCAGTGCCAGGGCCACAGGGGCGATCATCAGGTAAGCACGCTTCATGGCGTGAACTCCTTGTTCTTGTCACTGCCCAGCAGGTAACCGCTGGGGTTGGCTTCCAGGCGACGGGAGATGGCGCGCAGCGAACCGAGGGTTTCACGCAGCTCACGCACCGCTGGCGCCAGTTCGTTGAGGCCCTGCATACCGCTGTTCACCGAGTCCTGGTTGTTGGTCAGCAAGCTGTTGATGGTGGCGGTGCTTTGTTCCAGGGATTTCATCGCCTGCTCGGCGCTGCCGAAGGCTTGCTTGCCTTGCTCGTTGAGCAGGCCATTGGCGCTGCGCATCAACACGGTGGTTTGTTCCAGCGCGGCACCCGCCTGTTTGCTCACCTGCATCAATTGCTGCATTACCACCTTGATGTCGCCGCGTTGCTCGGCGATGGCACCGGTGGTTTGTTGCAGGTTATCCAGGGTGTTGCTCAAGCGTTCGACGTTTTCCCGGGAGAACATGTGGTTGGCGTTGTGCAGCAGCAGGTTGACGCTGGTCATCAGGTCGTTGCTGTTATTGAGCAGGCGCGCGATGGGCGATGGCGAGGCGATGATTTCCGGCAGGTTGCCGTTCTTGCCCTTGAGTTCCGGGCTCTGCGGGGTGCCGCCGCTGAGCTGGATGATCGAGGTGCCGGTGATGCCGGTCAGCGCCAGCTTGGCCTGGGTGTCTTCCTTGATCGGCGTCTGCCCGGCCAGGCGGATGCGGGCGAGGACGCGACGCGGGTCTTTGGGGTCCAGGCGCAGGCTGGTGACGTCGCCTACCTTGATCCCGCTGTACTGCACCGCACTGCCTTGGGACAGGCCGCTGACCGCTTCGTTGAAGATCACTTCGTAATCCTGGAAGGCGCTGTCGACGCTGGATTTGGCCAGCCATAGGCCGAAGAGCATAGCGCCGACCACCACAATTACGCTGAACAGTCCGATCATCACATGATGGGCTCGGGTTTCCATGTCATACCTCGTTGAGCGATTGAGCGGCATCCAATGCCGCGCGGCCCCGGGGGCCGTGGAAATATTCGTGAATCCAGGCGTCGTCCGTTTCCGAGACGACATCGATGGCGTCGGCCACCAGCACTTTCTTCTGCGCCAGCACCGCCACGCGGTCGGTGATGGTGTACAGCGTGTCGAGGTCGTGGGTGACCAGGAACACGCTCAAGCCCAACGCATCGCGCAGGGTCAGGATCAGTTGGTCGAACTGCGCTGCGCCAATCGGATCGAGGCCAGCGGTGGGTTCATCGAGAAACAGGATGTCCGGGTCCAGTGCCAGCGCACGGGCCAGGGCCGCGCGCTTGATCATGCCGCCGGACAACGAAGCCGGGTATTTGTCGGCGGCCGACAGGGGTAGCCCGGCCAGGGCCAGCTTGACTGCCGCCAAGTGCTCGGCGTCGGCGCGGCTGAGGCCGGCATGTTCGATCAATGGCAGGGCAACGTTCTCGGTAACGGTCAGCGAGGAAAACAGCGCGCCCTTCTGGAACAGCACGCCAAAGCGCCGCTCCACCAGCGAGCGTTCGTGCTCAGGCAGGCTGGGCAGATTCTTGCCGAACACCCGCACCTCACCTTCGCTGGGCCGACGCAGGCCGACGATGCTGCGCAGCAGCACCGACTTGCCGCTGCCGGAGCCGCCGACCACTGCCAGAATCTCGCCTTTGTATAAATCCAGGTCGAGGTTTTCATGCACGCTCTGGCTACCAAAGCGGTTGCACAAGCCGCGCACTTCAATCACCGCCTCAGTGGGCGCACGGTGTAGACGACTCACCAGCCCATCTCCATGAAGAACATCGCGGCGACCGCATCCAGCACGATCACCACAAAAATCGATTGCACCACGCTGGAGGTGGTGTGCGCGCCGACTGATTCGGCGCTGCCGCTGACCTTGAAGCCTTCCAGGCAACCAATGGCCGCGATCAGGAAAGCGAAGATCGGCGCCTTCACCATGCCCACCAAAAAGTGCTGCACGCCAATGTCCGATTGCAACAGCGAGAGGAACATCGCCGGTGAAATATCCAGGGCCACCGCACACACCACGCCGCCGCCGACAATCCCCGAGAGCATCGCCAGGAAAGTCAGCATCGGCAGCGCCACCAGCAGCGCCAGAACCCGCGGCAATACCAGCAGCTCCATCGGGTCCAGGCCCAGGGTGCGGATGGCGTCGATTTCTTCGTTGGCCTTCATTGAGCCGATTTGCGCGGTGAACGCACTGGCGGTACGGCCGGCGATCAGGATCGCGGTGAGCAATACGCCGAATTCGCGCAGGAAAGAGAACGCCACCAGGTCCACGGTAAAAATCGTTGCGCCAAAACTCTTGAGCACGGTGGCGCCAAGAAACGCCACCACCGCGCCCACCAGAAAGGTCAGGAGGGCCACGATAGGTGCGGCATCGAGACCGGTCTGTTCGATATGGGCGACCATCGGCGTAAGGCGCCAGCGCTTGGGTCGAAACATCCCGCGGACGAAGGTCTCAAGGATCAGGCCAATAAAACCCAGGAGTTTCTTGGCGTCTTGCCAGACGGTGTCCACCGCGCGGCCGATACGGGCCAGCACCTGGATGCCGGCGCTTTCTTCCGGCTCTTTGAGCGGGACGCAAAAATCATTGAGGGAGCGGTAGACCGTCTTGAGCAGCGCCCGGTCGGCGGCCGACAGGCTGCAATCGGTCTGCTCGGCGGAGTGCTCGATGCGGTCGGGGCCCAGCAGCTCGACCAGCAGTGACGCGCCGGCGGTATCCAGTGCACCGAGGCCGTTAAGGTCGATGCGGGCGCCGGCGTCGTATTGGCCGTCGAGTTTGTCCGACAGCTTTTTCAGGTTGGCGTAATGGGCAAGCGTCCAGTCGCCGGTAATCCGCAGCGAGGGCGGGTTGCTGGACGTATCAAGATGGGCTGCGCCGGCGGTCGTGCGAGTGGTCATAAGCTCCGAGCTTGTTTGGCTATCCACAATGGCTACGTAATAGCACGATCTGACCTACTTTGGGTTGTCCGCTTGTGCTGTGTCGATCACCTTGAAGCGCAAGACGCCGATCACCTGGCCGTCCTCGGTGAGGACCTGCACTTGCCAGCGCCCCGCTGCGTCGCCCGGGAAATTCTGCTTGTGCGTCCAGGCGCGATAGCCCTCCTTGCGCCCACCATGGATATCCAGGGCAATGCGGTCGACTTCCTTGCCGTTGAATTTCCACACATGGTAGATCCGCTCATCCAGCCCGCGTGGGGCGTTGATCGCGGTGTAGGCGTAGAGGCCACCGCTGCGCAACTGGTCGGCGGTGACCTCCTTGAGGTCATCGCCCGGGGTGCGATCCTGCAGTTGGGTGCTGATGGCGACTTCGGTCATCCACAGGGTGGCCGGCGGCACCCAACTGCGCAGGAACCAGCCGGCGCAACCGATCGCCGCCGTGACCCCCAGCAGCATCGCCCAGCCTTTGAGGCTGCGCAGCGGCAGGCTGACCGCCAGGCTCGGGATCGACAGCGCCATGGCCACGCCCAGCGCCAGCTTGTAACTCTGGGCAGTGGTCAGGTGCATGATAATCGGCAGCGCGGTGAGCAATGCGGCAAACAAGGTCAGGGTGTGCAGGGCCAGGAACAGCGAGCGCTTGGGCGCCAGCCACTTGTAGTACAGCGGGTCGATGATCGACACCAGTGCCGCCGCGCCGAGCAGGCCGGTGAACAGCGATTGGCCGCTGTTCCAGGCGGTGGTGACGAAAAAGAACGGCAGCACAAAGAACAGGCTTTCCTGGTGGATCATCTGCGTGGCATAGCGCAGCAGCGGTTCCGGGATCTCGCGCTTGAAGAGCTTGGCAAACAGTTGGGTGAAGCTGTTTTCCAGCATCAGCCACAACCAACTGACCAGCATGATGACGGCGATCCAGCTGGCCATGCCTTGCTGGCGGTCCACCAGGATGAAGCTGCCCACACCCGAGATAAAACCGCCGAGTGCAATTACCCCTGGGTAGCGCTTGATCAGTTCGAGGATGCGCTGGATTAGATGGGTCAGGTTTGGCATTCGGCGGTTCGCAGTCTTTGTAGGAAAAAATCCCAGACAGAATAACGTCTTAGCGCTGGGCTCGGTGCTTCATTCCATGATCCGTTGGCGATAACGCCGAACGCCAATCAACACTATGGCGATGAGCCCAAGAACGCCCGCACCTATCCAGGTCAGGGCGTCATAGCTCAACAACGGCTTTTCGATGCGCCAGTAGCCCGGTTGCTTGAAGACCTCGCGCATCGCCTGGTTGGTTTGCGAAAGGCTTACTGCCTTGATGCGCTTGACCGGGTCGCTGAAGCGGCCGTCAGCGTAGTCGCCGGCGGCACTCCAGTAATAATCGGCCAACGCACTGTTGCCCTGTACCGCCCAGGCTTGGCGGGCAATGGCAGCCTGCTGCAGGCGAGTGAACACCTTCGGGTCGAGGCCGTCCTTGAGCAGTTGTGCCTTGAGGTCTTGCAAGACTTGCTCGGCTTCAGGGAGATTTTCCCGTTCGAGGTCGGCGTTCAGGCTCAGGAAGCCTACGCCGCCCAGCACTTCGCGTTCGCTCCACGGACCGTAGGACAAACCGTGCTTCAGGCGCAGTTGTCGATACAGCGCCCAATCGAGATAATCCTTGAGCAGGTCGTAGGTTTCGTCATGCTGGTCGTCCAGCACCGGCTCGGGGAACAGCCAGTGCAGTTTGGCGCCATCGCCGACCCAGCCATGCACCAGGTCGCGCTGGCGGGCGGCGGTGTGCTGGATCTGCGGCAGCGGGCGATGCTCGCTCGGGTCTACCGGGTCGAGCTGGCCGTAGGTGCGTTCCAGGTAGGCTGGCAGCAGCTTGTCCAGATCGCCGACGACGATCAGGGTCATGTTGTTGGGCGCGTACCAGGCTTTGCGCAGTTTCTCCAACTGATCGCGGGTCAGGTGGCCGACCTGCGCGCGTTCGGCGCATTTGAGCCCCAACTCGACGGCTAATTGGTTGCTGGCGCTGTGGCCCAGGTCTTGGCGATCCAGCAAACGTTGCAGGTGCGAATAATGGCCGCCGTCTTCGCGCTCGACCACCTGCTTGGCGGCGTTGATATTGGCATCGGTCAACTGCGTGCGGGTCAGGATTGCCAGCAGCAGGTCCAGCACCTTGCGCTGGTTGTGCGCGGGGGCCTCGATGACGAATGTGGTGTCGGCGTTGCTGGTGTAGGCGTTCCATTCGCCGCCCAACGCTTGCATGCGGTCTTCGAGGTCGCCCTCGCCACCGCCGTCGATGCCGCTGAACAGCAGGTGTTCGAACAGGTGTGGCAGCTCTTTGTCTTCGCAACCGAAGTCATCCAGGCCCACGCCGACCACCAGGCGGATGGCAACGTGCCCGCGCTCGGTGCCCGGTTTGAGCAGCAGCTGCAGGCCGTTGGGCAAGGTGTAGCCCTCGACTTGCTGACGGTCGAAGGCAAAGGTGTGTGCCGATCCTAGAAGCAGGCAGGCGAGTAACAGGCGACGCATAACAAGCTTCCTGGCGAGTGAGGTCCATTGTTAACTGACTTCACTGGCCGTCGTACGTTCAGGGCGAATGGGTGATGTCGGCAATATCTTCGGTGGAGAGTGCGCCAGTGTCGGACGTTTCCAAGACTACATAAGCGCTGCTGCAAAACAACGAGTTCAAGCGTTTCATGTCGGCGATCAGCTCCAGGTGCAGGGAGCTGGTTTCCAGGCTCTGTACGATTTTGCGCTGCAGGCGGCTGACATGGGCGTGAGCCAGGCGACGTTCCTGGGCGCGGAAGCGGCGCTTTTCACGCAGCAATTGGCGAGCGCTCTCCGGGTCGCCGCTGAGGAACACCGACAGACCCAGGCGCAGGTTGGCGATCAGCTGGCTGTGCAAACCGCTGAGTTCTTCCAGGCCCACTTCGGAAAATTGCCGCCGCTGCGAGGTTTTCTGCTGCTGGACCTTGCGCAACATGCGTTCGATCAAGTCACCCGCCAGTTTCAGGTTGATCGACAACTCGATGATCTCCGCCCAGCGGCGGTTGTCTTGTTCGCTCAGGTCTTCACGGGGCATTTGCGCCAGGTAGAGTTTGATCGCGCTATAGAGCGCCTCGACATCATCGCTGAGGCTGCGCATCTGCTGGGTGATTGCGGTTTGATTACCGCGCAGCACCTCCTGCATGGAGGTGAGCATATTGTCGATCAGGTCACCCAGGCGCAGGGTTTCGCGGGCGGCGTTGGCTAAGGCCAGGCTCGGCGTGGTGAGCGCGGCCAGGTCGAGGTGGCGTGGTTTGGCCTTGCCATTGGTTTCTTCGCGCTCGGGCAACAGCCAGGCGCACAGCCGCGCCATAGGGCCAATGGTGGGCAGCAGAATCAAGCAGCGCGTGACGTTATAGAGCAGGTGAAAGGTGATGACCATGCCTTGTGCGCTGTAGTCCAGACCGTCCATCCAGCCCACGAGCGGGTCAAGCACAGGAATGATCAGCAACAGGCCGATCAGTTTGTACAACAGGCTGCCCAGGGCCACTTGGCGGCCGGCGGTGTTTTGCATGCTGGTGCTTAGAAATGCCAGCACACCGCTGCCGATATTGGCGCCGATCACCAGGCCGATGGCCACGTGCAAACCGATCACGCCGGCGCCGGCCAGGGTGGCCGTAAGCAGCACGGCGGCGAGGCTGGAGTAGGAAATCATTGCGAACAGCGCGCCGACCAGGGCGTCGAGCAAGATATCGCCGGTCAGCGAGGCGAAGATCACCTTGACGCCCTGGGCATGGGTGATGGGCCCGGCGGCCTCGACGATCAATTGCAGCGCAAGGATGATCAGCCCAAGGCCGATCCCCACCCGGCCCAACTGCCCTGCCCGCGTCTGTTTGCGCGACAGGAAGAAAATCACCCCAAGGAAGATCAGCAGCGGCGACAGCCAGGACAAGTCGAAGGTCAGCACCCGCGCCATCAGCGCGGTACCGACGTCGGCGCCAAGCATGGTGGCCAAGGCCGGTGTAAGGCTCATCAAACCCTGGCCGACAAAGGAAGTGACCAGCATCGCCGTGGCGTTGCTGCTTTGCACCATGGCGGTCACCAGGATCCCGGCGATAAAGGCCAGCCAGCGCTTGGACATGTTCTGCCCGATGACTTGGCGCAAGTTGGAGCCGTAGACCCGCAGGATGCCGGTACGGACGATGTGCGTGCCCCAGATAAGCAGGGTCACGGCGGAAAGCAGATTGAGCAGGGTCAGCATGCTCGGCCCCCCGTGTGGGTGCGCTCCAAGAGGAGCGAAGGAAAGTTACCGCGTGCCGTTCTACGTCTTGTACTTAAGCTGTAGTTGGCGAATGGGCTCTGCGCCAGCATCGCATAGCTAAAGTGGGGATTGAAACAAAACTGTCATGAAATCAGCTTTTTGGCAGACGAAAAAATGGGGCGCAAGCGCCCCATTTCAGCAGCGGGTCAGGTTTATTGACCCGGAATGTCTTTACGCAGTTTCACTGGATCCTGCTGCTTCTTCTTTTTGGCGATGGCGGTACGCATCTTGATGTTCACCGCTTCCACTGCCAGCGAGAACGCCATGGCGAAGTAGACATAGCCTTTTGGCACATGCACGTCGAAGGATTCGGCGATCAGCACGGTACCCACCACCAGCAGGAACGACAGCGCCAGCATTTTCAGCGACGGGTGCTTGTCGATGAACTCGCTGATGGTGCCGGCAGCCAGCATCATCACCAGTACGGCCACGACGATTGCAGCTACCATCACCGGCACATGGGAAACCATGCCGACGGCGGTGATCACCGAGTCCAGGGAGAACACGATGTCGATGATGGCGATCTGGATGATGGTGTAGATGAACTTGCCACCGGCGCCTTTAGGCTCGTCGTTGGTTTCGTCTTCCCCTTCCAGGGCGTGGTACATCTCCTGGGAGCTTTTCCACAGCAGGAACAGGCCACCGAAGAACAGGATCAGGTCACGGCCGGAAATGCCCTGGCCAAACACCACGAACAGGTCGGCGGTCAGTTGCATGACCCAGGTGATCGACAGCAGCAACAGGATGCGCGTGACCATGGCCAGTGCCAGGCCGAAGATCCGGGTGCGCGCCTGCATATGCTTGGGCATGCGGCTGACCAGGATCGAAATCATGATGATGTTATCGATGCCCAGGACGATCTCGAGAGCCGTCAGGGTGAAGAAGGCAATCCAGATTTCCGGATTGGTCAGCCATTCCATGTGTATTCCTTTGAGCAAGTGTTAAACCGCGCAAGCTGTAGCGCCGCGCGGTGAGTCAGTACGATTATAGAGTGCTGAACAGCGGAAAAATCCCCATCAGCAATGCGGCGAACATTATGCACAGGCATACCAGCACTGCCCACTTCAAGGTGAAGCGTTGGTGGTCGCCGAACTCAATACCCGCCAGCGCCACCAGCAAGTAAGTCGAAGGTACCAGCGGGCTGAGCAGGTGCACGGGTTGCCCGACGATCGACGCACGGGCCATTTCTACCGCGGTGATGCCGTAGTGACTGGCCGCTTCGGCCAATACTGGCAGTACGCCGTAATAGAACGCATCGTTGGACATGAAGAAGGTGAACGGCATGCTCACCAGCGCAGTGATCACTGCCAGGTACGGGCCCATGGCTTCCGGGATGACCGCCAGCAGGCTTTTTGACATGGCGTCGACCATGCCGGTGCCCGACAGGATGCCTGTGAAGATCCCGGCGGCGAAGATCAATCCGACGACCGCCAAGACGCTGCCGGCGTGGGCCGCGACGCGGTCTTTCTGCTGTTGCAGGCACGGGTAGTTGACGATCATCGCGATACTGAACGCCACCATAAACAGCACCGGCAGCGGCAACAGGCCGGCAATCAGGGTGCACATCAGGGCCAGGGTGAGGGCGCCGTTGAACCAGATCAGTTTCGGGCGGCGGGCGTCGGGGAATTGCGACACGCTGATTTCGCTGTGGTCGATCTCGTCGCCCTGCAGGTGCAGTTCACCCAGGCGTGCGCGCTCACGCTTGCCGTACATGTAGGCAATTACCAGGATCGCCACGACGCCAGCGGCCATGGCCGGAATCATCGGTACGAAGATGTCGGACGGATCAACATGCAACGCACTGGCCGCACGAGCCGTCGGGCCACCCCAGGGTGTCATGTTCATTACACCGCCGGCGAGAATGATCAGACCGGCCATGATCCGCGGGCTCATGCCTATGCGCTGGTACAGCGGCAGCATGGCGGCGACGCAGATCATGTAGGTGGTGGCGCCATCACCGTCCAGGGATACCACCAAAGCCAGCACGGCAGTGCCGACCGAGACTTTCAGCGGGTCGCCCTTGACCATCTTGAGGATCTTGCGCACGGCCGGGTCGAACAGGCCGGAGTCGATCATCAAGGCAAAGTAGAGGATGGCGAACATCAGCATCACGCCAGTTGGCGCGAGCTTGGTGATGCCTTCAAGCATCATTGGGCCGATCTTCGGCGCGAAACCGCCGAACAGTGCAAACAGGATGGGCACGATGATCAAGGCGATCAGCGCAGACAGGCGCTTGGTCATGATCAGGAACATGAACGTGATGACCATGGCAAAGCCAAGGAAAGTCAGCATAGGAATACTCCAGGCGTAGCGCGGCTAGGGAATGGCGAACCGGGTGAGGGTCAGCGCAGAACGAAAGGCACGAGGCGTACGGGTGGAGTGGGTGCGAACAGGCGGGTACGAGCGGACATCGGGAATCACCATTGTTGTTGTTTACAGCCGGTCTGTTGCCGGCAGTTGGGGCGATCCTAGACGGGTAAGCTTTCAGCCAGCTTTCGCTGGAGAAACTGGTGACACACGGTTTTAAGGCTCATGCAGATAAAAATGTGGGAGGGGGCTTGCTCCCGATAGCTGGAGTTCAGTCAATATTTCCAGTGACTGATACACCGCTATCGGGAGCAAGCCCCCTCCCACAATTTGATTGTGTACCGCTATGTTTTTAGGGCAGTTCGAGGCCGCCGGCCGCTTTATGCAGCGCACGCAGATGCTCACCCAACTGCTTGAGGTTGGCCTCACAGGCCGCAATCTCGGCAGCGCGGGCCGGATCGAGCAGCGCCCTCACCTCTTTATCCAGCTCGCCGGTCAATGATTGCAACTGCTTCTGACGTTCGGCGCTCTCCGACTCCAGGCGCTTGGCTTCCGAAGGTTGCGGTAGGCCATAGCCGCCACTGTCGAGCAACTCGGCCGGGCGACTGAGAAAGCCACTGTTGGCGAGGATCTGTTGCAGCGTGTTGTTGGCTTTCTCCATGCCGCCATTTTTCAGCTCGCGGGCATTGAGATAGCGCTGTTTGACTTCGTCCTGAGCGAGCATCAGTTGCTTGCGATAGCTGGCTTGTTCAAGCAACAACAATGCAGCGCTGGTACGCAGGTCGGCCTGGCTGAACCACTGGCGGCGCGCTTGCGCATCCAGGGCCAGCCAGTCTTCGACCTGGGTCTGCTTGATCGGCAGGCGCTTGCGCAGTACATCGAACATCGCCTGGTAGCGTTCGCGGAATGAGTCGAAGTGGTACCCCAGGCGCAACGCCTCACGCTTGTCATTCAATACGCTGGTATCGGCCAGGCCACGTGCGCTGAGCACTTGCAGCAAACCGTTGGGGGTGATGTTGTCCAGGCCGGTCAGTTGCGGGTTGGCACTGCCACTGCGTAACAGTTTCAGGCTTTCAACCGCACAGTTGTTGGAGATAAAGAAATAGTTGCCGTCATAGCTCCAGTGCATTTCAGCCGCATGCTCGACGGTGTCGTTGATTTCCTGGCGGTTGAGCTTCAGCGGTACCGACGCCAGGCCTCGTAATTCGGTCTTGGTGTATTCATCGATGACCTGGGCCAGCGGCAATACGAACAATCGCGACGGGTACTTGCCCACCAGGCCATCCCAGCTCGACAGCTGTACGTCACCGACGAAGGCGCGGTAGGACAGCACCAGGTGGCGGTCCAGATCCAGCCGACAGTCAGGGCCACGCGGGCGACCTGGCGCGCAGATCACCAGCCGCAGCATGCTATGGCCCCAGCGGCTCACCAGATTCTGGTTGGCTTCGGCGAGCAGGTAGTCGATTTCATACACCCGCTCCGGGTCTATTTGCCCCAGTGGCGTCTTGGCGAAGTCATTGCCGGCGTTCAGGAACGGGTATGTCTTGGCACAGGGTTGCTGTTCGGGCGGCGCCCAGCCGAAATGTTCCTTGTAATAGCGGAACAGCGCGGGGCGTCGGCAGGCGTAGCTGGGGTCGAGGAGGAAGTACTCCATGTTGACCGCCACGAACTCCAACGGGCTGGTGGTTTCGTAGATGTCCGGGCTGCGCACCACCTGATTGTTATGCTGTTCACGCTCGCCGCGGCGGCCGACATATTGTGGCCAGCCGGCGAGGTCCAGCAGGCGGGGATCATCACTGAGAGTGAAGCGCCGGTCGTTCTGGCCACGGCATTGATCGGGCAGGCCGATCAAGCCGGTAATGTTGTTCTGGCGACTGCAACGCTGGATCAGTGCGCGCTCGTCTTTGGGCCACAGGCGTGCGCGGTCATAGATGTGGGTCAGTTCATGCAGCACCGTGGCGAGCAATTCCTGGCGCACGGTGCCGTGGGGGCGATTGGTTTTGAGGGTGGCGGCGCTGCCGTCGGTCAGGCTGGCGAGCAGGTTTTGATTAAGGTCCAGCTCGGACACCAGGGACGCCTGACCATAGGCATCTTCAGGCATCTTGTCGGTCCAGCCGACATCAATCCGCCGATCCAATTGCTCGACAAAACGTGGCGGCAAGGCGCGCAGCGCTTCATCGAGCAATGCCTGGCTGGCCTGCTGTTCGGCCGGGCTCAAACCATCGGTTTTGAGCCGCAGTTGCAGGCTGGCCTGGGCTGTACTTGCACACAACAGCACAACCCCGGCCAGGAGCCAGGTTTTGATGCGCCTCACAGAGCGAGGATAGCTTCGGCGAGGGTCTGGTCGCTGGCATCACGGGCTTCTGGCACGCGGGTGCGAAGGGTATCGAACGCAGCTTCAAGCTGGGCACCACGGATCTCTCCATTCGTGGCTACGAAGCTGGCGGCGTCGTCGTGGGCTTCGCGCACGATTTTGGAGTCGCGGATGGACGTGGTGGTGTCTGAGGTGAAATCAATGGTGCGCGCCGACGCACGCACGATGATGTTGCTGGTGGCCTTCAAGGTTTGCGCCTGGGCGACATCGACCAAAAACAGCAGGCCGAGGGCGGCGACGATCAACGGGCTACGCATCGAGTGACTCCGAAATACAAAGATAACTATTGGACGAGAATTGCTTGCGCCAGTTCAAGGTCGCTCGCATGAAGTTTTGGCCGACTGTGGCGCAGATAATCCAGCGCGGACTCCAGGCGTGCGCCCCGCCATTGGCCGTCAGTGGCAATGAAAGCGGCAGCATCATCCTGAGCGGCCATCACCAACTTGTTGTCGAACGGCGCAGAGGTCACCTTGCCGGTGGCATACACGCTGACAACGGTGCTCTGGGTGGACACATCCATGGCCAAAGCCAAGGGTGACCAGCAGGCGCAAAACAGTACGGGAACAATCAACAGGCGGTATGAAAAAGCCATGGGACTCGACAACTGAAAACGAGCGCCAAGGCTAGCGCAATGACCAGGCGAGGGCCAGCGCCGAGGCATTCGGGAGCGGCAGGCGCTCCCGTCTGTTGCCGCAGATCAGATCGCCAGGATTGCCTGTGCCAGCTGTGCATCGGTAGCGATGGCCAGTTGCGGCGCTTGCTGGCGGATGTGGGCCAGGGCGCTTTCCAGTTTCACGCCACGGATAGCGCCTTCGCTGGCGACGAAGCTGGCTGCGTCATCACGGGCGGCCTGTACGACCTTATTGTCGCGCAGGGAGGAGGTCGCATCGGAGGTGGCGTCGGAAGTGGCTTTCAGGGCGCCAACGATCGAGTCGGTGGTCATGATGAAGCTGCTCGCGTTAGCGTTGGCGGCCAGGGTCAGCACAGCGGCGGTGCACAGCAGGCGAAGGCGGGACATGGGGTAACTCCTGTAGACGAAATAAGGTGGCGCGACGCGGCCACAGTGAGACGGACTGGGACTGTTGAGCATCAGACGCTCGCTCTACAGGGTTCGCCACGTGGTGAGTGGATATTAGGCTTGGACCGGTGCAACAGGAAGCCTGTAATTTAACTGTACTGGTTAATAATAATTTTATTAAAACTGTACCTGTAGGTGGAAATCCTACCGATTCAATGCCCTTTCGCAGAAACAACAAAGCCCGCCTCCGGTTACCCGGGGCGGGCTTTGCTTTAACAAATCAGAGTGCTGGCGGTGGACCCGGTGGGTCAGGGCCAGCGGGCGCTGCTTAGCGCCAGAACGGCTTGCTCAGCTCTTCGTAGCGTTGAGCTTCGCTGATACCGGCGTCAGCCAGCAGACGCGAATCCAGGCGAGCCAATTGGTGGCGGCTGGAGATGCGGCGCTGCCACAACATCAGGTTGGCGAGAACGCGCAAAGGCAGGGAAGCGTTGGTGTTTACAGCTTTCTCTTCGAAGAACAGTTCGGAACTGAGTGTACGTTCCATGATGACATCCTTCCGCTTGTGGCGGGATTAGGTAGTGGTTTAACTGATGCCAATGATCCTCCTCCGGCGCAAGACTCTCTAGATACAGTTCACCTGTATTGTGAGGGGCCAGTTAACTGTTTAATACGGCTGTACGGTACGGAAATGGGGCAACTGTACCTGTTCGCACCCAAAAGGTGCGAAGTGGGTGTTTTCAAGATGAGTTGTGGGATATTTAAGTAGGAAATGAGCGGTACAGTAGTACAGTTTTTTGCATAGACACTGGCTAGGCTGCCGAGCTGATGAAACTGTAGTTGCATCAGCTCGGATCTGTATTCATCAAGCCTTGAGCATATGCCCGGTTTCTTCCAGGTTGATGTGCCAACTCAGTGCCTGGCGCAGGATATGCGGCGTGTGCCCACCGATGGCGCAGGCGGCTTCGAAGTAAGTATTGAGCGCGTCGCGGTAGGCCGGATGCACACAGTTGTCGATGATCACCCGCGCACGCTCCCGCGGTGCCAGGCCGCGCAGATCGGCCAAGCCCACTTCGGTGACGAGAATGTCCACGTCATGTTCGGTGTGGTCCACATGGCTGACCATCGGCACCACGCTGGAAATCGCGCCCCCCTTGGCAATCGATTTGGTGACAAAGATTGCCAGGTGCGCGTTGCGCGCGAAGTCCCCGGAGCCGCCAATGCCATTCATCATCCGCGTGCCGCAGACGTGGGTGGAGTTGACGTTGCCGTAGATATCGAACTCCAGCGCGGTGTTGATACCGATGATGCCCAGGCGGCGCACCACTTCAGGATGGTTGGAGATTTCCTGTGGGCGCAGTACCAGCTTGTCCTTGTAGTGCTCCAGGTTGCCGAAAACGTCGGCATTGCGGCGCTCCGACAAGGTAATCGAGCTGCCGGATGCGAAGCTCAGCTTACCGGCGTCGATCAGGTCGAAGGTCGAATCCTGCAGCACTTCCGAGTACATCGTCAGATCTTCGAAGGGCGAATCGATCAAGCCACACATCACCGCGTTGGCAATGTTGCCGATCCCGGCTTGCAGCGGGCCGAGTTTGTTGGTCATGCGTCCGGCGTCAACTTCCTGCTTGAGGAAGTTGATCAGGTGGTTGGCGATGCCTTGAGTGTCACCGTCAGGCGGCGTCACGGTTGAGGCAGAGTCGGCCTGGTTAGTGACCACGATAGCGACGATTTTCTCTGGCGGGATCGGAATCGCAGTGCTGCCAATGCGGTCGTCGACCTTCACCAGCGGGATAGGCGTGCGCGTCGGCCGGTAGGTCGGGATATAGATGTCATGCAGCCCTTCCAGGTTCGGATTGTGCGCGAGGTTGATCTCGACGATCACGTGCTTGGCAAAAATTGCGAAGCTGGCTGAGTTGCCTACGGACGTGGTGGGCACGATGTGCCCTTGTTCAGTGATGGCGACTGCTTCGATTACCGCAATGTCCGGCAACTTGAGCTGGTTGTTGCGCAGTTGCTCGACGGTTTCCGATAGGTGCTGGTCAATAAACATCACCTCGCCAGCATTGATCGCTTTGCGTAGCGTGCTGTCGACTTGAAACGGCATGCGTCGCGACAGTACGCCAGCTTCAGTCAGTTGCTTGTCCAGGTCGTTGCCCAGGCTGGCGCCGGTCATCAGGGTGATTTTGAGGGGCGAAGTCTTGGCGCGTTCGGCCAGGGCGTGGGGGACGGCCTTGGCTTCACCGGCGCGGGTGAAGCCGCTCATGCCGACGGTCATGCCGTCCTCGATCAGTGCAGCGGCGTCTGCCGCGCTCATGACCTTGTTCAACAACGAAGGCAAGCGGATACGATCACGGTACATGAATTGTTATCTCAGGCTACGGAAGCAAGGTGGGCAGTGTAGTGATTTCAAAAAGTTTCGGCCCGCTACCATGGTCGAATGCCAGGTGGCGATTTAGAGCCTTTGGTCGGGTTTCATCCGCTAATAAAAAACCCCAGCCTACGTGAGGCCAGGGTTTCGGGTATTGCGCTAGCGCAGTGTTATTCGACGGCTTTGACCATATCTTCGATGACCTTCTTGGCATCACCGAAGACCATCATGGTCTTGTCCAGGTAGAACAACTCGTTATCCAGGCCTGCATAGCCGCTGGCCATCGAGCGCTTGTTGACGATGATGGTCTTGGCCTTGAACGCCTCGAGGATCGGCATACCGGCAATCGGTGAGTTCGGATCGTTCTTGGCCGCCGGGTTGACCACATCGTTGGCGCCCAACACCAGCACCACGTCAGCCTGGCCGAACTCAGAGTTGATGTCTTCCATCTCGAACACCTGGTCGTAAGGCACTTCGGCCTCGGCCAGCAGCACGTTCATATGCCCAGGCATACGGCCCGCCACCGGGTGGATCGCGTACTTCACGGTGACGCCGCGATGGGTGAGCTTCTCGGTCAGCTCTTTAAGCGCGTGTTGTGCCCGTGCGACAGCCAAGCCATAGCCCGGCACGATGATGACCGTGTCGGCGTTGGTCAGCAGGAAGGTAGCGTCGTCGGCCGAGCCGGACTTCACCGGCCGAGCTTCTTTCGAGCCAGCTGCTGCACCGGCGTCTGGCGTATTGCCGAAACCGCCCAGCAGTACATTAAAGAAGGAGCGGTTCATCGCCTTGCACATGATGTAAGACAGGATCGCGCCGCTGGAGCCGACCAGGGAGCCGGCGATGATCAGCATCGAGTTGTTCAGCGAGAAACCAATGCCCGCCGCTGCCCAGCCGGAATAACTGTTGAGCATCGATACCACTACCGGCATGTCGGCGCCGCCGATCGGGATGATGATCAGCACGCCCAGCACGAAGGCCAGGGCCAGCATCAGCGCGAACGCAGTGAGGTTGCCGGTGAACATGAACGCCAGGCCCAGGCCCAGGGTTGCCAAGCCGAGCACAAGGTTCAGCTTGTGTTGCCCACCAAACTGTACCGGTGCGCCTTGGAACAGGCGGAACTTGTACTTACCCGACAGCTTGCCGAATGCGATCACCGAGCCGGAGAAGGTGATAGCACCGATGGCGGCACCGAGGAACAGCTCCAGGCGGTTACCGGCCGGGATCGAATCGCCCAAGTGTTTGACGATACCCAAGGATTGCGGCTCGACGACCGCTGCAATCGCGATAAACACCGCTGCCAGGCCGATCATGCTATGCATGAACGCCACCAGCTCCGGCATCTTGGTCATCTCTACGCGTTTGGCCATGATCGAGCCGGCCGTGCCGCCGACCAGCAGGCCGACGATGACGTAGCCGATACCGGCGGTGGCCAGCTCCGCGCCGAGCTTATAGATCAGGCCTACGGTGGTCAGCACCGCCAGTGCCATGCCGAGCATGCCGAACAGGTTGCCGCGTCGGGAGGTGGTGGGGTGCGACAGGCCTTTGAGGGCCTGGATGAAGCAGATCGACGCGATCAGGTAGAGCGTCGTCACCAGATTCATGCTCATTACTTCTGCACCTCTTCTTTCACAGCTTTGGGCGCTTTCTTCTTGAACATCTCAAGCATCCTACGCGTAACCAGGAAACCGCCGAACACGTTAACCGCAGCCAAAGCTACCGCCAGGGTGCCCATCGTCTTGCCCAACGGCGTCACGGTGAGGGCGGCGGCCAGCATGGCGCCCACAATCACGATCGCGGAAATCGCGTTTGTCACTGCCATTAATGGCGTATGCAGCGCGGGGGTAACGTTCCAGACCACGTGGTAACCGACATAAATCGCCAGCACAAAGATGATCAGGTTGTAGATACCGGGGGAGATAAGCTCTTCCATCGTCTGAATCCCTGCTTAGGCGTTTTTGCGGATGACTTGGCCGTCGCGGCACATCAGGCACGCGGCGACGATGTCGTCTTCGAGGTTGATTTCAAACTGCCCTTCCTTGGTGAAGACCAGCTTCAGGAAGTCCAGCAGGTTGCGCGCGTACAAGGCCGAGGCATCTGCGGCGACAGCGCCTGCCAGGTTGGTCGGGCCGCAGATGATCACACCGTTTTCCACCACGACTTGGTCAGCGACGGTCAACGGGCAGTTGCCGCCCTGAGCTGCGGCGAGGTCGATGACCACCGAGCCGGGTTTCATCTGCGCGACGGTATCGGCGCTAAGCAGGGTAGGTGCCTTGCGGCCTGGAATCAGTGCGGTGGTGATGACGATGTCGGCCTGCTTCGCGCGTTCGTGCACGGCCAGGGCCTGGCGCTGCATCCAGCTGGTGGGCATCGGGCGCGCGTAGCCGCCGACACCGACGGCGCATTCACGCTCTTCATCGGTTTCGTAGGGCACGTCGACGAACTTGGCGCCCAGGGATTCGATTTGCTCTTTTACCGCCGGACGGACGTCGGACGCTTCGATGACCGCGCCCAGGCGTTTTGCCGTGGCGATAGCTTGCAGGCCCGCGACACCGGCGCCGAGGATCAACACGCGCGCAGCTTTCACAGTGCCGGCGGCGGTCATCAGCATCGGCATGAAGCGCGGGTAGTGATGAGCGGCCAGCAACACAGCCTTGTAACCGGCGATATTGGCTTGCGAAGACAGCACGTCGAGGCTTTGGGCCCGTGAAGTGCGTGGCGCGGCTTCGAGGGCGAAGGCGGTGATGCCGCATTCGGCAAGCTTGGCGATGGTTTCGTTGCTGAACGGATTGAGCATGCCCACCAATACGGTGCCGCTTTTGATCAGCGCCAGTTCGCTGTCGCTGGGGGCAACCACCTTGAGGATCAGCTCGGCGCCGAACGCATCGCTGGCACTGCCAATGGTTGCGCCTGCCGTTTCATAAGCACTGTCGACGATGCTGGCGTTGATGCCTGCACC
This sequence comes from Pseudomonas sp. GZJR-8, assembly GCF_002916705.1. Classification (NCBI taxonomy): domain Bacteria; kingdom Pseudomonadati; phylum Pseudomonadota; class Gammaproteobacteria; order Pseudomonadales; family Pseudomonadaceae; genus Pseudomonas; species Pseudomonas sp. GZJR-8. Next base: position 4,183 of record NZ_JXSI01000004.1, on the reverse strand, counting down.
GCTTTGTACAGTGACCTTATGGCCCTGGCCGATCAGCTTCTTGATGGTTTCCGGGGTGGCAGCCACCCGCGTTTCACCGGTCTGGGTTTCGAGAGGAACACCAATGTGCACGTCAAATCTCCTGCATGATCTTTTTGCTTTTGATCTTTTTGTAAAAAGGCCAGTGCACCGCGAGTGGCGCAACTGGGGCGACCGATCAGCACGATCCCGCTGAAATGACAGCGGGGCGCGGCATTTTGCAGGCGAACTTTACGGCCTTCAAGAGATTATGACGGGTGACGAAAAATTAACTACAAGTCACCCTGTGACTGATTGTCGCAACCGCCTTGAATAACCTCTTTAAATACAAGTCATTAAAGGCTCAAGGGCATTTACTCGATGTTTTCCAATCGCCCATGTGAATGGTCGCTTATAGGCTGGTATTAGTCGCTACAAGCCCTGTAGATCATGGCTTTGAGCCTTGTTTTTGCTCAACCGGTACAGACTGTCTAAATGCGACATATACGTATATCTGTAGGATTCAAATTAACCTGACTACAGGGTCAACAAAGCAGCTTTATCCTTTAAATGCCGGGGTTGTAGCGCTTTGATTGTTCAATCAGCCAGTCCTTGAATGCGTGTAGGGAGGCCGATTCGACTTTTTTATCGGGAATCATGAGGTAGTACGCCTTTTCGCTGCTTAGCGTTTCGGTGCTCGCAATCACCAGTCGCTGCTCCTTCAGCTCGCGCTGGATGAGGAAGGGAGGTATCAGTGCGATGCCCATGTCATGCATAGCCGCTTGGGACAACATCGAGAATAGCTCGTATCGAGGGCCTGTCATGTCGCGAGGCAGACTCAGCTGTTGCGCGTTGAACCACTGACGCCAGGCATAGGGGCGTGTTGTCTGCTGTAGCAGCGGTAATTCGGCGATCTCTTGAGGAGTTAAGTGCGCGCGGCCTCCAAGTAAGTGTGGACTGCACACCGGGACAGGGTTTTCTCCCATCAGCCGGTGTGACTCTGTGCCGGACCAATCGGCATCGCCGAAGTAGATCGCGGCGTCGAACGCGGTGTCGGCGAACAGGAACGGGCGTGTCCGATTGGTCAGATTCACGGTCACCTCCGGGTGCCGGTCCTGAAAGTCCTTGAGGCGTGGAATCAGCCATTGCGTGCCGAAGGTCGGTACCACCGCCAACTCGATGGCGTTGGTGCCCTGCTGACCCATGACCGAGAGGGTGTCGCGCTCTACGGCGTCCAGCTGTGTAGCAACTCTGCGGCTGTAAGAGAGCCCTGCCTCTGTCAGCTTCACCCCGCGACGCGAGCGGCGAAACAGTTCGACACTTAAAAACTCCTCAAGGCTGGCGATCTGTCGACAGATGGCGCCTTGGGTGATGGAAAGCTCCTGTGCCGCCTTGGTGAAGCTTTCGTGACGGGCTGCCGCTTCGAAGCTGATAAGCGCGGTGGTGCTAGGTATTTTTCTGCGCATGTACGTTGCCCTCAAAGATAAGGCGCATTTATGGGCTTTTCGAGTATTACGGAGTGAGAAATTAGCACAACCCTATGCAGAAACCTCGTTTGCCCTCTGCGCGTGGCCGGCCTAGTCTGAATCACGACTTCAGTTTTTATCCGCGAGGACTTATTCATGGCTGGCAAGGCAAGCTTCAACTGGATCGATCCACTGCTGCTGGATCAACAGCTCACCGAAGAGGAGCGCATGGTGCGTGACAGTGCCGAGCAGTTTGCTCAGGACAAGCTGGCCCCTCGCGTGCTCGAAGCCTTCCGTCATGAAAAGACTGATCCCGCTATTTTCCGTGAGATGGGAGAAACCGGTTTGCTGGGGGCGATGATTCCCGAGCAGTACGGTGGCAGCGGCTTGAACTACGTCAGCTACGGGCTGATTGCGCGTGAGGTGGAGCGTGTCGACTCCGGCTATCGTTCGATGATGAGTGTTCAGTCGTCACTGGTCATGGTGCCGATCAATGAGTTCGGCACCGAGGCGCAAAAACAAAAATACCTGCCGAAATTGGCGTCCGGCGAATGGATTGGCTGTTTCGGGCTCACCGAACCCAACCATGGTTCTGATCCGGGCGCGATGATTACCCGTGCGCGAAAGGTAGATGGCGGCTACAGCCTGACCGGCGCGAAGATGTGGATCACCAACAGCCCGATAGCCGACGTGTTTGTGGTGTGGGGCAAAGATGATGCAGGCGATATCCGTGGTTTCGTCCTGGAAAAAGGTTGGAAGGGCCTTAGCGCCCCGGCGATTCACGGCAAGGTCGGCTTGCGAGCGTCCATTACCGGCGAAATTGTCATGGATAACGTGTTTGTGCCGGACGAGAACATTTTTCCGGATGTGCGTGGCTTGAAGGGGCCTTTTACTTGCCTGAATTCGGCGCGCTACGGTATCTCCTGGGGGGCGTTGGGGGCTGCTGAGTTCTGCTGGCATACCGCGCGCCAGTACACCCTGGATCGTCAGCAGTTTGGTCGGCCATTGGCTGCAACGCAGTTGATCCAGAAGAAGCTGGCCGATATGCAGACCGAGATCACCTTGGCTCTGCAAGGTTGCCTGCGTCTGGGGCGGATGAAAGACGAGGGGACCGCAGCGGTCGAGATTACATCGATCATGAAGCGTAACTCGTGTGGCAAGTCCCTGGACATCGCCCGCATGGCCCGCGATATGTTGGGCGGCAACGGCATCTCCGACGAATTCGGGGTGGCGCGCCACCTGGTCAACCTCGAAGTGGTCAATACCTATGAGGGAACCCACGACGTGCATGCCTTGATTCTTGGGCGCGCACAGACCGGTCTTCAGGCGTTCTATTAATAGGAGCACGGACATGGGCGCGCTTTCCCACCTGCGGGTACTGGATTTATCGCGTGTACTGGCGGGCCCTTGGTCCGGGCAGATTCTTGCGGACCTTGGGGCCGAGGTGATCAAGGTCGAAAGGCCAGGCAGCGGTGATGACACGCGCGCCTGGGGGCCGCCCTTCCTCAAGGACGCATACGGCGAAAATACCAGTGAGGCGGCGTACTATCTGTCCGCCAACCGAAATAAAGAATCGGTGACCATCGACTTCACTAAGCCTGAAGGGCAGAAACTGGTGCGTGATCTGGCGGCCAAGTCAGACATCCTGATCGAGAACTTCAAAGTGGGTGGTCTGGCGGCTTATGGGCTGGATTACGAGTCGCTCAAGGAGATAAATCCTGAGTTGATCTACTGCTCGATCACGGGCTTTGGGCAGACGGGGCCTTATGCCGCGCGTGCCGGCTACGACTTCATGATTCAAGGGCTGGGTGGGTTGATGAGCCTGACCGGCCGGCCTGAAGGTGATGAGGGCGCAGGGCCGGTGAAAGTCGGTGTGGCATTGACCGATATTCTCACGGGACTCTATTCGACCGTCGCGATCCTGGCAGCGTTGGCTCACCGCGATCATGATGGCGGTGGGCAACATATCGATATGGCGCTGCTGGATGTGCAGGTGGCTTGCCTGGCTAATCAGGCGATGAATTACCTGACCACCGGAGTCTCGCCAAAACGCCTGGGCAATGCGCATCCGAACATCGTGCCGTATCAGGACTTTCCTACGGCTGATGGTGATTTCATCCTGACGGTGGGTAATGACGGCCAGTTCCGCAAGTTCGCTGAAGTTGCTGGGCAGCCGCAATGGGGGGATGACCCGCGTTTCGCCACTAACCAGGCGCGAGTGGCCAACCGTGCTGCGCTGATTCCGTTGATCCGCCAGGCGACTGTCTTCAAGACAACGGCTGAGTGGGTGTCGCAATTGGAGCGAGTGGGCGTGCCGTGTGGACCGATCAATGATCTGGCGCAAGTTTTCTCCGATCCTCAGGTCCAGGCGCGCGGCCTGGCGATGGAGCTTCCCCATGCGCTGGCGGGGATGGTGCCTCAGGTTGCCAGCCCGATACGCTTGTCCAAGACGCCAGTGGAATATCGAAATGCACCACCTCTCCTGGGGGAGCACACGCTTCAGGTGCTGCAGGGGATTTTGGGGTTAGGGGCAGCTAATGTGGCTGCGTTGAAGGAGGCGGGCATCGTCTGAATGATTCCTTCTATATAGAGGGCACTCATGGCGTTCCTATAAGTGGTGGTGGTTTTTTAATCAACTCTAACTAATTGATAGAAAAGCAGAATTAAGAGTTGACGGCAGATTCTGGAAGCCTATAATTCGCCCCACTTCCGGCGCAGTC
>NZ_JXSI01000036.1:0-599 GCF_002916705.1 Pseudomonas sp. GZJR-8 | reverse complement strand
TACCAAATCACCTTTTACCCCAATGTCTCCAGGGATCACGTCAAGGCGCTGTATGCCTCCTACACGTCAGTGATTGCCGGGTTGGAAGCTGATCTGCGTAAACAGTGGGACGAGCGTTTCGCGCCTCAATGGGCAGACTTTGCCAAAGATCCTGCTTACAAGCGCAGTGCGATGCAGGGCATTGCCTTCGCTACCGGACTTGGCAAGGCGCTCTACAACCTGTGGGACAGCATCACCGAGCTGTATGACCTGCTCGCGAACCTCAAATCCAACAGCGAAAAGTTGCTGAAGTACCTCTCCCGGGCCGAACTGGACGCGCTGCTCGCGCTGAGCAAAGACACGCTGGCCAAGGGATTGCTGGTGCTCAGTGATGAGCCGCTGCTGTTTATCTACGTGGCAGCGGTGGTGGCCTGGATACGGATGCTGCCGCCGCCCGAAATGTACGAGCTGCTGGGTGAAATCACCGGCGAAGTGTTGATCAATTTGCTGCTGATCTGGGCGACGCGGGGTATTGGCGTAAAGCTGCGGCTGGGTGCGCAGGTGCTGAGTGGCGTCAAGTCCGGCGGGGCGCGGGCGTTGTTGGAGTTGCTGGCCAGGCA
>NZ_JXSI01000035.1:0-782 GCF_002916705.1 Pseudomonas sp. GZJR-8 | reverse complement strand
TGAGTGCTGCCATTCACCCTGAAAAAAGGGACAGTCTACGGTTAAATAGAACTGCCCCCGTTCAAGCGGGTGTGCGGCTAGTTTTCTATTTTATTACTATTGACCGCTATCGAGTTAAAACGGTTGCTGTTGACGGTGGCGAACCATGCCGTTACTCCTGACGCCAAGTTAGTGGTCCAATAATAGTAAATCCCAAACTCAGTTTTGTAATGGGTGCGCGACCAATAGTAATTATTTGGCATCGGCCAACGACCGGCGTACTGCTGTTGCATAAGCTTCTGTTCATTAAGGGTGGGTAGGGTCATGTCCCGCTCTATCGCCCTTTCATACACTTCTTCGTGCGCGCCTACACCGTTGTTGTAAACCCAGATCACGTTGGTAACGTACACTCCGACGGTTACGGTCTGTGGCGGACTCGAAGAGTCCGTGATTCGGATGGTTGTTTGACCATTGCCCCGTGAGGAAACCGCTCCAGTTGTACTGACAGAAGCGATATAGCTTTTATCGGATGAGTAAGTATAAGGCCCGGTACCGCCGCCCACGCTCAGTTGCGTCGTATTGCCAGGGGTGTTGGCGGGGAGGAGGCTGGGGTAATCTCCCAGCATGAATGTAAATCCGGAGAGCTGGATATAAGTCGGCGTGACGTATAACGGAGTGCTGCGACTGATAGTGTATTGCGTACTGGGGAACTCAACTGCCCGGCTCTGATCGTCGATACCATTGTAGGCCACGTAAAAACTCAACGTTACCTGGCTATTATTTGCCACCCTGTCCAACCAACT
>NZ_JXSI01000034.1:0-799 GCF_002916705.1 Pseudomonas sp. GZJR-8 | reverse complement strand
TGAGTGCTGCCATTCACCCTGAAAAAAGGGACAGTCTACGGTTAAATAGAACTGCCCCCTCTAATTCTCCTGATATTTTTATTTTACATTGGGGCTAGTTCCCTGATGAAATTGAAGGAAGTACGGCCAAAGCGTACCTGATGTTTTCGTTAACGCCCGCGGATTGGCTGACTCCCGTATACATGTTATAGGTTTTAGACCTGCCACCCTGAACCACAGGAGTTATCCAAGCGGGTTGGATCCCGCCACTCCATCTGATAGGTACCTGGCCATACGCCGTGTAGATAGAAGGCCATTTATCTTCCGGGATTTGCGTATACGGTGGTTGGACCCTTTCACTGAAGTTGTGGTGGCCAAAGGGATATTTGTCACCGGCCAATATAACTACATACCAGCAGTTTGATACTGTGACAGGATAGCTGACCTCTTGACTCGCACTGTCCCTCACGTAGACTCGAGTGGTGCCGTTACTTTTGCTTCTGACGTTTCCATTGGCATCTACAACTGCTACTGGAGAGTTTTGTGGTCGAATTGAATAGTAATAAGGAGGCGTTCCACTTGCTGGCTGACGAGTAAGTGCGGCTCCAGGAAAATCAGCAATCTGCAATGCGCCTGTGGAGTTGAAGTGCCAGCCATTCAGGTACATGGTTGAGGTGTCAATGATAAGAGGTTTAGACTCGACGACGGTATAGGTCGTCTTTGGAAACTCAACTGCCCGGCTCTGATCGTCGATACCATTATAGGCCACGTAAAAACTCAACGTTACCTGGCTATTATTTGCCACCCTGTCCAACCAACT
>NZ_JXSI01000033.1:0-1025 GCF_002916705.1 Pseudomonas sp. GZJR-8 | reverse complement strand
CTGCGCGCCATCACCACTTGCTGTCCCAGCCCATGAAACGCCTGGCACGGGAACATCACCCCGCGATAACCCGCCTCTTCCAGCACCTGCTGCCAGCGCTCACTGGACAAGCCCGGCGTACCCGGCAGCCGCAACGCCTCGTCGCGATAACGCCACCAGCCCTCCAGCAGGCCGAAGGTCAGGTGACTGAACAGTGACGCCTGGCTCAGCTCATTCAACAACAACCAGCCATCCGTCTTCAGCGCTGCCTTGGCGTGCTCGACCACTTGGCGAATATCGGCGGTGGCATGCAGGACATTGGTCGCGATCACCACATCATAGCTGCCCAGTTCCAGGCCCTGCTGCACCAGGTCTTTCTCCACATCCAGGATGCGGTAATCCAGGTAAGACCGCCCCTCGCCATAAGCCGTCTGGGCGTGCATCAAAAACGCCCGCGACAGGTCGGTGTAGGCGTACTGCCCCACCTCGACACCCAAGCTATCCAGGCCCTGCAGCACCCTTGCACTAGTGCCGCCGGTGCCGGCGCCGATCTCAAGGATGCGCACCGGTGCCGCCCCGGCCTGGTGACCGGCGCGTACCCGCGCCAGCACCGCCTGGGTGATCACCTCGTTGAAATAGTCGGACACCGCATTGTGCTTGTAGATGCCCTCGACCCGCGCCATGGAACCCTCGGGGAACATCACCTCGGTCGCACGCAGGTGCCCACTCAGCACCGCAGGCAAGGCGCGTAGGCAGGCGTCAACCAACTGCGCCTGGGCACGCCGGTCGGCGTCGCCCTCGGCCTCGCGCAATGCACTGTCCCAGGCGGCCCAGGCACTCTCGGCGGCCACCACGCGCTGCACGCGCCAAGTGTCGCCATCAGTGGCCAGCCAGCCCTCATCGGCCAGCCAGCGCAGGCTGTGGGCCAGCCAACGAGGATCGACACCTACCGTCCCGCTGGAGCGTTCCTGCAAGCGTTGATACAGGGCTTGGGTGGTCTGCGGTGTGGGTTGGTCGAACAGCCCGGCTGCCTGCAATTGCACCAA
>NZ_JXSI01000032.1:0-1081 GCF_002916705.1 Pseudomonas sp. GZJR-8 | reverse complement strand
GGGGGCAGTTCTATTTAACCGTAGACTGTCCCTTTTTTCAGGGTGAATGGCAGCACTCAGCAAATACTAACAACGCTTCAAAGAGGTCGCGGAAATATATCTAAAGCCAATGGAAAAACCGAAGGTAGTCGCCCTGACATATCGCCTGAAAAGGGCTTTCCAGAACAAATGTTAATTCTCACTTAATCCCATCCAAACAGCATCCGAATACCCTACTCGGAGCTCCGTCCATGCCCCTGGCCCGCATTATCTGCATTGCCGCCCTGCTCACAGCCAACACCGCCCCTGTGCTCGCTGCCACTGAAGGGCCCAGCTACGGCCCTGAACTCCAGGGTTTTCAATACCCCCATCCCGTTGAACATTTCACCTTCCAGTCCCAAGGCAAATCCCTGCAAATGGGCTACATGGACGTGCCTGCCAAAGGCAAAGCCAACGGCCGCAGCGTGGTGCTGATGCACGGCAAGAACTTTTGCGGTGCCACCTGGGAAGGTTCGATCAAGGCCTTGAGCGACGCCGGTTACCGCGTGATCGCGCCGGACCAGGTGGGCTTCTGCACCTCCAGCAAGCCCGATCACTACCAGTACAGCTTCCAGCAATTGGCGGCCAACACCCACCAACTGCTGGAAAAACTCGGCATCCAGAAGGCCACGGTGATCGGCCATTCCACCGGCGGGATGCTTGCCACCCGCTATGCCTTGATGTACCCCGAGCAAACCGAACAACTTGGACTGGTGAACCCTATCGGCCTGGAAGACTGGAAAGCCCTCGGTGTGCCCTACCAGAGCGTCGACCAGTGGTACCAGCGCGAGCTGAAAATGAGTGCCGACGGGGTGCGCAAATATGAACGCGACACCTATTATGGCGGGCGCTGGAAGCCGGAATACGAACGCTGGGTGGATATGCTCGCGGGCCTGAACAAAGGCCCGGGGCATACCCAAGTCGCGTGGAACTCGGCATTGATTTACGACATGATCTTCACCCAACCGGTGTACTACGAATTCAAGGATCTGAAGGTGCCCACCCTGTTGCTAATTGGCACCAGCGACACCACAGCCATCGGCAAAGATGTGGCGCCGCCGGC
>NZ_JXSI01000031.1:0-1181 GCF_002916705.1 Pseudomonas sp. GZJR-8 | reverse complement strand
CCTTGGTGTTCGGCGGTCAGGCGGTTTTGGCGGTCGTATTCGTAGGCCAACGCCCAGTGGCCGTCTTCGACGCTGAGGAGATTGCCTTGGCGGTCGTAGGCATAGTCGACAACGCTGGCATCAGGCAGGGTTTTTCGTACGAGGCGACCGGCGTGGTCGCGCTCGTAACGGGTCACTAGCTGACTGCCGTCGTCGCCGTGTTCGGTCTTTTCCAGCAGGTTGCCGTTGAGGTCGTAGACGTAGGCGGTGCGTTGGCCGTCGAAGCCGGTTTCCTGTTGGATCAGGCCGTTGGGGTGGTAGTCGAGTTGATAGGTTTCGCCGACTTCGTTTTCGATTTCGGTCAGCAGTAACCGAACATTGTCGTAGCGATACTTGACCTGGGTGCCGTCGGCGTTGATGCGGCGGCTGATCAGGTGCAGGCCATTGGCATATTCGTAGCGGGTGACGTGGCCGAGCTCATCGCGTTCGGCGATGATTTTTCCGTAGGGGTTGTAGCTGAACTCTCGTGTGGCGCCGCCTGGCAAGGCGAGGCGAATCAACCTACCGACGCTGTCCCATTCATAGACTGTCTGGGCGCCGTGTTCATCCTCACAGCCAATCTGGCGTCCTAAATCGTCATAGCGATAACGCTTGATCCCGCCATTGGGCAATTGCTCTTCCAGCAACTGCCCACGCTCATTCCACACCAGCCGATGGCAACTGTGATCCGGATACCAAACCCCCGTCAGTTGCCCGTATTTGTTGTAGTTGTAGTCAGTCGAATTATCATCCGGATCAGTTTTGCGGATGACATCGCCTTGCTCATTACGCTCGTATTTCCAGACCGCCTCCCCACGCCTCACAACCCGAACAAAACCGTTGTCATGCTCGTAAGACGTCGGCTCATCATCCCCCGGAAACAAAGCCACCAGGCGCCCAGCTTCGTCGTACTGATAGGCCGTCACCGCGCCCAGCGGATCCTGTTCGACGGTCAGCCGCCCCTTGGCATCGTAGGATTTGAAATGCTGCGCGCCGTCCGGATCGATGCGCTGCACCAACCGCACCCGGTCGTCGTGGACATAGACTTCCTGGCTACCATCGGCGTTATGCACCGTGACACGGCCGTCATCCCCCCAGGCATAACGCGTGTCCATCTGCGAAAAACTCGCCCAATGCCGGACGCAACGTGCCGCCTTGCCGGA
>NZ_JXSI01000030.1:0-1250 GCF_002916705.1 Pseudomonas sp. GZJR-8 | reverse complement strand
ACATAGGCCACCAGCTGCTTGCCGGTCGGGCCCTCCTGAGCCACCACCACGGTTTCACCGACGTTGACCTGCTCGCGCAAACGCGCTTCGATTTCACCCAACTCGATACGGAAACCGCGGATCTTCACCTGATGGTCGACACGCCCCAGGTAGTCCACCACCCCATCCGGACGCCCACGGGTCAGGTCGCCGCTGCGGTACACACGGCTGCCCGGTTTGCCGTATGGGTCCGGCACGAAACGCTCGGCAGTCAGTGCCGGGCGCTCCAGGTAACCCCGGGCCACGCCCTCGCCGCCCAGGTACAACTCGCCTGCCACGCCGATGGGTTGCAGATTGAGTTGCGAATCCAGGACGTAACCGCTGCGGTTGCCGAGCAAGGTGCCGATGGGTGCGTAGACTGCACCGCATGGATCGCCCTTGCGCGCTTTCCACAACAACGGCGTAACCACGGTTTCGGTAGGGCCGTAGCCGTTGAACAGGTACTTGGGTTTCAGCGCGCGCCAAGCCAGGTCATAGCTGGCTTGAGCAACGGCATCACCGCCAAAGCAATACACCCGTACCGCCGGTGGGTTGCCGTCGCGCTCGGCATGTTCGGCCAACTGTTGCAGGTACACCGGCGGGAAGACCGCCATGGTCACGTTATGGCGGTGCATCTGCTCATAGGTGTATTCGGGCAACCACAGGCTGTCATCACGGATCAACACGCTGGCGCCGTTGATCAACGGGTGCATCCAGCCTTCGTGGGAGCCGTCGAAGGCGAACGACATGAAGTGCAGTTCGCAATCGGCCGGCGAGGTTTCATAGCGCTCGCCGGTGGCGATAATGTGCGCCACCAACGGCCCGTGAGACACCGCCACGCCCTTGGGCAGGCCGGTGGAACCGGAGGTGTAGATCACGTAGGCGAGGTTGTCGCCATCCAGCGCCACATTCGGTGCTGTTTCGCTATAACTTGACCAGGCGTGCACCTGATCCACCGCCAAGGCTTCCAGGCCCTCCGGGATCGGCAACCGCTGCTGCACTGCAGAATGAGTCAGCAGCAATTTCGAGCGGCTGTCCTGCATCATGTACAGCAAGCGATCACGCGGGTACTCGATATCCAGCGGCACATACACGCCACCGGCTTTCATCACCGCCAGGAACGCCACCATGATTTCGGCACTGCGCGGCATGGCAATGGCCACGCGCACTTCCGGGCCGACGCCACGGGCAATCAGGGCATGAGCCAGACGGTTGGCCTGGCGATCCAGTTC
>NZ_JXSI01000003.1:228092-618097 GCF_002916705.1 Pseudomonas sp. GZJR-8 | reverse complement strand
GTGGTGGTAGCGGTCAGGACCACATCGACCTTGTCGATGGTGTCGTTGATCGTGGTGGTTGCGCCGTTGCCCGCAACTTCCAGTTTTTCGAAGTTGCCGCCGGAAGCGTCGGTGATCTTGACCGTCTGCGTGCTCTTGTCGATGAACACGTCATCGGTAGGTGCAGGGACGGTCACGGTGCCGACCGTGTCGCCCGCTTTGATGGTGATCGACGAGCCGTTATCCAACTTCAAGGTGACGTCGGTGCCGGCCTTGTTGCTCAAAGTTGCGGTGTAGGTGATCTGGCCACCTTCGCTCACTGCGTTTGGCGCGGTCAACGTGACAGTCGTAGTGTTATCGGTACCCGGTGTGTCAGTCACAGTTGTAGTGACTTTATCGGTCCCTGGAACCAAATTCTCGAAGTGCTCGCCGCCAGTCACACCTTGAATGGCGGTAGTGACGGTCTGGTCGCCTTTGTACACATCATCCGGTGCAAGAACCGACACGCTAGCGCTGGATTCATTCACGCCAATGGTGATGGTTTGGCCGTTATCCAGAGTCACGGTCAGCGGGTTGGTGATGTTGGTCACCGGTGCGCCGTTCTTATCCACAAGGCTGGCGGTGTAGACGATATTGCCGCCTTCGCCAACGGTGGTAGTGGCGGTCAGAACTACATCGACTTTATCGATGGTGTCATTGATCGTGGTAGTCGCACCGTTGCCCGCAACTTCCAACTTCTCGAAGTTGCCACCCGTGGTCTCGGTGATTTGAACGGTCTGGGTGCTCTTGTCGATGAACACATCATCGGTAGGTGCAGGCACGGTCACAGTGCCGACGGTATCGCCGGCCTTGATAGTGATCGACGAGCCGTTATCCAACTTCAAAGTGACGTCAGTGCCCGCTTTGTTGGAAAGCGTGGCGGTGTACGTAATTTGACCACCTTCGTTAACGGCGTTAGGCGCGGTCAGCGTCACGGTAGTGGTGTTATCGGTGCCAGGGGTATCCGTAACGGTGGTGTTCACCGCCGTAGTGCCCGGGACCAGGTTCTCGAAATGCTCGCCACCGGTCACGCCTTGGATGGCGGTAGTGACGGTCTGATCGCCTTTGTAGACATCATCCGGTGCCAAGATCGAAACAGTGCCGCTCGACTGATTCACGCCGATGGTGATGGTTTCGCCATTATCCAAAGTGACGGTCAGCGGATTGGTGATGTTAGTCACCGGTGCGCCGTTTTTATCCACAAGGCTGGCGGTGTAAACGATGTTGCCGCCTTCGCCGACGGTGGTAGTAGCGGTCAGTACTACATCGACTTTATCGATGGTGTCATTGATCGTGGTGGTCGCACCATTGCCCGCAACTTCCAACTTCTCGAAATTGCCACCCGTGGTCTCGGTGATTTGAACGGTTTGCGTGCTCTTGTCGATGAACACGTCATCGGTAGGCGCAGGGACGGTCACAGTGCCGACAGTGTCACCAGCCTTGATGGTGATCGACGAGCCGTTATCCAACTTCAAAGTGACGTCAGTACCCGCTTTATTGGAAAGCGTAGCGGTGTAAGTGATCTGGCCGCCTTCGTTAACGGCGCTAGGCGCGGTCAGCGTAACAGTCGTGGTGTTGTCGGTACCCGGTGTATCGGTGACAGTGGTGTTCACCGCCGTAGTGCCCGGCACCAGGTTCTCGAAGTGCTCACCGCCAGTGACACCAGTAATGGCGGTAGTGACGATCTGGTCGCCCTTATACACGTCATCCGGTGCCAAAACCGAGATAGAACCGCTGCTTTGGTTCACACCAATAGTGATGCTCTGGCCGTTATCCAAAGTGACAGTCAGCGGATTGGTGATGTTAGTCACCGGTGCGCCGTTTTTATCCACAAGGCTGGCGGTGTAAACGATATTGCCGCCTTCACCGACGGTGGTGGTAGCGGTCAGGACCACATCGACCTTGTCGATGGTGTCGTTGATCGTGGTGGTGGCGCCGTTGCCCGCGACTTCCAACTTCTCGAAGTTGCCGCCAGAAGCGTCAGTGATCTGGACCGTCTGGGTGCTCTTATCGATAAACACATCATCGGTCGGCGCAGGCACGGTCACGGTGCCGACGGTATCGCCGGCCTTGATAGTGATCGACGAGCCGTTATCCAACTTCAAGGTGACGTCAGTGCCCGCTTTATTGGAAAGCGTAGCGGTGTACGTAATTTGACCACCTTCGTTAACGGCGTTAGGCGCGGTCAGCGTCACGGTAGTGGTGTTATCGGTGCCAGGGGTATCCGTAACGGTGGTGTTCACCGCCGTAGTGCCCGGGACCAGGTTCTCGAAGTGCTCGCCACCGGTCACACCCTTGATCGCGGTAGTGACGGTCTGATCGCCTTTGTAGACATCATCCGGTGCCAAGATCGAAACAGTGCCGCTGGACTGATTCACTCCGATGGTGATGGTCTCGCCGTTATCCAGCGTGACGGTCAACGGATTGGTGATGTTAGTCACCGGCGCGCCGTTTTTATCCACAAGGCTGGCGGTGTAGACGATATTGCCGCCTTCGCCGACGGTGGTAGTGGCGGTCAGTACTACATCGACTTTATCGATGGTGTCGTTGATCGTGGTGGTGGCGCCGTTGCCCGCGACTTCCAACTTCTCGAAGTTGCCGCCAGAAGCGTCAGTGATCTGGACCGTCTGGGTGCTCTTATCGATAAACACATCATCGGTAGGTGCAGGGACGGTCACAGTGCCGACAGTGTCGCCGGCCTTGATAGTGATCGACGAGCCGTTATCCAACTTCAAGGTGACGTCAGTGCCCGCTTTATTCGAAAGCGTAGCGGTGTACGTAATTTGACCACCTTCATTCGCTTCAGACGGTGCAGTCAGCGTGACAGTGGTGGTGTTATCGGTGCCCGGAGTGTCAGTCACGGTCGTGGTGACTTTATCGGTCCCTGGAACCAGATTTTCGAAGTGCTCACCGCCGGTCACGCCGCTGATAGCAGTAGTGACGGTTTGATCGCCTTTGTAAACATCATCCGGCGCTACGGTGGTAACGGTGCCGCTCGACTGATTCACACCAATGGTGATGGTCTGACCGTTATCCAGAGTGACAGTCAACGGATTAGTGATGTTAGTCACCGGCGCACCGTTCTTATCCACAAGGCTGGCGGTGTAAACGATGTTGCCGCCTTCGCCGACGGTGGTGGTGGCGGTCAGAACTACGTCCACCTTGTCGATGGTGTCGTTGATCGTGGTGGTGGCGCCGTTGCCCGCGACTTCCAACTTCTCGAAGTTGCCGCCAGAAGCGTCAGTGATCTGGACCGTCTGGGTGCTCTTATCGATAAACACATCATCGGTCGGCGCAGGCACGGTCACGGTGCCGACGGTATCGCCGGCCTTGATAGTGATCGACGAACCGTTATCCAGCTTCAACGTGACGTCAGTACCGGCCTTGTTGCTCAAGGTAGCGGTGTAGGTGATCTGGCCACCTTCGTTAACGGCACTCGGCGCAGTCAATGTAACAGTCGTGGGGTTATCGGTACCTGGGGTATCGGTAACGGTGGTGTTCACCGCCGTAGTGCCCGGCACCAGGTTTTCAAAGTGCTCGCCGCTCGTAACGCCGCTGATGGCGGTGGTAACGGTCTGATCGCCTTTGTAGACATCATCCGGCGCTACGGTAGTAACAGTACCGCTGGATTGATTCACACCAATGGTGATGGTCTGACCGTTATCCAGAGTGACAGTCAACGGATTAGTGATGTTAGTCACCGGCGCACCGTTCTTATCCACAAGGCTGGCGGTGTAAACGATGTTGCCGCCTTCGCCGACGGTGGTGGTGGCGGTCAGAACTACGTCCACCTTGTCAATGGTGTCGTTGATTGTGGTAGTGGCGCCGTTACCCGCAACTTCCAATTTCTCGAAGTTGCCACCCGTGGTCTCGGTGATTTGAACGGTCTGCGTGCTCTTGTCGATGAACACGTCATCAGTCGGCGCCGGGACGGTCACAGTGCCGACAGTGTCCCCAGCCTTGATGGTGATCGACGAGCCGTTATCCAACTTCAACGTAACGTCAGTGCCCGCCTTGTTGGAAAGCGTAGCGGTGTACGTAATCTGCCCGCCCTCATTGGCCTCGGTCGGCGCAGTCAGCGTAACGGTAGTTGTGTCGATCGAATCGGTGGTCGTGGTGACTGCCGCAGTTGTGCTCGGCACCAGGCTTTCAAAGTTGCCGCCAGTCGCGCTGGTAATGGTGGTGCTGACCGTGCTGCCGTTGACGTAGACATCATTGGGCGCGGTGTCCACGACCACGCTGCCGACAGACTCGCCAGCCTTGATGGTGATTACCGAGCCATTGCTCAAGGTAACGTTTACCGGGGTTTGCGCCGGGTTGGTCAAGGTGGCGGTGTAGGTGATCTGGCCACCTTCGGTCACGGTCGAGCTTGCGGTCAGGGTGACGGTGGTGGCATCGATCGAATCAGTAATGGTGGTGACCGCAGGCGTGGTGCTCGGTACCAGGTTTTCGAAGTTGCCGCCGGTTGCACCGGTAATGGTGGTGCTGACGGTCGAACCGTTGTTATAGACGTCGTTAGCCGCAGTATCGACCACAACGGTGCCGGTCGACTCACCCGCCTTGATGGTGATCACCGAGCCATTGCTCAAGGTGACATTCACCGGGGTCTGCGCCGGGTTGGTCAGGGTGGCGGTGTAGGTGATCTGGCCGCCTTCGGTCACGTTGCTGTTGGCTGTGAGGGTAACGGTGGTGGTGTCGACCGAATCGGTAATGGTGGTGACCGCAGGCGTGGTGCTCGGTACCAGGTTTTCGAAGTTGCCGCCGGTTGCACCGGTAATGGTGGTGCTGACGGTAGAGCCGTTGTTGTAGACGTCGTTAGCCGGAGTATCGACCACAACGGTGCCGGTTGACTCGCCAGCCTTGATGGTGATCACCGAGCCATTGCTCAAGGTGACATTCACCGGGGTCTGCGCCGGGTTGGTCAAGGTGGCGGTGTAGGTGATCTGGCCGCCTTCGGTCACGTTGCTGTTGGCTGTGAGGGTAACGGTGGTGGTGTCGACCGAATCGGTAATGGTGGTGACCGCTGGCGTAGTGCTCGGTACCAGGTTTTCGAAGTTGCCGCCGGTTGCACCGGTAATGGTGGTGCTGACGGTCGAGCCATTGTTATAGACGTCGTTAGCCGGGGTATCGACCACAACGGTACCTGTCGATTCACCGGCCTTGATGGTGATCACCGAGCCATTGCTCAAGGTGACATTCACCGGGGTCTGCGCCGGGTTGGTCAGGGTGGCGGTGTAGGTGATCTGGCCGCCTTCGGTCACGGTATTGCTCGCCGTCAGCGTGACGGTGGTGGTGTCGATTGTGTCGGTGATCTGCGTTACGGCCGGGTTAGGGTCGATGGTCAATACCAGGTTGCCGCCGCCGGTGGTACCGGTAACGCCGACGCTGATCTGGCTCGGGTCGATGTACGGGCTGTCGTTAGGGGCCAGAGGCACATTGACGGTGCCGGTCAACTGGCCCGACGGGATGGTAATCACCGCGCCATTGGTCAAAGTGACGGTCAGGTCGCTGGTGGAGGGCCGCGTCACGGTGGCGGTGTAGGTCAGCACGCCGCCCGCTTCGGTGATGGTCGGCGTCGCGCTCAGGGTCAGGGTCGAAGGCTGCAGCACCTGGTTGCCCGAGTCCGCCGAGCCTGGCGCTCCGCTCAGGGCGTTGAGTGCCGAAGTGCCTTGGCCGATAGGTGCAGTCGGGAAGCCGATGGTCGGGTCGACACGGCCGGCGGTCGCGTCCAGCACCACGAAGCTGTGGCCACCCCCGGCGGCACCATTACCGGCAGCGTTGGCGCCTGCGGCGGTGGCTTCCAGGTCGGTGGTCGGGTCGGCGCCGGCGGCGATGGCTTGTTGCAGCTCGGCAACCGATGGTGCGGCTTGCTCGGCAGCGGCGGCCAAGTCGGCGCTGGAGTCCGGCATATCGGCGCTCCACTGGGTGTCCCGGCCCAGGTCCAGGATGCGGCCGTCGGCCAGTTCCAGGCTGACTGCGCCCGACATGCCTGTGTCGATCTGGTCGCCTGCAAACAGGCGGTCACCTTCTACAAGGACGCGACGTGTTCCTTCCGGAGAAATAACGAAAACTTGACCAACAATGCTTTTGACGATGGCAACAACACTGCTCATTAAAATTTTCTCCGGCGATCCGTTTCGACAAATTCCATTTCGCAGCGCGCTATTAGCGCTGCCAATTGGGAGGGCGTAGTCTATATATGTATTGACGTCAAATATTTGGCTAGATTTTTTAGCGATCTAGTTTGTGCCAAAGTATTGACCTTATGGTCGCCATCCTAAACAATCGCCTCTGTAATGTCACATTGATATTTATGCGGCGAACCGTCCTACATGTGTGAAGCAGTTCCGCTTTTTGAACTTTCCGACGTACGGTCATTACGGTAGCCATTATCCGACGCAGCGGTACTCATCGCTGTGATTTGAGACAAGAAGTCCTGGGGAATTTTTTAATGCGTCTGCACCTGTTCAAGGCAATACCGTTCGTTCTCGCCGCCAGTTTCGTACAAGCCCAGACACTGCCCCAAGCCATGCAGCAGGCATTGGATGTACACCCGGAAATCCAGGCGGGTGTAAACAGCCGTATCGCCGCCGATTACCAATTGCGCGCCGCCCAAGGTGGTTACCTGCCGCGTGTCGACCTGAACGCCGGTTACGGTCGTCAAGGGACTGACAACGCCACCACCCGCGCCAACAACCCCAGCGGCAACCACTGGGACACGCTCAACCGCGGTGAATCCAGCCTGCGTCTGCAGCAAATGATTTTTGACGGTTTCGCTACCTCCAGCGAAGTCGGGCGTCAACAAGCCAACGTTAATTCCCGTGCCTACTCCTTGCTGGGTACTTCCGAGCGCACAGCGCTGACCGTTGCTCAGGTTTACCTGGAAGTGCTGACCCGTCGTGAGTTTGTGCGCCTGGCCGAAGACAACCTGCGCAACCACGAGCGCATCTACGATCAGATCAAGTTGCGCACGGAGCGCGGCGTCGGCAACGGTGCCGACCAGGACCAGGCCGAAGCGCGTCTGGCCCAGGCCCGCAACAACTTGATCACCGAGCAAACCAACCTGGCCGACGCGCAGGTCAACTACCTCAGCGCCGTAGGCCAGATGCCGGACCAACTCGAGCGCCCGGCCCCGTTCATGGCCATGCTGCCGGCAGACCTGAATGAAGCCCTTCGCCAGATGCTCGACAACAGCCCGGTCCTGCGCTCGGCCGAGTCGGATATCTCCGCCGCCGAGAAGCAGTACGAAGCCGCCAAGTCCACCTTCTACCCGCGCTTTGACGCCGAGCTTGGCACCAACGCCGACAACAACGTCTCCGGTGATCCCAACCACAGCAACGGCTGGGAAGCCATGGTGCGCATGCGCTTCAACCTGTTTGCCGGTGGCAGCAACAAGGCTGACCTGCAATCGAAGTCCTACCAGGCCAACCAGGCTCTGGATATTCGCAACAACGCCTTGCGCCAACTCAACGAAGAGCTAGGCTTGGCCTGGAACGCCTTGAGTAACGCCAACGCGCAATTGCCGGTCGCCCAGCAGTATGTGGATCACAGCACCCGCGTACGCACGTCTTACCAGCAGCAGTTCAGCCTTGGCCAACGTACCCTGTTGGATTTGCTCGACAGCGAGAATGAATTGTTCACCGCTTCCCGCCGCCTGGAAGAAATCAAGAACATTCAGTTATTTACTCAGTACCGAATCAAGGCGACCATGGGCGAATTGCTCAAGAGCCAGGGAGTGGTCGCACCGATGGCCTCCGTCGTGCAGAACGACGTGAAACCTAAAGTCCAACTGCCTGGGATGAATTGAGCCACCCCAATAGCCCCATCTGTTAGTCGAGAGTGCACCGCGTGGAATCTGAAATCGGTCGAGTTCATCTCAGTCATGATCCACGCGCTTTGCACGACGACCCGTTGCTCGACGGGTTGCTGGCGCTCTGCGCACTGCACCAGAAGCCTGCCAGCGCGGCCATGCTCACCACTGGCCTGCCGCTGCCCTCGCAACGCTTGAGTGCTGAACTGCTGCCGCGTGCTGCTGCGCGGGCCGGGCTGCAGGGCCGACTGTTGCAACGCAAGCTGGAACAGATCCCGACGATTGCATTGCCGGCCCTGCTGTTGCTCAAGGACGGGCGCAGTACCGTGCTGGTGGGTTGGCAGGGCGATGATGAGGCGCGGGTGCTGCTCAGCGAAAGCGACGGCGGTGAAGTGCTGATCAAGCGCGAGGCATTGGCCGACGACTACATCGGCAAGGTCTTCTTCGCCCAGCCGCAACACAAATTCGACGTCAACCACGGCAGCCTGATTCCACGGGCGCGTTCGTGGTTCCGTGACACCCTCATGCGTTCGCGCTGGCTCTACACCGACGCCATCGCCGCCAGCTTCCTGATCAACATCATCGCCATGGCCGCGCCGCTGTTCGTGATGAACGTGTACGACCGCGTCGTACCGAACCAGGCCACCGCCACCCTGTGGGTGTTGGCCGTGGGCATCTGTGGTGCATACCTGTTCGACCTGATCCTCAAAAGCCTGCGCAGCCTGTGCCTGGACCTGGCCGGTAAAAAAACCGACCTGATCATCTCGGCCACGCTGTTCGAACGCATCGTCGGCATGTCCATGAAGTACCGCCCGGCGCGGGTCGGCAGCTTCGCCCAGAACATCCATGAGTTTCAAAGCCTGCGCGATTTTCTCGCGTCGCTGACCCTCACCAGCCTGATCGACCTGCCGTTCACGCTGCTGATCTTTATGGTGATCGCCATCCTCGGCGGGCACCTGGTGTGGATCCCGGTGCTGGCGTTTCCGCTTGCCCTGGGCATCGGCTATGCCCTGCAAAAGCCCTTGGTAGCCACCATGGAACGCACCATGGCCCTGGCCGCTGAACGCCAGTCGAGCCTGATCGAAACCCTCGCCGGGCTCGATGCGGTCAAGGTCAACAATGCCGAGAGCGAGCGCCAGTATGGCTGGGAGCAGACCATCGGCACCCTGAGCCGGCTTGAACTGCGGGTGAAGTTGCTGTCGGGCCTGTCGATGAACATGACCCTGCTGATCCAGCAATTGGCCGGCGTGATCATGATCGTATTCGGCGTGTACCAGATCATCGACGGCAACCTGAGTATGGGCGGCCTGATTGCCTGCTACATGCTCAGTGGCCGCGCCTTGAGCCCGCTGGCTTCGCTGTCGGGCCTGCTCACGCGCTATCAGCAGGCCAAGGTCACCATGACCTCGGTGGACCAGATGATGGAGCTGCCTCAAGAGCGCAATTTCGAAGAGCGCCCCATGAGCCGCCGCACCCTGCAAGGCGCCATCGAATGCCGGGGCCTGAACTTCACCTACCCCAACCAGCAGAACCTGGCGCTGAAGAACATCAACCTGGTGATCAAGCCAGGGGAAAAAATCGGCATCATCGGTCGTAGCGGCTCGGGCAAAAGCTCCCTGGCCAAACTGATCGTTGGCCTGTACCAGCCCGACTCCGGCGCCCTGCTGGTGGACGGCGTGGACGTGCGCCAGATCGACGTCAGCGAGCTGCGCCACAACATTGGCTACGTCGCCCAGGACATCCAGTTGCTCGCCGGCACCCTGCGCGACAACCTGGTCAGCGGTGCGCGCTACGTCGAAGACGAAATGGTGCTGCAAGCCGCCGAGCTGGCCGGTGTACACGAATTCGCCCGTCTGCACCCTCAGGGCTACGAGCTGCAAGTGGGCGAGCGTGGTCAGAACCTCTCCGGCGGCCAGCGTCAGAACGTCGCCCTGGCCCGCGCGTTGTTGCTCAACCCGCCCATCCTGCTGCTGGACGAACCCACCAGCGCCATGGACAACACCGGTGAAGAACGCTTGAAACAACGCCTGCAAGCCGTGGTGCAAAACAAGACCGTGGTGCTGGTCACGCACCGAGCCTCACTGCTCTCGCTGGTGGACCGCCTGCTGGTGGTCGACCGTGGGCAGATTCTCGCGGACGGCCCGAAAGCCGTGGTCATGGAAGCGTTGAAAAAGGGGCAGATCAGTGTTGCTTAAGTCCATCAAGAGTGCGGTCGGCCGCTATTTCAAAGGCACCGACTCGCTGCAGGGCCAGCCCCTGCCCGAGGTCAACAAAGCGCTGATCGAAGATGCCCCGCGAGTCATTCGCCTGACCATCTGGGCGATCATCGGGTTTTTCGTGTTCCTGGTGGTTTGGGCGGGTTTCTCCGAGATCGACGAAGTGACCCGTGGCGACGGCAAGGCGATTCCGTCGTCCAAATTGCAGAAAATCCAGAACCTGGAAGGCGGTATCGTCGCCGAGCTGTACGTCAAGGAAGGCCAGATCGTAGAGGCCGGTGCGCCGTTGATTCGCCTCGACGACACCCGGTTCGTTTCCAACGCCGGGGAAACCGAAGCCTTGCGCCTGGCCATGCAACTGCGCGTCGAGCGCCTGAGTGCGCAGGTGGATGATCGCCCGCTGAACATCCCCGACGACGTACTCAAGGCCGCGCCGAGCCAGGCTGCCAACGAGCGCTCCTTGTATGAGAGCCGACGCCAGCAGCTGAAAGACGAAGTCGGCGGCCTGCAGGAGCAACTGGTACAGCGCCAGCAGGAACTGCGCGAGTTCACCTCCAAACAGGGCCAGTACCGCAGCCAGTTGTCCCTGCAGCGCCAGGAAATCAACATGTCCGAGCCACTGGTGGCGCAAGGCGCGGTATCGCCGGTGGAAGTGCTGCGCCTCAAGCGCGCCGAAATGGAAACCCGCGGCCAACTGGATGCCACCACCCTGGCAATCCCCCGCGCCGAATCGGCGATCAAGGAAGTGCAGCGCAAGATCGACGAAACCCGTGGCAAGTTCCGCAGTGAAGCCCTGACCCAGCTCAACGAGGCTCGCACTGAACTGAACAAGGCCGAGTCCACGGGCCGCGCGTTGGACGACCGGGTCAGCCGTACCCTGGTCACCTCGCCGGTGCGCGGGATCGTCAAGCAACTATTGGTCAACACGGTCGGCGGCGTGATCCAGCCGGGCAGCGACATGGTCGAAATCGTACCGCTGAACGACACCCTGCTGGTGGAAGCCAAAATCCGTCCGCAAGACATCGCTTTCCTGCACCCGGGGCAAGAAGCGGTGGTCAAGTTCACTGCCTATGACTACACCGTCTACGGCGGGCTGAAGGCCAAGCTCGAACGCATCGGTGCCGACACCATCACCGATGAAGACAAGAAAACCACTTACTACATGATCACCCTGCGTACCGACCGCAGCCACTTGGGCACCGATGAGAAGCCGTTGCTGATCATCCCCGGCATGGTTGCCTCGGTGGACATCATCACCGGCAAGAAAAGCATCCTCAGCTACCTGCTCAAGCCGATCATCAAGGCGCGGGCCGAGGCGTTGCACGAGCGTTGATCTTCAGCGCCTGTACCGACCTCATCGCAGGCAAGCCAGCTCCCACATTTGAATGTGTTCGCAAATCAAAATGTGGGAGGGGGCTTGCCCCCGATGAGGCCATCAGCATCCCCGAGCACCTCAAACCAAACGCCATATCGATATGCCCTAACAGTATTTAAACTTCTATTCTTATATCTATAAATTCACTCCCCTGTCCGCCGGGAGTGAAATCAATGTCCGCCACCGCTGCTGCCCCCATCACCACCCAAACCTTCGACATCCGCCCCTTTCCCGGCAGCGTCGGCGCCGAGATCATTGGCCTGGACTTATCCCGCCCGGTCAATGACCAGGACTTCGCCCGTATCCATCGCGCACATCTGGACCACCACGTCGTGGTGTTCCGCGACCAACGCATCACCCCCGAACAACAAATCGCTTTCAGCCGCCGTTTCGGTGTGCTGCAGATCCACGTGCTCAAACAATTCCTGCTGGCCAATCACCCGGAAATCCTGATCGTCTCCAACATCATCGAGAACGGCCAATCCATCGGCCTGGGGGACGCGGGCAAGTTCTGGCACTCGGACCTGTCGTATAAGGAACTGCCCAGCCTCGGCTCGATGCTGCACGCCCAGGAACTGCCTGCCGAAGGCGGTGACACCCTGTTCGCCGATATGCACAAAGCCTGGGAGCAACTGCCCGAGCACCTGCGCAAAGCCGTTGTAGGCCGCAGCGCTGCGCACTCCTACACGGCGCGCTACAGCGAAACCAAATTCGAAGGCAACTGGCGCCCGACCCTCACCCCCGAACAACTCGCCCAGGTCGCCGAAGTGGTGCACCCCATCGTGCGCACCCACCCGGAAAACGGCCGCAAGGCGCTGTTCGTCAGCGAAGGCTTCACCACCCGTATCGTCGGCCTGCCCGATGACGAAAGTCGTGAGTTGCTGGCCCAGCTCTATGCCCACAGCGTGCTGCCGGAAAACATCTACCGCCACCAGTGGCAGCCCCACGACCTGGTGTTCTGGGACAACCGCTCGCTGATCCACCTGGCCGCCGGTTGCCCAAGCCACCTGCGCCGCAAGTTGTACCGCACCACCATCCAGGGCGATGCGCCTTTCTGATTAGCCACCGGCCTCTAAAGCTTCCAATACTCTGGCCGATGGGGATAACCAGAAGACTTTCTGGTTGGAACAACGCTATGCACACTTCAAACAAGAATACATTGACGATTATCTCCGTCGTTTCGCTACTTATGCTTTTGGGTTTTTCCGGCTTGATCAAGGAAAACTACGTGTCAGCCGATACGGCGTTTTTACTATTGGCTTGTTCGGTCGCAACTGGTTTTTATGTGGTCCTGGCGTTTATTGAAAAAATCCTCGAACGGCTTTTCAAGGACTTCAAGGTCACTGTGATCTTCTGGGGCTTTTTGCTCGCGACCTTAGGTTACGTAGGACGACTGCGGGCGGTGGCCGACGTTAATGCAATTTTCCATGTCGATGCATCTGCTTTTCCTTTGACAATGATCGCTGGCACAACCCTTCACATGGCCAAGCTGATGTTTTGGCCTTGCATCGCCGTCGTGCTGATCACCGCATTTATTGTAGTGTTGATCTGTATGGGAAGTTATTTCGAAAGTGCCAGCTCTGCCGAGGAAAAATGGGGTGTGGTGGTTCCAGCAATAACGGCACTGATTACCTGCGGTATTGGTGCGCTGTTTATCAGTAGCAACTTGTCGCCGGAGCGCCGTGCCGAGATTTTGTACCGTACGGCTCACACGACAGACTTCAATGATACGTTTCGTTGCGCAGGTGTTGACGACCGGCAGTACAGCGCAATTTTCCTGGGGCCTGAACAGCGCCGCGTGCTGCTGGCTCCCAAGCTTCAGGAGTTCTCCTTGGAGAAGAAAGCGTATGTGTTAAAACGCGTTGAGGTGCCGGAGCACTTTCCGATTTTAGAGTGTGTTCCCAACAACCCGAAGCCCACCACTTGGCCGTCCCCTTACTCTTTTGATTCGGGCCAGTAATCATTGGCCCAGCAGTATTGGATCTGATTGCTGCTAGAATTGCGCCCAGCTCACTCCCCACAGATCACGAGTGCTTGGCATGCAATTACCAGACATGAACCTGCTGGTCGCCCTCGACGCGTTGCTCGATGAGGGCAGTGTGGTCGGCGCCGCACGGCGGATGAACCTCAGCCCGGCGGCCATGAGCCGTACCCTCACGCGTATCCGTGAAGCTGTCGGTGACCCGATCCTAGTACGTGCCGGTCGCGGCCTGGTGCCGACGCCCAAGGCGCTTGAGCTGCAAGGCCAGGTACGCAACGTGGTGGAGCAGGCGGCGTTGCTGTTTCGCTCGGCGGATCAAGTCGATTTGAGTACCTTGCGCCGCCGTTTCAGCGTACGCGCCAATGACTTTTTTATTGGCGTATATGGCGGTCGCTTGTTCGATACCATGGAGCGTGTGGCCCCGCTGTGCGAGCTGCGCTTTGTGCCTGAAGGCGACACCGACGACGAAGCTCTGCGCGAAGGGCGCCTGGATCTGCGTGTGAGCAACACCATGCCGGTCAGCCCTGAAGTGAAGGTGCAGAACCTGTTCTCCACCACCTTCGTCGGCCTGGCGCGACAAGATCACCCACTGTTCGACGAAGAGATCACCGCCGCACGCTTTGCCAGCTATTCCCATATCAGCATCTCGCGCCGCGGCATCGCCCGCGGGCCGATCGACACCGCGCTGAACGAGCAGGGCCTGGAGCGCCGCGTGGCGATGATCGCGCCGGGCTTCCACGGTGCCATGTTCATGTTGCCGGAATCCGACCTGATCATGCCGGTGCCCAAGGAAGCGCTCCTGAGCGCCAAACGCCTGAACTTGCCATTGCGTGCATTCCCGCTGCCGATCTCCTTGCCGACCCTGGTATTGGCCCAATCCTGGCACCCGCGCTTCGACAAAGACCCCGCGCACAAATGGCTGCGTGAAACCATGCGCGAGAGTTGCCACGCCACCTGGCTGGAAGCCCAACCCAACTAAAAACCTCAAGCCATGCACAATCAAATGTGGGAGGGGGCTTGCTCCCGATAGAGGTGTATCAGCTTCACATCAGGTGGCTGTCATACCGCCATCGGGAGCAAGCCCCCTCCCACCTATGGATTGCGCCTGGCGCACTTATAAACTTCCGATAAGTAACTTTTTGTCATGCTATAGCCTGATTAAACTGCTCAGGTATTTCTCATTCCGAGTTACCTGTTCATGACATCCCTCGCTGCCCCCGCTTTTCAGGCCGCAGCCAAACCTGTTGCCCCGGCCCCGCCCGTGTTCGGCCCGCGCATCATCATCGGCCTGGTCGGCGTGTTGTTGGCGGTGCTGGTGTCCGGTCTCAACGAGATGGTCACCAAGGTGGCGCTCGCCGATATCCGCGGTGCGCTGTACATCGGCTTTGATGAAGGCACCTGGCTGGTCGCCGCCTACACGGCCACTTCCGTGGCGGCCATGGCCTTTGCGCCGTGGTGTTCGGTGACGTTTTCCCTGCGCCGTTTCACGCTGTGCGCCATCGGCTTGTTCACCGTGTTGGGTATTCTCTGCCCGTTCGCACCCAACTACGAAAGCCTGCTGCTGCTGCGTACCGTGCAAGGCCTGGCCGGTGGCGCGCTGCCCCCGATGCTGATGACCGTGGCACTGCGTTTTCTGCCGGCCAACGTCAAGCTGTATGGCCTGGCCGGCTACGCCCTGACCGCCACCTTCGGCCCGAGCCTGGGTACTCCGCTGGCGGCGTTGTGGACCGAATACGTCGGCTGGCAGTGGGCGTTCTGGCAAATCGTCGCGCCGTGCCTGCTGGCGATGGTCGCCGTGGCCTATGGCATACCGCAGGACCCGCTGCGCCTGGAGCGTTTCAAACAGTTCAACTGGCGCGGCCTGCTGCTGGGCTTTCCGGCGATCTGCATGTTGGTGATCGGGCTGTTGCAGGGCAATCGCCTGGATTGGTTCGAGTCGGGCCTGATCACCTTCCTGTTGTGTGGTGGCACGCTCTTGCTGGTGTTGTTCATGCTCAACGAATGGTCGCAGCCAATACCCTTCTTCAAATTGCAGATGCTCGGCCTGCGCAACCTGGCCTTCGCCCTGATCGTGCTGGCAGGCGTGCTGATGGTGCTGACCTCGGTGATCATCATCCCCTCCAGTTTCCTTGCCCAGGTCCAGGGGTACCGGCCGTTGCAAACTGCGCCGGTGATGCTGCTGATGGCGTTGCCGCAATTGATCGCGTTGCCGTTGGTGGCGGCGCTGTGCAACCTGCGCTGGGTCGATTGCCGCTGGGTGCTGGGGATTGGCCTTGGCATGTTGGTGCTGTGCTGCATCGGCAGTTCGCACCTGACTTCGGCGTGGATCCGCGACGATTTTTATGGCTGGTACCTGTTGCAGATTTTCGGCCAGCCGATGGCCGTGTTGCCACTGCTGATGTTGTCCACCGGCAGTATTCAACCCATCGAAGGGCCGTTCGCTTCGGCCTGGTTCAATACCGTCAAGGGCCTGGCCGCTGTGATCGCCACTGCGGTGCTGGATACATTGACCACCCAGCGCGGGCATTTCCATTCAACCATGTTGGTGGACCGCCTGGGCAATTCGCCCCTGGCCGACACTGAGGCTCCGGGCCTCGCCCACCGCTTGCACGAGCAGACCGTGGTGCTGACCTCTTCGGATCTTTACGTCGTCATGGCCGGTGTCGCGGTGGCGTTGATCCTGCTGATTTTCTGGATGCCCACGCGGATCTATCCGCCTCGCGCTCCGGCCTGACCACAAGGACTTTCCATGAAACGCAAAGACAAAATTGCCGTCTCCGTTATTGCTGTATTTGCCGTTGGCGTACTGGTTTATCTGGTTGCGCCGGGCGTACTGGGCAGCAAGCACCAGACCACCAACGACGCCTTCGTCGCCGCCGACTTCACCCTGGTGGCGCCGCGGGTGGCGGGCTTCATCAAGGAAGTGCTGGTAGAAGACAACCAGCGCGTCAAGGCCGGCCAACTGTTGGCGTTGATCGACGACCGCGACTTTCGCGCCGCCGCCCAGGCCGCCGATGCCGACACCTTGGTCGCCCAGGCCCAGTTGAAAAACGCCAGCGCGACCCTGGAGCGCCAGAGCTCGGTGATCGCCCAGGCCCAGGCCACTGTCGCGGCGGATCGCGCCGAAGTCGCCTTCGCCGAACACGAACTGAACCGCTACAACCACCTCGCTGGCGTCGGCGCAGGTACCGTGCAGAACGCCCAACAAGCCAAGACCCGTATCGACCAGGCCACCGCACGCCTGGCCAAATCCACCGCAGTGCTGGCCGCCGAACGCAAGCAGGTGGAAATCCTCACCGCCCAGCGTGACGCCGCCGAAGGTGGGCTCAAGCGCGCCCAGGCGGCGTTGGAAATGGCCAGTTATCAGTTGTCCTACACGCGCATTGTCGCGCCGGTCGATGGCATGGTCGGCGAGCGAGCGGTGCGGGTCGGCGCCTATGTGACCCCGGGCAGCAAGATCCTCGCGGTCGTGCCGCTGGCCGAGGCCTATGTGGTAGCCAACTTCCAGGAGACGCAACTGTCGCATATGCACGCGGGGCAAGCGGTGCAGGTCAGCGTCGACAGCCTTGACGGCGAACTGCTCAAAGGCCATCTGGAAAGCCTGGCGCCGGCCACGGGGGTGACCTTTGCCTCGGTCAAACCGGACAACGCCACCGGCAACTTCACCAAGGTGGTGCAGCGTATTCCGGTGAAGATCGTGCTTGAGCCGAACCAGCCATTGACCGAGCGCCTGCGCGTCGGCATGTCGGTGGAAGCCAGCGTCGATACGCGGCCGGTCGCGCAACAGCGTGAGGTGGCCCAGCAATGAAACACGTCGCCTGGCTCACCTTAAGCCTGATCAGCCTGAGTGCCTGCACGGTCGGTCCCGACTTCCAGCGGCCCGAGAGCCCGCAGATCAATCAGTGGAGCGAACCCCAGGGCCGACAAGCTGCCAGCCGTGCCGTTAGCGATCCCTTGCAGGAGCGCTGGTGGGACGTGTTCCACGACGCGCAGCTTTCCGCCCTGACACGCCGGGCCCTCAGCGATAACCTCGACTTGAAACTGGCCAGCAGCCGCCTGCAACAGAGCCGCGCCGTACGCCAGGTGACCACCGCCGAGCGTTACCCCAATGTCGATGCGGGTGGCGGCTACCAGCGCAAACGTAACAGTGGCAAAGGCTTGAACGACCCTTCCGGCGAGAACGGCCGTTCGGCCTTCAACCAATGGGACATGGGCTTCTCGGCCTCTTGGGAGCTGGATTTCTGGGGCCGGGTCAAGCGTGAAACCGAAGCAGCCGACGCCACGCTGGAAGTCGCCGAAAACGACCGTCGTGCCGTGCTGTTGTCGGTGTTGGCCGAGACCGCCCAGGACTATATCCAACTGCGCGGCGTACAAAATACCCGCGCCGTCACCGAGCAAAACCTCGACGTCGCCCGCCACAGCCTCAAGCTCTCGCAACTGCGTCTGGCTGATGGCGTAGCGACCGACCTCGACGTGGCCGAAGCCGCCGCCCAGGTCGCGGCCATCGAAGCGCGTCTGCCGGATTTGCAGCAACGCCAGGACCAACTGATCAACGCCCTGAGCCTGCTGATGGGCGAACCGCCCCAGGCCTTGCACGCGCAGCTGTCCAAGGACGCCGCCGTGCCGCAAACCCAGCGTCAGGTCGCCATTGGCCTGCCCTCGGAGCTGGCCGAACGCCGTCCCGACATCCGCCAGGCAGAAGCGCGCTTGCACGCCGCCACTGCCAGCATCGGCGTGGCCAAGGGCGACTTTTACCCGCGCATCACCCTGTCCGGCAGCCTCGGCTCCCAAGCCATGCAACTGTCGGACTTCGGCTCCTGGGGCTCCCGCGCATTTGCCCTCGGCCCGCAATTAAGCCTGCCACTGTTCAACGGTGGGCGCCTGCAAGGCATGGTGGATTTGCGCGAAGCCCAGCAACAGGAAGCGGCCCTTGCCTACCAGCAAACCGTGCTGCGCGCCTGGCATGAAATCGACGACCAACTGACCCGCTACAACGCCAGCCAATTGCGTCGCGACAGCCTGGCCGAAGCGGTGCGCCAGAACCAGATCGCGCTGACCACCGCGCAACACCAGTACGTCGAAGGTGTGGCGGATTTCGTCAATGTACTCACCGTGCAAAGCGCATTGCTGGCAACTCAAGAGCAGTGGGTTGAAAGCTCCACCGGCGTGTCATTGGCCATGGTCGGGTTGTACAAGGCGCTGGGAGGAGGGTGGGAGTCGGTGTATCCGTTGCCAGTCGCTCAGTAATGAGGGTGCGCTTTGTTGCAGCCCGAGATCCTTGATCCTAAGCGAGGTCTGCTGCAAACCGGGTACACACATTGGAAAGCATGCGCACATCGGCACCGCTACAGCCTGCCGCTTCGAAAAAGCCGGAGGCTTCTCGCACGACGGCATACATATCCGTGACGATGGACCTTGCTTCATCCGCCCCCAACCCAAAGCGTTCAGGCGTACTCAGCAAATTGCTGACAGACGATACCCTGCCCTCATTCCCGATGATCAACGCCTGCAAGCCTAGTTGCGTGGGGTGGGGCAACACGTCAAATACTGGCGCAAGGGAATAGCCCGAGGCGCTGGTCAGCAGAAGCCCGGTTTGTTTCAGGTGGTCGTCGCTATTGCCGATCAGCACATTGAAGGCCATACGCTTGTAAAGCTCACGCATATCAAACGTGGCATCGTCGCTGATCTTCTTCAAAACATCTGCGATTCTGGAATAGGAAACGGCACTCTCAACCGCGTCAACTCGCATTCGCGGCTTCTCAGTGCTGACCAACGAATTGCAGCTGACATAGTGCTCGCGCCCAGCCCCCTCATGCCGGTCAAAACGTTCGACCATCAAAACCGGTTTGCCGGCGACCTCTACCAACTTGTGCCCGGCTGCGGGTAGACCTGCCGCATCCGCCATTTGAAGGCTGGCGAATTCAGCACGTGGTTGATCGAAAACATCGTCGCTACGGCCGAATTTAGCAATCCATTCCTTACCTTCGTGAGTCACGGTGACCTTCGGCCTGGCGCCGCCCATGGAACTGCCGAATTCGAATAGTCGTGCGATTTCCGCAGGCAGGTCGACATTACCTTTTTCGACTTGATCGAGGCCCACCATGATTTTCTCAAGGTCTTCAAATCGCGGAGGTTGGTGCAGAGTCGGCAACAGGTTTCTTGACGCACTGAACAGCAGGCAGCCCACTCCCGCACCCCGCGAAGCAAGGAGCCATTCAACTTCGTTTTGTGGATGCTGTTTGTGGGTCGCCAGTAGAACACGCCGACCCCAATTGTCGGGCGTTGCGTCGTCGAGCACACCAAACATGCGTGTCGAGGAATACTGGTTAGGGGTCAGTGGCAGGCTAAGCGGGTCAATCGCAAATGCGTTGGGGCGCGCAAGCCAGCTGTTGGCGTAGCGAAAAACGAATCCGCTTGCGTGCATGGCCACCTCACCAACAGGGACCGGATCACCGACTGAGTGAGCTGAAAAAACGAATGCGTTACCAATCGGCTTCCAAGACATCAGGTTCCCCTTCTGTGCGAATTCGGTCGGGCTCACGGGCGAGGCTCATGGTAATCCCAACCTGGTCAAGTTCTGGTGACGCAATGCTCGCCATACCTTCTTCCAGGTCCATCGCGCTAAGCACATTCATCAGCACGCCGAGGGATACGCCTGCTTCTCCCTGTCTCAGCCGCTGATACGTCTGTCGTGTAATGCCCGCCCGGCTGCATATGGTCGAGATTTTCAAACGGCGACGAATACGGGCTATTTCGATACCGTTCCCGATACCTCTCATCAGTTCAGCGCTTCTCTCTGAGATATACCCTTTGTGGGGGTATGGCTTGCCTTTTTCATGCATGATATATCACCCCTTAAAGCAGTAAGGGCAACTTATATCATTCAACTTGCTAAGGCCACACGCAAAAAAAACCGGTTTGATAGACGGTTTTTTTCCATGTTTGGAAGATTCAAGGGTTCTGCAAAAACACCACATACCCCCGAAACCACTCATTCCCTTGCAAATACCCTGGCGCCTCCCACTCGCCGCCTTGAATCAAACCGATCTTGAACGGAACTCCCATTCGGTTCATCCGTGGCAGGTACGCCGCGTAATCCGGGATGCTGTGCCGCCCTTGATACGTCTGCACCACCACTTCATCCACCACGCCTTTGAGCTGGGCGATGGCGGCCGGGTCGGCGTTGCTGCTCCAGTCCATCAGG
Organism: Pseudomonas sp. GZJR-8; assembly: GCF_002916705.1. Taxonomy (NCBI): domain Bacteria; kingdom Pseudomonadati; phylum Pseudomonadota; class Gammaproteobacteria; order Pseudomonadales; family Pseudomonadaceae; genus Pseudomonas; species Pseudomonas sp. GZJR-8. Next base: position 597,493 of record NZ_JXSI01000003.1, on the reverse strand, counting down.
CCGGTGATGCTTAACCGCAGGTCGGCAGGCAGACGCCGGCGCAGGTCGCGCAGAAAATCGGCGTATTCGTGCAGGTACTGGGTGCGGGCGTCGAAGTCGATCTGGATGCCGATCACAGGGTTACCCGCGTCGCGCCAGCGTTGCACCTGGCCGAGCAGTTGGGTGTAGACCTGTTCCGGCCAGTGCAAGGTGTGGGCGCGATAGACCACCCAGATTTCGCCTTGGCTAATGCGTGGCACGCTGATGCCTTGGGCGATCAATTGCACGCCGCGCTGGGGCGCGCGGCGGGTGGAGTTGATTTGGCCTTGCAGGATGTACAGGGTTTTTGCCTGCTTGATCACAGGCTGAGGCGTGACACCACTCCACAGCCAGAAAGCGTCATAGTCGCGAGCGTCGACGGCGCCGAAAGCCGGGCTTGCCAGCAACAACAAGCCCAGCCACAGCGACTTCACCAGTAGTACTGCAGCGACTTGCCCCACTGGGTATCGGCAAAACCGGTCTTGAGTTGGCGGAACCAGGCTTTGCGCACCGCTGGCGCAACGTCTTCACCCCCGCAGCTGTTGTAACCGGCCGGCGCGTAGCAGTTGATGGCGCGGAACAACGCGTACGCCTTGTCGGTTTTCGGTGCTTTGGCGTTGGCGATCACCTGTTTGTAGCCGTCCAGCCGCGAGAAGGTTTCACCCTTGAACTGCGATTCGGTGCTGCCCAGGCTGCCGGCGGCGCGGGGTTGTTCCAGTGGCATGCCGTCCAGGCCGTTGCGCAGGATGAACTCACCGAAGCAGTTCAAGGCGTGGGGGTTTTTGGCCTCTTCCTGCAAGGTCGCGGCGGTTTGCGCGATGCTTGGGCAGGCGTAGCCGGATTCGGCCTTGTCACCATTCCACTGGAACAGCTTCAAGGTCTGGCCGCTGGTGTAGGTGTAGCCCAGGCTGGTGCCGAGCTTGTCATCAGAGAGCGAGGCCTGCTTGAGGTCATCGGCAAAGGTCGCGAACTGGCGGTGCAGCAGGTCTTTGTAGAGCAGCACGAATTGCGCGCTCTGGCGTTCGGTCGGGTCGCTGGCGTTGGCGATCTGCTGGCGCAGCAGGTCGGCCCCGGCGACGTTGCGCAGCAGGATGTAGCGCACTTGCTTGGCGCTGATCGGCGAATCGGTTGCGAACACCTTGGCCAGTTGGCCGCTGCGCTCATAGTTCATCGCCAGGGCCAACTCCAGTTGGTCGCGTTGCAGCGGTTGCTTGGCCAGCGGTAGCATTTGCAGCCACAGGCTCTCGGCGCCCTTCCAATCTTGCTTGGCCTCCAGTGCCAAGGCGCGCAAGGTCTGCTGGCTGAAGGCAAAGTAGTCGAGGTTCGACGGCATATCCGCAGGCAAATGCTTGAGGGCAGCATCAGGTTGATGCTCAACGTACAGGGCATACGCCGCTTGCAGGTAGTCGAACAATGCCGGTTCGTTGGCGAATGTGCTCTTTTGCTTGTCGAGGTCTTCGCGGCTCAACAGCGGCGGCGTATGGGCGCGCATCGCCATCAGGTCGCTGACCACTTGCAGCATCGGGCTGTTCGCCGAGTTGTTGCCGACCATGAGCAACTTGAGGTCGGCTTCTTCGACCAACTCGTCGACGCTAACGTTACGCTGGGCGTCAGTGGCCTCGGTGAATTGCCAGGTGAAGTCTTCGGCGAGCTTGGCGTCGTCGTTCGCCAGCCAATGCACGCGGCGCAACAGGCCACGGGCGGACGCAACGTAATCGCCTTGTGGATAATGTTTCAGGTAACCGAGAAAGCCTTCTTCGGCGTCGCTCAAGGCAGACTTATCCACATGCTCGCGTTGCGGCATACCGTACTCATCGAAGGCCTCGGCCTGGGCCCGGTTCAACGAGGTACGTGCGGTCATGTACAGCGCGGTCTCTTTCAGCCAAGGCAGATCGCTGGTCGCGGCGGCGGCGAAACCGCGCTCGGCGTAAACGAAGCGACCGCCGTAGAAATCGGCGGCGGCCTGCAGGTAGGTGCGAAACAGCTGGGCATTGGCCGAGGGCGTCAACTGCGCGTCCACCACCTGGCCTGTGAAGTCACAGGTGGTCAGCAACTGCAACCGCGCTTTCACCAGCACGTCGCGCTCGGCTGCCGGCATATCGGCTTTGATCACCTGACTGATAAACGCCGTGGCGCTGTCATCGCTGTTGCTGCGGCAGCGGCTGCCTTCGCCATTCAGGAACGCTTCACCGGCAGTCTTGTATTCCTCGCGCTTGATGCCCAGCGGTTGGAGCAGGGTGTCGAGTTCGGCCGTGCGTGAATCGTCCGCTTTGTTATCGGGCTCATCATTCGCGGCCGGCACCGGCACCAGGCGATACACCGGAAACGGCACCGGGCCGAAACCCTGGGCCAAATCGTCTTCGCCCAAGGCATTGGGCGTCAGCGGCGCGGCTTTTTTGTCGGCCAGCAACAGGCGCAGGTTGACCCGGCTGTCGTTGCCCGGGCTGAGAAAGGGCTGGTTGCTGCAAGGTTCGAGGCTGTCACGCGAGACACGCCAGTCGGGGTAGCATGAATCGTCGGAGCTGGCCTGAGCCTGTAGGGAAATACCGGCCAGCAGAGCCAGTGCCAGAGGTGACAAAAAACCGATGCGCATGACGTGTCCTTGATCCTGAGTCCTTGGAGGGCCCCAATAATAGCCTGTTCTGAGCGGTGCTTCGGTGAGGTCCTACGCAAAATACCGATTTGTCCGATTCCAGCGGCGAAGCCTGGGCTTTTGTCCTAGAGTGGCGGTGTTTGCGCTCAGGCAAGCGAGCTAATGCCAGGGGTATTGAAGTGCGTCGGTCTGTGGTTGAGCAAAACGAAAAAGCCGGAGCGCTGCCAGCCTTGCAGCGCCTGACCTGGCAAGGTGCTGGTCGACTCAGCCGTCTCTGGTGGGTACCGATCCTGGCGCTGGCCATGGCCCTGCGGTTTTACCACCTCACCTCGGCGGCGATCTGGGGCGATGAAGGGTCGAGCCTGTTGCTCAGTGAATACGCCGTGGCCGACCTGTGGTTTAACGCGGCCCATGATGTGCATCCGCCGCTGTATTTCTTCCTGCTGCGCGGCTGGATCGAAGTGTTCGGCGACAGCATCGGGTCCATTCGCAGCATGAGCGCGCTGCCAGGCGTAGCCGTGGTTGGCTTGGGCATCTGGCTGACGCGGCAACTGTCTACTCGGCGCGCGGCGGTGCTGGCGGGCATCCTGCTGGCGCTGTTGCCGACGGCGGTGCGCTACAGCCAGGAAGTGCGCATGTATTCGCTGCTGGGCGTGTGGCTGCTGGGCGCCACGCTGGCGCTGGTGTACTGGATGCGTCAGCCCGAACGCACGCGCTATTTGGCCGCGTATGTGCTGTTGATGAGTGCCGGTTTCTACACGCATTACTTCACCGCGCTGTGCGTGCTGGTGCATTGGGCTTATCTGGGGATGCAGGCGCCAGGCCAACGTTTGATAACGCGGCCTGCATGGTGGGCGGCCAACGTGGTGATCGTGTTGTTGTACCTGCCTTGGCTGCCGAACCTGTTGGACCTGGTGCAGCATGTCGACCAGCTCAAGGTGGGCGGCGACATCGGCTGGGAAGAGCCGGTCAACCTGCTGTCTGTGCCCTCGATGATCTGGCAGTTCGTGTTGCAGGATGCCGGCGATGATTTGTGGACGCCGCTGTTCTGGATATTTCCGCTGCTGCTGATTGCGGTGGTGTGGATGACGGCCTGGCGCCACCCGGGAGCTCGTTTGCCGGCGTTGTTTTTCTTGTTGCCGTTGCTGTTGGTGTATGGCGTGTCGTTTATCTCGCCGGTCTTTATCGAGCGCTACCTCACGGTGTATGCCCTGGGTTTGCCGATCGTCCTGGCGCTTGCCATCGACCGCTTGCCGTCACGCTTGTCATGGCTGGGCGCAGCGCTGTGGGTGCTGTTTGTGGGCATGGAACTGCTGGGCCTGAAGAACAACTTCGAGGTGGATGAGCACGACCAATTCAACGTGCCGGTGGAGTTCGTCAATCGCAATTACCAGGAAGACGACCGCATCGTCCTCAGCGATATGATGTGGTATCTGAGCTACGTGTATTACGACCAGACCGACGCGCAACTTCAGCTCTACACACCGCCCAAACCCGACGGCACCTCGACACGACCGAATGCCTATGGCTTCGGCACGCTGGTGGATCAGGATGGCGGGCGAATCTATCTCGACCGTCTATCGGCGTTGCCGGCCACCACCCGGCGCGTATGGCTGATCAGCAGCAACGAAGCCCCCGACGACTTTGCCCCGCTGCCGCAAGGCTGGCACGAACTCAGTCGCCAGGACGGCGGTGGCGCGCGGGCGCGATTGTTCGTGTTGTGCAACGTGCCCGCACCGCAGCCCGAGGGTTGCCGCTAGACTCGGTTAACCCTTCACCCTCAGGAGTTCATCATGGAATCGCCAGTGCATAGCTTGCCGTCATTGTTCAAACAGCTTGGGTTGGAAGATGACCCGGTCAGCATCGATCAGTTTGTGGCCGCTCATTCGCCGCTCAAGCCCGAATTGAAACTGGCGGATGCGTTTTTCTGGACGGCCAGCCAAAAAGCATTTTTGCGTGAGGAGATTCTCGAAGATGCGGATTGGGCGGAGGTGGTGGATGAACTGAACCTGATGTTGCGCGGTGGGCGAGGGGTGTAAAAAACTTAGCCGTTACGCTAAAACTTGAAAAAATCTGGTGAGGGTTGAAAAAATCTGGGCTTTAATCGCGTCAGTGAACTTTTTCTGAGGTTACGCGATGTCTTTGGTCGGTTATGCCCATCTCCATCAGACCCTCGGGCTGAAAGCCATTGCGCCTGCCCGTACCGCAATGGTCAAGCCTGTCACGCGGATTTCGATGATTGGCGATTGCCTGGCCGTTCCCCATGGAGTGGCGCCTGCTGCCGATTCAGTGCTCGACCATATTCTCTTTGCCCTCAAACACGAAGGCATCAACCTCGGCATCCTTGCCCAGGCACTTGAAGCGGTCAGCGCGGACCAACTGCTGCAAGAGCTGGATAAAGCACCCAACGGCGTATTCATCCGCAAAGCCTGTTATTTATGGGAGGGCCTGACCCTCCAACGGTTGGACTACAGCAAGCCAATCAACAGCCGCGTTTCCCCTCTGTTTGATCCGCAACGCTACGTAACCGGGCCTTCTACGCGTAATTCCCGCTGGCGGATCGACTTCAACGGTTTGGGTTCTTTGGCCTACTGTGCGACTGTTGAGCGTACGCAGGAAATTGATGCCTTGATGAGCCTCGATGTCCTGGGCCGTGCGAAATCCTTCATGGCCACCCTCCCACCCGAAATGATGGACCGCGCCATTCAATGGGCGTACCTGCACGAAACCCGCGATTCATTTGCCATCGAAAAAGAACAACCCAGCGAAGAAAAATCCCGCCGTTTCGTCCAACTACTGCGCCAGGCCCACGAAGGCCGCTTGCTCACCGAGGACTACTTGGTCGAGTTGCAAAACAGCACCGTCTCCAACCCCTTCGACAAAGCCGTCGCGTTTCGCCACGAACAAAATCATCTGCACAACGGCCTGCGCGGCGCCGCCGGTGTGAGCTACGTCCCGCCAGCTCCCGCGCTGTGCCAGGAGCTGATGGAAGAACTGATGGCCTTCGCCAACCAACCCGTGCGAGACGTTGATCCCTTGGTCGCGGCTGCCGTCACTGCTTTCGGCTTCGTGTTCCTGCACCCGTTCATGGACGGTAATGGCCGCCTGTCTCGCTTCCTGATCCACCAGACGCTTTGTCATTACGGCGCACTGGGAAATGGCTTGTTGCTACCAGTCTCCGTCGCCATGAAGCACGAGGAACAAGCCTATCTGGAGGCGCTCAAGACCTTCTCGCAGCCGACGCGGGAATTCTGGAATGTCACCTGGCTGGACGCCGAACACATGGCGTTCGACTTCATCGGCCACCCCTCGATCTACCGCTACTGGGGCGCCACCCGCTGCGTCGAATTCACCCTGCAAATGGCCCGCCGCGCACTGGAAGTCGAACTGCGCGAAGAAACCGAATTCCTCGACCGCTACGACCGCGTGATCAAGGCCGTGAATCAACGCTACGACGTGCGTGGCAGTGATTTGTCGAAGCTGGTGATGATGTGCCTGGATAACGAGGGCAAGCTTTCCAAGCATCGGCGCAAACAGTTTCAGTACAGCGTGGCGGAGGAGGTGTTTGGGTTTATTGAGGAGGAGGTGGGGCGGGTGATTGAGGAATGTGGCAATCAGCCCTCGCCGATCTGAGGCATCAATGTGGGATTTAACTTTCTGGTGGCCAGTGGCGAGCTGTATGCACCAGAGCCACAATCCTCACTACTTCGGGCTCAACTTGATAAACAAGGCGGTAGCTCGGGTGCGGAATGATTTCGCGTGTTCCCGCAATCCGGCCTATTGGGCCAATTTCGGGGTTATGTGCTAATCCAAGTGCTGCCATGCTGAAGCGCCGGTCCATGTCGGCTGCGGCTTGTGGATTTTTCTCAAACAGAAAATCCCAGATATCTCTACGATCCTGCCCTGCCTCGGGCGTCCACGCGACCCTCATCCCTGACTATCTACTTGAGCGCGCCTGGCTGCGAATTCAGCTTCCAAATCTTCATTGGAAACCTCTCGGCCTGCGCGAATGGATGCACGAGAAGCATCAACTTTGCGTTGCAAAAACTCATCGTACTCTCGCGAGTGCTGCTGGGCCTGAACGAATTCACGCATCATTTCGCGTACGATTTGCGATGCAGGACGATGGGAGGCTTCGCATTCAGCCATGAACTGGTCGCGAAGCTCTGGTTCAAGCTTCATTGTAAAAACGGCTAATTTGGACATCAGCGATTCCTCCGCAATGGTATGCACAAAGTATATACATCGTCATTACCGAATGGCGTTTGGAAAAAGCTGAGATGACTGACGGTAGAGATCAATATGTTGGTTGCACAGCCTCAACCATCCCCCCTATAGCTCGCCCCGTCGCCGCACATCGGCGATCGGATTTGGCGATCCGAAATTCTGTGACGCGTTACAGCGTTCCTACCCCGTGCGTTTTTCCTTGGATGAAGGCATTGGGTTCTATGGCGGCTGTGCGCGGGAGATCTTCGGATCTGCCGGGTTTCACAGATAACCGGTTCGCCAACCTGCGTACAGCTGCCACCCTTATTCGTTTGGCGACGGGAGAAGGTGGTTCAAATCCTTATCTGTGAGGTTTATCGATGGACCAATACAAGCCGCTTCAAACCAACCCCACCGGCGTTCCCGTCCTGGCTTTCAACACCTTTGCCCCATCGCACCTGCTCCACGAAACGGCGCGAAGCCGCATACGTATCGGCACTGAGCTTTTGGAGACCCTCGTCTCAACAAGCGACAACCCAAACCTCCATCACTTGGTCACTGCCGCATTGGTTTCACTGCGCGATGGCCTGGACATGCTGGGCGAGATCCAGCGTCGCCTCGATGGTCAGGCTGAAAAATAGCCCGGGCATCCGACGCTGATCCAAATGTGGGAGGGGGCTTGCTCCCGATGAGGGCGTGTCAGTAAATGCATCAGTGGCTGACCCCTCGCCATCGGGAGCAAGCCCCCTCCCACATTCGCCCGGCGGTGTGGCCGCTGAATCGCTCCATCCATCGAGAAATTGTTTCAAAACTTGACGGCTCTTCCTCCCTCCACCATATTAATAGTTAGCAAACTAACTGTATGCGAACTATCCAGTGTCCCAATCCCTCGAACAACTTCAGATGAACCTGAGCAGCAGCATGGTGGTGGGCGCCCGTAACTGGCGCAAAATCTGCCAGACCACGCTGGTCAGCTATGGCATCTCCGAAGCCTGCGCCGTGCCGTTGTTGATGATCGGTCGCTTGGGTGACGGTGTGCACCAGGTCAAAGTAGCCCAGGCCTCCGGTATGGAAAGCCCGTCATTGGTGCGCCTGCTCGATCGGCTGTGCGGCGACGGCTACGTATGCCGCACCGAAGACATCCACGACCGCCGCGCCAAGGCCCTGAGCCTCACCGAGCGCGGCCGTGAACTGGTGCAGGCGGTAGAAGCCCAACTGGTTCGCCTGCGCAAGGAAGTCCTTGTGGATATCGCGCCCACCGACCTGGAAGCCGCACTGCGCGTGCTGCGCGCCTTCGAAGCGGCCGAGGCTGTGGCGCCTTGAACGGATTTTTTACCGGCTTCCCGCCCGCCCGCGACTGGTTCTACGGGGTCCGCACGTTCGCCGCGTCGATGATTGCGCTGTACATCGCCATGCTGATGCAAATGCCGCGTCCGTACTGGGCGATGGCTACCGTGTATATCGTCTCCAGCCCGTTTGTCGGGCCCACCAGTTCCAAGGCTTTGTACCGCGCCATTGGCACCTTTATGGGGGCAGCGGCGGCGGTGCTGTTTGTGCCGATGTTCGTGCAGTCGCCTTACCTGTTGGTGGTAGTGATTGCGTTATGGACGGGCACCTTGCTGTTCCTCTCCATGCACCTGCGCACGGCCAATAATTACGCCCTGATGCTGGCCGGCTATACCTTGCCGCTGATCGCCCTGCCAGTGGTGGATAACCCCCTGGCGGTGTGGGACGTGGCTGAAGCGCGTACCGAAGAAATCTTCCTTGGCATCGCGGTCGCAGCGGTGGTGGGCGCAATGTTCTGGCCACGGCGCCTGATGCCGGTGTTCGATGGCTCGGTGGCCAAGTGGTTCAGCGATGCTCAGGTCTATAGCCAACGCTTCCTCACCCGCCAGATTGACCCTGAAGCGGTCAGCAACCTGCGCGGCGGCATGGTTGCCACCTTCAACACCCTTGAGTTGATGATCGGCCAGTTGCCCCACGAAGGCGCGCGGCCGCAAACGGTGCGCAACACCAAAGAACTGCGCGGGCGCATGATTCATCTGCTGCCGGTAATCGACGCGCTGGATGACGCGGTGTACGCCATCGAGCATCGCGCACCGGAGTTTCTCGACCGGCTCAAACCGTTGCTGGAGGAAGCCAACGCCTGGCTGCAAAGCACCACTGAACAAGCGCCCCTGGAACGCTGGCGTGTGCTGCGTGACCAGATCGATGCCGCCCAACCCCAAGGCGAAGCGCTGGATGACCGCCACACGTTGCTGTTCTCCAACGCCCTGTACCGCCTGGGCGAATGGGTCGACCTGTGGCAAGACTGTCGCAGCCTGCAAGCCGCCATTCAGTGCGAAAGCCAGGACACCTGGCGCGCCGTCTACCGCCACTGGCGCCTGGGCCGGCTCACGCCATTTCTCGACCGTGGGCTGATGTTCTACTCGGCGTTTTCCACCGTTACCGCGATCATCGTCGCCTCGGTGCTGTGGATCCTGCTGGGCTGGACCGATGGCGGCAGCGCCGTGATCCTGGCCGCCGTCGCCTGCAGCTTCTTCGCTTCGATGGACGACCCGGCGCCGCAGATCTACCGGTTCTTTTTCTGGACCGCCATGTCGGTGCTGTTCGCCAGCCTGTATCTGTTTCTGGTGCTGCCCAATCTGCACGATTTCCCCATGCTGGTGCTGGCTTTTGCCGTGCCGTTTATCTGTATCGGCACCCTCACGGTACAGCCACGATTCTACCTGGGCATGTTGCTGACGCTGGTCAACACCTCGTCGTTCATCAGCATCCAGGGCGCCTATGACGCGGATTTTCTCAACTTCGCCAACGTCAACCTGGCTGGGCCCGTGGGCCTGCTGTTCGCATTTGTGTGGACCTTGATCGCCCGGCCCTTCGGCGCCGAACTGGCGGCCAAGCGCCTGACCCGTTTCAGCTGGCGTGACATCGTTGGCCTGACCGAGCCCGCAACCCTGAACGAACACCGGCACATGGCCGCACAAATGCTCGACCGCCTGATGCAACACCTGCCGCGCCTGGCCCTTACCGGCCAAGACACCGGCAGCGCCCTGCGCGACCTGCGCGTAGCGCTGAACCTGCTCGACCTGCTGGCCTACTCGCCGCGCATCCTCGGTGTGCCACGGGTGTTGCTCAACCAGGTGGTGGAAGGGGTGGGCGGTTACTTCAAAGCGTGCCTCAAGGCCGGTGAACGCTTGCCCGCACCCAGCGGTCTGCTGATGACCCTGGACCGTACGCGCCGCGCCCTCAACGGCCAGGGCCTGCAAGACGAAGACGACACCCGCCTGCACCTGCTGCACGCCTTGGCCGGCCTGCGCCTGGCGTTGTTGCCCGGTGTGGAATTCATTGGCGGCACGGAAATGGAAGCGCCGCTACCCGATGGAGCGCCTTTATGATCGGTGATCTGGATATCAGCGGGGTGTTCCTGCCTACGCTGCTGGTGCTGATGGGCATTACCTATGTGTTGTTTCTGGTGGTGCACGGGCTGTTGACGCGCATGCACTTCTATCGCCTGGTCTGGCACCGGGCATTGTTCAATGTGGGGCTGTACGCGCTGTTGCTGGGCGCGGTGGACTCACTCAGTCGATATTTGATGACATGAAAAAACCTTTTTTGACTATCGGCCGTGTCGTCCTGACGTTGTTGATCGTGAGTTTCGCGGTCGTCGTTGTGTGGCGCATGGTCATGTACTACATGTTTGCCCCCTGGACCCGTGACGGCCACATCCGCGCCGACATCGTGCAGATCGCCCCGGACGTCTCCGGGCTGATCCAGCGGGTGGACGTGCGTGACAACCAGTTGGTGACCAAAGGCCAGGTGCTCTTTGCCGTCGACCAGGACCGCTTCAAGCTGGCCCTGCGCCAAGCCCAGGCCGCCGTGGCCGACCGCCAGGAAACCCTGGCCCAGGCCCAGCGCGAGTACAAGCGTAACCGTGGCCTCGGCAACCTGGTGCCCAGCGAGCAGTTGGAAGAAAGCCAGTCCCGCGTGGCCCGCGCCCAATCGGCCCTGGCCGAAGCCCAGGTGACGGTGGACTCTGCCCAACTCAACCTCGACCGCTCGGTGATCCGCAGCCCCGTGGACGGCTACGTCAACGACCGCGCACCGCGCACCCAGGAGTTCGTCACTGCCGGGCGCCCGGTGCTGTCGGTGGTGGACAGCAATTCCTTCCATATCGACGGCTACTTCGAAGAAACCAAGCTCGACGGCATCCACGTCGGTATGGGCGTGGACATCCGCGTGATCGGCGACAACGCTCGACTGCACGGGCATGTGCAGAGCATCGTCGCCGGTATCGAAGACCGCGACCGCAGCAGCGGCTCCAACCTGCTGCCCAACGTCAACCCGGCGTTCAGCTGGGTGCGCCTGGCCCAGCGGATCCCCGTGCGCATTGCCTTTGACGATGTGCCGGCGGACTTTCGCATGATCGCCGGGCGCACGGCGACGGTGTCGATCATCGACGACAAGGTTAAAGACGGGGACAAACCATGAAGCGGCTTCTGGCAACCGCTTCCCTGGGGTTGTTGCTGTCGGCCTGCCAAGTAGTGGGCCCGGATTACAAACTGCCGGAGCAGGCCGCAGTCAACCGTGGCGACCTGCAAGGGCCGATCATGGGCGAGGGCAGCAACGTGGTCTCGGCGCCGGTGCCGGCCGATTGGTGGAAGCTGTATAAAGACCCGCGCCTGGACCAGCTGGTGCAGCAGGCCATGGCCTCCAACACCGATCTGCGCGTGGCCGCCGCCAACTTGCAGCGTTCGCGTTACCAAGTGCAGCAGGCTGAATCCGCCGGAGGCTGGAGTGCCGGCGCCAAGGCCGAGGCCCAGCGCTTGCAGGAATCTGGCGAGGCATTTTTGCTGCCGGACAAAGTCCCGGTCGGCAATATCGGCAGCGTCGGTATCACCACGTCCTATCAGTTCGACCTGTTCGGCACCTTGCAGCGCGGCATCGAAAGCGCCAAGGCCAGCGCCGATGCAACCCAGGCGGCAGCCGATATCGCTCGCATCACCCTGGTGGCCGATGTGGTGCGTTCCTACACCCAGGTGTGCGCGGCCAACGAAGAGCTGGCGATTGCCAACGAATCCCTCGATCTGCAAGCGCAGAGCACCAAGCTGACTCAGCGCCTGCGGGATGCCGGGCGCGGCGACGAAACCCAGGTGACCCGCTCGCAAACCCAATACAAATCCCTGCGCGCCGACATTCCGCGCTATGAAGCCTCGCGCCAGGCCGCACTGTTCCGCCTGTCGATGCTGCTGGCCAAGCCCGTAGACCAACTGCCGGCCGGCACTGGCACCTGCGCCGAGCTGCCACACATCGCCCAGTTGCTGCCGGTGGGCGACGGTGCCACGCTGCTCAAACGTCGCCCTGATGTGCGCCAGGCTGAGCGCCAGTTGGCTGCCGCGACCGCACGAATCGGCGTGGCCACCGGCGCGCTGTATCCGGATATCAGCATCGGCGCCACGGTAGGCACCGTGGGCCTGCTGGAAAACCTCGGCACACCGGCCACCAACCGCTGGGGCTTTGGCCCGATGATCAGCTGGACCGTGCCGACCAACGGCGCCCGTGCGCGTATCCATGAAGCCGAAGCTGCGACCCAGGGCGCTTTGGCGCACTTCGACGGCGTGGTGCTCAATGCCATCCGCGAAACCCAGACCGGCCTGGCGCAATACACTGCGGTGTTGCAGCGCCGCGACGCCCTGGCCGAAGCCGAACAGTCGGCGCGAGAAGCCGCAGGCCAGACCCATCGCTTCTTCCAGGCCGGCCGCGAATCGTTCCTGGCCGACCTGCAAGCCACGCGCACCTACACCGATATGCGCGCGCAATTGGCGACGGCCAACACCCAGGTTGCCATGAGCCAGATCGATCTGTTCCTGGCCCTGGGCGGCGGCTGGGAAAGCGGACGAACGCAAGGGGTAAAACCCGGCAAACCGTGAGGTGATTGCTATGCTTTGTCAGGTGAGGCGCCGTGACGTCTCACCCGACAAAGCTCGCGTTTGCTCATGGGGATTCCAATAATGAAAAACCCTTATGCTCCCGCTTTCTGGTGCGTGCTCTTCGCACTGGTATTGTTATCGGCCGCGTATTTCTACGGTGTCATGCTCGCCCATCAACTCGACAAGGCCATGGTGTTCCTGGACAGCGCCTGCCTGGTGATCGGCACCTTGTCCATCGGCGTGGTGGCCTGGGCGTCTTATCAAAACCAGCGAGTGAAGAAAAAGCTCCTCGAGCAAGGCAAGACCCGCGTCGCGATCTGGGACACCAAGGTTGCCCTGCGCCGCGTCGAAACCGTATTCGACCGCTATTTCTGGGGCAGCTACTGGCAGCCCGGGCGCACCTTCCAGGAGGTCATGGGCGACCTCACCGGCACGCCGCTGGAAAAAAGCCTCGAAGTCCTGAAAAAACAATGCGTGCTGCTGGATCGACAGGTCGCAGACGGTAGGCACTGGCTCGATAACGCGCGGGAATTGTCCGATGTCGCCACGCAAATGGCCCGCGAGCGCTACCAGTTGGATTTTTGCGACCCCAAGGCCGACACCCCCGGCAATGCCGTGATCCACCGCGAGTTTGAGGTGTTGGTGTACACCTGGACCGCCCGCTTGAAGAGTTTTGATCACCAGTTGGACGAAATCGAGCTGGAGTACTCCTGAACTCCTACGGAACTGATCCCTCTGAAAGGCTGGGCCGTTTGCGCTCGCCAGTGCTAATCTTCCCCCGTTTTCGGCGGGCTTGAGCCAACCCCTTCGGGGTTCAAGGAAGACAGCCCACTTCTCACAGGATTTGATCAGGTCACTTCATGAATAAGCCAGCAGTTGTTTTCTTGGGTTTTGTTGTCGCCATCGGCGCCGTCAGTGCGGGCGGCGCCTGGTACACCGGTAAACAACTGGAGCCGGTCCTGCAAACCGCCATCCAGAACGCCAACAAAGAGTTGCAGACCTCCATGGCCGGCGTCGACGGCAGCGTGGCTCTGGAACTGGTGTCTCTGGACCGTGGCGTGTTCAGCAGCACGGCGCACTATCGCCTCAAGGGCCAGGGCAGCGTGTTCGGTGAAGACAACCCGAACCCTGAGTTGCTGTTCGTCGACCATATCGAGCACGGCCCGCTGCCGTTCTCGCGCCTGGTGACCCTCAAGTGGTTGCCGGTCATGGCCACCAGTCACTACGAACTGGAAAAGAACCCCACCACTGAAAAATGGTTCGCCGCCAGCAAAGACGTGTCGCCGCTCAAAGGCGTGGCGAACATCGGCTACAGCCGTTCGGTCAGCGGCAACATCGAATTGCTGCCGCTTGAGTTCAAGGACGACACCTCCTCGGTGAGCTTCTCTGGCGCCAACCTGGAATTCGACAGCAGCGCCGAAGGCCAGAAGGTCAAGGCTGATGGCTTCATGAACAGCCTCAAGGTCGCGGCGATCGATGCCAATGGCGCACCGTTCGAAGCGGAACTGGCTGGCCTGACTGTTGCCAGCAACCTGGAGAAATCCACCTTTGGCTTCTACACCGGCCAGAACACCGTGGAACTGACCGATACCAAGGTCACCTTCGGCCCGCAGAAAGCCGTGCTGACCCTCAAGGGCTTCGAGCAGAAAGACTCTACCCAAGCCAAGGACAACAACCTGGCCGGCCGCGTCGATTACAAGATCGACGAGATCGGTTATCAGGGCAAACCGGTCGGCTCGGCCGCCATGGCCGTGAGCATGAAGAATGTCGATATCCCGGCGATGCTGGTGCTGACCAAGCTCTACCAGGACAAGATGCAGCCGGTGCAAGCCGCGGCCGCCGCTGGCCAACCCGTGCCGGAACTGCAATTGACCGAAGCCGAGCAGGCCCTGGCCGAAGCCAACGTCAACCAGGTACTGGCTGCCAAGCCGCAACTGGCGGTGGAAAACCTGTCGCTTAAAACCACCCACGGCGAAAGCAAGTTCAACCTGGTTGTGGACCTAGCCAAGCCAACGTCCATGGAGCTGCCGCCGGTTGAACTGGGCAAGCAGATGATTGCGCTGCTGGATGCCAACCTGACCCTGTCCAAGCCAATGATCAGCGACGTAGCGGCCCTGCAAGCCCAGGTCGGTGGTGTGACTGACCCCAAAGCCATCGAGCAGCAATCGCAGATGGCGGCCGAGATGGTCAGCGGCATGGCAGTCGGCACGCAACTGGCAACCCTGGTGGGCACCGATGTAGTTTCCAAGCTGCACTACGCCAACAACGAAGTGACCTTCAACGGCCAGAAGATGACCGTTGAGCAGTTCATTGGCTTTGTGATGTCGAAAGTCGGTGCGGTGAGCGGCGCCCAGTAAGCGCTGAAAATGCAGTAAAAAAATGTGGGAGCAGGCTTGTGTGGGAGCTGGCTTGCCTGCGATAGCATCGCCCCGGTCTGGCTGAACGACCGCGGTGCCTGCATCGCGGGCAAGCCCGGCTCCCACACAAACCCGGCTCCCACATTCGTTTTGTGTGAGGGCAAAAAATCGCGATCGCACAATTCTGAACAATTGTTCTGAATTGTACTTCCCCCTACTTTGCTAAGAGATAGTTCTTACAGGAAAGCTAGGTCGGGTCCCGAGACGCCGACACCCTGATGCGTTTCGCTCAGGACCATCTATCGTTAGGGCTTTCCGTGTGTAAGGAAGCTCACGATATGCTGCGAAACCTCCCCTACAGTGCTTCAGGCCGGTTGCGTCTGCTTATCGGGGCCGCCCTGTGCAGCCAATTGCTGGTTCCTGGCCTCGCATTTGCCGATCCCGCCTACGATGCCCTGATCATCCAGGCCCGCAACGGTCACTTCACGCCGGCGTTGACGCAACTGCGCCAACTGTCTGCCGAACGCCAAACCCCAGGCCAGGTCAGTGACCACCTGGTGATTGCCGGTTGGGCCGGGCAAGACGACGAAGTGCTCAAGGTGTACGAAGCACAAGGCAAGCACCGCAACCTCACCACCCAGGCACTTGCCACGGTGGCGCGCACCTATCGCAATCAAAAACAATGGGCTCAGGCCGAAGCGGTCTATCGCCAGGCTCTGCTGCGTGAACCGAATAACGTCGACTTGCAACTGGGCCAGGCCCTGACCCAGGCCGATGGCGGCAAGGCCAACGAAGCGGTGCAACGCTTGCGCACGATGGTGGCGGCGCAACCCAATGACCCGAACCGCCGCATGGCCCTGGGTTATGCGCTGACACGCGCCGGCTTGAATTACGACGCCTTGTTCGAGTTCGACCAAGCCTTTATCCGTGCCGGCGACAAACCGGAAGTGGCCCGTGAATACATCGTCGCCCTGCAAAAGGCTCGCTTGCCCGAAGCCGCCCTGCGCCTGTCGGCCAAGCGCCCGGGCCTGGTGGACGCGGTCACCCAGCGCCGCCTGGAAGGCGACCTTGCCGCCGAGCGCGTGCGCATGGCCGAGTTCGCTACGCGTACCGAAAAAGAACGCTACGTCATCGCCGATCGCGCCCTGCAGGATTACGACAAGCTGATCAGCCGCTGGGCTCCGGACGCCACTGCCCACGACGACGTCGTGCGCTGGCGTATCGACCGGCTTGGTGCACTCAAGGCCCGTGCACGCACCGCTGAGGTGATTCGCGAATACGAAGTGCTCACCGCCCAAGGCGTGCAGTTGCCGACCTACGCCGTGCGCTGGGTCGCCGCATCCTACCTCGACCAGCGCCTGCCGGAAAAAGCCGCGCCGCTGTATCGCCAGGCGCTGACTGCAGCGGATGCCGACGTCGGTGATCATGTCAAAGACAGCACCGCCCTGTTCTACGCCTTGTTGGAAAACGATCAGGTGGATGAGGCGCGTGCGGTCGCCACGCAGCTGGCCAGCACCGAGAAACCTCGGGTTGAACTCAAGGGTTTGCCTATCGGCAACCCTAACGACGAATGGATGGACGCCCAGCAATTGGCGGCCCAGGCCGGTACCTATGGCGCCGACCTGAATGCCAGCGAACAAGCGCTGGAAGACCTGGGGAGCAAAGCTCCCGGCAGCATCGGTGTACGTTTGGCACAGGCAGAAATGTACCGTGCCCGTGAATGGCCCAGACGCGCTGAAGACTCCCTCAAGGAGACCGAAAACCAGAGCCCTCGTGACATCGGGGTGGAAATGTCCCAAGGCTTCACCGCGTTGGACCTGCAGGAATGGCGGCAACTGGACCTGCTTACCGATGACGTCGTTGCCCGCGCCCCGGACAACCGCCAGGTACAGCGCCTCAAACGCTTGCGCGACGTGCACGACATGGCCGAAGTGCGGGTGGAAGCCTACACCGGCAAAAGCTTCGGTGGCGGCAACAACCAAGAGGCCGGCGCGGTGTCGGGTAGCCGTGACTGGGGCATAGAAAGCGTGATCTACACCCCACCCATCGACGAGGACTGGCGCCTGTTCGCCGGTGTCGGTTATGGCACTGCCGATTTCGCCGAAGGTACCGGCCATCACCGTTGGCAGCGTGTGGGCGTGGAGCGGCGCACCCGCGATATGACCATCGAAGCCGAAGTGTCCAACCACTCCTATGGCGATGGCGCCAAACAAGGCGCGAGCGTGTCGATCGCTCGCGACATCAACGACCACTGGCAATACGGCGGCAGCCTTGGCTACCTGCTTAACACCACACCGTTGCGGGCGTTGAATGAAGGTGTCACGGCCAACGGCGGCAGCGGTTTTATCCGCTGGCGCGCCAACGAAAGCCGGGAGTGGAAACTGGCCGTCAGCCCGTCGCATTTCAGCGATGGCAACGACCGCGTCGAAGCCTTGCTCACCGGCCGCGAAGGCATCTACAGCTCGCCCAAAGTGCAAGTAGAGCTGGGCCTGGAAGTCGGTGCCAGCCGCAACAGCAAGGAAGACACGATCTACTTCAACCCCAAGTCCGACTTCAGCGTGTTGCCTACCGTCAACGTCAACCATGTGCTCTATCACCGCTACGAAACCCAGTGGAGTCAGCAGTTCCAGCTCGGTGCGGGTACCTATAGCCAAAAGGATTACTCCACCGGCGGCGTCGGCTTGATCGGGTACGGCCAACGCTTTCGCTGGAATGACGTGCTGGAAGCCGGCGCCAACCTGAGCCTGGTCAGCCGACCTTACGACGGCGAGCGCGAACGCGATTTGCGCCTGCTCCTGGACCTCACTTACCGTTTCTAGAAGAGCCTGACCATGACCCTCCTCAGTCGTTTTTTTCTGGTCCTGGGTGTAATGCTGGCCGCCGCATGCGCCCAGCAACCCGCGCCATTCGTTCCACCTGCCGAGCGCCCGACACTGGCCAGCGAAGCACCGTGGCCGAAGAACCATTTCCTGGGCATTGCCTACCACGACGTCTCGGACAATGACCCTGACCAGGCCGTGGTGGCGGTGCGTACCGAGCGCTTGATCGAGCAATTGGCCTGGCTGCGGGAGAACGGTTACCAGGCGGTCAGCGTGGATCAAGTCCTTGCTGCGCGCCGGGGCGGGCCGACACTGCCGCCCAAGGCCGTGATGCTCAGCTTCGATGACGGCTATTCCAGCTTCTACACCCGCGTGATGCCGATCCTGCGGGCCTACAATTGGCCGGCCGTGCTGGCGCCGGTGGGCAGTTGGATCGACACGCCGCTGAACCAGCCGGTGGACTTCGCCGGTACACCGCGCCCACGGGGCGACTTCCTGACCTGGCAGCAGATTCGCGAAGTGTCCCGATCGGGCCTGGTGGAAATCGCCGCCCATACCGACGCCAATCACAAAGGCATACTCGCCAATCCCCAGGGCAACCTCGAACCGGCGGCCACCACGCGCCGCTATGATCCGGCGACCGGTCGCTATGAAACCGAAGCGCAGTTCCAGGCGCGGATGCGTACTGACGTAGCAGCCATCTCCAATAAAATCCGTACCGTCACTGGCAAGGCTCCACGGGTATGGGTGTGGCCGTATGGCGCGGCCGATGGCACCACCCTGGCCGTGGTCGGTGAACACGGCTATGAGATGGCGCTTACGCTGGATGACGGTTTGGATGATTCCAACAAGCTGATGAACAGCCCGCGCTTTTTGGTGGCCTCCGACCCGGATGGGGAACACTTCGCCAGCAGCATGGTTTCGGTTCAGGCCAAGGCTCCGTTGCGCGTCGTGCATGTGGACCTGGATCACGTCTATGACCCCGACCCGGTTCAACAGGCGCACAACCTCGATGTGCTGGTGCAGCGCGTGGTGGACATGGGCGCCGTCACGGTGTTTCTGCAAGCCTACGCCGACCCGAAGGGTGATGGCCTGGTGCATTCGGTGTACTTCCCCAACCGCCACCTGCCGATGCGCGCCGACCTGTTCAACCGCGTTTCCTGGCAGTTGCATACCCGTGCCCACGCCAGCGTGTTTGCGTGGATGCCGGTGCTCAGTTTTGCCCTCGACGCCAAGCTGCCACGCGTGACCCGCTGGGACCCGCAGACCGGCAAGGTTGCTACCGATCCGGATCAATACAAGCGCCTGTCGCCCTTTGATCCCAAAGTACGGCAGCTCATCGGCGAGATCTACGAAGACCTGGCGCGTACCAGCAACAGTGCCATCGACGGCGTGCTGTATCACGACGATGCGCTGCTAAGCGACTTTGAAGACGCCAGCCCCGCCGCACTCAAGGCCTATGCTGCCCAGGGCTTGCCGGACAATATCGCTGCGCTGCGTGCCGACCCTGCAGTGATGCAGCGTTGGACTCGCTTCAAGAGCCGCTACCTGACCGATTTCACCAACGAGCTGACCGTGAAGGTGCGCGCCATTCGCGGCCCGCAGATCCTCACCGCTCGCAATATCTTCGCCGAGCCGATGCTCAACCCCGGCAGCGAAGCCTGGTTTGCGCAGAACCTCGATGATTTCCTCAAGACCTACGACTGGACGGCGCCCATGGCCATGCCGCTGATGGAAGGCCAGTCGCTGAAAGACTCCAATGCCTGGCTGGAAAAGCTGGTGGCCACGGTCAAGGCACGCCCCGGCGCACTGGAAAAGACCGTCTTCGAACTGCAAGCCAAAGACTGGCGCACCCAGGCCGCGCCGGATATCAGCGCTGAGCAATTGGCAGAGTGGATGGGTGTACTTAAACGCCAGGGCGTCACCAGTTTCGGCTACTACCCGGACAACTTCCTGGAAAACTCCCCGGACTTGAAGACGATACGTCCGGCCCTCTCCAACCAATGGAATCCTTGATCATGTTCGACAGAATCCTGGCTCTATTCGTGTTGGCGCTGGTATTGGGCTTGCCTCTGGGCCTGATCTTCCTGATCACCGGGCAGTTTCTGATGGACTTCGTGTTCTTCTACCCGCTGTTCATGTCGGCGCTGTGGATCGCCGGCGGCTTGTACTTCTGGCTGCACTGGGAGCGCCATTGGCCCTGGGAGGAAGACACCCCGGCGCCGATCCTGGCCGGCGAGCCGCTGATTTCGATCATCATCCCTTGCTACAACGAAGGCGATAACGTCGCCGACACGATTGCCGCGGCACTTGGTCAGGTGTACTCGAACCTCGAAGTGATCGCGGTCAACGACGGCTCCAGCGACAACACCGCTGCGGTACTCGATGCCCTGGCACTGCAACACCCACGCCTGCGCGTGCTGCACCTGGCGCAGAACCAGGGCAAGGCCGTAGCCCTGCGCATGGGCGCCGTGGCCGCCCGCAGCGAATACCTGGTGTGCATCGACGGCGATGCGTTGCTCGACAAGAACGCGGCGGCCTACATGGTGGCACCGATGCTCGACAACCCGCGCCTGGGCGCCGTCACCGGCAACCCGCGCATTCGTACGCGTTCGACCCTGATCGGCCGCGTGCAGGTCGGCGAGTTCTCCTCGATCATCGGCTTGATCAAGCGCACCCAGCGGGTGTTCGGACGGATCTTCACGGTCTCGGGTGTAGTGGTGGCGTTTCGCAAGAAGGCGCTGGACCGCATCGACTACTGGAGCACCGACATGATCACCGAAGACATCGATGTCAGTTGGAAGCTGCAACTGGATCATTGGTCGATCTTCTACGAGCCGCGTGCCCTGTGCTGGATTCTCATGCCCGAGACCGTCGGCGGCCTGTGGAAACAGCGCCTGCGCTGGGCCCAGGGCGGCGCCGAAGTGCTGTTCAAGAATATTCGCGGCATCTGGCAATGGCGCCATCGCTACCTGTGGCCGCTGCTGTTCGAATACTGCCTGTCCACCGGTTGGGCCTTCACCTTCCTGCTGTCGGTGATCTTCTGGGCCGTGGGTAAATTCGTCACGCTGCCGGCGGCGATTACCGTGGACTCGTTGGTGCCACCCGCGTTTACCGGCCTGGTGCTGGCGATGGTGTGCCTGCTGCAGTTTGCGGTCAGCATCCTGATTGACCGGCGCTACGAAAAAGACCTGTGGAAAACCCTGTTCTGGACCGTGTGGTACCCGATGGTGTTCTGGCTGGTGAGCCTGTTTACCACCCTGGTCAGCTTTCCCAAGGTGTTGTTCAACCAGCATCAAAAACGCGCACGCTGGGTCAGCCCGGACCGTGGTATCAAACCTGCCCAAGAGGAGGCGTGACTATGAAACTGGTCAGAACTCGCCAGAGCCCTGTGATGTGGATCATCGATGTGTTGCTGACCCTGCTGGCCTGGGGCGGGCTGGTCTGGCTGCTGGCACGTGGCATCGGCGCCATGCTCGAGACCCATGGCGGCCCACGCATCGAGGCGCCGATCTTTGCCGCGCTCAACACCTTGCAGATCTACCTGTGGATCGCCTTGTTCAACGCGTTGATCCTGATCGGCTGGGCGCGCTATCAACAGCGCCGCGGCCGCCAGTTTGCCCAGCGCCGCGCAGAGGCCAATGCCCTGAGCGACAAGCACCTGAGTGAAAGCTTCAACCTGGGCGATGGCCACCTGGAGCAGTTTCGCAAACCCGGCGTGCTGGTGATCCACAACGACGAGGAGGGCGGAGTGGAAGACGTGAAGTCCCATGTCTCCCGCGACGTCGAGCGCCCCGGTCTGACCCTGGTGCCCGAGGCCGACAAAGACAAGGGCATTGGCTGACATCCTCAATGCTGCGAGTACACAATGTGGGAGGGGGCTTGCTCCCGATAGCAGAGTGTCAGTCACCAGATATATGACTGACACACCGCTATCGGGAGCAAGCCCCCTCCCACATTGGTTATTTCCCACCGTTTAGATTGCAGTGGTCCAACCCTCTCCTTGGAATTCCGATAAATGGGATCCAATTCACAAAACCCCCGCGAACTTTTCTCCTTTCCTCGGTACTAACCTAACTCGACGAAACTTGATGGCTAAATAATGGCAATCAAAAAACCCTTCGTCGAATTGCCATCAAAATCGCTGCCACTTGTCGGAATAATCACTTCCGGTGAAAAGGCTTGGCCCTTTTGATGAAAATTTATATTTATTAATCAATAGCTTGAAGACTATTTCAGCGAACGGCCCAACTTCGCCCGTTTCTAGGCTAGCTGGAAGTTCGATGTTAGTTTCGCGGCCCTTGATTTTCGATGGATCGAACATGTCTTCGTTATTGCCACGGACTCGGTTTCTTCTCTGCACGTTCCTGCTCACCTGCCTGAGCCTGAACAGTGCATCCGCCGCCCCCACGCCTGGCGATCAGGACTTGATCCGCGACCGGCAGAATCGCCTGCTCGAAGAGCAACAGCGGCGTCTGCAGGAACTCCAGGACCTGCCCGGCAAAGCGGAAAAGCCCCAAGCCCCGGCAAGCCCTGCCGACACTCGGTGCTTCCCGATCAAAACCATCGAACTCAAAGGTGCTGACAGCCTGCCGGCGCCCGAGCGCGAGCGCCTGCTCAAGCCCTACATCGGCCAATGCCTGGGCGTGTCGCAGCTTAACGATTTGCTCAAAACCATCACCGACTACTACCTCGGCAAAGGCCGCGTTACCAGCCGTGCCTACCTGCCGCAACAGGACCTTTCCACCGGCCACCTGCAAGTGCTGGTGGTGGAAGGCAAACTCGAAGCCTTGCGCAGCGCCGAAGGCAGCACAGTGACCGACCGCGAACTGGCCATGGCCTTTCCCGGCAAGGTCGGTGAAGCGCTGAACCTGCGTGAAATCGAGCAATTGGTGGACCAGCTCAACCGCCTGCCGTCCAAACAAGCACAGATGGAGCTCACCCCCGGCAAGCAGATCGGCGGTAGCGACGTGGTGGTCAAGAACACCGCGCAAAAGCCCTGGCGCGCCAGCCTGTCGCGCAACAACGACGGGCAGAAAAGCACCGGCGAACAGCAATGGGGCGCCGGCCTGGAGTGGGACAGCCCACTCGGCCTGGGCGACCAACTGATGCTGCGCGGCGGCCACGACGCCATCAGCGACCACCAGAAAACCTCGAAAAACACCATGCTCTACTACAACGTGCCATGGGGCTGGTGGAACTTCAGCTACACCTACAGCGAGAGCGACTACCGCACCTACGGCATCGCCGACGGCTTCAAATACAAGCAGGACGGCGACAACCAGAACCACCAACTGCGCGCCGAGCGTGTGATCCACCGCGATGACGTCAGCAAGACCTCGGTCAACGTCGGCCTGGCGCACCTGCGCACCAACAACTACATCCTCGACGTGCGCACCGCGCCCAGCAGCAACCGCCTCAGCGAACTGCAACTGGGCGTCAACCACGGGCGGCGCATCGGCAGTGCCTTCGTCAACCTGGACCTGGGCATGCAAAGCGGCATCGGCCTGCTCGACGCCCAGGCCCAAGACGAGCGTGACCCTGCGGGCCGTCGCCAACCGAACTCGCGCTACCGCAAATACACCGCCACGGTCAGCTACCTGCAACCGTTCAGCCTGTGGGGCGAGTCGTTCAGCTTCAGCAGCCTGGCCACCGGGCAGCGCAGTGAAGACCCGCTGTTTTCGCCGCAGCGTATGAGCCTCGGCGGCTCGGCCTCGGTGCGCGGTTTCAAGGACCAATTGCTGACCGGCGACAGCGGCGGCTACTGGCGCAACGAAGTGCGCTGGGCACGCCCGGTGACCCTCGACTGGATGCGCCCGGCCTTCTTCGAATACGGCGCCAGCGTCGGCTACGACCAGGGCGTGATCCGCAACGACCGCTATAACGACAACGTTCATGGCCGGGTGTCCAGCAACTCCCTGGAGCTGTTCGCCCGTGGCAAACACGTCAGCACCAGCGTGACCTTTGCTCATTCGTTAGAAAGACCCGGTGTAGTCACCGAGCGCGAAGCGCCGATCTACTTCCGCATGGATTTTTTCCTGTAATTCAACGCCCCGCTGCATGAGAGCCTGACAATGGATGTTCGCCAATTCGCCTTCCTGGCCCGCCAACCTTCTGCCGCCCTGAAGCGCCGGGACGCGTTCTTCGGCCTGCCCAAGCGCGGGCTGGCGTTGATCCTTGCCAACGCATTGTTCTGGCAGCCGCTGCTGGCCCAGGCCGAGGGCATTGTGGTCAGTGCGCCGGGCACCACCGTGGGCGCGGCGGGCAATGGCGTGCCGGTGGTGAACATCGCCACCCCCAATGGCGCGGGCTTGTCCCATAACCAGTTCAAGGACTACAACGTCGGCCCCAACGGCGTGATTCTCAACAATGGCAACGGCGCGATGGTCAACACCCAACTGGGCGGGATCATTGTCGGCAACCCCAACCTCAAGGGCGGCGCGGCGAACGTCATCCTCAACGAAGTCAACGGCGGCAGCCCCAGCCAGTTGCGCGGCTACACCGAAGTGGCGGGGCAGTCGGCCAAGGTCATCGTGGCCAACCCGTACGGCGTGACGTGCAGCGGTTGCGGCTTTATCAACACCCCCAACGTCACCCTCACCACCGGCAAACCGGTGCTCGACGCAAGCGGTCAATTGCAGCGCTATGAAGTGGATGGCGGCGCCGTGACCATCGACGGCCAGGGCTTGAACGCCAGCAACGTCGAACGCTTCGACATCATCACCCGCTCGGCCAAGATCAACGCACAAATCAACGCCCGCGAACTCAACGTGATTGCCGGGCGCAACGACGTCGATGCGCAAAGCCTGAAAACCACCGCCCGTGCCGACGACGGCAGCGCCAAGCCCGAGCTGGCGATCGACTCCTCGGCCCTGGGCGGCATGTATGCCGGCGCGATCAAACTGGTGGGCACCGAGGCCGGTGTGGGCGTGAAGCTCGACGGCACCCTGGCCGCCAGTGGTGGCGATATTCAGCTCGACGCCAACGGGCGCCTGAGCATGGCGCAGGCGGCGGCCACCGGTAACGTCAAAGTCACCGCGCAAAACGTCGACCTCACCGACAAGGTCTACGCCAACGGCAATGTGCAGGTCACCAGCGCCCAGGCCCTGGTCAACCGCAAGAGCATCGCCGCCGGCCAGCGCATCGATATCAACGCGGCCAGCGTGAACAACCCCGGCATCATCGAAGCCGGCGTTGCCGCCGATAACAGCCGCAACACCACGGGCGACCTGGTGGTGAACGCGCAAACCGTCACCACCAGCGGCAACCTGCTGGCCAGCCGTGCACTGGCGATCACCGCCGCGCAGGCGCTGACCAACCAGGGCGCGATCATCCAGGCCAAGACCGTCGAGGTCAGCAGCGCCAAACTCACCAACCAGGGCGCCAGCGCCCGCCTGTTCGGCGAGCAGAGCCTGGTGATCAACTCTCCGGCCATCGTCAACCTCGGCGGCTTGATCCGCTTCGGCGAAGGCCAGGCCGCCACGCTCAACAGCGCCTCGCTGGACAACCGCCAGGGCCGTATAGAAATGGCCGGTGGTAGCCTGGTGCTCACCAGTGCCGAACTGAACAACAGCGGCGGGCAAGTTATCGCCAACGACCTGACCGTCAACGCCGGCACCCTGAACAACCAGAACGGCGTACTGGTGGGCAAAACCGCGACCGTCAATGCAAGCAATCTCGACAACAGCCTCAAGGGCTTGATCCAGGCCGACGGTGGCGCACTCAACCTAGCCGTTTCCAACACCTTCAACAACAATCAGGGTTTCGCCCAGGCCAG
Source organism: Pseudomonas sp. GZJR-8 (assembly GCF_002916705.1). Lineage (NCBI taxonomy): Bacteria > Pseudomonadati > Pseudomonadota > Gammaproteobacteria > Pseudomonadales > Pseudomonadaceae > Pseudomonas > Pseudomonas sp. GZJR-8. The sequence continues at coordinate 571,793 of NZ_JXSI01000003.1, read as the reverse complement.
CACCGATCTGAACGTTACTGCCGGTACCCTCAGCAGCAACGCAGGCGGCGTACTGAGCGCCGACACCGGCAAGCTGACCCTCACCGCCGCGCAACAGCTCAACAACGCCCAGGGCCGCTTGCAGGCCGGGCAGGGCGATATCGAACTGCACGCCGCCCACCTGGATAACCAGAGCGGCACGATTGTCGGCAAGCAACTGCTGCTCGACGTGGCTGGCGGCGATATCGACAACCGCGCCGGGCGCGTGTTGGGCGACCAACTCGACGTACGCGCTTCCGGCCTCGACAACCGCAACGCCGGCCTGCTCGCCGGTGGCGCCCAGGGCGTAAGCCTGCTGCTCAAAGGCCCGGGCCAGCTGCTCAACGCCCAAGGCCGCATCCAGAGCGAGGGCCTGCTGCAATTGCAAGGCGAGCGCTTCGACAACAGCGCCGGCATCCTGCTGGGGCAGACCGTCGACGTGACCGCGCAGACCTTCAACAACAGCAATAAAGGCGCGCTGGTCAGCGATGGCGGTGATGTGGTGTTCAAGGTCAGCGACCTGCTCACCAACGTCGGTGGCCAGATCGACGCGGGTGAACGCAGCGTGCTGGTCAAGCAACTCACCACCCTCAACAACGACGGCGGCACTCTGCGCGGCAAGCGCCTGGACATCGCCGCCCAGCACCTGAACAATGACAACGGCCAACTGCTGGCCGGCGCCGAAGGCCTGAGCTACAGCGGCCAGGATGTGAGCAACCGCAAGGGCCTGATCCTCAGCGGCGGCGCCCTCACCGAACTGAACACCACCCGCCTGGATAACCAGGGCGGCACCGTGCAGGGCGACAGCCTGACCGTCACCGCCAACAACGTCGACAACGGCAGCGGCGGCCTGATGGCAAGCCTGGTCGGCAACCTGCAACTCACCGTCGAAGCCCTGGCCAACCGTGGCGGCAAACTGTTCGGCAAAGAACAAGTGACCGTCAGCGGCGCCACCCTCGACAACAGCGCGGGCCAGATCAGCGGCAATCAGATCAACCTGACCTCACGCGACACCCTCACCAACCAGGGCGGTTTGGTCGAAGCCAACCAGGGCCTGGCCCTCACTGGCGGCAACCTCGATAACAGCGCCAACGGGCAACTGCGTGCCCTGGGCGGCGCCAGCAGCCGCGTCAACCTCAGCGGTGCGTTGAACAACCAGAACGGCACCCTCGAATTCGGCAGCCAGGCCTTCAGCCTTGACGCCGCCAGCGTCAACAACCAGAACGGCATGCTGCAACACGCCGGCACCGGCCTGTTCCACCTCAACACCGCCAGCCTCTCCGGCAGCCAGGGCAATATCCAGGGCATGGGCAGCGCCGACTGGGCCTTCGGCAACGTCGACGGCCTGGGCCGCGTGCAACTCAACGACGTGCTCACCTACAAGAGCGACCAGGGGCTGGCCCTCAAGGCCGGCGACCGCATGGCCAGCGCCAAGGGCTTGATCCTCAACGTGGCCAGCCTGGACAACGGCGGTGAACTGCTCAGCGACGGTGACATCAGCATCACCACCGGCGATATCACCAACAGCGGCCGCGTCTCGGCCCTGCAAACACTCACCGTCGCCGCCAACAACCTCAGCCAGAACGGCGGCCGCCTGGCCGCAACCAATGCCCGCCTGACCCTGGGCGGCACCCTGGACAACCTCGGGTTCCTCACGGCCCGTCAGCAGCTGGATATCGCCGCCGCGCAAATCAACAACCGTGGCACCCTCGGTGCCCAGGGCGCAGTGAGCCTCACCGCAGTCAACGGCATCACCAATGCCGCCGACACGCTGCTGTTCAGCGGCGGCGACATGACCCTCCGCAGCAATGGCTTCAGCAACAGCTATGGCGATGTCTACAGCAAAGGCAACCTGAGTTTCGCCGCCCGCGATGGCGGGCGTGCCGTGCTGTTCAGCAACCGTTCCGGCACCGTGGAAAGCGAAGGCTCGATCGGCATCAATGCAGGCTTTATCGAAAACGCCAAAGACGCATTCGAACTCGGGCAAACGCTGACCACCGGCAGCTTGAGTTGGATCTGTGGCCAGCACTGCGGCGAGAGCGACAACTGGGAACGCGGCGAGATCACCATCTACGAAACGTACCTTGAGGCGGCGACCAAGGACTCGGTAGCGGCACGCCTGGTGGCTGGCAAAAACATGTTGCTGCAAGGCGACAATGTGCAGAACCGCTACAGCCTGATGGCCGCCAATGGCGACCTGAGCATTACTGCCGGTGACCTGCTCAATCAGGGCGCCGCCACGCGCACGGGCCAGCGCAAGCTTGTCATCGGCACCCCAGGTCACGTCTCCGACGATTTGTTTGAACGCATGCAATATGTCGACGTGCCCGCGTTCAATGCGGCCACGGCGGCCGGGAATTTCGACAAGGCGCGCTTCGAAGAACTCAAAAGCCGCTCACCCAATAGCCTGCCGTTCGCCTACGCAAGTGACGTCACCACCTGGACCAACAACAGCGGCCCCGGCTACGACGCCACCCTGCAAGCCGGCGGCACGGTCAACCTCAACGTCGCCCGCACCCTGCAAAACGGCACGCTGCACAACAACACCCTGGCGCAGTTGACCGGCACCCTCGGCGACGACCAGACCGGCATCCCCGTCGGCGGCATCAACATCAACCTGAGCAAACACGCCAACGACCCGAGCGCCCAGGCGCCCGGCAGCGTATTGCCCGTAGTCGGTGTGGCCCCTGGCGGCGGCTTCGTGCCCGTGGACTACACCGGCACCGCCTTCGCCCCGGTCGATCCCACCACCTCGCCCACCTTCCAATTGCCCAAGGGCGAGTACGGCCTGTTCGTCAAAAACGCCGACCCCACCAGCCACTACCTGATCGAAACCAACCCCGAGTTCACCTCGGTGTCGGGCTTCTTCAGCTCCGACTACATGCTCGGCAAACTCGGTTTCACTGCCGACAATGCCTGGCGCCGCCTCGGTGACGGCCAGTACGAAACCCGCCTGATCCGCGACGCCGTCCTCGCGCAAACCGGCCAACGCTTCCTCGCCGGCGGCCTGTACAGCGACGCCGACCAGTTCCGCTACCTGATGGACAACGGCCTTGCCAGCAAAGACGCCCTGCGCCTTAGCCTGGGCGTGGCCCTCACCGACCAGCAAGTCGGCGCCCTGACCCACGACATCGTGTGGATGGAAAACCGCGTCATCGACGGCCAGACCGTGCTCGTGCCGGTGCTGTACCTGGCCCAGGCCGACTCGCGCAACGTGCGCGGCAACAGCCTCATCCAAGGCCGCGACCTCAACCTGGTCACCGGCGGCGACCTGATCAACGTCGGCACCCTGCGCGCCAGCAACAACCTCTCTGCCATCAGCAGCGGCAGTATCTACACCGGCGGCCTGGTCGAAGCCGGCAACAACCTCAGCCTGCTGGCCCAGGACAGCATCCGCAACGCCATGGCCGGCGAAATCCGCGGCAAACAAGTCAGCCTCACGGCGCTCAAAGGCGACATCACCAACGAGACCACCGCCATCCAGGTGCGTGACGGCGCCGGTATGCGCACCCTCACCGACACCAGCGCCGGCACCATCGTCGCCCGCGAAAACCTCGCCATCGACGCCGGCCGCGACCTCACCAACCGAGGCGCCCTCACCGCTGGCAAGGACGCTAACTTAACCGCCGGCCGCGACCTCAACCTCATCGCCGCCAGCGACACCAGCGTCAAACACGAGAGCCGCGACGGCGGCGAGAAATCCAGCATCACCACCGACGTCAAAAACCTCGCCGCCAGCGTCACGGCGGGCGGCAACCTCAACATGCAGGCCGGCCAAGACGTCAACATCATTGGCAGCAATGCCACCGCCGGCAAAGACCTCAACATCGCCGCCGGCCGCGACCTCAACGTCGCCTCGGTCAGCGACATGCACAACGTCGAGGGCAAGGAAAAGGACGGCAAAAAACGCATCAAGACCTCGGACGACCAGACCACTCAAGTGGCAAGCGTGCTGACGGCGGGTGGGGATTTTGTCAGCCAGGCTGGGCGTGATACCACGATTGTGGCGAGCAGGATCAGTGCGGGGAATGAGGCTTATCTGTATAGCGGGGATAAGTTGAGTTTGTTGGCGGCGCAGAACAGCACTTACAGCCTTTACGACATGAAGGAGAAGGGGGGCTGGGGCGCGAAGAAGACCAAGCGTGATGAGGTGACCCACGTCACGAATGTGGGGACTGAGATCAAGACTGGTGGTGATCTGTCGCTGGTCAGTGGCGGTGATCAGTTGTATCAGCGGGCCAAGCTTGAGAGTGGTAAGGACCTGGCCATCACCAGTGGCGGCGCAGTGACCTTCGAGGCGGTCAAAGACCTGCACCAGGAGAGCCACGAGAAGAGCAAGGGTGACTTGGCGTGGACCAGCGCCAAGGGTAAGGGGAATACCGACGAGACATTGCGTCAGAGTGAGTTGGTGGCGCAGGGCGAGCTGGCGATCAAGGCCGTGGACGGCTTGAAGATTGATGTAAGGCAGGTTAACCAGAACACGGTAAGCCAGACCATCGACGCGATGGTCCAGGCGGACCCAAGCCTCGCCTGGATCAAGCAAATGGAGCAGCGTGGCGATGTTGACTGGCGCGAGGTCAAAGAGCTGCACGACAGCTTCAAATACAGTAATTCCGGCCTGGGCGCCGGCGCGCAAATTGTCATAGCGATCATTGTTACCTACTTCACGATGGGGGCAGCAAGCGGCGCAATCGCCGCCGCTGGGACGGGTACCTCGATGGCTGGGGCGACGGCTGCTGCCACAGCCACATCTGCCGCAGGCTGGGCCAATGCTGCGGGCAGCGTTGTGCTTGCCGGTATGGCGAGTAATGGTGCGATCAGCACGATCAATAATCGTGGCAATTTAGGCGCAGTGGTCAAGGACGTAACCTCCAGCGATGCGATGCGGGGCTATGTTGTCTCGGGTGTTACCGCGGGGCTGACCGCAGGGTTCTACGACGACTGGACCAGCACGCAGACAGGCACTACTACTGCGCTGCCTAACTCGGGCGCAGTGACATCTGCGAGCCCATTGAGTACCTGGCAAGGTGTTGGTCAATTTACTGCGAATCAGGTTCTGCAAAACGGCACATCGGCCATCCTGACTAAAGCGCTGGGAGGAGAAGCCAGCTTCGGGGCTGCATTGCAAAGCAGCCTTGCCAATGCATTTGCTGCCTATGGCTTCAACATGATTGGTGATGTCTCCAAGAATCGGTTCGCCGACGGCGGTATCACCAAGATTGGACTGCATGCGTTGATGGGCGGGCTGGCAGCTGAAGCTGCTGGCGGCGATTTCCGTACTGGTGCGTTGGCAGCAGGTGTGAACGAAGCCCTGGTAGACAGCCTCGCCAAACAGTACGCCAGCATGCCGGAGGATAAGAGAAAGAGCTTGCTGGTGATGAGCTCGCAGTTGATTGGTGTGCTTGCGGCGTCGGTGGACAGTGATGCTGACGGTGAGAGTTTGCAAACTGGAGCATGGGTGGCGGGCAGTTCGACACAGTACAACTACCTCAACCATGAAGAAAACCAAGAGCGCTGGGCTGCCAAGAAGAAATGCCAGGGAGGAGATAGTGCTGCGTGTGGGCGTGCTGACGCTCTGGATGCTCTAGATAAAAGTCGAGATTTGGCGCTAACCACAGCCTGCAGTGCGAATGGTGCAGGTGCTACCTGTCGTTCTTTACGGCGAGAAGCTTCGGAGGCTGCTCGAAGCCTTGTGGTTGCGAGATTTGGCCCTGAGGCTAAAGAGCAGGCTAAGCAAGTTGAGCAGAATAAAGAGCTTGCGGCGTATTCCATTGAGGCGGAGCTTCGAAGCATTAAGCAAGTAGATAGCCCGATTGCGCTTGCTCAGACAAAGCGCCTGGCTGAGCAGCTCGCTGAATTTGGTTCAGACTTCATTCCGGTTTACGGCGATGCAAAGGGCTTCTATGAGGCTGAGGATCCGTTTGACTATGCCATGGCGAGTATTGGACTCATCCCGGGCGCCGGGGATGCGGCACAAAAAGTTTTAGGTAAGGCTAAAAAGCTGTATTTGGAAGGAAAGGTTGCTGAGTCTGCGGATTTGGTAGAAGAGCTAGCAAAGAGCTTACCTTCAGGAGCAGGTCCTAAAAATCCACTTCTTGGTGATTCGCTACCCCGAAGCGGTGATCGTTTAGTTGTGAATCAAGGGCCCGTACCTACATGTGGTCACAACTCATGTGGCATGGTTTTGGATACCATGGGACATAAAGTAGACATAGGAAATCTGATTGAAAAGCTTCCACCCGGAAAAGACGGGATTTTCCCTCAGGACGTTGCGAATTTGATGAAGTCTGAGGGCGTCAACACGGCAGTTTATGCAAGCCGTAACGTTGCTGATTTGGCAAGATACACAGCAAACGGAACGCCTGTTATTGTCCAAGTGGTGGATAAAGCAGCGGGTACCGGATTTTCCCATTTTGTTGTGGTCGACGGCATTACGACCAGAAATGGCATTTCTGTCGTAGCAATTCGTGATCCTCATGGTAAGCAGTATTTTAGCCCCGCGACTACTTTTGAAAAGAATTTTTCAGGTTATGTTGTTGTTCCAAAGGATGCTCTGAAATGAAATTAAGCATTAAGTTTCCCGAGAATTTGTTAACCCACAGCCTGCTCGAGCAAAGGCTGATTCCTTGCATTTGCAAAATTGCAACGGAGTTTGAAATTGAATTTTTGGACCCTTTGCCAGAAGCTGCAGGAACCGTTCTGGAGTGGGATCGTGCAGAACTTGAAAAAAGAGCGATAGGTGGGGTAGGTGGGCAATACTCTCACTATGCACACGGTCGGGTGTCGTTAAAAAAAGTTGATATTGATATCTACCAAATATTGGATCTTGAAATGTTTTATAGGCTTTTTGGATGGTGCAGCATCTTGGAAGATGGCAACTATGCGCCGCCGGGGCAGTTTTGGGATGATGAATAAGTTTAAGAAAAGGGGACTGAAGAAAAGGGACAAGAAAAGAGGGCAGATTTATCTAGACTAGAGTTTAAAGGCTGTTTAGTCCTGAAGCAGGTGTAAACCTATTTCAGGACTAGACAGTCCCCTTTTTTCGTTGATTCGTGACAAAAATATTGGAAGGGATTAAGTCAGAAGCAGTAATCGTGGGTAGTGAAGTTGATAAATGGCTTACGAGGGACTGAAATGAGATATTACTTAATGCGACAAGATGTAACTGTCTGCGATAGGTGGGTGCTCGGAGATGTACATCATGTAGATAACTGGCATTTCAGTGATCCTGCAGTTAATTTTACGGAGCCAGGCACATATACCCTCGATGTAAGGTTCGACGGTAAAGAAGTTGATTATTCCCTCGCTGGATACGCCAGTGTTCCTGTTTTAAGCGAGAGGGCAAAAAATTCGCTCGCCGGTTTGCCAGAGATAGACGAACTTTATCAGCATGTCGTTTTTGAGCCGGTTAAGATAAACAATAAAGTGGTTTGCCAGAGCTATTTTTTGATGATTATAGAAACGCAAATCGATTGCGTGGATGAAAAGCGCTCTCGCTATAAAAAGTTTGAGGTAGATGATCCTGTTAGGCCAGATATGGCCGGCAACTATCGTGCTTTCTACAATTTGGTGGTTGACCCGGGTAGGGTCGGATCAAGTCATATATTTAGACTTAAAAAATATTTGGGTGCGATCATAGTAAGTGAAGAAGTGAAACGGCGACTTGTGGCAGCTGGTGTTGTCGGCGTACTGTTTGAATCTGTTAATGGTGATCAAGAAACCGTTACCTAGTTAGTCAGGTAGTTGGGGGAAGGCGGCGAATTTGCTTAATTCGTGGTGGTAGTGCAAAGGCCATTGATTAAATCTGCCCCCCTTTTGTTGTGTTTAATTACATGGGGGGCGATTTGTGTCGGACAAACAAGTATATGAGCTAACGATTGATGATCTTGATCGCTACAGCGTTTGGTTTTTTCCGATGGACGATACCGTGGAGGATGAGTTAACTGTACGCCCCCTCGCCGAGCAGGAAACGTGCTCAGACTTTCAGATTATCGTTCGAGCTGATTTTTTTGGTGAAAGACACTCTGTGTATCGCGGCTATTTGTATTGGAACTCCAATTCCGCAATTGAATGCTTAAAGCCTGTTGTATTGTCTGATAAGGGAGCCGTCGTAAATTTTTGGAGCGGTATAGTAACTCCCGCGTGGGAAAGTTCAGAGTTTGCCGGTTCGATTAGATCCGAGCTGCCTATTTCTTATGCCTCGGAATCGGTTTTCGGTCTTCCTTCCATTTGCGGAAAGCTGGAGGGACTTTATTATCTTTCTGATGATCAGGTGTGCTGCGTTAAATGACGCGAGAAAAGGGGGGTGATTTATTTAAATTTGCGCTTGGATCTATTAAATAAATCTGTCCCCTTTTTGTTTTGCTAGAGAAGTGAAAAAAGGGAGCGGGAAAAAAGGGAGCAGATTTATCTGAATTAGGGTTGAAAAATCTTTTAAACAAATCTGTCCCCTTTTTCTAATAAGCCCGAAAGATAATATGGGGGCTGGCGCATGTATAGGTAATGCATGTCGCGGACTGCCCGATGGCGAGAAAGCCAGAATTAAGGTGGTGGACTAATGGCTAGGTTTAGAGAAAGTATATATTTGTCTTATTCGCAATTTTGCGTGTTTTTGAGTTCGCTTGATCAGCCGTATAATGATTGGAGTGATCGTAGTTATGCGCAAGGATTTGCGTGGAGGTTAGGGAGTGTCTCTTTTAGAGCTTTGATTGACGAAGGGGATCATATAATTAGCTTTTTCATTAACGAACAAGTGCCCGCTATAAGCGCAGACGTGGTTCGGGCCTTTAAAGTTCCCTTCTCGGTAATAGATAGAAATATTGAGGTTGGTAGTATTTCGAGTACGGTTCCTCTAGAACTGCCTGAAGGAGATTATTCTCTTCAGGTCGAATTTATAAGACCCTCCTCAAGTGCAGTGTATGAAATAAATGTCCATTTAAATTTAGGGGGCTGCGATTTTGAGGTGTTGAGAGCAGACGTCGAAATTGACGAGCAAGGTGCGTTTGATATCGATGCGGTTCCTGCGGGATAAAATTTCGGAGAAATGGGAGCGGATTTATTTTCAGGGAAAGGGGGAAAGGGGACAGATTTATTTAAATTAGAATTGAAAAGCATATTAAATAAATCTGTCCCCTTTTGCAGAGTTATCTGACATCAATAGGAAGGAATTTAACAAGGTAAAAAATGATCTGATAAATCAATGGGAGGTAAATACTGGGCAAGTGTGGCCGCGCTACACGGAGGATGTTGTCGCAAAAAACGGGGTGACAATTTCGCGAAAAGCCGGACAGCCGTTTGACGCACATCATATTATTGAAAATAGCTTTGGCGGACCTAACGAATGGCGGAATATGCATCCTGCCAGATTTCCGGATCAGCATCAGGGTGGAATACACCGTGCCGGAGGTGTGGCCAGAGAGATTTTTTCCGACAAAAAGTAGGGGGTGAAGATGGATATTAAAGCTTTTTTAAAGAGTAAGAAAGAAGAGCATTTGCTCGATGGCTTGGCTGCTGTAGATGATGCGAGTCTTAATGCAATAAGGGCAGGGCAGAAAAATGCTCCTGATGATTACTTAGAGTTTTTGCAGGAGTTCGGAAGTGGGGAAATTGAAACAGTCGGATTCATGCTCTACAACGGCCTTATAGAGGCAAGTGATATTTTTGATGAGGAGACTGCGGCGCAATTTGAAGGTGTCATGATTTTTGGCGATGATATGCAGGGACGATGTGTCGGTTTTGATAAAAATGATAAATGGGCTGTAGTGGAAATAGACTCTGCAGATATGAGTGTTAAAAAGTTATGTGATACATTTTATTTGTTTGTTTATAATTTGTTGGAATGAATTTGGAACAGAAAAGGGGACTGAAAATGGTGCAAATTTATTTTAGTTAGCAGTAAAAAACCTATTAAATAAATCTGTCCACTTTTGTTTTGTGAAGTTTGATAGTGTAGAGGACATTAACGGTATAACTTTGATTGATCGAAAACGGCGCTAACTACATTTGATAAACAGATACAGAGCGTTCAGCGAGTATCGGCAGCGCTAAAGCAGAATCCGGGAGTTAAGGCTGTTTTTGAATTTCCTAATCAAAAAGCAGCCGATAGGGCAACAGATATCCTTATTGAGCAAAATATCAGAAATATTTCTGTAAGGGTGGTACGGTAATGACTAAATATAAGCTTGAGTTTCGGCATAGACCTAGTGTTTCAGAGTCTATCGAAGAGAGGCATAAAGATTTTTTGAGGGCTATAGGCGATTTGGGCGTTCCGTGGAGTTTGAACGATGCCTTTGAAGTTCCCCCTATTGGAAGCGAGTTGGTGACCTCGGTGTCATTGGATAAGCTACTTCCAGTCGGCGTTAAAGGTCGAATTTCATATGCTCTGCGAGATCAGAAGTATCTCCAAGATGATGCGCAGTTTGATGATGCGCTATTTATTGAATTTACAGACTCCAAAGTCGACTATTCGTATTTGTTGAAGGTTGTTTTTCCTGTTTATATAAAGGCGTTTGGCTCCTATCGCTCAGCTTTACATGATTGGAATGTTACGAGGAACGATTGGCCTTTAGTGTTGGAAGCTTGTGACGCCACAAAAAAGACGTTAATGGTAGGGATGGCGTTTTTCGTATAAATGCAGCGAATTATTTCGATAAGGAATTGTGTTTTCGCGCCTTTGGAAAGGGGCCTCGTGAACTTTTTGATTTGTTGAATGGTTACGTAGAAGAAGTGTATGAATTTGAAGAAGGGGTTTTGATTGTAATTAGTTATACTCCGCTTTCTGCCGACGAACTACTCAATGCGGGTGACCGACTAAAAAGTCTAGTGGTTTGATTTTTTTTGTTTGGTTAAATTGGTTGGTGTGTTGCAGTTTTGATTGGGCTTGGTTGAGTTGGTGTAAAGGTTCTGTTTTGGTGATTCTTTAACAAAATGGTTTATTATAAGTCGGGCGTAGAAAAGGGGACTAGAAAAGGGGATAGATTTGAATGGCACTTACTTAACCTTCTTCGGGTGTCCATTTCTCCTGATCTCGGCCCTTGCCGCGAGAAAAGGGGACTGCTCGTCCCGTGGCGAAATCATATCAAAGGAAAAAGTTGAGCTGGTGCAAAGAGAAGAAAAGGGCATAGATTTATTTTGATTCGAGATCGCAGAAAAACCAATTAATGGTTGAAGGGAGCCATACATAATGACTGATGAAACAAAAAAAAAGGATTTTGGCGCTGGGGTTTTGTGCTGTTGCTTGTTGGTATAGCAGCGGTCTTGATAAAACAAGCAACAGAAGAAACGCCTGAGCCTAGCAAACCAACCTTCCTTAGTGACTTGATAATCGTCACCGCGCGAACGCACGCGCGTAATCGGAAGGTTGACGAAAATACAGAGCTTGTTCGTATGGATGCGACTAATAGTCATACTATAACGGTTTATTATTCTTTATTGAATTATGATTCTGATGTTTCTAGTTTTAACTTGGAAGCTACCAAGTCAGCAGTTGTAAATATTTTTTGTGATCCCCAAAATTTTGAAAAACAATCCATTTTTTCGCTGGGCGGGACTTACGTTTATGTTTTTGGTAGCAAAAATGTAAAAGAAATTGGCCGATTTGAATTTAACAAAAAGAATTGTGAAGGTTCTTTGTAAACGCTTGGTCATCGAGGCGGAGCAGTGCGAAAGGGCAGGTTTATTTAGCCTTTACCCTCCCCGCACGAGGCCAAAGCGGGCGACACGAAGGCCGCCCGATTTTCACTCAAGACGGATCGGCATTAAGCCTGCGACTGATGACATCCAGCAAATCACACCCATCGCGCAGCGGAATGGCCAGCAAATGGGCGAAGTCTGAAAGTACTACGGCATCGCTGCTGAGTTGTTCGCGAAAGGCCAGGTTTTCCAGCAGTTGGGTGACGGCCCGAATGCGGTGCACGGCGGCGTCGTGAAGGACGTCGAGAGGTGCCTGGGTGTCGATGATCAGGGCTGGGACGGTGCAGTCGTGGCCGGTTAGGGGAATGTATCGATTCATCATTAAGCTCTCTGGATTATTGAGGGCTCGTTCTTCGGGTCGCCAAACCCGGTCACCTTTTGAGTGACGGCCGGACTATAAGCCGCACCACCAAGCCCGCGCAAGGCATCAAAATGCCGCCGCTTCGGAGCGTGTACGCAGCTACTAACGTCTTGCCACCCATTGCCGACATACTGCTCACGAACAAACGCACTACGACTATGCAAATCTGAAAGCTTCACCCCAAACATTAAAGGACCAATGTGAAAAACCTCCTCCTCATTCTCTTCGCCACCCTCATCCTCGGCGGTTGCGTCAGCCACCCCCTCACCCCCGAAAACCGCGCTCAGATCAAGACCGTCAAAGTCCTGCCCGTGAAGTGGGAAAAAAACATGGTGTACTTCGGCCGCGAACAGGCCTGGGGCGCGGCCCTGGGTGCCGGGGTTGGCGCCGGTGTTGGCATGGCCAGCGGGGCGTCCGAGCTGGGTACTGCGGCGTTGAGTGGCGCCGGGTTTGCCGCGGGCATGAAGCTCGGGCAGTTGGCCGAGATGCCGACGCCGGTGGCTATTCTGACGGTGATGGAGGCGGAAAAACTCGATGTAGGCGTGTTGCTCAAGCAGGGCTTTGTCGATGAGTTGGGTAAGACTTCGACGCTCAAGGTGGTCGGCGACGATGAGCCCGCCGATGCGCAGATTCAGCTGACCGTGTCCGAGTGGGGCTTTCGCCTGACCCAGGGTTTCAGCAGTGTGATTTATCCGACCCTTAACGTGATGGCGCAGATGGATCGCGGCGATGAGATGATCTGGCGCACCTTTGAGGCGGTCACGCCGTTTAATGGCCAGAACGTCTATGGCTACACGCCGCTCACTTACCGCACTGACCCTGAAGCCTTGCGCCGGGCGTTGACCGGGATTACGCAGATTTCTGCGCAGTATCTGGTGAAGGAGCTCAAGTAGGTCTGTGCGAAGGCTGGCGGCTGTTGGTGGGCGGGCTTGGACTAATGCCAGTCAGGGTTAAGCGCAGTTCCCCTGTGGGAGCGGGCTTGCCCGCGAAGGCGGTGTGTCAGTCGCTGCATCTGTTGCTGCACTACCGCTTTCGCAGGCAAGCCAGCTCCCACATTTGATCTTCGTTGCTTTGGGCATTGCGTTCGTTTAATTGATCGGCATTGGGCTTGCCCGCGAAGGCGGTGGGTTAGTCGCTGCATCTGTTGCTGCACTACCGCTTTCGCAGGCAAGCCAGCTCCCACATTTGATCTTCGTTGCTTTGAGTATTGCGGTCGGCAGTAGGGTAAGCCCCCCACCTATGGCCGAAACAACTTGAGAACCGCTCTCAACCCCGTAAAATGCCGCAGCCGTTGCATCACCGTCTTTCAGGGAAGAATCCAGGCCAGTGCGTTTTCAGGCTGCCTATCTCCTTGGAAAACCCAGCAACGCTGATTTCCTCACCCAAGGAGCACCCTGTGAAGACACTGTCCAAAATCCTGCTGTCGGGCCTCACCGCCGCGGCGTTGTTGACCGTGGCCGGTTGCGCCACCGAGAGCAACCGCGCGATGCCGGTGGAGCAAGTCGCCAGCGCCCACGTAGCCTATTCCGGCGTGCGTGTGCCGATTGCCGTGGGCAAGTTCGACAACCGCTCCAGCTACATGCGCGGCATCTTCTCCGATGGTGTCGACCGTCTCGGCGGCCAGGCCAAGACCATCCTCATCACCCATTTGCAGCAGACCAACCGCTTCAGCGTGCTGGACCGCGACAACATGGGCGAGATCTCCCAGGAAGCCAAAATCAAAGGCACCGTGCAGAAGCTCAAGGGCGCTGACTACGTGGTGACCGGCGATGTGACCGAGTTCGGCCGCAAAGAAACCGGCGACCGCCAGCTGTTCGGCATCCTCGGCCGTGGCAAGACCCAAGTGGCCTACGCCAAAGTTGCGTTGAATATCGTCAACATCAATACCTCCGAAGTGGTGTATTCCACCCAGGGCGCCGGTGAGTACGCGCTGTCCAACCGTGAAGTGATCGGCTTCGGCGGCACCGCCAGCTATGACTCCACCCTCAATGGCAAGGTGCTGGACCTGGCCATGCGCGAAGCGATCAACCGCCTGGTCGACGGCATCAACGCCGGCGCCTGGAACCCGCGTAACTGATCAGCCACACCACAAGGAGCAGTACACGGATGAGCAAGGCAGTGAGGTTAGCGCTGACGCTGGCGGCAATCGCAACGGTAACCGGGTGCCAGACGGCGCCCCAGCCCCTGTATCAATGGGAAAGCTACCAGCCGCAGGTTTACGAGTACTTCAAGGGCGAACCCAAGGAAGCGCAGGTGGAAGCACTGGAGCGCGATCTGCAGAAGATCAACGCCAGTGGCCGCAAAGCGCCGCCGGGTTACCACGCGCACCTGGGCATGCTGTACATGAACATGGGCAAGGATGACCAGATGGTGCAGGAGTTTCGCACCGAGAAGGCCCTGTTCCCTGAGTCTGCTGCGTACATGGACTTTCTGTTGAAAAACGCCAAAGCCGGAGTCGCCACCAAATGAGCCTGTTAAAACTCACCGGCGCCTTGCTGGCCCTGGCGTTGCTCGGCGGTTGCGCCGCGCCCAAGACAGTTGATTATTCGGCGTACAAACAGGCGCGGCCCAAGTCGATCCTGGTACTGCCGCCGATCAATGAATCGCCGGAAGTGCAGGCGTCTTACAGCCTGGTGTCGCAAGTCACCTACCCGCTGGCCGAAGCCGGCTACTACGTGTTGCCGATTGCCCTGGTGGACGAAACCTTCCGCCAGAACGGCCTCACCACCGCCAACGATATCCAGGCCGTACAGCCGGCCAAACTGCATGACATCTTTGGTGCGGACGCGGCGCTGTACATCACCATCAGCGAGTACGGCACCCAGTACATGCTGATCTCCAGCGACACCTCGGTGACGGCCTCGGCCAAACTGGTGGACCTGCGCACCGGCACCACCTTGTGGACCGGTTCGGCGCGGGCGTCGAGCGAAGAGGGCAACAACAACGGTGGCGGCCTGGTGGGCATGTTGATCACGGCCGCGGTCAAGCAGGTGATCAACAGCTCTACCGATGCGGCGCATCCGATTGCCGGTATCACCAGTGCGCGCCTGCTGTCGGCGGGGCAACGCACCGGGCTTCTGTATGGGCCGCGTAACCCGAAGTACGGCACGGACTGAACCGCGTCACCTCTGACGACGGTGCTGTTGGATCAAGTCGATGCGGGTGGCCGTGCCCATGGAGTCGCGCTGCCCGTTCACACTGGTGCCGATGGAGCCGTTGTGCAAGGCAACGATCTCGCCCGTATCAACGCTGATCAGCGGTGAGCCGGAGGTGCCGGGCTTCTTGAAGGCATCATGGTAGACCGTGCCCTGATTACGGCTGTCCTGGTCGTATCCCTTGAGTGTGGTGGGTTGGCCCTTGGTATTTAGAAATGAAATGCCGAGGGCCTCTTGCCCATGGTTGGGCATAAAGACTTTCTGCCCAGGCGATGCTTGGGGGCCGGAGGCCAACTTGAGCGGCCGGAACTGCTCGGCCAAGGCTTTTTTCTCGCCGACGGGCAAGTCGACACGCAGCTCGGCATAGTCCAACCGGGCGTCGCCACTGAGCGGGTTGGGGTCCAGCGGCACTTTGCGCTCTACCTTCATTCGGCCGGTGCTGTCTTGTTCATACCCCAGCCACAGTTCGAGCTTGCTGCCTTTGGCCAGCGCGTCGCGCACATGTTGGTTGGTCAGTACGCTGTTGCCATCGTTGATCAGCGAGCCGGTACCCAACGAACGGGTATGCACGCGTTCGTAGCCCCATGAGTCCCGCGTGACGCTCACTTCGCGAATAGTGCCCACGGCCCTGGCCGCGGTATGCATCGGCGTGCCCTTAAGGGATGTGTTGGCGTAGTTCTGCAAGGAGAACGGCGCTTGTTGTGGGGCGAGCATTGGCTCGGGGCGGGGTTTGTACGGTGCTGTCTGCGCTGGCGTCGGCGGTTGCGGAGTTGTTGGCGGTTGCGGCGTAACTCGGGCGGGTGGGGTTGGCAAACGGTTCGGCTGGGAAGCTCGGCTGATCACGTCGTTTGGCTTGATTGGCCCTTGGCTCTTGATATACAGGTCGGCTTGGCCCGAGCCATCCAGGTCAATCGCCAGGCTGTGCTGGCGCGTGTTCGGCTCATAACCAAGCAACGCCTCGCCCGGCCGGCCACTGAAGCGGCGCACAAACTGCAGGTCCTTGATACCCGCGGCCTGCATTGCGGCAAACACATCGATCTTGTCCTGCCCGCTGGTGAAATCGGTGATCAGGTCGGGGCGTTGCGCGGTCGACTCGCTGGCGTTGTTATACACAAAGGTATCCTTGCCCGGCCCGCCGGTAAGGGTGTCCTGGCCCAGGCCACCGGTCAGGCGGTTATCGGCGTGGTTGCCGATGAGTCGATCAGCACCCGTGCCGCCAATGGCATTTTCCAGCGTCACGCCTTTGGCAATGGAGACGTTGCCTTTCATGCCGCCGACATCGGAGAAGTGTTCAGCCTTCAGGTTGATGGTCTGGTCCTGATGAAACCGCGAGAAATCCAGAGTGTCGTTGCCGCCCCCATCCCACACGCTGAACACGGGTGCGTCGTCCGCTGAGTTGAGGCTGAGAAAGTCGCGCCCGGTATTGGAGTTGAAGCCGTAGACCGTGTCGGTGTCGCGGGTTTTGTAATTGGCACCGTAGAGCTTTTGGATGGCGGTGATGTCGTCCATCAGCGGCGCGCCGGCATAGTGGGTTTGGCGGTTTTTGTTGTGATCATGGCCCAGATGACCTGCCCACCAGTAACTCATCAGGCTGTAGGCGCGGTTGTCCTCGGCGTAGCGGGCGTTTTCAGCGTAGCTGCCGCCATTGTTGTATTTGCCGGGATGCATGAGGCCCAAGGTGTGGCCGATCTCATGGGCCAGCAGGTACCGGCTGAAACTACCGTGAGTGAAGGGTCGATTCATGCCGTCTGACGCGAACCAGGCTTGGGTGCCATCGCTGTAGATGCCCGGATAAGACGCATGGCCCGACAGGCCGGTCTGGTTCGGGTCATTACCCAGTAACAGCTGCCCATTGGCCTCGGGTGCATTCTCAGTGAAGGAGATATTGGCGACATCCGCCCAAGACTGCATGGCGCGCCTGGCCTGCTCTTTTTGCGACGGTGAGAACTCGTTAGCGCCGGTGGGTGTGCTGTAGGTGGCTTGTGACGGTGTGAAAAAACGATAGCCGATAGGTGTGGTGCCGTCTGGGTTCTGCACTTTCCAACGATAGCCCGTTCGAGTGATTTGCTCTGCCGCTTGCTCGGTGGTGTAGGACGGCTTGTCTGAAGCGGCCCCGACATAGCTCGGGCGTTCGGCGAATGAGGGCGGCTCATAGCGGTGTGTTAGGTTATTTTTTACGGAGTTCATCGCGATTTCTCTGATGTAAAAAGGCTCCAAAGACGTCAAGAAACAGGCTGTTCTGACAGGGAGGCGAACTCTCAATATGTGGTTGGTGGTAATGGCAGGTTCAGTTGCTTGTGTCTCGAAGTGTGACGCAGCAATTGGGCGAAGAAATAACCGTGGTTAACCCGTACCGGTGCTGCGTTACGTCTGAGCTGTTGAACGGATCATTCATTCACGAGGTTCAGCCCATGTCCCGCTCTGTGCTCTTGCTGCGTCCTGCTGCCCAAGGCTTTGCCGTCACCCTGCTGGTGGCGCTGGCCGGGTGTGGGCTGTCATCGTCCCCTGAAGTCGCCAAACCGATTGAAGCGGCGCCTCTCGCCGAACTTCACAGCGCGCCGATCCAGAATGCAGTGGTCAAGCGTATGGCGATGCCGGCACCGATGGCGGTGCGAGAAATGGCGACGATGGATTACCGCAGCGAACCCCGCGAGCAATACGCCAGCCTGCCGGATAACCCGGTGCATCGCGTTTCCGAAACCCCGGTTTCCACCTTCAGTATCGATGTCGATACCGGCAGCTACGCCAACGTAAGACGCTTCCTCAACCAAGGTCGCCTGCCACCCGAAGGTGCGGTACGACTGGAGGAAATGGTCAACTACTTCCCGTACAACTATGCATTGCCCACTGATGGCTCCCCATTTGGCGTGACTACCGAGCTGGCCGCCACGCCCTGGAACCCGCGTACAAAACTGCTGCGCATCGGTATCAAGGCCTCCGATAAAGCCGTGGCAGAATTGGCGCCCGCCAACCTGGTCTTCCTGGTGGACGTGTCCGGCTCCATGGACCGCCGCGAAGGCTTACCGTTGGTCAAAAGCACGCTGAAATTACTGGTGGACCAACTGCGCGATCAGGACCGCGTGTCACTGGTGGTGTACGCCGGTGAATCCCGCGTGGTGCTCAAGCCCACCTCGGGCGCTGAAAAAGCCAAGATCCGCAATGCCATCGACCAACTCACCGCTGGTGGCTCCACCGCAGGCGCGTCCGGCATCGAACTGGCCTACCAGATGGCCCGCGAAGGCTTTATCGACAAGGGTATCAACCGCATCCTGCTGGCCACCGACGGTGACTTCAACGTGGGCATCAGCGACTTCGACAGCCTCAAGCAAATGGCGGTGACCCAGCGCAAAAGCGGCGTGTCCCTGACCACCCTCGGCTTCGGTGTGGGTAACTACAACGAACACCTGATGGAACAACTGGCCGACGCGGGTGACGGTAACTACGCCTACATCGACAACCTGCGTGAAGCGCGCAAGGTGCTGGTGGAGCAACTCAGCTCGACCCTGGCCGTGGTCGCACGGGATGTGAAATTGCAGATGGAATTCAACCCCGCCCAGGTCAGCGAATACCGACTGCTTGGCTATGAAAACCGCGCCTTGAAGCGTGAGGATTTCAATAACGACAAAGTCGATGCCGGCGAAATCGGCGCAGGGCATACAGTGACCGCGCTGTACGAAATCGTGCCCAAGGGCGAGAAGGGTTGGCTGGAGCCATTGCGATATGCCAATGCACCGACGGCCGAAGGCAAATCCGCCGAGCTGGCGATGCTACGGGTGCGCTACAAGCCCGCTGCGGGCGGCAAGAGCCAATTGATCGAGCGCCCTATCGCCAACCAGGCCACCCCGGCCAGCGACGACCTGCGCTTCTCCTCTGCCGTTGCCGCGTTCGCCCAACAGCTCAAGGGTGATGGCCGCTACACTGGCAACATGAGTTTGCAAGACACCGCCAAACTTGCCCGCTCGGCCCGCGGCGATGACCCGTTCGGCCTGCGCAACGAATTCGTGCAACTGGTGGAACTGGCCCAAAGCCTCAAACCCTGATCTGGCCCACAACGATGTTCAAATGTGGGAGGGGGCTTGCTCCCGATGGCGGTGTGTCAGTATCCGATGTGCTGTATGACCCACTGCTATCGGGAGCAAGCCCCCTCCCACACTAATCCTGCTTCGGCTGACAAAAAGGAGTTCGCCCATTACATGGCCGTCTCAGACGATCCACCCAGCGACGAATCGCTGCTGGCCCGCTACCGAACCGGCGACGCTGGCGCATTTGAAGCCCTCTACGCGCGCCACCGTCAGGGCCTGTACCGCTTCCTCGTGTCCCTGTGCAACAAAGCCGAACTGGCCGAAGAAATCTACCAGGACACCTGGCTCAGTCTGATCCGCAGCACCACCCAGCCACAAGGCCGGGCGAGTTTTCGTACCTGGCTGTTCCAGATCGCCCGCAACCGCCTGATCGACCACTGGCGCAGGCACGGCATCCACAACCCCCTGCACGACAGCTACGACGAACAGTTGCACGCCCAACCCGACGACAGCGCCGGCCCCGAGCAACAACTGAGCCTGAGCCGCGACCAGGCGCGCCTCGACGCCGCCCTGCAAGAACTGCCCGAAGACCAGCGCGAGGTGTTTTTGTTACGCCTGCATGGCGACCTCGAAGTGCCGCAAATCGCCACCCTCACCGGCGCCCCGCTGGAAACCGTAAAAAGCCGCTTGCGCTACGCCCTGCAAAAATTGCGGCGCCTGCTGGCCGAGGAGGTACCTGTATGACTGACTCCCGACACACCCCAGACGACGCGCTGCTCCAGCACTACCGTCAACACAGCACGGGCGAACCGCCCGCGTCCCTCGACGCCTTCATCCTCAACGCCGCCCGCCGCGAAGCGCCGCAGCCGCAACCCAGCCTGTGGCAACGCTGGCTGCAAGCCTGCCAACGCCCGCGCTGGCAAATGGCATTCGCCACCGTCGCCGGGTTGGCGCTGATGATCGGCGTGGTCATGCGCTCCCCCGTGCCGCAGCCCGAAATCTCAACCGCGACATTCTCCGCCCTGCGCCACGAAGAAGCGGCTCAGCCAGCGCCGCAAGCCTTCTCCGCACCCGCGCCAATGGCCCGCATGGCGATAGCGCCCCGAGTTGAAAGTGCGCCAGCTCAAGCCGAAAGCGCAGTGGCAGATCAGCCAGCGGCGAAACTCAGCAAGCGGGCGCTGCCTACGTTGGCAGAAGGTCTGCAGGAAATTGTGAACCTGCGTCGAGCGGGTGAAACCAGGGCAGCGGATGAAAAACTGCTGGCGCTGTACCAACGCTTTCCCCAAGAGGACTTGCCGGCACGGCTAGAGGCGCTGCAAAAGCATTGAACCTGACGCCACGAACCAGCCCCAGGCCTGTCGACCTGGGGCTTTTTATTACAACCCGCCGTAGGCTCGGGACCACGCCACCGTGTCCGTGAGGGTCTGCTCCAGCACGCGAAAGCTCAGCCCCAGTTCCTCTTCACTTTTACGGTGGTTGAAGCGGGTACGGTGCTCCTCGCGTATCAACAGCCGCAACGTCGCCATGCTCAGCAAGATAGGCTTGCCGGTCAGGTAGGCGTAGGCCTCTTGCACCGCTGCCAACAGGTACAGCGCGGGCAGCGGCAGTTGGCGCGAGGGCACCTTGACCCCGGCAATACGCCCCAGCACCGGCATCAGCTGGCGCATGGTCAAGTTTCGCCCGGCCGCGAGATAACGCTCGCCCCGTCGCCCGCTTTGGGCGGCGGCAATGTGCGCCCAGGCCACATCGCGGGCATCGACCAGCGAAAAGGTGCCCGGAATCAGCCCCGGCAACTTGCCGTTGATAACGTCCCTGACCAACTGCCCCGAAGACGTCGGCCCACGGTCACCCGGCCCCCACATCCAACCGGGCAAGACCATGCAGGCGTGCATCTGCGGATGGCTTTCAAGAAACCTCAACACCTCTCGCTCAGCCAGGATCTTGCTGCGGTAGTAGTCATCCGCATCGGCTTCGGCCCGCAGGCACGTCTCGTCGATCGGCGTACTGGGGGCACCGTCGAGCACGGCAATCGACGAGGTATGCACAAACCGTCGCACACCGGCGTCGTAGGCCTGTTGCAGCAGGGCTCGGGTACCGACGACATTGATCTTTTCCAGCTCCTCCCAATGGCTGCCGCCCTTGTAGTTATCGCGAAAAAACGCCGCGCAGTGAAACACCGTATCGCAGCCTTGCAACGCCGCCGCGAAGGCATCCACATCAGCCATATCCCCCACCACCTGCTCCACGCCCGGCACATCGCCGAACTGCTGCGCACCCTTGGCCGCCGAGCGGACCAGCGCCTTCACCGCATAACCCCGTGCGACCAGCTCCCGTACCAGGTTGTTGCCCAGCAAGCCGGTGGCACCGGTCACAAAGGTGCTGCGCAAGGGATTGGGGTTCTTGTTCATACAGGCCATTCCATTTATTGAGAAGGCCAGTAGATATACCGGTCAGCCCGCGCCGTAAAAACAGCGCCTGCGGCATAATGGCTTTGCACATCTGCACACCAGGGAAGCGCGGAGATATGGCATTGCAGGCAAATTGGGATGATCTTCGACTGCTGTTGGCAGTCTCACGGCGCGGCAGCTTTTTACAGGCGGGCCAGTTGCTCGGTATCGCGGCGTCTACCGTCTCCCGCCGCCTCACCCAACTGGAAACCGCCCTGGGCGAGCCACTGGTGGAACGCGGCGTGGAAGGCTGCCGGCTCACCTCCCGAGGCCAAGCCCTGGTAGACGTCGCCCTGGCAGCCGAATCCGGCCTGCGACGCCAGGCCCCCGTCGACGGCACGCCCGCAACCCTCAGCGGCACCGTGCTGGTGAGCGCCGGCGAAGGGTTTTCTGCCTGTGTGCTTGAGGCCGCCAGCCGCTTCACCTCCCAGCACCCAGGCTGCTCCGTAGAACTCCAGGTCACCACCGACTTCCACAAAATCGTGCGAGGCGTGGCCGACATCGCCATACGCACTGCACACCTGGGCGAACCCTCCCTGATCTACCGAGGGCTCGGTAAACTCGCTTACGGCGTGTTCGCCACCGCCGAATACCTGCAACGGTTTCCTGCGCTAACTCCCTCCACTGCCGCCAGTATTGCCTTGCTGCCGCCGCTGGACCTGTTACCGCAAATGCGCGCCGCTAAAGCCGCGGGGCTGGACCATGCGCCGATCAGGGTGAGCTCGTTTGGCGTGCAGCTTGAGTCGGTGAAGCGCGGTATGGGCGTGGCGGTGCTGCCGCGTATTTTGGCGACGGGGTTGAGTGAGGTTTTTCAGGAGATAGAACTGCCGGCGATGGAGGTTTATTTGGTTACGCGGCCGCAGGCGTTGAAGCAGGGGCATATTCAGGGGTTTTTTGAGGTGTTGGAGGGGGTGTTGCGCGATGAAATCTCTAGCCTGGATAAGTAGTATTTCAGGAATTCATCGAGTCCTGCGTAAGGCCCAACCCACCGGGATGTAGAGGCTCCGCCGCTTTTAGCAATATCGAGTCGCGCGTGTAACTCGCCTACAAAAAAGCCCCAGATCTCCCGACCTGAGGCTTTTTCGTTTCATATCTGGTGCCCCGGCGTCGTTTGAACTGAGAGGGCGGGAGCCCGTATCCGCTGGGCCTTGTACGTATGTTCTCGGTTAGGCATACACGTGGGCATACACGGTATCCGTTGTTAACCCGTAAAGAGCGTGACAGCGCTATACCCACGATCTGCTAGTCTTCCGCAACTTAATACTCAATCGAGGGAAGCCAGTGGCTAACAAACTGCGCGCATTTATCAGTAGCACTATGGAGGATTTAGGGAACGAGCGTCGTGCCGTAGTGCAGCAGTTGGTTTCCATGGGAATTGAGCCAGTAAATGCAGAGGACATGTCCCCGGTCGGACGTACGAGCTGGGATACCATCCGCTCTGAGATTGACCAGTGCCACCTATTCGTTTTGATTCTCGGCGACCGCTATGGATGGGAGCCCACCAGCGGCTACGGGGCAAATACTGGTCTTTCCGTTACTCATTTGGAACTCCTGGCAGCGCGCGAGGAGGGCAAGCTTGTGCTGGCTTTCATGAAGAAGCTTCGTCATGGTGCACCGGTCGATGTAAAGCGTGACTCCCTGCGTGGGGAGATATCTGATTGGGCCACAGGCGTATTTCGACAGGAATTTGAATGGGCCGATGAACTTGCTCCGAAGGTGGGGGCGTCAGTTACTACGTTGTTTACAGACGCGTTACTCAAACAATTAGTAAGGCGTGCTGATGAGGCTTCTTCGCCAGCTAGGATCGGTTCAGCTCCACCTCGTGCGGGTGCCGCCTTGTATAAACCGAGCACCGAAAAGGTGCTGCTCGCAGGAGCTGGTATGTCAGTTGCTGCTGGTTATCCGACGGCTTTGGTGCTGATGGATATTTTGGCGATTGATCTGTGGGGACAACCGCAAGATGCGGCCCAATTGATGGCCTACAACTTCAGTGAGCTAGCCGCCTACTACGAGGATGTTTTAGGTCGAAAGGCGTTAGAGAAACGCATTGTTGAGGTGTTAGACACGCCCCAAGCTGTCATGCCTACCCCGGCACATATGAAGGCTGTTCGTTCTTTCAGAAGCATCGTCACTACGAACTATGACAGGCTTTTTGAACGCGCCTGCGATATTCAAGGATTAGCTTATCGAGTAGTGCATCCTTTCGATGCGGTGCCTAACGATCAGTTTGATGGGCTCACTATCTATAAGCTCGTCGGTTCAGCCCTTGCGCCGCAGACGTTGATCCTTACCAGTGAAGATTTACTCCGCGTAGCGCAAGGAAATATATTTCCTAAGGTTCAAAACCTAATTGCACATAGCGAGATAGTGGTAATCGGCCATTCACTACGAGACGGTAACGTTCAGACCCTTCTAAAGCAGCGAGCTCCAGACAGCGCTGCTGTCTACGTTTCAACCTCCACTGCAGCTATCAATGAGGTAGTGCTCTCTCGATTTGGGTTTACACGTGTCCAATCCACAGCGG
Source organism: Pseudomonas sp. GZJR-8 (assembly GCF_002916705.1). NCBI lineage: Bacteria > Pseudomonadati > Pseudomonadota > Gammaproteobacteria > Pseudomonadales > Pseudomonadaceae > Pseudomonas > Pseudomonas sp. GZJR-8. Next base: position 547,575 of record NZ_JXSI01000003.1, on the reverse strand, counting down.
ATGACTTCATGTCCAGCTTCGATGTGTGATGGGATATCGCTTCGTGATCCACAATCCCTGCGGGGGATCGAGCTGTGTGAGCTTTAGGACGTTGAAGACATCCAAATATGTAAGTGTTTTCTGTCTGCTTTGGCACATCGCGGTTGAAATATTCTGATCTGAAAACTCGCTGGGGACCCTGAAGGGTACGAAGGCACACGGGGCATGAAACCAGCGGGAACGTGGTAGCGGCAACCACACCAGCTTACTGAAATTTCAATGTTGAAATTGAAAGGATCTTGAAGAAAAAAGGGCATCGTTACCGTATTGGTAACGGTACTCGCAGATGGCTGAAAGGGTAGGGCATATGCACAGGTGAAGTGGAGTTCACCAGGTTCACCTGTTCACTAAGCTGGGTGCCCTTCCGCTAACACGATCCGGCGGGTTTCCGACCCCGTACCCACCGGATAACCCCAGGGTCCCCGGCGATTTCAGACCTGTCCGCCGCCATTCGGCGGGGCATCGCACACTCCAAGCCGTGCCAAACCAACATGCGAAGGGCCACTCGCGATCTTACCAAAGCCAAGAGCATGATCGATCTCCCTTCGCTGAAGGAGCGATATTAATGGGGCTCGGGGGATACCTCAATAAAACCGTGTTACGGGTGTTACGCGTGTTACGCGTGTTACGAATTCTTTTAACTATCTGATTTTAAAAAGTTTATTTGGCGTTACACGGCCGTGCTTCTTTTGCCGATAGACGTGTTACATGGCAAATGGGTGTTACATCAATAACAGCTCTGCGAGGAGCGGCTCATGATGATTAAGTCGACTGCCGTTGCACCTGGGCCCGTCGCTTAGAAGGGCCGCTACAGGCCGATAGCGATCATCCACCACCGGTAGCTATCACTATGGCTGTGTAAAAACGTAGACTCCATTTTAAAGTTCTCACTTCACAGCGCTGGTATACATGGAGTGGTCGAGGCGCAGATGCTTTACCTCAGTCGACTCAAATGCCATTCCCCGCTACCCTAGCTACCCTAGCTATCCTGATATCGCCACCAAATTGCGTCCCATTGAGGAGTCACGGATGATCCTTCCCACCCTCGCCGATGTCGTCGAGCTTGCTAAAAATGGAACGCTGTTAGAGGCCGTTTTCAGTGATCGATGGCAATGTCGATACGAGCACTTCGATTCGATTGCTCAACTATTTGCCGACGCCCACAACGAGGGTCATTTCGATCTACTGGACACACTCTCTGCCAGTGGCCTTTCCGTCTTTAGTGGCTATCAGGGTTATCAAGGCCGAAGGATATACGGCTTAGCTATTGAACGCTTGAACACCTCTGTAACGGCTTTACTGCCAGCACTAAGGATTCTCGCAGCCCAAGCAGACGGCGAAATTCACGAAGTCACCGAGAGTTTTCGTGCGTGGTGTTGTGCTTCGCCGAATAGACCGAGGGAGCTACTTGATTTGGTCGACTCTGGAGAGCTCGATGCCTGCGATTTTATCAGTCTGCACATTGCCATTCGCAGCGGGCTGAAAGCGGATCATCCCTACTTCTCTGAACGGGCTTATGCGTTGATTGAGACTGGTACGCCTGGTGAGAAGGCTCAGGTTATCCAGGCTTTATCCTCCCCGCCATTTAACGATGACGCTCAATGGCGCCGAGTATTGGATGTGCTTAAGGACTCAGTAGTAACGGAGTCTGACGATGGGCTTCGTAGTGCACTGGCAAGAACGCTGTTGAGCTTTACAGAGTCGATTCCTCATCATTTCGCGGCAGCGCTTGATGAGCTGATCTGCCAGGTTTCTGTTCCGACTACACCAAAGGTCGCTCACCATCTTGCCTATGCACTTGCCTTCAGCTTCAAAGACATTACTCCATCGTTAAGATCATCACTGTTGAGACTGCTCGGAGTCATCCAGCCGGAAGTCCAAACTCAAAAGCTTATCGACCTGGGCTTGGCCAACCTAGTGAAAGCGGGTGGAGCGGATCAGGCTCGCTCTTTTATCACTAAGCTGCTCCTGCAGCCGGACTCAAATCTTTGTTTTGATCATTTCGACTCAACAATTAGGAGTCTCACTGACGGGCCTGTCCATGACTTCGAGACTTGGATCGTCAGCTGGCTGCGGACAGCACCTAATTCGCTATGCAGAGCACTGAATGAAAGCTTCTTCCGTAGCCAGGAGGAGTACACGTTCCAACTGGACTTCACCCAGTTCAATTTTACTAAAAGCGAATACGCTGTCATCGCTCGCAGGGCGGCTGCAGTCTTCTTCATGAATCCTGCAATTGCCGCTAGCTTCCTGGTGAATTTAGCGCGATGCCCTCCGCGTGCAAGCGACGAGCATGCTCTCGAACACATTGATCCGTCATCTTCTGCGCAGCCTGAACAACCTAATGTGACGCCAAGTCAGACGAGGGAGCCTGAAGATTGGGATACCGTACTGAGTGATCTGTTGTTTGATCCGCTGCTCATCAACTACACCAGTGCCCAAAAACATCTTCAGCCCATCGCCGACGACAGCAATGACAAAGCTGCTCCGATGGTAAAGCGCGCGCTCAACAGCCTTAAGCAGTACTGCGATGGAATTGAGAAGGTTGGGTTTATCGTAGAACTCCTGCCCTCGGAGCGTGAAAGACAGCTAGAGGGGCAGCGACGCTCTGACGTCATGAACGATGCGATGCGGGCAAGTCGGAAAGCCTCACCCTTCGCTGGTATTTTTGCCGAAAGCATTCTGCTTTATGGAAGTGGGGTGGTGACGTGGGTCGAGGACAGCCTGAGTTCAAACGATAGCTGTGATCAGGGTGAAAACCGACCTAGGCGGTTGGAACAACCGCTCGCAAGCATCAGCCACAGTGTTGAATGGCCGCGCGAAGAGATACTTGAACCCGTCAGTTTGCAGTTGAAATTGATGAGTCTTCAAACTGTAGGTGGACGAGAATGAAGCTCGTATTCAGAGAGTACCTTGCCTCCCTTCGAGAACGACGCGAGCTCGATGTGGTGCTACCTGACTTGCTCAGCGAGTTAGGCTTTAATGTGATTTCGCGCCCTTCCGTTGGGACGCGGCAGTACGGCGTGGATGTTGCTGCTGTTGGAAGTGACTCGGACTCGCAAACAGGTGGTTCTGAGGAAAAGTTATTTTTGTTCTCAATCAAGCAGGGGGATCTCACTCGCAACGATTGGGACGGCACGACGCAGGCGCTGAGAGGGTCGATCAACGAGATCACGGACTTCTACATCCCCGTCCGGATTTCCGAACAATATAAGCACATGAAAGTGGTTATTTGCCTATGTTTCGGGGGCGAAATCCATGAGGCTATTCAGGATATAGTCACGCAGTACATCAAGCTCAAGACGGATGAACGCGTTTCCTTTCAGATCTGGAACGGGGATTTCCTGGCCGGAAAGCTGACGGACGGTGTGTTACAGCAGCAATTGGTCGACGAGCGCTTACGTAGTAGCTTCCAGAAGTCGGTCGCTATGATCGACGAGCCGGATATTGCGTATAAGCATTTTAGCAACCTAGCGAAGGGATTGTTGGGCGGCGAAGACCTGAAGCCGCAATCTCGGCTGACCAGCCTGAGGCAGGTCTACATTTGCTTGTGGGTGCTGTTCGTCTGGGCGCGTGCCGCAGGTAATCTGGAAGCACCCTATCGGGCCAGCGAGCGCGCCATCCTGTTAGCATGGGAACACATCAAAGAGCACATTGACGCAAAGCAACAGAAGAAAATTGCGGAGGAGATGGGTAGCACTTTTGCAGAGCTTTTGGACCTCCACTTCCAAATCTGGGACGAATTTTTAGGCAAAAAGGTATTGCCCTACGTCCAAGTGCGGCATGGTATCTCTGCGTCGGTGAACACCTCGACATCGGTAGACATCAATCTCAAACTGTTCGAGACACTAGGACGGATTGCCCAGCGTGGTCTCTGGTTGCTTTGGCAGGTAAGTATGGATGATGCAGTTCCTCAACGACGCCCGAAAACCGAGGCAGGCGACATATCCAAGTTCGACGAGGCCTTCAAGCTTGCCTCCCAGATTACGCAGCTAATCAATAACAACCCGAGCTTACTCAGCCCAATCGCAGATGAGCAGTCGATCGACATAGGTGTCGCCCTGACTTTCCTCTCCATGATGGAAGAATGGCGGCCGTTTGCAGTCAATTACTGTGGTCACCTACTCGAGAACTACTGGTTTACCTATTGGGGACATGGTCGTTACCCAACAATCGATGCAAGCTATCGAAACCTGATCAGTCACCCCAGAGAATCCACCGAGATCTATCGTGAAGGTCAAACCAAAGGCAGCACTTTGATCCCGCTCTTGATGATTTGGGCGGCATCGCGAGGCGAAACAGAGAGAACCAGAGAGTTTGCAGCTTTCGCCAAGGAATCTCTCAAGCATTGCACCATGCAGGCCTGGGTGCCAGGCGGTAACAGTGAGGAGATGTTGTATAGAGGTGTACCTGGGCATGGTCTAGCACTCACGAATATTCCCGTGACCGCGGACGGCGCTGCAGCGATCAAAATGCTAAACGCCGAGGTTTCGAGAGATTGTCATCTAATGACGTTGTCAGCTGTGAAACACGGGCACTGGCCAATCCTGGTTATGGCGTGTAGGCACTATCGGTTACCACTGCCGCCTCACCTGTGGGTGCCGCTCCTCTCTCCTTAGACTCTTAGGCTACTTGCCGTCTACCGCGAACGACCGTTATGGCTCGTTTGCTTCCTTCAGACATGCAGCAAACGGCCAAAAGCAAACCTCAAATGAGTCTAAGATATTAGGGCCAATCCATCTTGGCCACTTAAAGTGCTTACGACGTTCCACTAGCGAGCTAAAAGAAAAGGAAATTTCATGGCTGTAAATGTCAGCTCAAATCAACGTATAGCCCTGCTTACAACACTCGTGTTATCCATGCTGATTTTATTGCTGCATTTTCCATTCGATGGCTATGTTACGCAACACAGCTACACAGTTCCTTCGCTCACAGCGTGTCCTGAGGGAGACCTCAGGGAGAGGCTCAGAGAGCTTGGCGCGGAGGCGTTCAACAAAACTTTAACAGCATGTCAGGGGCGGTCCGTGATCGCGGAGCTTCCACTATCCGAATGGCGAAGCAATGGTGCGGCTACCTATTGGCTCGCGTCGCCGATTCATGCATTAGTCGCTGTCATTTCAATTGTTACATTTGGCATTGCGAGTTTTCTGGCCATGAGACCGTCGCACATTTCTCGCCCATAGGAAAAACAGGCCCGAGCGGAACGTCTGCTTTATGGCTAGCTGCTGGCGTTAATCGTCCAGACGCTACCGTTCGCGAATGGCTCCGACGACTTAGAGCGGCTACACGGTACGCGCTCGTGCTGAGCTCGGATATCGTAGTGAAATAGACTTTGAACTCATTGGCCTTGATAGCACGCTGCCACCCGTCTATATTCCATCAGCCTGCATGGAAACGTGCAAAATTTCGGCCTATAGGCTTGAAGCTCAACAGGCACGACCCCATGGATACAAAAGAAAACTTCAATACTATATTAAACCTCATTGCTCGCCAGCCTTGGATTGGAGAAAAAACCTCCGAGCTGAGCCATGTGCTATATGAGGAGTGCAAATGCGCCAATTCCCGCGAGATGCTAATAAAAATCCTTGATAACTTCTCCTACCTATCAGCCCAAGAGTATAGCCAGAAATTAAACTTATTAGCTGAGGAGGTTATGTCCGAAGCAGGTTACGAGGATAACGCCCAAATAGTAGCAATGGCAGCTGACTCTGGCCCAGACAGCTCGCAAGAGCTTTTATACAATTTAAAGTATATCTTCACAAAAAGGGGGTGGCACAGCTTTTGCGGGGTTAATACTTTTGGCGCGGCTCTAAAAATTTTCAACCGCACAGGGCGCAAAACAATCTACGTTATTGATGATTTTGTTGGTTCAGGTAAGACAGTTATAGGGCGCCATAAAGCACTCACAAGTGTTTTCACTAATGCAGGTGTGACCGATTTTTCAATTACGTTCAAAGTATTAGTTTCAACTCTTCACGGTTTTGAGGCAGTTAGAGCCGCTGGGATCGCAATCTCTGCTCAACTCACCATTAAAAAGGCCATTGATGAATTTTTTCCGGAGGAGATTGCAGCTCAGTACCGATCCTTAATGGAAGATTTAGAATCAGGTTTGTCCCAAGATTATGAAGGCATAGAGCTACCGAAGCTTGGTTACAACGGCGCTCAGGCTGCTTATTGTCGAGAAGCTGCGAACACTCCTAATAGCGTATTTCCTATTTTTTGGTGGCCATTTTATATTGACAATAAAAAACGAAAAACCATGCTTCATAGAGCTATGAGGGATGCATGATTAAGTACACTACGCCCAGTATGCTTCGTGCGGATTTTGTGATAATGAAAGTTTTGCATGAGTCATTATCCGGGTTGCAACCATATACGATATTAAAGCGCAGCAAGCTCTCTGGTGAAATATTTTTCAAGGTGTTCAGCGCTCTAGCTGCAAAGAAATTGATAATTGAGCGCGACTCTCTTATTCACTTAAGTACGGAAGGAAGAGCAGTTTTTTTAGCCGGTTCGGGAAGGGTGTTATCAGGCCGAAAAAGCTGGCGACAGGTTCCGAGTGATATGAAAGGTCGCAAAATTCTACTTGGCGACTTCTATGTGCCTAACATCTATCTACTAGATTAATGGCCTAGGGCAAATCGAATTTGTTTTTTTGTTTGTATTTCTGTATTCTCACCTTTGCCCACAGAGGCTAGTACGTTGGAGTGCAGTCGCTCCCTAGGTTAAGGTGTCCGATAACCGATATTGCAACCACTGGCGGTGAAGCATACCAGTGGCTGCAATGCTACAACGCTTCGCGTTTCCGCAAACCGCAAGGCGCACAAAAGCGGGCTTCGCCCACTTCCGCACGCCTCGCGGTTTAGAGCGCAAGTCTAGAAGGTAGCCATCTGTGGGCTTTTTATGAAAAAAATAAATGAATGGAAGCACTTTTTTTAAGTCGCGGAATTCCTCAAAAGACAATAGATCAATACCTTGATCAGATAAAGTTACTTACAGTATCTAACTCTCCAATCGTTTTTGAAGTTGAGCACTTGTCCCTTTTGCTTGGGATAGAGTATTTAACTATCCAGGCAATGATAAACGGAACTCCTAAATTTTATAGGGAGTTCACTATTAAAAAAAGAGCAGGTGGTAATCGTACCATACATGCCCCCTATCCCAGTCTTCTTCATTGCCAGGATTGGATTTATCAAAATATTCTTCTCAACTGCGCCGTTCATGATAACGCTCACGGCTACATTCCTAAACGATCAATTTTCACTAACGCAACCCCTCATCTTAACTGCAAAGTTTTGCTGAAGATGGATCTAAAGGACTTTTTTCCATCAATAGGAATTGGTTGGGTAGTAAATCTTTTCTCAGGGCTTGGTTATTCGCACGGCGTGTCATACGCATTGGCGTCTTTATGTTGCAACAATGGCTGCTTGGTCCAGGGCGCGTCTACAAGCCCCTACCTTACGAATGTTCTGCTGCATGGGTTGGACGAACGACTTACTAAATTAGCATCCAAGAGTAACTTGAAATATACCCGTTACGCTGATGATATGACCTTTTCAGGTGGCTACATTTCGAATAAGATGCCCGCACTTATAGAATCTATTGTGAATGATTACGGGCTTGTAGTGAATGCTACAAAAACTAAATTAATGATAAATAAAAACAAGAAAATTGTCACGGGGCTATCAGTCGCTGCCGATGCGCTCAGAATTACTAGAGAGCTCCGGCGCTCCATAAGGCAGGCGGTACATTATATCGAGCGATATGGCTTTCTCTCTCATGTATCACAAGAAAAAATCAAAGATCCGTTTTACCTGGATTCTATTTTAGGGAAGGTCAATTTTTGGTTGCAAGCGGAGCCTCATAGTTCTGATGCCAAGAATTGCCGCGACGTATTACTGCCCTATTTCGGTAAAAATTATCAGGCATAGTTACTTAATAGACGTGTCTATAGTTCGCCTTTTACATTCCACTAGCACTTACAAAGTGCCAACGACTGCTATGGGCCGAACGCGGTCATAAGCTCAAGGCCGTCACAAATGAGAGGCCGATAAGGTCTGAATCTTTGTTTTGTCAGGATAAGATCTAGCGAAGCGGAGGCTGTTTAGGCTTCCGCTTCTTCATTATCCGTTCTTTCTTTTGAGTTGGAGGCCAATGAAATCAAGCTCTGCTTTGATTGCATCAATCGTGAGCGTCTCAACTTTGGTGTCAGTGTTTGCCCTTGCGTTGAGCTTTTTCATGCCAGCCATGCCGAGAATTATCCCGTTCAAATGCAGCTTTCGGGCCTTTAGGTAATCAGGCATCTGAGCACTGTTCTGTGGTGTTTTATTCATGATTAGACCGATGGTTGGCCCGAAGCAGCCGACCCTCGCCGGTTGCTTCGCGAAAAAGGGGACCGCGAAAAAGGAAAAAGGGGACAGATTTATTTTCACGACGAAAAAGGGGGCGGCAATCCCAGACAGCCCAAACCGAAACCCCGCTCAACTCCCTCCCAACACCACCTCCCAACCCACAAAAAAGCCCCAGATCTCCCGACCTGAGGCTTTTTCATTCATATCTGGTGCACCCGGCGGGATTCGAACCCACGACCCCTGCCTTCGGAGGGCAGTACTCTATCCAGCTGAGCTACGGATGCTTGTGCGGGCGACATCATACCCATGTCGACCTGATGCGTCCATTCCGGCATTTCCCCCGCCCTCTGTCGTCCATTTCCGACAAAAAATGGCTAATCGCCACCCTCATTCACAACTCCCCGCGCCGCACGTCCCTTTGTTTGCTTTGCTCTTGTGGCTTTAACCCGCTTCCACGCCGCAATTCCCCAGGTGAACGCATGCATTCCAAAGGAACCGTGATGCTCGATCTCCCGCTCAGACAAACCCTGCTGGCTCGCTCCGATTTGTTTCGAGGTATGCCGGAGCATCTCTTGCGCTACGTTGCCACCCATATGGTGGAGCGTGTGCTGGATGATCGTGAGCTGTTGTATTTCAAGGACGACACACTCGAATTTATTGCGTTGGTGGTGGAGGGTCGGATTTATTCGGTGGTGCATGGGCCCGATGGTCGGGAGCAGATCATTGGCAGTACCGGGGCCGGGCAGGTGGTGGGGGAGACGGCGTTGATCAAGGATCATGGGCGCGAGTCTTCCACCTTTGCCAGTGGCCCTACGCGCTTGTTGCAGTTGGGCAGTCGGCATTTTGCTGTGTTGTTTGAGGAGCCGGTGTTTCTGCGGCGTTTGTTGATGTTGATGATGCTGCGTTTGCTGCACGCCATCGAGTTGCTGGAGTTGGTGTGCCTGCATCGGCTGGAGTCGCGGTTGGCGCGGTTTTTGTTGGCCAATCTGGGCGAGATCGACCTGGCGCTGGCCTTGCCCAGTGTGTCGCTGCCCGCCAGCCAGGGGGTGTTGGCGTCGATGCTGAATACCAGTCGCCCCAAGCTTAATGTGCAGCTGCAAGTGTGGCGTCGCAATGGCGTGATCAGCGGCAATCTGGAGCGCATGGTGATCAACGATGTTGAGCAGTTGCGGCGCAAGGCTTTTGCGCTGAATTAGTTGCCGCAGTGTTCCCCAGGTAACAGCGTACCCCCGTCGAGCCCTCGCAGACTGGCCCTTCATCAAGGATGCACAGGAGTGCTGGCGATGGGGATGACTGTTGAGTTCAAGGATCAATGGGCCGCCGATGACCGTTTGTTCGAAGCGAGTTGGCGCGCTGTGCAGGGCGAGCTAAAGCGCCGGGCGTTGCGGCGGGCCAAGGGCAATCTGGATCAGGGCCAGGAATGGTTGGCGGCCACGGCGATCAAGGCCCTGTTGTTTTTTCGGCGTTCGCCGGAGCGCATTCGTGACCCTGAGGGGTTTCTGTTTCTGGTGCTCGATCATGTGTTTCTCGACAGCTTGCGGCGCAGCAAGCGCGAGGGGCGGCTGTTCGATGATTCGGTGGATCTTGAACACGATCACTTGGCCGCGCTCGCCGCGCCCTGCGCTTCGGTGCTGGAGCGGGTGGAATGTTATGAGCGCCTGGAGCAGATCGAGGCGCACGTCGCACGGTTACCGCTGTTGCAGCAGCGTTTGTTCGAGATGCGTTTTGTCGACGACCTGCCTTACCCGCAAATCGCCGCCGAGTTACACGTGAAGCTACCGCTGGTGCGCAAGCGTGTGCAACTGCTGCGCAGTGCTTTGCGCTGAAGGTGATTCACAGACGTTGGCGTGGGGCGTTCTAGTGATATGAGCGCAGCACGCCGCCGCTATCCACACCCAAACCTGGGTGAATGCCATCAAGGAGAGATGTATGACAGAGGTCAACAGCCAGATCACCGACGCGGTCACTCAAACCAACGTCAAGGTGGTGGCCGAGGCGCCGGCCCAGGCCATCGCGTCGCTGTACCAGGTGGCCAGCAGTGCGGCGGGCCTTTCGTTGCAGAACGCGGTCAACAGCCAGCAGGCGATGAATCAGATTTCCAACGCGGTGATCTCCAAGGCCGTGGCGCTGATCATGCAGATTGGCGAGAAGGGCTGAGGCCTCGGGAGATTGATTATGTCGTGGTTCAGCAGAAAGAAACCCGCCGCCTCCCAAGCAACGCCCGCCGCCGACCCGCCGCCGCCAGCGCCCGCTGCACCGGCCTCGCGCTCGATCATGGCGCGCATGAACGAGCACCTGCTCAACCAGGTAAGCACGCCGTCGCCCGATAGCACGGCGGCGCTCAATAGCCAGATCGTGCAGGCGGTGCAGTTCACCAACGCGCAGAACTTTGCCTATGCCCCGGCGCAGATCGCGGTGCCGGCCGACATGATGATCAGCCAGGCGGCCGGGCTGGTGGCGCAGGCGGCGGCGGGGTACTTCGACGGGGTCAGCAAGATCGCGTTGGCGGCCCAGGCCGTGCTGCTCCAGCAAATGACCGAGAACATCGTCAACGACAACCTGCCAGGCGCTGCCGAAGACGCCTTGGGCGCCTTGGCCACCGACCTGCTGGTGGGCGCCGCTGCCGCCGTGGCCGCCGCCGCCGGTGCGATGGAAGCCGAAGCCGCCAGCGTGGCCATCGACAAGATCGACCAGAGCATCGCCAAGTACGCGAGCACCCTGGCCAACCGGGCCGCGCCAGCGGCCTGAACCCAGCACAGCGCTCCAGCGTTCGGCTGGAGCGGTGCAACAGCAACTTGAAAGCAACTTTTCTTGAGTGAGGAGCGACATCATGCAGCCTGGAGATATTATTTTTTCTGTCAAACAAGATGACGACAGCGCTACGCGGGCGTTTATCAAAGCCGGTCAACTGGTCAAGGCCAAGGTGTTCTCGCAGGACACGACCTACCTGAATGTGGTTCACCCGGCGATTGCGGTAAGCGACACGATGGTGATCGAAAGTGTCGGCAGTGGCCTGGCCCTGACCGACCTGAGCCTGGAAAAACCGCCGCGCTCGGCGATGGTGTTTTCCTGCGTGGATACCGAACTGGGCGAGGCGGCGACGGTAGCTGCCAAGCAGTTCTACTTCGACAAGATCGGCGGTGATATTCGGGGCCGCTACAGCGTGTGGAACGCGATGATTTCAGCGTTCCGGCGCTGGACTTCCGATACCAGCCTGGTGACGCGGATCAACGAGTCCATCGACATCGGCAGCGGGTCCTTTTGTTCGCAGTTCGCGGCCAACTGCTATGAAGTCGGCAACCTCTACAACGAGGCCAATCTGCTGCCGCCTCCGCCTGCCATTTTCCCCAACCAGCCTAGCGCCATAACGCCTGCGGAGTTGGCGACCTTCTGTGATTCCTCGCCGCACTTTTACTTTGCCGGGTTCTGGCAGGACAACGTTGAGGTGCGGCTTTAGCGGCGCTGTTGCCGTCCAGCCAGTGCCGCAGGAGGTTCACATGCAGCCACCGGTTCTATCCAGCGCTGATCGCCAGCGGCTTGAGGCGATGCTGCGCAGCCCGCAGATGTTCGAGGGTGCGCCGCGAGCCATCGTTGACGAGAGCCTCAAACGCGCGGTGCAAGTGCTTGAACAATCGAAGATCAACGAGCAGGCCATTCGCCAGGCCGCCCAGCAGAGCGAGGCGGCGGTACGCCAAGCGCTGAGTGGCGCGCCCGATCAAAGCGTCGAGCAGTTGGATCTCAAGCGTGAAGTGAACAAGGAGATCCAGCAGTTGATCGCACGGATCGAGGCCGCCCGGGCCGGACCTGCGAAATCCTGAAGCCACAGGTTTCACAGCCCTTGTTTGGCAACGTTCATTGATGAACACGGAATGCACCGTGTACTAAATAAGGAAATTGATCATGGCATTTGTTAACGAGCAAATTACCGACGCGGTCACCCAGACCAACGTCAAAGTGGTGGCCGAATCGCCAGCGATGGCGATGAGCACCATCTATCAATCCATGGCGCAGGCCACGGCGATTCTGTTCCAGAACGCCGTGTCGGCCCAACAGCAGCAAAACACCCTGGCTCAGGCGGCCACCAACCAGGGCGTGATGCAGATCTACAGCGTCGATACCACCGCAGGTGCGGCGGCCACCGAGAAAGTCGCCCAGGGCGGCGTGTCGGATAACCTCACCAGCCTGTTGACCGTGCTCAAGTCTTTCCAGCCTTAAGCACTGAGCGATAACGGATGTTGTTCTTTCTCAACCCAGGAGTTTCAACCATGAGTACAGTCAGCCCGCAAATCACCGATGCCGTCACCCAGACCAACGTCAAGGTGGTTGCCGAATCACCCGCGATGGCCATGAGCACCATCTACCAATCCATGGGCCAGGCCACGGCGATCCTGTTCCAGAACTCGGTCTCGGCCCAACAGCAACAAAACACCCTGGCCCAGGCGGCCACCAACCAGGGCGTGATGCAGATCTACAGTGTCGACACCACCGCTGGCGCCGCGGCCACCGAAAAAGTCGCCCAGGGCGGCGTGGCCGACAACTTGACCAGCCTGCTGGCCGTGCTCAAGTCGTTCCAACCTTAAGCTGCGAGGTCCCCAACGGCCCCGGCGCCCACAAGGCTCCGGGGCTGTTGTCGTGTGTGCGCTTGATCTGAAAGATGAGCTGGATGCGCCATATTCGTTCTTTTTTTCGAACATCCTATTGCCCTGTACCCCCATTGATCCTAGGATTCGTTTGAGATTTCAAACGCTCTGTCTCCCGTGCGCACTTTTATTTCTTCTGCGCGCTGGGGCTGATTTCCCTGACGGCAGCCCACAAGGCGCCTTTCAACAACTCTAATTCGCTCCGCGTGCGCGCGGTGCTGTTAAGGAAAGCCGACATGCAGCTCAAAGATACCCAATTGTTCCGCCAGCAAGCCTTTATCGATGGCGCTTGGGTCGATGCGGACAACGGTCAGACCATCAAGGTCAACAACCCCGCCACGGGCGAGATTCTCGGCACCGTGCCGAAGATGGGCGCCGCGGAAACCCGCCGTGCCATCGAAGCCGCCGACAAGGCGCTGCCGGCCTGGCGTGCACTCACCGCCAAGGAGCGCGCCAACAAGCTGCGCCGCTGGTTTGAACTGTTGATCGAAAACCAGGACGACCTCGGCCGCCTGATGACCCTCGAACAAGGCAAGCCACTGGCCGAAGCCAAGGGCGAAATCGTCTACGCCGCCTCCTTTATCGAGTGGTTCGCCGAAGAAGCCAAGCGCATCTACGGTGACGTGATCCCCGGCCACCAGCCCGACAAGCGCCTGATCGTGATCAAGCAGCCTATCGGCGTGACCGCAGCCATCACTCCGTGGAACTTCCCTGCGGCGATGATCACCCGCAAAGCCGGCCCGGCCCTGGCCGCCGGTTGCACCATGGTGATCAAGCCGGCCTCGCAAACGCCGTTCTCGGCCCTGGCCCTGGTTGAGCTGGCGCACCGCGCCGGTATCCCCAAAGGCGTGCTCAGCGTGGTCACCGGCAGCGCCGGCGACATCGGCGGCGAACTGACCAGCAACCCGATCGTGCGTAAATTGTCCTTCACCGGCTCGACCGAAATTGGTCGCCAGTTGATGGCCGAATGCGCCAAGGACATCAAGAAAGTCTCCCTGGAGTTGGGCGGTAACGCACCGTTCATCGTGTTCGACGACGCCGACCTGGATAAGGCCGTCGAAGGCGCGATCATCTCCAAGTACCGCAACAACGGCCAGACCTGCGTGTGCGCCAACCGCCTGTACATTCAGGATTCGGTGTACGACGCCTTCGCTGAAAAGCTCAAGGTGGCGGTGACCAAATTGAAGATCGGTAACGGTCTGGAAGAAGGCACCACCACGGGCCCGCTGATCGACGAAAAAGCCGTGGCCAAGGTTCAGGAACATATCGCTGATGCCCTGAGCAAAGGCGCCACGCTGCTGGCCGGTGGCAAGGCGATGGAAGGCAACTTCTTTGAGCCGACCATCCTCACCAACGTCTCCAAAGACGCCGCCGTGGCCAAGGAAGAAACCTTCGGCCCGCTGGCGCCGCTGTTCCGCTTCAAAGATGAAGCCGACGTTATCGCGATGGCCAACGACACCGAGTTCGGCCTGGCCTCTTACTTCTACGCCCGTGACCTGGGCCGTGTGTTCCGTGTGGCCGAGGCCCTGGAGTACGGTATGGTCGGCGTCAACACCGGGTTGATCTCCAACGAAGTGGCGCCGTTCGGCGGCATCAAGGCGTCGGGCCTGGGCCGTGAAGGCTCCAAGTACGGGATCGAGGATTACCTGGAAATCAAATACCTCTGCCTGGGTATCTAAGGCGCGGGATTGCAGTAAACGCAGAGGGCACGAGAGCGCTGTCCCTTTGCGTGTTTCACATCGTAATTCGTAGTGGCCGGGAAAGCTGGGGCAGTCGATCATCGAATGCTGCCGTAGTTGCCTCCCCGCCACGTATGCCTTGGACCACGCCACCCGATGAGTGGCGAATGAGGACTTTATGAGCAAGACCAACGCTTCCCTGATGAAACGCCGCGAAGCCGCTGTACCGCGCGGTGTTGGCCAGATTCACCCGATCTTCGCCGACTCGGCGAAGAACGCCACCGTGACCGACGTTGAAGGTCGCGAGTTCATCGACTTCGCCGGCGGTATCGCCGTGCTGAACACCGGCCACGTGCACCCCAAAATCATCGCGGCCGTGACCGAGCAGTTGAACAAGCTGACCCACACCTGCTTCCAGGTATTGGCCTACGAGCCCTACGTAGAGGTGTGCGAAAAAGTCGCCGCCAAGGTGCCGGGTGATTTCGCCAAGAAAACCCTGCTGGTCACCACCGGTTCCGAAGCGGTGGAAAACGCGGTGAAGATCGCCCGCGCCGCCACGGGCCGTGCTGGTGTGATCGCTTTCACGGGCGCTTACCACGGCCGCACCATGATGACCCTCGGCCTGACCGGCAAGGTCGTGCCTTACTCGGCCGGCATGGGCCTGATGCCAGGTGGCGTGTTCCGTGCGCTGTATCCGAACGAACTGCACGGTGTGAGCGTCGATGACTCGATCGCCAGCATCGAACGCATCTTCAAGAACGATGCCGAGCCACGTGATATCGCTGCAATCATCATCGAACCGGTACAGGGCGAAGGCGGTTTCTACGTCGCGCCGAAAGCCTTCATGCAGCGCCTGCGCGAACTGTGCGACAAGCACGGCATCCTGCTGATCGCCGACGAAGTGCAAACCGGTGCCGGGCGTACCGGTACCTTCTTCGCCATGGAACAGATGGGCGTTGCCGCCGACCTGACCACCTTCGCCAAATCCATCGCTGGCGGCTTCCCGCTGGCCGGTGTGTGCGGCAAGGCCGAATACATGGACGCCATCGCCCCAGGCGGCCTGGGCGGTACCTATGCCGGTAGCCCGATCGCCTGTGCGGCAGCCCTTGCGGTGATGGAAGTGTTCGAAGAAGAGCACCTGCTGGACCGCTGCAAGGCTGTCGGCGAGCGCCTGGTGACCGGCCTCAAGGCCATCCAGGCCAAGTACCCGGTGATCGGCGAAGTGCGTGCCCTGGGCGCGATGATCGCGGTCGAGCTGTTCGAAGACGGCGACACCCACAAGCCAAACGCTGCTGCAGTTGCCTCCGTGGTGGCCAAGGCGCGTGACAAGGGCCTGATCCTGCTGTCCTGTGGTACTTACGGCAACGTGTTGCGCGTACTGGTGCCGCTGACCTCGCCGGACGAGCAGTTGGACAAGGGCCTGGCGATTATCGAAGAGTGTTTCTCCGAACTCTGACGCGCCCCGCTTCTACGAAAAGCAAAAAAACCGCTTCGGCGGTTTTTTTGTGCCTGCTTCATTTTACGCACGCGGCGGCATTGTCTAAGGTGCAAGCATTGTCGATGGAGCGTGCTGGATGACTGCTGTTGATTTACCTGCTGTACCCCGAGTGTTGATTGCCGAGGCGGACCCCTGGTCGCGGGACCTGCTCAAGCAAGTGTTGTTGAATGTGCGTTGTGACGCGCGGCTGGATGTGTGCGCAGATGGTGACCACGCTGCTGCGCTGTTGCGTGAGAAAAGCTATGACCTGATCCTGGCGGATTGGGAGCTTGCAGGCGTCGATGGCCTGAGCCTGCTGCGCAGTGTGCGCCAGCAGCGCCGCTCCCCCGCATTGCCATTTATTCTGCTGAGCAGTCGCAACGACAGCGCCAGCGTATGCGAAGCCTTGCCCCTGGCGCCCACGGCCTACCTGACCCGCCCGCTGAACATGGAGAGCCTGACCCAGCGCCTGCAAGACCTGCTGCTTAACGAAGGCGAAAGCGTGTATTGCGAGATCCCGGCGCTGGCACCGGGAATGACCTTGCCAGCATTCCTGGAGCAGCGCCGAGAGGTCTGCGATGGCGCACCGTTGCGTGTGGACGTGAAAGCGGCGGTGCATCGCAGCCTGGGCCCCGAGGGCGTGGACCTGCAGCAGCTTGAAGATCAGGTGCGCATGGACCCGCAAATCACCGCTGTGCTGATCGCTGCCGCCAACAGTGCCGGGTATCACGGCACGCCGGTGCAGACCCTGCACGCAGCCCTGAACAAGCTGGTCCCCGGGCAAAGCATGAACCTCATCCTGGGCCTTGCGCTCAAGCACAACGTGGTGCTGGGTGACCCTGGGCTGGTGGCCTACGCCGAGCGGCACTGGCAGTTGTCCGAGGACAGCGCCGAGTACGCCCGGCGCCTGGCACGCATGTTGGAACTGGATCACCAGCGCTGCTACAGCGCCTGCATCCTGCATCGGTTGGGCGACCTGGCCTTGTTGCGCTGCCTGGAAGACTGGCGTCAGGGTGGCGGCGCCCTGGATGACGAAGCGATCGGCGAATCCCTCGACAACTTCGGCGCCGCCTACGGTTCGGCGTTGCGCACTCGCTGGCGCTTGCCGTTGGAGTTGCGCCAATTGATCGCGGCCACCTATTCACTGGAAGGCGGTGTGTATTCACGCGAAGCCTTGGTGGTGAACCTGGCGACGCAGATGGCGCGGTTGACCGAGCACGAAGGGCTGCAAGAGCTGGCCGGCAGCAAGACGGCGCGGTTGCTCAAGGTGGGCTTGTCCGAACTGACGCGAGTACGCAAAACCTGAAACACACACCGATCAATTGTGGGAGCTGGCTTGCCTGCGATAGCGGTGGGTCAGCCAAGACGCCATCGCAGGCAAGCCAGCTTCCACAGTTGATCGGTATTAACCGGCTATAACGCGGTTCTTGCCTTGGCGTTTTGCCTCATACATCGCTGCATCCGCCCGGGCGAACAGGCTGTCGAGGGTGGAGTCATCTTCACGCAAGCTGGCCAGGCCCTGGCTGACGGTCACGCTGAACTCGCGCCCTTCATAGCTGAACAACAAGGCCTGGATCTCCTTGCCCAGCCGTTCGGCTACTTGCAGGGCCATTTCTGGCGCGCAACCGGGCAGCACAGCGGCGAATTCTTCGCCGCCAATGCGCCCGAACAGGTCGCCACGGCGCAATACCCCCCGACCACTCTCAGCGATGCGCCGCAGCACCTGATCGCCCTCCAGGTGGCCGTAGGTGTCGTTGACGTCCTTGAAGTCATCGATGTCCAGCAACAGGAACGCCAGCGGTGTGCCCTGAACGCAGGCGTTGTCGAACGCCTGGTTGGCGCATTCGAAAAAATACCGGCGGTTGCTGCTTTGGGTCAGCACGTCGGTGGTGGCCAGACGTTGCAGTTCCAGCTCCAGCAGCTTCTTTTCGGTGATGTCTTCGGCCATGCCAACCACAATCAGCGGTTCACCGGGCACCACCTGCTGGTTGATGTAGCACTTGTCACTCAGCCAGCGGATTTGCCCGTCGGCGGTGATGATGCGGTACTCGCGGTCTTCCACGGCGCCTTGTTCCAGCACGCGGGCCAGGCTGTGTTCGGCGTAATCGAGGTCTTCGGGGTGAACACTGTTGCGCCATTCGCGGTGGTCGGCCAACAGCAAACCGGCCGAACGACCGAATATGCGCTCGTAGGCTGGGCTCACATACAGCACGCGACGGGTTGCCCAATCGATGGCCCAGAGCACGGCGTTCACGCTGACCAACAGCGAACTGAGCAATTGCTCGCGCTCACTCAGCCGCTCCACTTCGCCCTGGGCATGCATCAGCGCCAACAGGGTCGCCGCCGCAGCTGGACGCGGCGGCTCGGCAGTGGGCACATCGGGCAGGCAGGGCTTTTCGTGAACCATCGGTACAACTCTCTCTGGGCGCGCCGCAGGATGGAGCAGCGGTCACTACAAGGGGTCACCATGATGGCGAAGTGTTCTTTGAGAGAGGGGATTTGCAGTGAAGTTCCGTGATCGGCATGGATTGACGGTGCCCGGAAAATGGCGCCAAAAAGCCAGTGTGTGGGAGGGCAAGCCCTCCCAAAGTACCGTCAGACCGCCGCAGGGCGCAGCGAGTAGGTCTTCAACTGGTGGGCAAAGTCGCGCAGGGATTGAATGCCGCTGGCCTCGGCTTCGTGCACCCATTCCTTGATCGCGGCCAGCATATCGTGGCCATTGGTGCTGGTCTTGAGCCAGATCTGCTGGAGCGCCAGACGCTTCTCATAGATCACGGTCAGCGCATGGCTGTGCTCCAACATGCTTTGGATGCGCAAGTGGTGACGGTCATCCAGCAAGCTGGTTTCCCGTGACAACAGGCGCTTGGCACGGTGGAACTGGTGACGTACCGAGTGATCGACCTTCTCCAGCTCCTGCTTGACCAGCGGGCCGATCACCAACTTGCGGTATTGGGCCATGATCTGGAAGCGGTTGTTGAGGATCGCCATGGCGGTGTCCATGTCCAGGCTGCCCTTGCCTTCGACGCGGTGGGCGATGGGGGCAACACGCTGCACCTTGGCCAGGCGCAGGAAGCTGAACACCTTGATCCAGGCCCAGCCCAGGTCGAACTCCCACTTCTTCACCGACAGCTTGGCCGAGTTGGGGTAGGTGTGGTGGTTGTTATGCAGCTCTTCGCCGCCGACGATGATGCCCCACGGCACCAGGTTGGTGGCGGCGTCACGGCATTCGAAGTTGCGATAGCCCACGGCATGACCCAGGCCATTGATCACGCCGGCGGCCCAGAACGGAATCCACATCATCTGGATCGCCCAGATGGTGATACCGATGGTGCCGAACAGCAGCAGGTCGATCACGCCCATGAGCGCCACGCCCAACAGCGGGTAACGCGTGTAGAGCTTGCGTTCGATCCAGTCGTCCGGGCAGTTCTTGCCGTAGATGCGCAGGGTCTCGGGGTTTTCCGCCTCGGCACGGTACAGCTCGGCGCCTTTGCGCAGCACCGTGGACAGGCCCTTGATCACCGGGCTGTGCGGGTCATCGACGGTTTCGCATTTGGCGTGGTGCTTGCGGTGGATGGCGGTCCACTCGCGGGTGTTCTGCGCCGTGGTCAGCCACAGCCAGAAGCGGAAGAAGTGTTTCAGGCCGGCATTGAGCTCAAGCGAGCGATGGGCCGAATAACGGTGCAGATAGACAGTGACCCCAATAATGGTCACGTGGGTCATCAACAGCGTGACTGCCACCAGTTGCCAGGCTGACAGGTCAAGAAAACCGTTGTACCACATAGGCTGTATGGCCCTCAGATAAAGAAAAGAACAGCTCACGCATTATCACTAAGCCTACAGAGAAAACCAGCCGCTCTTTCAGATAGGAGTGACTGGATGTTTCTTATTCTATAATCCCCAGCCTTCGTAGGGCGATTCTGTTTTTTTTGGTAAGGATTACTGACCATATGCTGTTTTCATACCGAGGAGCCCTACGTGCGGGGCTGGTATACCTGTTGATTTCCGTCGTATGGCTCAGACTCAGCCACCAATTATTGATCAACTTTATCGATGAACCGGGGGCGCTGGCGCATTGGCTGCAACTTCGCGGCTACGTCTGGGTAGCCCTGAGTGCGCTGGCTATATACCTGATGGGCGTACGTTTCGCCCGCGCCCACCAACTGCAGCTGCCCCTGCAAGAAAACCGCGTACGCCTGCAACAGGCGGCCGCCGTGTTCGATTGCACCCGCGAAGGTGTGTTGGTCACCGATGCCCAGGGCCTGATCGTGCACGTCAACCGGGCATTCATGGAGATTACCGGCTACCGCCGCGAAGACGTCATGGGCCAGCCGCCCAGCCTGTTCAAGTCCGGGCGCCATTCGTCAGCTTTCTATCAACAGATGTTTCAGACCCTGGAACGTGAAGGCGAATGGAGCGGCGAAATCTGGAACCGCCGCAAAAGCGGCGAGGTGTATCCACAGTGGCAAACCATCCGTGTGATTCGCGATGAGCGGGGCCATATCAGCCATTACGTCGCGGTGTTCTCGGACATCAGCGCCATCAAGGACTCCGAACACGAACTGGCGCACCTGGCCCATCACGACCCGCTCACCGACCTGCCCAACCGCCTTTTATTCACCGATCGTACCGAGCAGGCCCTGGCCTCGGCGCAAGTGCACAAGCGTGGCTGTGCCCTGCTGTTAATGGACCTGGACCACTTCAAGATCATCAATGACAGCCTTGGCCACAATGTTGGAGACCAGTTGCTCAAGCTGGTGGCTGACCGTCTCAAGGGCCTGTTCGGGCCTGGGGTCACACTCGCGCGGCTGGGCGGCGACGAGTTCGCTGTGCTGGCGGAAAGTTGTCCACAGGTGATCCAGGCCGCTGCCTTGGCGCAGCGCATGCTCAATGCCATGAAAGACCCGTTTGTTTTTGACGGTAATCAATTGTTTATCAGCGCCAGTATTGGCATCAGCCTGTTCCCCAGCGATGCCTTGAGCGCCGAGCAATTGCTGCGCAACGCCGACTCCGCGTTGTTCAAGGCCAAAAGCGTCGGCCGCGAGGGCTATGCCCTGTACACCGAAGAGCTGACCGCTCACGCGCAAAATCGCGTGGAGATCGCCAGCGAACTGCGCCGTGCCCTCGACCAGCAGGAACTGCGCGTCTACTACCAGCCGGTGCATAACCTGCCCGACAGCCGTTTGGTGGGCGTTGAAGCGCTGGTGCGCTGGCAGCATCCGGAGCGCGGCCTGGTGCCCCCTGGCGAATTCATCCCCATCGCCGAACGCACCGGGTTGATTGCCGATATCGACGCGTGGGTGATGGACCAGGCGTGCCGGCAGATGTGCCAATGGCTGGCGGACGGCGCGCCGTTGGGCTTTATCGCCGTCAACGTCTCCAGCCGCCTGTTTGCCCGGCGTGAACTCTATGAACAAGTGGCTCAGGTGCTGCACGACACGGGCCTGGACCCGGCGTTTCTTGAGCTGGAAGTCACCGAAAGCGCAGTGATGGACGACCCCGAAGTGGCTCTGGAGCAACTGCACCGTCTGCGCGAACTGGGCTTGCGCCTGGCCATCGACGATTTCGGCACCGGCTACTCTTCGCTGTTGCGCCTCAAGCGCCTGCCGGTGCAGAAGCTGAAGATCGACCAAGGCTTCGTCGCCGGTCTGCCGTGGGACGAAGACGACGCCGCGATCGTACGTGTGGTCATCGCCCTGGCCAAAAGCATGGGGATGCAGGTACATGCCGAAGGAATCGAGCAGGTGGAACAGGCGCGGTTCCTGTTGGGTCAGGAGTGCGATATGGGCCAGGGGTATTGGTTTGGACGACCGATGCCGGCCCAGGAGATTGATTGGTCACGAGCCCCCGCCATCCGACCTTGAAACACGGTCAAACTGTGGGAGGGGCGGTGCGACCGCCCCGACCCTCCCACATTTGGATCACATCAGGCCTTAACTTCAGCATCTGAGCAGAAAATCCACACGCAACCCCGCGCCCTATCAGAAAATTCTTTCTGGTTATATAAACATTCTTAAATAGTATTTTTAAGAATATCCACGCTTATCTACTATCGCCCTCACGCCGCAAGCAGTGTCGTCACTGCCAGGCACTATTCATTTCAGGAGCGAGACCATGAGCGCATCTCTACGTAGCGTCGACGGCCAGGACGAAGCAGCCATTTTGCGTGAGATCCAGAGCGCCTTGCGCGATCTGCGCTTTGGCGCGGTGGAAATCACTGTGCACAACGCCCAAGTGGTACAGATCGAGCGCAAGGAAAAATTCCGCCTGCAGAACCCGGGTAACAAACCGAGCTGAGCAAGAACGGCGATAGACCCGCAACTAATAAGAAAAGCCAACACTCAAGAATTTCAGGAGCTTCTATGTCGTCGATTCGCCGTTATGCCTTGGCCGCGCTGGCCAGTGCCGTGTTTGCCGGTTCCGCTGTTGCCAAGGACTACGAGTTGCTCAATGTCTCGTACGACCCGACCCGTGAGCTGTACCAGGACTACAACGCAGAGTTCACCAACTTCTGGAAGCAGTCTCACCCCGGCGACAACGTCAAGATCCAGCAGTCCCACGGCGGCTCGGGCAAGCAGGCACGAGCAGTGATCGACGGCCTGCGCGCCGACGTGGTGACCCTGGCCCTGGCCGGTGACATCGATGAAGTCGCCAAGCTGGGCAAGACCCTGCCGGAAAACTGGCAGACGCGTCTGCCGGACGCCAGCACCCCGTACACCTCGACCATCGTGTTCCTGGTGCGCAAGGGCAACCCTAAAGGCATCAAGGATTGGGGCGACCTGATCAAGAAAGACGTGTCGGTGATCACGCCCAACCCGAAAACCTCCGGCGGGGCGCGCTGGAACTTCCTTGCTGCCTGGGCCTATGGCCTCAAGGCCGGAGGCAGCGAAGCCAAGGCCCAGGAGTACGTGAAAGAGCTGTTCAAGCACGTCCCGGTACTGGACACCGGCGCCCGGGGTTCTACCATTACCTTCGTCAACAACGGTCAGGGTGACGTATTGCTGGCCTGGGAAAACGAGGCGTTCCTGGCCTTGAAAGAAGACGGCGGCGCCGACAAGTTCGACATTGTCGTGCCGTCCCTGTCGATCCTGGCGGAGCCGCCGGTGGCTGTGGTCGACAAGAACGCCGAGAAAAAAGGCAATACCGAGATCGCCACCGAATACCTCAAACACCTGTACAGCCCGGCCGGCCAGGAGATTGCGGCGAAAAACTTCTACCGCCCACGCGATGCAAAAGTAGCCGCCAAATACGCCCAGCAGTTCCCGAAACTGGACCTGGTGACTATCGACAAAGATTTCGGCGGCTGGAAAACTGCCCAACCGAAATTCTTTAACGACGGTGGCGTGTTCGACCAGATCTACACGGCGCAGTAAGCCAAAGTAACTGTAGGGGCCTGACTTTCTGTAGGAACTGGGCTTGTGTGGGAGCTGGCTTGCCTGCGATAGCATCACCGTGGTGTGGCTGATACACCGAGGTGCCTGCATCGCGGGCAAGCCCGGCTCCCACAGAAAAGCCAGCTGCCACAAAAAGCGCGCTCCTACAGTGGTTTCTACCCTTTAACCAAGGACTCTTATGTCGCGTCGTATTTCCCCCGTCATACCCGGCTTCGGGCTGACGCTGGGCTACACCGTCGTGTACCTCAGCCTGATCGTGCTCATCCCGCTGGCGGCGATGTTTGTACACGCCGCCCAACTCACCTGGGATCAGTTCTGGAACATCATCTCCGCACCTCGCGTGCTGGCGGCGTTAAAGCTGAGCTTCAGCACCGCGCTGTACGCCGCGCTGATCAACGGCGTGATCGGCACGCTGCTGGCCTGGGTGTTGGTGCGTTACACCTTCCCCGGCCGCAAGATCATCGATGCGATGATCGACCTGCCGTTCGCCTTGCCCACCGCCGTCGCCGGTATTGCCTTGACCGCGCTGTATGCGCCTAACGGCCTGGTCGGCCAGTTCGCAACCGACCTGGGCTTCAAGATCGCCTATACCCCCTTGGGCATCACCCTGGCGCTGACCTTCGTGACCTTGCCCTTCGTGGTGCGCACGGTGCAGCCGGTACTGGCCGATATCCCCCGGGAAGTCGAAGAGGCCGCCGCTTGCCTGGGTGCCAAGCCACTGCAGGTGTTCCGCCATATCCTCGTGCCGGCATTGTTGCCTGCCTGGCTGACCGGGTTCGCGTTGGCCTTCGCCCGTGGCGTGGGTGAGTACGGTTCGGTGATCTTCATCGCCGGCAACATGCCGATGAAAACCGAAATCCTGCCGTTGCTGATCATGGTCAAGCTGGACCAATACGACTACCGCGGCGCCACCTCCATTGGTGTGCTGATGCTGGTGGTTTCCTTTGTCTTGCTGCTGCTGATCAACTTGTTGCAGCGGCGCATCGAACGTCCATAAGGAGGCGCGGAACATGTCCCAATCGTCTATTTCCGCCGCGTCCTCGGCCAACGCTGCCCGCCGTGGCAGCGCGACGTCGCGACGTATCCTGATCGGCCTTGGCTGGCTGGTGTTCGCCCTGTTCCTGCTGTTGCCGCTGGTGATCGTGGTGTCCCAGGGCCTGAAGAATGGCCTGGGTTCGTTCTTCACCGCGATCCTTGAGCCGGACGCGCTGTCGGCGCTGAAACTCACGGTGATCGCCGTGTTGATTTCGGTGCCGCTCAACCTGGTGTTCGGGGTCAGCGCGGCCTGGTGCGTAAGCAAGTATTCGTTCCGTGGCAAAAGCATCCTGGTCACGTTGATCGACCTGCCGTTCTCGGTTTCACCGGTGATTGCGGGCCTGGTCTACGTGCTGATGTTCGGCGCCCAGGGCTTCTTCGGCCCATGGTTGCAGGACCATGACATCCAGATCGTGTTCGCCTTGCCCGGCATCGTGCTGGCGACCATCTTCGTTACTGTGCCGTTCGTGGCCCGTGAGCTGATCCCGCTGATGCAGGAGCAAGGCACTCAGGAAGAAGAGGCCGCGCGCCTGCTGGGCGCCAATGGCTGGCAGATGTTCTGGCATGTCACCGTGCCGAACATCAAATGGGGCCTGATCTACGGCGTGGTGCTGTGCACGGCGCGGGCCATGGGCGAGTTCGGCGCGGTGTCGGTGGTGTCCGGGCACATTCGCGGCGTCACCAACACCCTGCCGCTGCACGTCGAGATCCTCTACAACGAATACAACCATGTTGCCGCGTTTGCGGTGGCCAGCCTGTTGCTGATCCTGGCGCTCTTCATCCTGCTGCTCAAGCAGTGGAGCGAGAACCGAATCAACCGCCTGCGCAACAGCGCCGGTGAGGAATAAGTCATGTCGATCGAAGTCCGTAATGTCAGCAAGAACTTCAACGCCTTCAAGGCCCTGGACAGCATCAACCTGGATATCCAGAGTGGCGAGCTGGTGGCGTTGCTGGGCCCGTCCGGCTGCGGCAAGACCACCTTGCTGCGCATCATCGCCGGCCTGGAAACCCCGGATGCCGGCAGCATCGTGTTCCACGGCGAAGACGTGTCCGGCCACGATGTGCGGGATCGCAATGTTGGCTTCGTGTTCCAGCACTACGCCTTGTTCCGCCATATGACCGTGTTCGACAACGTCGCCTTCGGCCTGCGCATGAAGCCGAAAAACCAGCGCCCGAATGAAAGCCAGATCGCGGCCAAGGTCCATGAGCTGCTCAACATGGTGCAACTCGATTGGTTGTCCGACCGCTACCCGGAACAACTCTCCGGTGGCCAGCGCCAGCGTATCGCCCTGGCCCGCGCGCTGGCGGTGGAGCCTAAAGTGCTGCTGCTGGACGAGCCCTTCGGCGCCCTTGATGCCAAGGTGCGTAAAGAGCTGCGCCGCTGGCTGGCGCGCCTGCACGAAGACATCAACCTGACCTCAGTGTTTGTGACCCACGACCAGGAAGAGGCCATGGAAGTCGCCGACCGCATCGTGGTGATGAACAAGGGCGTGATCGAGCAGATCGGCTCACCGGGGGATGTCTACGAAAACCCGGCAAGCGATTTTGTTTATCACTTCCTGGGTGATTCGAACCGCCTGCATTTGGGCGAAGACAAGCACCTGCTGTTCCGCCCCCACGAAGTGTCGTTGTCGCGGCATGAACTGGAAGATCACCATGCGGCCGAGGTACGCGATATTCGTCCGCTGGGCGCAACGACTCGCGTGACCTTGAAGGTGGAAGGGCAAAGCGAGCTGATCGAGGCTGAGGTGGTGAAAGACCACGACAGCCTCACCGGGCTGGCCCGTGGCGAGACCCTGTTCTTCAAACCCAAGGTCTGGCAAAAAGCCTAAACTCAATACAGAACCCAATGTGGGAGGCAGCAAGCCCCCTCCCACATTTAGACTTCACTTGGCTTGAGATCGCGGCGTCCCACCGGGCCTGAACGTTGTTCAATCTGCTTTTGCAGGTCCTGCCGCAACCCCAGCAAAAACGCCAACTCCGCCACCACAAACAACGGCCCCACGATCAGCCCCGACACATCGTCCACAAACGCGGGTTTCTTGCCTTCGTAGTAATGCCCGACAAACTGAATCACCCAGCCCACCACAAACATACCCACACCACTGCTCAGCCATACCATCGTGCTCTGTGCCGCCAATACATGCCCAGCCCATACCGACAGACCCATCAACACCGTCATCAGCGCGCCCAGGGCCAGTTCCAGGCGCAGGTAGAACCACGCCGAGAACAAAGCCAGGAGCACCGCTGGCGAGACCCAAAGGCCACCCACCGTCCACTCGGGGCGTGACAGCAGCACGGCCACGGCAACCACTATCAATGGGATACCGATAAAGTGACTGACAATATTGCGCGGGTCGCGGTGGTAGGCGGCGTATTGACTGAGGTGGTCGACGAGGCTTTTCATTGTTGTTCCTCCTGTAGGATGTTTGATCATGCCCTGTCAGTCGGTGCCTAACTGTCAATTGGGCGACAATCTTCGGAGTTCCCATGGACACAGGCAAATGGCACGCGCAATTGGTTCGCGGTCAGTGGTTCAGCCACTTGC
This sequence comes from Pseudomonas sp. GZJR-8, assembly GCF_002916705.1. Taxonomy (NCBI): domain Bacteria; kingdom Pseudomonadati; phylum Pseudomonadota; class Gammaproteobacteria; order Pseudomonadales; family Pseudomonadaceae; genus Pseudomonas; species Pseudomonas sp. GZJR-8. Next base: position 520,415 of record NZ_JXSI01000003.1, on the reverse strand, counting down.
CGCCAGACTTTCAGCGTAGCCTGCTGGGGGCGGCGCGGTTGCGCGTACTTGCAACGGGGCAGTTCCTGTTCAAACGCGGCGACCCGCCGTGTGGCCTGTATGCGGTGCTGGAAGGGGCGGTGCGCATCAGTGCCGTCAGCGCCCAAGGCAAGGAAGCGGTATTGAGCCTGGTGGAAACCCCTCACTGGTTCGGCGAGATCTGCCTGTTCGACAACCTGCCACGCACCAACGATGCCCTCGCCACGGGAGCCTGCACGCTGTTGCAGGTACCGCAGGCGGCGATACTCAAGATTCTTGAACAACAACCGGTGTTCTGGCGCGATATGGCGCTGTTGATGAGCCATAAACTGCGCCTGTCTTTGATCAACATTGAGCAGATAAGCCTGATGCCCGCCTCAAAGCGTCTGGCCCATCGGTTGCTGATGATCGCCCAGGGTTACGGCGAAATAGAGCAGGCGCGCCGCGTGCTGCAACTGCCTCAGGAGGATCTGGCGGCGATGCTGGGCCTGTCGCGCCAGACCATCAACAGTCTGCTCAAGGCGCTGGAGCAACAGGGCATCATTGGTTTGAGCTACGGCGCCATCGAGATACTGGACCTCGCCGGGCTGCGCCTGGCCGCGGGCCTATGAACCGCGATAGGTGGAGAAGCCGTAAGGGCTGAGCAACAGCGGGATGTGGTAGTGCTGGTCGACCTGCTTGACCTGGAAAATCACCGGCACCTCGGGGAAGAACGTCTCGCGGTTGGCCTTCTTGTAGTAATCGCCGGTCTTGAACACCACACGGTACTCGCCCGGCTTCATGCTCTGGTCGGCGGGGAACAGTTCGGCGATGCGTCCCTGTTGATTGGTCACGCCCTGGGACAGTGATTGCCACTGATCGCCCACATGCTGTTCCAGGGTGACGCTGACACCGGCCGATGGCAGGCCGTTTTCCAGGTTGAGCACGTGTACGCTCAGCGGGTTGCCGGCGGCCAGGGCCAGGTTGCACAGGCCGCTCAGGCTGAGGGCGGCAAGGGTCATGCTAAGGTTTTTCATCGAGAAATCCTTGTGACAGTGGGTGGAATCAAGGGGTGGTTTTCAAGCCCAGTTGCTCGGCAGCCTGTACGGCGCAGGCTTCGTCCTGCGCAGCGCCGCCGGCACCGGCGATGCCCAGCGCGCCGACCAGCTCAGCCTCGGCAAACAGCGGCACGCCGCCGCCGAGCAACAGCAACTCGGGCAAGCTGTTAAGGTTGGCGGCTTCAGGGTTGTTACGCGCACGCTCGGCAAACAGCCGGGTTGGGGTTTTGGTCGACAGCGCCGTGTATGCCTTGCGTTGGCTGGCGAAGCTGTTGTGCGGGCCGACACCGTCCGCCCGCAGGGCCACCAGCAAATTGCCACCGCGGTCCAATACCGTCAGCGCGGCCGTGCAGTGGGCCAGGCTGGCGTCGGCCAGTTGGCGCGCAGTGTGCAAATCCAGCTCGGCATGGCGTGGCAGTGGTGGCGTTGCCTGTGCAGCGGTGGTCACAGCGAGGCTCAAGAACAAAGCGGTGCGATACATGTTTGTGGCTCCAGGAGGCAGGTGCTCACGGTAGCCAGTGGACGCGGACAAAAGCCGCACAATTGGATGACAGGTTTGTAATCAAACCCAGAGGTAAGACATGCAGGTGTTGTTAGTGGAAGACCAGCCGCAACTGGCGCAGCTTATGGCCCAGGGCCTGAGCGAGGCCGGCTTCTCTGTGGAAGTTGCGGCCAACGGCATGGCGGCGCAGCGGTTTGTGGAAAGCACTGTGTACGAGCTGGTGATTCTGGATGTGATGCTGCCGGGCTTGAACGCCTGGAAATTGCAGCAGGCGATTCGCCAACGCGGCAAAACGCCGATTTTGTTTTTGACCACGCCTGGCGGGATTGAAGACCGGTTGCGGGGGTTGGAGCTGCATGAGGATGATTACTTGCTCAAGCCGTTTGACGCCAAGGTGTTAGTGGCGCGGGTGAGGAAAGTATTGCGCCGGGATCGTGGGCGTTGATTGCCTGGGCGACCGCTATCGGGAGCAAGCCCCCTCCCACACTTTGAACGTGTTCACAAATCAGAATGTGGGAGGGGGCTTGCCCCCGATGAGGCCATCACAGCCACTGAAAATCCTCCTACTGCAATCCCTCCCGAAATTGCCCGGGCGTCATCCCCGTCCAGCGCTTGAACGCCCGGTTGAAACTGCTGGTATCGGCAAACCCGAGCAAATGGCTGATCTCGGCCAACGAACACTGCGGATCCCTCAGGTGCAGCAACGCCAGGTTCTGCCTGCACTCATTGAGCAGCGCATCAAACCGACAGCCTTCATCCGCCAGGTGGCGCTGCAAGCTGCGCAAGCTCAGGTGCAAGGCCTGGGCAACGCGTTCGGCACTCGGCTCGCCATCGGGCAATTGCGCCTCGATGACGGCGCGCACCTTGCGCTCCCAGGTCAGCGGTTGCAGTTGGGCGAGGGTGCGCTTGAGCACGGTTTCATTGTGTTCGGCCAATTCCGGGTTGGCGTCGTCGAGATGGCTGTCGAAGTCGTGGGCAGCGAACTCCAGGCGGTCTTCGCTGGCGGCAAAAAACACCGGCGAGCGCAATACGGTATGCCACGGCGTGGGGTCGGCGGGTTCCGGGCGCATTAGATAAACGGCCAACGGCGCGTAGTCACGCCCCAGGCGGTTGCGGCAAGTGCGCACATAGATCGCCACGAAGGCGTCGATGGCCTCCGGCGCCGGCGCGGGGCTGCCTTGGGGTTGGAGCAGGCGAAAGTGGTACGCGTCGCCATGGCGGGTCAACTCCAGGCTCAGGGCGTCACTGACCACCTGGTGATAGCGCACGATGCGCTCGAACACCTCGCGCAAGCTGCCGCTGGCCACCAGGGCATAACCGAGGGCGTGAAAGGTGGTGGGGCTGACGAACCGCGACACCCGCAAGCCAATCGCCGGATCACCGCTGGCCTGCACCGCCAGTTGCCAGAGGCGCGTGGTGGCCGACAACGGATAGCGTGCGTTGGGGTCGTCCATCTGCTGCGGGTCGAGCCCGGCCTCGGCGCACAGCGTGGCGCTGTTCAGGCCCAGGGCGTCGAGCTGCTTGCGCAGGGCGCGGGTCCAACTGGCGAGGGAAGTGGGTTCGGTCATGGCGATTGGCGCTTGCGGTCAACAGGTTGGCGTCCGGGGCTAGCGTCCTGCCCGATCGCTTAGGGCAGGATGGACACATCAATGTACAAGAGGATGGAAGCATGGACGGTACTTCTGCAAGTCCCCAACAGATGAACGCACAACAACGTTCAGCGCATATCCGTGAGGTGGTGCTGGCCGAGGGCGCCCGATTGCGCCAGCGCCATCCCTGGCTGCTGCATCAGGACGCCCTGGGCGTGGGCATCCTGGCGTTTGCCTTGTTGGGCATGCTCGGCTCGGCGGCGCTCTATATCAGCGGTCACCTGGCCTGGTGGGCGTGCCTGCTGCTCAATGCGTTATTTGCTTCACTGACCCACGAGTTGGAGCACGACCTGATCCACAGCATGTACTTTCGCAAGCAGCGCCTGCCCCACAACCTGATGATGGGCCTGGTATGGCTGGCACGGCCAAGCACGATCAACCCGTGGATACGCCGGCATTTGCACCTCAACCATCACAAGGTCTCCGGCACGGAGACCGATATGGAAGAGCGCGCCATTACCAACGGCGAGCCCTGGGGACTTGCGCGCTTGCTGATGGTGGGCGACAACATGATGTCGGCCTTGATCCGAATGCTGCGGGCCAAGACCTGGGCACACAAGCTCAGCATCCTCAAGCGCGTGGTGCTGGTGTATGCCCCGCTGGCACTGCTGCATTGGGGCGCTTGGTACGTCTTCCTGGGCTTTCATGCCGCCAACGGCATTGCCAGCCTGTTGGGCGCGCCGATCATGTGGTCGGCCGGCACCTTGCAGATGATGCAGGTGATCGACATCGCTGCAGTGGTGATCATCGGCCCCAACGTATTGCGTACGTTCTGCCTGCACTTTGTCAGCTCCAACATGCACTACTACGGCGATGTGGAACTGGGCAACGTGATCCAGCAGACCCAGGTATTGAACCCCTGGTGGCTGTGGCCGTTGCAGGCGTTCTGCTTCAACTTCGGCAGCACCCATGGCATCCATCACTTTGTGGTGAAGGAGCCGTTCTACATTCGCCAGATGACCGTCAAGGTGGCGCATAAGGTCATGGCCGAGATGGGTGTGCGCTTCAATGATTTCGGCACCTTCGCCCGGGCCAATCGGTTTGAGCGCCAGGAGCAGCCGGGCGTCAAACTCGCTTTCAGCAAGCAATGAACGCCAGGGGCAAATCGCGGATCTGTTCGCGCACCGGCGGCTGGTAGTGGTCGTCACTGATCAGTTCATGCAGCAATTGTTCGCGCAGTTGGTGGAATTCAAAGCTGCTGCGCTGGCGCGGATGGGGCAGGGTGATGTCCACCACCTGCTTGATGCGCCCCGGCCGGGGCTCCATCACCACCACGCGGTCGGCGAGGAAAATCGCCTCTTCCACATCATGGGTGACCAGTACCGTGGTGATCCTGGCGCGGGCGCGAATTGCCAGGAGTTCGTCCTGCATCTGCTGGCGAGTCAGTGCATCCAGGGCGCCGAACGGTTCGTCCAGCAACAGGATGCGCGGGCTGGCCACCAGGCCACGAGCGATCGCCACCCGTTGCGCCATGCCGCCGGAAAGTTGATGCGGGTAGGCGCGAGTGAAGTCGGTGAGGCCCACCAGCTCGATAAAGTCACGGATGCGCCGGTTGCGCTCGGCCTCGTTCAGCGGCTCGTTGACCAGGCCCAGGCCGATGTTCTGCGCCACGGTCAGCCAGGGAAACAGGCGGTGCTCCTGGAACACGATACCGCGCTCGCCACCGATACCGCTGACGGCCTTGCCATCAACCTGGATCTCGCCGCGATATTGCGTGTCGAGCCCCACCAGCAGACGCAGCAGGGTGGACTTGCCGCAACCGCTGGCGCCGACAATCGCGACAAACTCCCCTTCGGCAATCTGCAGGTTGAATTCGCGGATGGCTTCCAGTTCGAAGCCGTCGACATCGAAGCTTTTGCCCACATGGTTGAAGCTGACAATCGGTGCGTTCATGCGTGTCTCCAGCGGGTGGCACGGGTTTCGATGCGTTGGCCGATCAGGTTGAGGGCGGCGCCGGTGAGGCCGACCAGGAGCATGCCGCTCATGATCAGGTCCATGCGCAGCAACTGTTGGGCGCCGATCATCAGGCTGCCGATGCCGCCGTCCGAGGGCATGAAATATTCCGCGCCGATGGTGCCCATCCAGGCGTAGATCAGGCTCAGGCGCAGGCCGGCGAAAATCCCCGCCGCGGCCCCCGGCAGTACCAGGCGACGCAGACGTTGCCACAGGCTCAGGCGCAGCACTTGCGCGGCTTCGCGCAGTTGCGGCGACAGGTTGAGCACGCTGCGCTGAGTGGCGATGAATAACGGGAAGAACGCGGCGAGGGCGATAAACACCCACTTGGCCAGCTCACCCAGGCCGAACCAGGCAGTGAGCAGCGGCACCCAGGCGAAAATCGCGATCTGGCGCAGCGCGGCCAGGGTCGGGCCGAGTACCCGCTCACTGCGCCGCGACAGCCCCAGCCACAAGCCCACGGCAAAGCCCAGGCTGCCGCCGAGCAGCAAGCCACCCACGGCCCGGCCGAGGCTTTTGCCCAGCGCCGTGGTCAGGCTGCCATCCAGCACACCCGCCACGGTGGTTTGCAGCACCGCTTGGGGGCTGACCAGAATGTTCGGGTCGACCCAACCCTGTTGCGTTGCCACTTGCCACAACGCCAGCAATAGCAGCGGCAACAGCCACGGTTGCAAGCGTTGCCAGCCTTCATAGCGTGGCCCGCGGCGGATCTGCGCTGTAGCCGGATGGGGCCAGTACACCCACTTGCGATCCAGCCAACCGATGCCGCGGTCCATCACTACGCCCAGCACACCGATGACCACGATGCACACAAAGACAATATCGAGCATGAACAACTGGCGCGCCCACACCATCAGGTAGCCGATGCCTTCGCTGGAGGCCAGCAACTCCACGGCCAGCAACGACGTCCAGCCCGCCGCCAGGGCCAGGCGTACCCCGGCCATGAACGTCGGTAGCGCAGCGGGCAGGATCAGGCGGCGGATCAGCAAGTGGGTGGGCAGGCGCAACACGCGGGCGGCTTCGCGCAGGTTGGGTTGGGCGTCGCGCACGCCCACCAGGGTGTGCAGAGTTACGGGCACCACAATGGCCTTGACCAGCACCACCAGTTTCAAGGTTTCGCCAATGCCGAAAAACACCATGAACAGCGGAATCCACGCCAAGGTCGGTACCTGCGACAGCGCGCTGAACGTGGGGAATACCAAACGCTCGGCGCGGGCGCTGAAACCCAGGATTGCGCCGAGTATCGCGCCCACGCCGATACCGGCCAGCAGGCCCCAGAACAGGCGCTGCAAGCTGATCGCAAGATGGCTCCATAACTCGCCACCGGCCAACTCCACTGCGCTGCTCCACACCAGGGTGGGGGCGGGCAGAATCTGTTCGCTCATCCAGTGATTGCGACTGGCCAACCACCATAGGGCAAACAACGTGAACGGCAGCAGCCACGGCAACAGGCGCTGGCCCAGCTGCGGCCAACGCGGCACTCTGCCGTTGGACGGGGCCGCCAGAGGTAGGCTCAAAAGTGAAATCCGGGCCATGGAAGGCCTCCGTGTTGCCAAATGCATTATGTGATTTCGATCTTATAAAAACGTAATCAAGATGATTGCGAGATAAGAGAAATCATTTAAAGCCTCAGCTCTCCACGCATCCAATGCATTCGAAGAATATTTTCGATGCTGTTCATGCATACCGCTCTGGAGCCTGTGTATTCGGTCGCATAGTCCAAAAAGCTATTAAATTGTGAACTTATAGTATTTAAAGTTTTGTTCGTGCTGTGTGTATTTTTTGCTCCCCAGGCGACCGTCGCCCACCAGGAGCTGCGCTTATGAAACTGCCCTTCAAACGTCTGATCAGTCTGTTGGCCGGTACCGCCCTGGCCGGGCTGGTACATGCCGCGGACCTCAAGGAAATTCGCATCGCCGTGCCCGACCTCAGTGCCGGCAGCCAGCACAGTGGCGGCGGCATCACCGACGTTTTGCGTGAACAGCAAATCTATGAAAAAGCCTTTGCTGACCAAGGCATCAAGATCCAGTGGAATTACTTCAAGGGCGCAGGCCCTGTGATCAATGAAGCCTTCGCCAATGGCCAGGTGGACCTTGCCTATCTGGGTGACCTGGCGGCGATCATCGGCCGCTCCAATGGCCTGGATACTCGCCTGCTCAGCGCCACCGCGCGTGGTGTGAAGCACTACCTAGGCGTGGTGCCGGGCTCTGACATCAAGACGCTGCAAGACCTCAAGGGCAAGCGCGTGGCGGTGTTCCGCGGCACGGCCAGCCAGTTGTCGTTCGACAGTGCATTGGCCAGCCAGGGCTTGAGTGAAAAGGACCTGAAGGTCATCAACCTGGACTTCAATGCCGCCAGCGCTGCGCTGGCCGCCAAGCAGATTGACGCAACCTGGGGCGGTTCCACTCTCACGGCGTTGCAGGCCAAAGGCTTGGCAGAAATACCGCTGACTACGAAGGACCTGGGCGATGCCGGCAGCATCCAGGCCGTGCTGGTGGGCAGCGCCAAGTTTGTCGACGAACACCCAGATGCTGTGGCCAAGCTGCTCAAGGCCCAGCAGCAAGCAGTGCAGTGGTTGACCGATGACAACAATAAGCAGGCTTACATCGCGCTGGTGTCGGGGTTGGCCAGTTACCCGCCGGTGATCCTGACCAATGATTTGAAAGACCAGAAACTCAGTGAGATTTTCCCCTCGACCCTGGACCCGGTGTTCCTGGGCAAATTGCAGGATGCGGTGGATTTGGCCTCGAAGGAGAAGCTGATTCGCAAGTCGTTTCAGGTGAGCGATTGGGTGGCGCCGGGTTTGGTGGCGGCGGGGCTCTGAGCTTGTCGGTGCCTGGGCTATCGCTATCGCAGGCAAGCCAGCTCCCACACTTGAATGTGTTCACCGCTCAATGTGGGAGCTGGCTTGCCCGCGATGAGGCCCTTCAAACCGCCACACTTACCTGCTGACTATCCACCTCCACCAACATCTCGATCATCGCCTTCGCCGCTGGCGACAACCGCGACCCCGTGCGGCTGACGATCCCGCAGCGTGCGCTCAGGGTATCCATGTGCTGCGGCAGGTTGCGCCAATGCAGCAGCACCAGCGAACCGCTGGCCACATCCTCGGCGAACGCTTCCTCGGTGCCGACGCCGATGGCGTTGGATTGCAGCACAATCTTCACCAGCGCCGGGAAGTGCTCGGTCTGGATGCTCGGGGAAAAATCCATGCGCCCACTCAGGTTCGCCAGCAGTTTGCGAATACCCTGGGAGATCAGCGGCGCGGCCAGCGGATAGTCGAACATATCGTTGGTCGACAGGCTGTCCTTGGCCAGCAACGGGTGCCCGGGGCGGCAGAAAAAGACGCCGCGCTTGGGTGTCAGTGCGCGGGTCTGGAAATTCGGATCGGCCTCGAACTGACGGATGTCGGCGATAAAGAATTCGATCTCTTCACGGCTCAGGCTGCGGCTGAGGGTTTCCCAGTTGTCCACCTGGAAGCTGGTGCGGATTTTCGGGTGGGCGTTGATAAATCGCGCCACCGCATCCGGCACCAACTTCACCGCTGGCGCGGGGCCGCAGCCGAAGCGCAGGTCGCCGGCGTCGAGCTTGGTCATGCGCGTCACTTCACTGCTCAGCAGCGCTGCGCCGTGCACCAGGCTCAGGGCGTGCTGCAACACCACCTGGCCTTCCGGCGTAGGGCGCAGGTCCTTGTGGCCGCGGTCTACCAGCACGCAACCAAACTCCTGTTCCAGCCCTTGGATGCTGCGGCTGAACGCTGGTTGGGTGATGCCCATGGCGTCCGCCGCACGCACGAAACTGCGGTGTTCGTTGAGGGCGATGAAGTAGCGCAGTTGGCGAAGATCCATATGCTTTCCCGGCATTTTAAAAATAGGTCGAAGGCATTTGCGACCGAGCAAGCTGAGGTTTTAAATGCAAGCTCTTATTCCGTCAACGAAGCATTGATTCATTTGCTAGATCTAAAATGCATATGGATAGAGCGTTGCTGGAAAGCATCTCCACCATCAGCAGGCACATGAGGGTCATCACAATGAGCAACGCCGCATTAGCTGTTCAACCCATCGCCCACGCGCTCGACATCCACCCGGTGGCCGGTCGTATCGGCGCCGAGATCCGTGGCATCAAACTGTCTGGTGACCTGAATGCCGCCACCGTCGAGGCCATCCAGCAGGCACTGGTGCAGTACAAAGTGATCTTCTTCCGCGAGCAAACCCATCTTGATGACCAGAGCCAGGAAGCCTTCGCCCACCTTCTTGGTGAGCCGATTGCACACCCTACGGTGCCGGTGCGCGACGGTACGCGCTTTCTGATGGAGTTGGATGGCACCCGTGGACAGCGCGCCAACTCCTGGCACACCGACGTGACTTTCGTCGATGCCTACCCAAAGGCCTCGATCCTGCGTTCGGTGCTGGCGCCAGCGTCCGGCGGCGACACCGTCTGGGCCAACACAGCTGCCGCCTACAACGACCTCAGCGTCGAGCTGCGCGCATTGGCTGACCATCTATGGGCGGTGCACAGCAACGAATACGACTACGCCGCACGCAAGCCGGATGTGGCGGTGGAGAAGCTCGAGGAATACCGCAAGGTCTTCACTTCCACGGTGTACGAAACCGAACACCCGGTGGTGCGTGTGCACCCGGTCAGCGGTGAGAAAACCCTGCTGCTGGGGCACTTCGTCAAGCGCCTGAAAGGCTATTCCCAGGCGGAGTCGGCGCAACTGTTCAACCTGCTGCAAGGCCACGTCACCCGCCTGGAAAACACCGTGCGCTGGCGCTGGAATACCGGTGACGTGGCGATCTGGGATAACCGTGCCACCCAGCATTACGCGGTGGACGACTATGGCACCCAAGAGCGCATCGTGCGCCGGGTCACGCTCAAGGGTGATGTGCCGGTGGGTGTGCAGGGGCAGCGCAGCCAGACCACCAAAGGTCTCTAAACCAGTTGGAGATCAAAATGTGGGAGGGGGCTTGCTCCCGATAGCAGTGGGCCAGTCAAAAATGCTGTGACTGACACTCCGCTATCGGGAGCAAGCCCCCTCCCACATTGGATTTGTGGCGTTTACCAGACCCCAATTTGCACCACTTTTTCCGCCTCCGGCTCACCATAGCGAAACCATTGCCCGCGCACTTCGATCTCGGTGTGGCTGATGGTGGTACGCCGCTTCAACCCACGCAGCCATTCGAACAGATAACCCAAGTGAGTCTCGCGCACCTGGGCATAGGCGGGATCGCTGCCCAGGTCGTGGATTTCCTGCGGGTCGTTTTCCAGGTCGAACAGCTGCGGGCGAAAGCCGTCATAGGCCAGGTACTTCCAGCGTTCGCTGCGCACCATGGTCATGCGGCAACGGTCGATGGGCTGCGCCAGGCGTTCCCGGGCCGGGGCCTGGAAGGCGTAGTCGTATTCGGCAATGGCGTAGTGGCGCCAGGTGGGTTGCTCGCCGTGCAGCAGTGGGATCAGCGAGCGGCCTTCGAGGCGATGGTCGGCGGCGGGCAGGCCCAGAGCGTCGAGGAAGGTGGGCAGGGCGTCGATGGTTTCTACCAGGCGTGCGTCCACGGTGCCACGGCTGATATCGGCACTGGCTCGCGGGTCGCGCACGATCAAGGGAACACCCACCGCAGGCTCCAGCAAAAACTCTTTTTCACCGAGGTAATGATCGCCGAGGAAGTCACCATGGTCGCTGGTAAACACGATCAGCGTGTCGTCCCAGCGGCCAGTGCTTTGCATGAAATCAAACAGCCGCCCGAGTTGATCGTCGATCTGTTTGATCAGGCCCATGTACGTGGGAATCACCGTCAGGCGCACTGCGTCGCGGGAGAAATTCACGCTCTCCTGGTGTTGACGGAATGCCTGGTACACCGGGTGATCGCTGGTTTGCCCAGGTTGAATGGGCGCCTGGATATGCTCGGCACCGTACAGCGCGTGATACGGCGCCGGCGCGATGTAGGGCCAGTGCGGCTTGATATACGACAGGTGCAGGCACCATGGCTGTTCTGCTTGTTCGCTGATGAAGTCGATGGCGCGGTCGGTGGTGTAGACGGTTTCCGAATGTTCCTCGGCCACCCGTGCAGGTTTGCCGGCATTGCGCATGTGCCAGCCGCTGAGGATCTCACCGTCTTCGCCTTGGGCGGCATTGGCCCATTCATGCCAGGGGTTGCGACCACCGTAGCCCTGTTCGCGCAGGTAACGGGTGTAGGGCGCGGACTCGCGTTTGTCGTCGAACAGCGGGCTGTCGGGGTAGATGCCGTCGTGGCGCAGGTACGCATCAAAGCCCACCTCATTGAGCGGCTCGGCCTGGGCGCTGTCGGGGTCGATATGCAGGCGTTGTAACGCCTCCACGTTCGGCGTGGCGTGGGTCTTGCCCACCAGCGCGGTGCGGATGCCGTGGGGGCGCAGGTAGTCGCCAATCGTCAGTTCTTCCAGCGGCAGCGGTACGGCGTTCCACGCCACCTGATGGCTGCTGACGTAACGCCCGGTATAGGCCGACATGCGCGACGGCCCGCAGATGGTGCCTTGTGTATAGGCCCGACTGAAACGCACACCGGCAGCGGCCAGGCGGTCGATATTCGGCGTGTGCAGATGGGCATGGCCGTAGCACGACAGATAGTCGCGACGCAGTTGGTCGCACATGATGTAGAGCACGTTGCGCACGGGTTTTGGTTCAGACATGGAGGTTTACCGGACGAAGGACAGAAGCGTTTTTTTCGCCGTTCAAGGGGCGCTCTGGCAAGTGCATTTGAGGTCTGGATTTTATGCAGGGAATGCATGGGTGTGCCTGCGATGGCGGCTAGCCAGCCGACACTCATCTACCTGACGCCCCACGATCAGCCTGTGGGAGCGGGCTTACTCGGCGAAGGACCTGATGTGAGCAGCCAGCTCTGCCAGCTCTTTATCGTCTTCCCCGGTCCCGTGCATCGGGAATAATTTGGCGTGCAGATGATCGACGCCGTAACCCTCCAGAATCATGCCGGTTCTAGCCACACCTTTTAGCGCTTCGTCCAAAAGCTGCGCCGTCTTCTTGGCTGCGATGACCAAGTCACACAGCGCGGTGTCCGGTTCGGCAAACGCGTAGCTGCCGTGATGGGTTTTGGGGATAACGACACTGAACCCCGGCGTGTTGGGAAATATGGAGAGAAAGGCTATGTGGGTCTGGTCTTCCCATAGGAGGTGGCGGGCCTCCGTTCACCACTGACTCAGACCGCAATATTTTCCAACGCATAAGCATCCTCGTCCCTCTCATCAATCTCCTTGATCTGCTCAATCATCGCCTCCGCCAACGGCGACAATCGATACCCCGCACGGCTGACAATCCCGTAGCGGGTGTAACGCTCCTCCAGGTTTTCATCCAGGCCATCGATCTTCAAACACACCAGCTCGCCCCGCGCCATATGCAGCACATCGCTGTTGGCGCTGACGATGCCGATGGCATCCGAGCGCAGCACCACGCCCATCAGGCTATAGCCGTTTTCGCACTCCACATTGGGTTGGTAATCGGGCCGGCCGCTGAGGTCGGCGATGACCTTGCGCAGGTTCGGCGGGCGAATGGTGACCGCCAGCGGATAACTCATCAGTTCATCGGCGCGGATGCTTTCGCGGCCGGCCAGGGGGTGGCCGGCGCGGCAGCAGAAATACCAGCGACGGGCGCGCAGGCGGTGGGTGTGGTAGTCGGGGTTGGCTTCGAAGTGGCGAGTGTCGGCGACGAAGAATTCGAACTCTTCGCTGAGCAGGCGTTTGCCCAGGCTTTGCCAGTCATCCACCTGGAACTGCACGCGGGCCTTGGGGTAGCGCCCGATAAAACTGCCGATGGCGCGCGGGATCAACCCACCTGCCGGGGCCGGGCCGCAGCCGAAGCGCAGCTCGCCGGCTTCCAGGCCGTTGAACTGGCTGATCTCGTTGGCCAATTGCTGGGCGCCGCTGACCAGGCGCCGGGCATGTTCGAGCAGTACCTGACCTTGCTTGGTGGGCGCCAGGTCCTTGCGGCCACGGTCTACCAGCTGGCAGCCGGCGCTGTGTTCAAGGGCCTGGATGCTGCGACTGAACGCCGACTGCGACAGGTTCACGGCCAAGGCTGCCGCGACAAAACTGCGTTGCTCGGCGAGGGCGATGAAGTGGCGAAGCTGGCGCAGATCGATATGCATTTTTCACATCAAAAATATCCGGGAAATGCATTGGCTATGCATTAGGTCGACTCCTTATAAAGGCTATCTCTTATGCAGTAAATGTTCGTAAAAACATAAATAAATAACCTTTAGGAATATCTGGCGACGGATATCTCGGGGTTCTGGAGCCGCTTATGAGTCTGTTCAAGTCCTTGCCGCTGGCGATGCTGGTGGCCGGCAGCAGCAGTTGGTCGCCTTCCCAGGCCGCTGAAACACCCGCGCCTGCCGGCAAGGGCGAAAGCGCCAGTGGCCAACTGGAAACCGTCACCGTGACCGCCCGGCGGCGTACCGAAAGTGCCCAGGCCGTGCCGACGCCCATGAGCGTGGTCGGTGGGCAGGCGCTGGAAACCCAGCGGGTTTACCGCATCCAGGATTTGCAGCAACTGGTGCCGAGCGTCAACGTCGCCTACATGCACGCGCGCCAGTCCAGCGTGTCGATTCGCGGCCTGGGCAACAACCCGGCCAGCGATGGCCTGGAAGGCAGCGTGGGGTTGTACATCGACAACGTCTATCTCGGGCGCCCGGGCATGGCGGTGTTCGACCTGATGGACATCGAGCAGCTTGAAGTACTGCGTGGCCCGCAAGGGACGTTGTTCGGCAAGAACACCACCGCCGGGGTCATCAACATCAGCACCCGCGCACCGAGCTTTACCCCGGAGCGCAGCATCGAAACCTCTCTGGGCGAGGACGGTTATTTCCAGACCAAGGGCACGATCTCGGGCCCACTCACCGAGGACCTGGCAGGACGTTTCTCGGCCTATCGCACCCGCAGCGACGGCGACATCAAGAACGAGCACGACGGCCATGAGCTTAACGGCGGTTCGCGCCAGGGCTTTCGCGGGCAACTGTTGTACAAGCCCAACGAGGCGTTCAACCTGCGCTGGATCGGTGATTACAACGAAGAAGATTCCAGCGCCGGCACCCGCGTGTTGTACAGCACCGGGCCGACCATCAATGGCACCAACCTGTATCAATCCCGGGCCAACGCAGCGGGGGCGACCCTGGTGGATGGCACCCATCGCAAGGTCAACCTGGACAACGACCAGCATGTCACCGTGTTCCAGGGTGGTACCTCGCTGGAGGCCAACTGGACGCTGCCAAACGACTTCACCCTGACGTCGGTGAGTGCCTATCGCTGGTGGAATTTCACCCCACGCAATGATGACGGCCTCAACGTACCGGCGTCGTATAACGCCGGGGTTTCGGTGGAAGATAAGCAGTGGTCCCAGGAGTTTCGCCTGGCATCGCCTACCGGCGACTTCTTCGATTACGTGCTCGGTGCCTATTACTTCGGCTCCGACCTGGACAACAAATCCTTCGCCTATTACGGCCCCAAGGCCGATATCTGGAACGGCACGCCGAACGGCGCTTTGAGCAATGTGAGCAGCGTCGGCAACGGGCATATCCGCACCGACAGTTTTGCCCTGTTCGCCCAAGGCACCTGGCACCTCACCGAGCGCCTGGATTTCACCGCCGGCCTGCGCGGCACCTACGAAGAAAAGAGCGCCTGGGTCACGCGCAATGCGCCGCTGGGCGGTGCTGCGGTGAGCGGTGCGGGGGCCACTGCACGGCGGGGGCGCACCGGGGCGTATGACTCGGGCGACCTGACGCAGTACAGCGCCACCCCTTCGGGGCTGCTCAACCTCAGTTATCACTTCAATGACAACCTGCTGGGCTACGCGACGCTGTCCCATGGCGAGAAGTCTGGTGGGGTCAACCTGGCGGTAGGGTCTGCGCCCACGGCCGGGGCCGACTCGTTACTGATCGGCACCGAGCGCGCCAACAACGCCGAGTTGGGTTTCAAGAGCACGTTGTGGGACCGCCGCCTGCAACTCAACGCCAACCTGTTCTGGACCCAGGTCGACGGCTACCAGACCAACGCCTACGACCAGGACAACCGTGTGCAGTACCTGACCAACGCCGGTTCCGTGCGTTCGCGGGGCGTGGAAGTGGAAAGCACTCTGGTGCCGATCAAGGGCCTGACCCTGAATATCAACGGCTCGTTCAACGACGTGAGCTACCTGTCGTACAAAGATGCGCCGTGCCCACCCGAAACCAGCTTGCGCCCTGGTGCTCCGGCGTCCTGCGACCTCACCGGCCATCAAGTGGTGGGCGCGTCCAAATGGATCGCCAACGCCAACGGCGAGTACAAGTGGAACCTGGCCAACGGTTTCGAACCCTATGTCACCGCCAGCTATGCGTTCCGTTCCAAGGCGGTAGGCACGGTGGAAGACTCCGACTATGGACAGATCCCGGCCTATGCGGTGGTCAACCTGTCCACCGGCCTGCGCGGTGACTATGAGCAGGGGCAGTGGGACGTGTCGCTGTGGCTGAAAAACGCCTTCGACAAAACCTACTACACCACCCTGTGGACCGGCGGTAACGGCGGTTACGAGGGCCTGTTGGGCACGCCGCGCACCCTAGGCGTGACTGGGCGCTACGACTTCTAGGTCAGTGCGATAGGTGGCCGGGCTGAACACCCGCGTCACCAGCAGCATCGCCACCACGGTCACCGTCAGCACCATCCAGGCGCTGACGAAGTTGCCGGTGAGTTCGCGCAGCGCGCCGGTCAGCCACGGCGAAAGTGCATTGATCAGAAAGCCTACGCCTTGCACGAATGCCGCCAGCTGCCCGGCTTGGCGTGGGTCGCGGTGGTGGTCGAGGGTCAGCAGCAGGCTCAGGGCGAAACATGCGCCCAGGCCGAAGCCGATCAGCGCTACCCACAGGTGTGGGAATTGCTGTGGCGCCATCAGCAGGCCGAGGTAGCCGACCGTTTGCGCCAGCAGGCTGATGCTCAGCAACGGGCGCCGATCAATCCCACGTTGCGCCAGCACCGGCATCAACAGTGCGGCGATCACCTGGAAGATGGTCATGAACGCCAGCAACGAACCGCTGGGCAACACGCCCCAGCCCAGTTGCTGATAGTAGGCGGGCAGCCACGCGACCATGCTCATGTAGCCACAATTGACCAGGCCGAAATACAGCGCCAGCAGCCAGGCGCGCCGGTTGCGCAACCCTTTGAACGCAGGTGCCTGTTGTGGGTTTCGCGCGGCACCCAGTGGCAGCCAGGCCCATAGCAGCAATGCCCCCAGCGCCGGCAACAACCACACCCCCAGGCCCGCCTGCCATTGCTGGAAATGCATGGCCATCACAGGGCTAAGCAGCGCCGCCAGCCCACCACCGGCCATCAGCGAGGCCGAATACACGCCCATCGCCACCGGCACGCGGTGATGAAATTCGCGCTTGATCATCGCCGGCACCAGCGCCTGGATCAGCGCCACGCCCGCGCCGCCGAGCAGTGCGGTAACCAACAGCGCCGAAGCCTGGCCCATCAACCAGCGCGCCAGGCACGCCAGTAGAATCATTAACAAGCCCAGGGCGATGCCGCGACGCTCGCCCAAGCGGGCTTCCACCCGTACGCCCACCAATGCCACCAACCCCATGCAGATCACCGGCAGGCTGGTGAGCAAGGCGCTGCTCTGGAAGCTCAGCCCGGTGGCCTGGCGAATCTCGCCGAGCAACGGGCTGATGGAGCTGAGGATGGGGCGCAGGTTCAGGCCGAGCACCGCCAGCAGGCCCCAGCCGGCAAGGGATTTATTCAGGGTCATGCAGAGCTTTCCACTGGTGATACAGCGCAGTCATTGCGCTGTCGGACAGGTGCTGGATGGGCAGGCGTTGCGCACCGATGGGCAAGCCGACCTGTTGGCTAATGGCTGCGGTCGACAGGCCGAACGGCTCGGCCATTTCGTTGCTGGCGGCAAACACCACCCGTTCTACACCGCACAGGTACATGGCGCTCAGGCACATCGGGCAAGGCTGGCCGCTGGCGTAGATCACGCAGCCGTCCAGGCGTGCACCCAGCAGCCGGCTCGCTGCGCGGATCGCCAGCAGCTCGGCGTGGGCGGTGGGGTCCTGGGTCAGGTGGATCTCATTCACGGCTTCCACCAGCACTTCACCGTTGCGCGTCAGCACCGCGCCGAAGGGTCGGCCGCCTTGGGCAACGTTGGCGCGGGCCAAGGCGATAGCGCGTTGCAGGTGTGGTTGATCGTTGGTCATACAAGCCCCCCCGGGCGCGATGAAAGGTGAAGTATGGTCAGCCACCGGGGTATGCTGAAATTAAATATAAACATGCCAATCAGTGGCAAACGCAATGGTGATGACGTTGTTCGATCCCGTGTTGTTGCGCAGTTTTGTCGCCGTGGTGGACTGCGGCAATTTCACCCGCGCCGCCGAGCGCCTGCATTTGACCCAGTCCACTGTCAGCCAGCAGATCCGCCGGCTGGAAGACGCAGTGGCTTGTCAGTTACTGGACCGCGACCAGCGCCGCGTGGTGGCTACCGCCGAGGGTGAGCGTCTGCTCGCGTATGCGCGCCGCATTCTCGCACTGCACGAAGAAGCCGCCGACGTGCTGATCAACCAGCAGAGCGACGGTGTGTTGCGCCTTGGCGTGCCGGAGGACTTTGCCGCCGAGCGCCTGATGCCGCTGCTTTCAGCGTTTGTCGTGGCCTATCCACGGGTGCGGCTGGAAGTCACCAGCGGTCTGGGCCCTGAATTGCAGCGCCAGTACCGGAGTGGAGAGTTCGATGTGCTGCTGGTCAAGCAGATGGGCGACAGCGACGACTGTGTGGCGTCGTGGCCGGAGCCCTTGTATTGGGTCGACAGCCTGAGCACTCCGGCGCTGGGTCGCGACCCGCTGCCGCTGGTGGCTTTCCCGGTGGGCGGCTTGTACCGCAACGACATGCTTCACCATCTTGAGCGGGCCGGCTGGCGTTGGCGCATCGGCTACTCCAGTGCCAGCCTGGCCAGCGTGTGTTCAGCGGTGGCGGCAGGCTTGGGCATCAGCCTGTTGCCGGAGCGGGTGTTGCAACCGGGCCATCGCATACTCGGCCCAGAGAGTGGCCTGCCGCCTGTCCATGGTGTGCGATTGGCCCTGTATGGCCGCAGTGGTTTGGGCGCAGCGGGCCAGAGTTTGCTGGGAGAATTGCTGGCGTTGTGCAGTGGAAATCCGCACTGAGCCATACCTTTGCTGAATATTTTGTATGCCTTTAAAGCATTGAAAAACAAGAGTTTGGCGCCAGGCCCCGAGCCACGTGGCTTTGACGTCAGCGGCTGTTTCATTTATGCATTTTTGTTCTATATATAACTTTAAAGATTACTTTAAGAGATAAGTGTCTGGCCCCGATGATTCAGCCCTCGACGGGGCTGCACGCTGGCCCGTCGGTTTTTCAAAACCGTAGGGAGTGAATCAATGGGCAATGTCCAGACCGCCGCCAGTGCACCCGAGGCGCAATGGCGCCAGGCACCGAGTGGTGAGTTGGTCGACCTTGGCCGGCCGCATCGCGCGCCGTTGGGGCAATTGCGCCTGCAGAAGACCCCGAAGCGTTTTTCCAGCCGCCGCGAAGGGATTTTGCTCGGGTTGCTGGTGTTGGCGCTGCACGGCGCAGTGATCTATTGGGTGAGCCAGAAACCCACGCCGGTGCTGCCGATTGTGCCGCCGGAAATTCCGCCGATGACCATCGAATTTTCCCAGCCGGCGCCGCCGGTGGTTGAAACGCCACCACCTGTACCGCCACCACCGCCGCCCCCTGTAGTCGAGCCACCGCCGCCGGTGGTGGATGAGTTGGCGGCCAAGCCGGCGCCGCCCAAACCTATTGTGAAACCCAAGCCCAAGCCCGCGCCGAAACCTGAGCCCAAGCCGGCCCCCAAACCCGTCGAGCAGCCGCCTGCGCCACCGACGCCAGCCCCACCTGCTCCGCCCGCGCCCGCGCCGGTGACGCCGGCTTCGGCCAACGCCGCGTACCTGAAAAACCCGGCACCGGAGTATCCGTCACTGGCTCAGCGTCGCGGTTGGGAAGGCACGGTGTTGTTAAGGGTGCATGTGCTGGCCAGCGGTAAACCTGGCGAGATTCAGGTGCAGAAAAGCAGCGGGCGCCAGCAGCTCGATGACGCCGCACTGGCCGCCGTAAAGCGCTGGAGCTTCGTACCGGCCAAGCAGGGGGATGTGGCCCAGGACGGCTGGGTCAGCGTACCGATCGACTTCAAGATTCATTAATTATTCGGCCGCGGTGTGCACACGCCGCGACCTGCACAAGAGGGAAAACATCATGGCATTAGCGTCTCCACTTGAATCCATCGAAAGCGCGGTGATCTGGCTGCTGGTGATCTTTTCGGTCGCCACCTGGGGCCTGGCCTTGCTCAAGGGCGTGCAGTTCGGTCGCCTCAAGGCCCAGGATCGCAAGTTTCACAAACAGTTCTGGGCGGCATCGAGCCTCGATTCAGCCGCCGAACTCGCCGAAACCCAGCCCGGCGCCGCCGCGCGTGTGGCCCAGGCCGGCTATGCCGCAATCCAGGTGGGCGATACCCCTCACGCTGCGGATCTAAGCCAGGCGATCAATCATCAGGACCGCCTCGAACGCGCCCTGCGCCAGCAAATCGTGCGCGAGCGCCGCTCCCTGGAGACCGGCCTGGCTGTGGTCGCCAGTATCGGCAGCACCTCGCCGTTCATCGGCCTGTTTGGCACCGTGTGGGGCATCATGGAAGCGCTGAAGGGGATCAGCGCCGCCGGGTCCGCCAGCCTGGAAACCGTGGCGGGGCCGATTGGTGCGGCGTTGGTCGCGACCGGTGTGGGGATCGCCGTCGCGGTGCCTGCGGTGCTTGTCTACAACTATTTCCTGCGCCGCCTGAAGCTGACAGCGGCAGACCTGGATGACTTTGCCCACGACTTCTACAGCCTGGCGCAGAAGAACTCATTCCGCGTGCTGTTGCACCCGACACTGACCAAAGCCAGCGCCGCCAGCCCGCAAAAAGTGAAGGAGGCGTCCTGACATGGCCTTCTCCACGCAAGACAGTGATGAGGTGCTGAGCGAGATCAACGTCACGCCGCTGGTGGATGTGATGCTGGTGCTGCTGGTGGTGTTTATCGTCACCGCTCCGCTGTTGACCAACTCGATCCCGATCAACCTGCCCAAGACCCAGGCCGTGGCGCCTGTCGAGCAGAAAGACCCGCTGGTGGTGAGCATCGACGGCGCGGGCAAACTGTTTATCAACAAGGACGAAATCCAGCCGGACCTGCTGGAATTCAACCTGCAGGCGGCCAAGGCCAAGGACCCCGATGTGCGGGTGCAATTGCAGGCTGACGATGGAGTGAACTACGGCGAAGTGGCACGCGCCATGGCGTCGATTGAACGTGCGGGGATTACCAAATTGTCGGTGATTACCGCACGTTAGTTTCATCCGCCGCGACACGTTTTTTAGGCCGTTTCCTTGGCAGGGTGCGGCCTTTTTTTATTCTGTGGTTACAGTGTTTATAGAGGAAAAGAATTTTCACGTATTTGAATATTTCTGGGCGTGCAATTCACAACAGTATGATTACTCTAGTCGGCGCATGGAGAAATTTAACTAATGGAGAAGTTGCATGAACGTACGCTTTCCTATTCATTCGGTAAGTGCATTTGTTAGCCCACAATTAACTCCCCCTCAGCTCGAAGAAACCCCCCCTGCAAGGATTTATTCGCGGCCTGATAGGCCGGGTGTGCAGCATCCGCTTCCCAAAAAATCATTAAGTCGCGCTGATTATCGAGAGAGTAAAGCGCCAAAGGCCGGGGCGCCGGTGTTGAAACCAAACCCTGAAATAGATGCTTATATCAGCACACACTCTTTTGACTACATTTCTCCCGAGAAAGAAATTTCGACGATACTCTCGGCGAAAATAAAACAACATTGGGGCGTCGACGTTGATCCTGATAAAACGTATCTGGTTACATTTAAAGATAATGGTAAAGATGATAAAGATGTTGTGGAAAAAATAACGCTGACACAAGCGGCGTTGAAAAATAGACAAGATGTAACGATTGAGGATAATGAGGGCTGGTTTGTAAAGATTGCCAAGTATTTTTCGCCGGCAGTTTATATTTACAATAAAGTTGACGGTTGGGTGCAGGAAGCACACAGTCGACAAGCTATTTACCGAGAGCCGAGTTCCCCAGGTTCTGCGCTGTATAGTGCAGACACTCAAGTGTCCATTCCTGTTGAAGACTTCAAAGCTTTGGTCTGGGATACAGACCGAACCAAACTTTACAAGAACACCCTTGACGGGTTTTGGGACAAGCACAGTAGTTCCTATGCTTCATTGAGTAAAATATCCTTTGTTAAAGCGATCAACCTACAGCGCTTGGAAGGCTCGCTTGGCCCAGTCGAGGCGGCACTCGCCCAGAGGGCGTTGGGGCCTGTTGCGCAAAAGCACTGGTCCGAGCTGACGGTTCAGGACTTTTCAGCACCTGCCGTCAAGGATCCGAACCTGGATATCGGGTTGCTGAGCATCAATGGCCTGCAGTCAACCGACTTGATGTGTGTGACCGATCGCAAAACCCAGCTGACCTTGCTTTACATCCCTGGTAACTCCTCGCCGATACATCGTTTCGATAACCCACAGCAAATGAATATCTGGCTGGCCAAGCAAGCCACTGATCCTGTGAAACTTGAATCACTGCTGACGCATTTTTCCCTCAAGGACCAAGCCCAAAAGCTGTTGGCAGACGGTGTGCGTCAATCCTTGGACGGGATGGCACATTGGTCCAATGCGCAAGTATCTGGCAACGGCTTCCTTGCAAGGATCAACGGCTGGGTGCCCGATCGCTTTATCTCGGTTGAGCCTTTGCGCAGCGATCCTTTTGAAGCGGTCAAGGTCCGGCAAAAGGCGCGGTCTTATTCGGATGCAGAAAACGCGATCGTCAGCGATGGTGACTACACCAAGAACAAAGTCTTGCAAGGTGTGGAAGAGGCCACAAAGGTTGCCATGTTCATGACGCCTCTGGCATTGGTCATGCCGGAAGTAGCGATAGGCTTGGATGTTTTTTTCATGGCAGCCGGAGCCGCTCAAACAGGTATCGGTATTGATGATGCCGTCAAAGGAAAGGCCACTGGTTCTGACCGGATTGTATTTGGAGTACTGAACGCGATACCGCCCTTGGTCACCCATGCGGGGGCGCCGCTGGCGAAAGCGATGACAGAGAGAATGGCCAACGGGGGCGTTACAGCAGGGGTTGACGCCGCAGCCCAGGCGCCCACTCAAGTGGCTGAACAGGAGCGTCCATTCTTCAATCCCCCACGACGAGTCAATGGGCATATCGGCTACCCAATGGGGCCTACTACGCCTCCCGTTATCCTCGATGAGTTCACGGTCCCCATGGACGACGTGCAGCGAATGTTTTCTCAGGACTACATGGTTTTTGTCGGGCAGTACGGTACTAAAGTCACTTATGACGTTGAGGCACGCCTCTGGCGTGGGCTCAACGAAGATGGTCAAGTGAATGATATATTCTATTGGCGTAATGGCCGAGGAAGATGGTTAGGTGGTACTAAAACCGAAGCGATCGAAGGGAATAAGAACGTACCTCCATCAATTATAAATAAAACGCTTAAGTTACCACGGTTGCCGTCGCTGCCGTCCGGTACGACAGAAGTGCCCAAAGTCATTCATTATTTTTGGGCTGGCAATGAAATGCCGGAGCATTTAATCCAAAACATTATTGAGAACGCCAGGAAAAGCCCGGGTTACAAGTCTGTCGTTCACGTGGATGCAAACAGCGGGAGTGCGTTTCAGAAAATAAAATCTGCTCTGGATCACAAAGTGGGTGGGCTGGAGGTGCATGATCTGAAAGAAGATGAAGCTTTTCGAGAGCTAACGGCAAGTAAATATGGAGAGATGTATCAGTATTTTAGATCAGGTCAAGGGCAAAATTTAGCGGCTTCATCGGATGTGATGCGCGTTGCACTGATAAAGAAGCACGGTGGAATATACCTGGATACGGATGACACGCTGACCTTCAACGTGGGGGATGTCACGCTGAAAGCCACACCAAGTGATCTATTGATGAACTCGCCCATTACTTATGAGGGAGCGGATTTCAATGGTTTCAATACAAGTAATTTCGCAAGCCATGCAGACAATCCATTATTTGACAAGATTCTGGAGGAGTCATATCAGCGGTTCAAAGCCAACGAGTCGTGGTTTAACAATAATCGTCCGTTTTTAAGAGAAGGTTCGACAGACATAGAACGGCAAGCCTATAAAGAGTACGAGACGAAAATCTTCGAGGTTACCGGACCGAGAATGTTTGGTGATGTAGTGGCGCAAGAGGAATATGGTTTTTTCCCGTTTGTTGATGACATGACTGAACTTTTGAATGCGCGTCTTCTTTTGCCCGAATATTTCGGAAAAAAGTACATGGAAGTACGCGATTTCTATATGCCCATGAATCGTAAGTTTGGGGTCGATATCGGCTCGGAGCACTCTATGCATCATTCTCGTTGAGTCGGTATAGCGGTAGCGGTCGTTGAGCATTGGGTTATCCAACTCAACATTACCGGCCCCCCGATGCCATGGCGTCGGGGGGCACAATGGTTGGGTTTCCAGGAATGTTGAAGGGAGTCGGATTCGAATAAATGATGTGATGAGCTTTTGGTTATTAATAAATTCCTTTTTATTCCTTATTTGATTGTTGGGGCGCCCCTATACTGGTCAGCAACGTTAAAAGCTGCAGGAGGGCACACCCATGCACAGCGAGTCGATTCGTTATCTGATCGTGCCGGGCTGGCAAGGATCGCCAGAAGATCATTGGCAAACCCATTGGCAGCACAGCCTGCCCAACAGCGCTCGCGTGGAGCAGGCCGATTGGCTGACGCCGCGTCGAGAGGATTGGGTAGCTGCACTGGCTGAGGCGATTGCCGCCGACAGCACACCGGTAATCCTGATTGCCCATAGCCTGGGATGCATCACCGTGGCTCATTGGGCGGCCACTGCCCCCGTGCATTTCTTGCGTCAGGTTCGCGGCGCCTTGCTGGTAGCCCCAGCCGATGTCGAGCGCGCAGCCTGTGCCCCGGCCCTGCGTAACTTCGCACCAATTCCCACCGACCTGCTGCCGTTTCCCAGCCAGGTGGTCAGCTCCGACAACGATAGCGCCGTCAGCGCGCCCCGGGCTCTTGAGTTGGCGCGTCAGTGGGGGGCCGAAGCCGGCATTTTGTCCGGCGCCGGGCATATCAATGTGAAGTCCGGCCACCGCCGCTGGGAGCAGGGTTTCGCCTATCTCTATCGCCTGCAGAGCCGCCTCGAGCACCATGCTCGGCGTAGTGCCTGATATTTTTTCAACGCCCCGTCCCTGAGTGGATTGGGGCGGGAGCCTGCCATGAGTTTGCATGAAACCTACGGCCAGCCTTTGCTGACCTTTCCCGATGCCGAAAAGAGCCCACTGAGCATCCGCGCCAAGGCGTTGGTGTTCGTCGACCCACGCTCACGCCAACTGCGTGAAGAATTGGAAAGCCTTGCGCCGCGCGCCTTACCCGTATTGATCCGCGGTGAAACCGGCAGTGGTAAAGAACTGCTGGCGCGACACATCCACCGTGGCAGTGACCGTACTGGCCTGTTTGTCTCGGTCAACTGTGGCGCCATCAGTCCTACCTATGCGGATGCCGAGTTGTTTGGCTATGCCGCCGGCAGCCACAGCGGCGCAGCGAGCAGTCGGGCTGGCTGGTTTGGCTCTGCCAACGGCGGCACCTTGTACCTGGATGAGATTGGTGACTTGCCGTTGCCGATCCAGGTGAAATTGCTCGCGGCCCTGGAAAATCATGAGGTCACCCGCGTCGGTGCCCATCAACCCAGCCCGGTAGACGTACGTCTGGTGGCCGCTACCAGCATCGACCTGGCCCAGGCTGTGGCCGTTGGCAAGTTTCACGAGCGCCTGTTTCATTACTTGAGCGAAGGCCGGCTGGACCTGCCGGCGTTGCGCGAGCGGGTGGGGGATATTTTGTCTCTGGCCGAGTATTTCCTCGGCATCTACAGCCAGCGCCTGGACCTGCCGGTGCCGCTTATCAGCGACGCCGCTCAACAGGTACTGGAGCGTCACACCTGGCCGGGCAATACCCGCGAACTGGAAAACGTCATTCACTTTGCCTTGCTGGTGAGCAGTGGCGATGAAATCTTGCCCGAGCATTTGAACCTGCCGGTGGCAGGTTCGCCGCTGGAGCAAGTGCGACGAATTTTTGCCAGCGCCAGTGCGACCGAGCGCGAATCGCTGCGTACCTTCCTGTATGAACAAAATGGAATATCAACGTGAATAAAAGATATTGTTCGGGAATAAAAAATCTAGGTATTGTCCTTCCTACGCCGCGATAGCATTTCGCTGGCACCTCACATAAAAAATGGTCGTTAGAAAAGGACACTGCATGAAAAAGGTTCTGTTGTTTACCGCCCTGGCGGCTGCCCTGACTGCCGGCTTCGCCCAGGCCAACGAAAAGCTGGTGGTAGCGGCCACGCCGATTCCGCACGCTGAGATCCTTGAGTTGATCAAGCCGACCCTGGCCAAGGAAGGCGTGGACCTGCAGATCAAAGTCTTCACCGATTACGTGCAGCCAAACGTGCAAGTCGCTGAGAAGCGCTTGGACGCCAACTACTTCCAGACCCTGCCGTACCTGGAAAACTTCAACAAAGGCAAGGGCACTAACCTGGTCACTGTAGTTGGTGTGCACGTTGAGCCTATCGGCGGTTACTCAAACAAGATCAAAAATATTTCCGAGCTTAAAGACGGCGCAACTGTTGCAATCCCGAACGAAGGCTCCAATAGCGGTCGTGCCCTGTTGCTGCTGCAAAAGAACGGTCTGATTACCCTCAAAGACCCGAAAAATGCACTGGCTACCCCAAAGGACATCGCCAGCAACCCGAAGAACCTGAAATTCAAAGAGCTGGAATCGGCCCTGCTGCCACGCGTGCTGGATCAGGTTGATCTGGATGTGATCAACACCAACTACGCCCTGGAAGCCGGCCTGAACCCGGCCAAGGACGCGTTGATCATCGAAGATGCCAAATCCCCTTACGTGAACTTCCTGGTAGCGCGCCCGGACAACAAGGACAGCGACGCTATCCAGAAACTGTCCAAGGCCCTGACCAGCCCGGAAGTCAAAGCTTTCATCGAGAAGAAGTACAACGGCGCAGTCGTGCCGGCGTTCTGATGTAACTCAAAACCCCCTTCAAGGTTTCAACGCCGACGGCTACTACAGCGTCGGCGTTTTTTTTGTGGAAGGGGGCTTGCCCCTCCCACATTGATCGTCCTGGCGAAGGTTAGTTTTTTGGGTGATATCAATATGCTATTTCGGTATTTAAATTTTGCTTTTTATACCTTTAAAGTTCGCGCTACCCGACGTTATCCACGCCGGAACGGATTGCGCTCGCAGCATTACCCATGCGGCGATATGGACTGCACATGACCTTCGATTTCGCTTTTATCCTCAGCACCTTGCCGGCGTTCCTGCAAGCGGTGGGCGTAACCCTGCAAGTGGGCCTGATCGCCATCGGCACCTCCTTGCTGGTGGCGCTGATCAATGCAGCCTTGTTGGTGTTTCGCACGCCGTACCTGTCACGGCTGGTAGCGCTGTATGTGGAGCTGGCGCGGAACACGCCGCTGTTGATCCAACTGTTTTTCGTCTACTTCGCACTGCCGGCCCTGGGTTTGAATATCTCCGGGTTCTGGGCGGCAATCATCACCATGACCTTTCTCGGCGGCGCCTACCTCACTGAAGTGTTGCGCGCCGGTGTGGAAGCGGTGCCGCTGGCGCAGATCGAATCGGGCAAGTCCATTGGCCTGTCCGACTGGCAGCTGTTGCGCCATGTGATTCTGCCCCAGGCCGGCATCCTCAGCCTGCCGGCGCTGTTCGCCAATTTCATCTTTCTGCTCAAGGAAACCACGGTGGTTTCCGCGGTGGCGGTGCCGGAGATTCTCTACACCACCAAGAGCTACATCGCCCTCTACTACAAGACCTACGAGATGCTCACCGTGCTGACGCTGATTTGCGTGCTGCTGTTTTTGCCGTTGTCGTTGCTGCTCAGCCGTTTGGAAAGGAGGCTCCAGCATGGCCAGTTCGGGTCTTGAGTTGCTGTGGGTGTCGTTGCCACAACTGGGCAAAGGCGCTGTGCAAACCCTGTCGATTTCGTTTTTGAGCATCGCTTTCAGTACGGTCGGCGGCATGCTGTATGGCGTGCTGCGCACCTTGAATAACAACGTGATCAACGGTGTGCTGCGCATCTACCTGGAGCTGTTCCGGGCGATTCCGGTGCTGGTGTGGTTGTACCTGCTGTTTTTCGGCCTGCCGATTTTCTTTGGTGTGAGCCTGCCGAGCTTCTGGTGCGCGGTGCTGGTGTTGTCGCTATGGGGCGCCAGCGAAGTCGGCGAGGTGGTGCGCGGTGCATTGCATTCGCTGCCGCGTGGCCAGCGTGAAGCGGGCTTGTCGATTGGCCTGTCCGACCCGCAGTTGTACGGCTACGTGCTGCTGCCCCAGGCCCTTAAACGCATGACGCCGCCGACCATCAACGTCTACACGCGCATCATCAAGACCAGTTCCCTTGCGGTGCTGATTGGCGTGGTGGATGTGATCAAGGTCGGCCAGCAAATCATCGAGCGTACCTACGAGTCGGTATTGATCTACGGCGCGCTGTTCCTGTTTTTCTTCTTTATCTGCTACCCGTTGTCGGCCGCCTCCAAGGTGCTGGAACGGCGCTGGGCCCACGCATGAGCGCATTGATCGAGTTCCAGGGTTTCAACAAATTCTTTGGCCAGGCGCAGGTGCTCAAGGGCATCGACTTGAGCGTGCAAAGCGGCGAAGTGGTGGTGATCCTCGGCCCCAGCGGCTGTGGCAAAAGCACCTTGCTGCGCTGCCTCAATGGGCTGGAAGTCGCGCACAGCGGCAGCCTGCGGTTTGCAGGCGTTGAGCTGCTGGATAAAAACACCGACTGGCGCCAGGTGCGCCAGGACATCGGCATGGTGTTCCAGAGCTACCACCTGTTCCCGCACATGAGCGTGCTCGACAACATCCTGCTCGGCCCGCTGAAAGTGCAAAAGCGTGTCCCCCGCGAGGCCCGTGAGCAGGCGCAAAAACTGCTGGAGCGCGTGGGCCTGGCCGACAAGCGCGACGCGTTCCCGCGCCAGCTCTCCGGCGGCCAGCAGCAACGCATCGCCATCGTGCGTTCATTGTGCATGAACCCCCAGGTCATGCTCTTTGATGAGGTCACGGCGGCTCTTGACCCGGAGATGGTCAAGGAAGTGCTGGAAGTGATCCAGGGCCTGGCCCGCGATGGCATGACCCTGCTGATCGTCACACACGAAATGGCCTTCGCCCGCGCCGTCGCCGACCGCGTGGTGTTCATGGAGGCCGGTCGCATCCTCGAACACAACACCCCCGAGGCATTCTTTACGAACCCGCAGACCGCACGCGCGCAGCAGTTCCTGGAGAAGTTCTCCTTCGTTTCAACACTGCCCAAAAAGATCAAGGAACTGGAGCTGATATGAAAAAGTTACTGCTGCCACTGTTTGCCGTCGCCTTGCTGGCCGGCTGCGATAAAAAGGCCGAAGAGCCGGTAAAACCCGCGGCTGTCAGCTACATCGACAAAATAAAAGCTCGGGACAAGCTGATCGTTGGCGTCTTCACGAACAAGCCACCGTTTGGCTTTGTCGACGAGGCTGGCCGCTACGTCGGCTTCGATACTGACATTGGCCGTCAATTCGCCAAGGACCTGTTGGGCGACGAAAACAAGGTGGAGTTTGTCGCCGTTGAGCCCGCCAGCCGCATTCCATTTTTGCAAAGCGACAAGGTCGACTTGATCCTCGCCAACATGACCGTGACGCCTGAACGCAAGGAAGCGGTGGACTTCACCAACCCCAACCTGAAAGCCGCGGTCCAGGCCCTGGTGCCCAACGACAGTGCGGTGAAAAGCCTGGATGACCTGGCGACTCGCACCATTATCGTGACCACCGGCACCACCGCCGACATCTGGCTGACCAAAAACCACCCGGACTGGAAGCTGCTCAAGTTCGAAAAAAATTCCGAGTCGCTGCAAGCGCTGTCGGCAGGGCGTGGTGATGCCTATGCGCAAGACAACCTGGTGCTGTTCAGCTGGGCCAAGCAGAACCCGGGCTACCGTGTGCTGGAAGAAAAGCTGGGTGATGAAGCACCGATTGCTCCGGCGGTGAAGAAGGGCAATACCGAACTGCGCGACTGGGTGAATGCCGAGCTGGCAAAGCTGGGCGAGGAGAAGTTCCTGCTCAAGCTCTATGACCAATATGTGCGCAAAGAACTGAGCGATGACACCAAGCCTGAAAGTGTGATTGTTGAAGGCGGGAAGTGGCAGGGCTGAAACCTGACTTTTTGTGTTGGCTGCACCGGCCTCATCGGGAGCAAGCCCCCTCCCACACTGGATCGGGTTCACACATTCCGATGTGTGAATACAGGTCAAAATGTGGGAGGGGGTTTGCTCCCGATGAGGCCGGTACAGTCACCACCTACTCCGGCCAATGCCAGGCCGGCCCATCCAGAATCCCTTGCCCCACGATCCGCGTTTCCCCCAACACCTTCTCCAGCACAATCGAATTGCACCCCTCATCCTGCTGCAACGCCGCGATCAAGCGGCTGGCATGGGACACCACCCACACCTGGCACTGCTTCGACGCTTCGATAATCAGGCGCGCCAAGGCGGGCAGCAGGTCCGGATGCAAGCTGGTCTCAGGTTCGTTCAGTACCATCATGGTCGGTGGGCGTGGCGTCAGCAGCGCTGCGATCAGCAGCAGGTAGCGCAGGGTGCCGTCTGACAGTTCCGCCGCCGACAACGGCCGCAGCAAGCCTTCCTGATAGAACTCAATGGCAAAGCGTCCGCCTTGCAACGGTTCAATGTTCAGGCGCGCCCCCGGGAATGCATCGCTTACGGCACGTTGCAGCGCCTCGGGGTCGCCGATCTCGCGGATAGTCTGCAACGCGGCCGCCAAATCGCGGCCATCGTGGTGCAACACCGGCGTACGCGTACCCAACTGGGGCTGGCGCACTGGCGCGTCCACGTCGCTGCGAAAGTGATCATAAAAGCGCCAGCCACGAATGCTTTCACGCAACAGCAGCACTTCCGGCGAGCCGCGCAGGCTGCCGACCTGATCGAACAGGCTGTGGTAGTTGGGTGTGTGCTGCGCCAGTACATCCCAGGCACGGCCTTCGCGGGCACGCACCATGGCACCTGAGCGCTGCACCAACAGGCTGGCCGGGCGGTAGATGTGGCCGGCCCAGATGCATTCCTTCTTCACTTCGGGGTCGAGGCTGAAGAACGACGAGGTTTTTTCCGGCAATCCCAGAGAGATTGCGTAGCTGAAATCTTCGGCGGCAAACCCCAAGCGCAGGCGTTTGACGCCTTGGCGCACATTGGATTCGATCGGTACTTCACCAGTGCGCATACGCCGGCTGATGGTTTCCGGCCCGGCCCAGAAGGTCGAATCCAGCCCGCCTTCACGGGCCAGGGCATTGATCACTCCGCCCTGGGCGGTTTCTGCCAGCAGGCGCAGGGCCCGGTACAGGTTGGACTTGCCGCTGCCATTGGGCCCGGTGATCAGGTTCAAGCGGTCCAGCGGCACTACCAATTTGTTGATCGAGCGGTAATTGGCCACCGCGAGGGTTTTCAGCATATGCATTTAATCGGCTGGGGAACCATTGGAGTATGGGATCCTCCATGCAGATAAGGAACCCTGATCTAAGCTCACAGTCGCATACACACTTGTACCTTGCGTCACGCAAAAGGAGCCTGCATGGGCGGTCGCACTTCGACATTTATTCTCAGCCTTGGCCTCCTGGCGCTGCTGAGCGGCTGTGGCCAAGACAAAGCCGAGCCCAAGCAGCATTCACGGGTATTTGTGCAAACCGTGCAGCCGGCGGATTTTGCCGCGGCGGTCACGCTGACGGGCGACATCCAGGCGCGGGTGCAGACCGATTTGTCCTTCCGCGTGGGTGGCAAGATTATCCAGCGTATGGTCGATGTGGGCGACCGGGTTACGGCCAAGCAAGTACTGGCCAAGCTCGACCCCAAGGACCTGCAAACCAACGTCGATTCCGCCCAGGCCCAGGTTGTGGCCGAACAGGCGCGGGTCAAGCAGACCGCCGCCGCCTTCGTGCGCCAGGAAAAACTCTTGCCCAAGGGCTACACCAGTCGCAGCGAATACGACGCCGCCCAGGCCGCGTTGCGCAGCAGCCAAAGTGCCCTGGCCGCCGCGCAGGCGCAATTGGCCAACGCCCGTGAGCAACTTGGCTACACGGCGCTGGTCGCCGATGCACCGGGGATCATCACGGCGCGCCAGGCCGAAGTCGGCCAAGTGGTACAAGCCACCGTACCGATCTTCAGCCTGGCCCGTGATGGCGAACGTGACGCGGTGTTCAACGTGTATGAATCCCTGCTGGTGGAGCCGCCGCCGGATGCGCCGATTACCGTCAGCCTGCTGGACAACCCGAGCATCAAAGCCGTGGGCAAGGTGCGTGAAGTGACCCCGGCAGTGGCGGCCAATACCGGCACCATACAAGTGAAGATCGCCCTGCAAAACCTGCCTAAAGGCATGGAGCTGGGTTCGGTGGTGAGCGCCACCGCCAACGGCCCGGCCAAGACCAGCATCGAATTACCCTGGGCGGCCTTGACCAAAGACCTCAGCGAGCCTGCCGTATGGCTGGTGGATGCCGACGGCAAGGCGCAGCTGCACAAGGTCAAGGTGGCCCGTTACCTCACCGGCAAGGTGATTATTGGCGAGGGCCTTAAAGGCGGCGAAAAAGTCGTAGTGGCCGGTGGGCAATTGCTGCACCCCGGCATGGTGGTCGAGATCGCCCAGCAAGGAGCCCAGCCATGAAGCAACTGACGGTCATCGTCGCCGCCAGCCTGTTGCTGATGGCTTGCTCCAAGGAAGAGGCGCCGCCTGAGCCTGTGCGCCCGGTGTTGTCCATGCAAGTGAAGGCTGAAGATCAGGAAAACCTCGGCCGCTTCGCCGGCACTATCCAGGCCCGCTACGAAAGCAACCTGGGTTTCCGTGTGTCGGGCCGCATCGCCCGTCGCGCCGTCGACGTGGGCGCCGAGGTGGAGAAGGGGGCCTTGCTTGCCGTGCTCGACCCCACCGACCAGCAGAACCAACTGCGTGCCGCCCAGGGCGACCTCGCCCGCGTGCAGGCACAGTTCATCAATGCCCAGGCCAATGCCCGTCGCCAGCAGGAGCTGTTCAACCGGGGCGTCGGCGCCCAGGCTCAGTTGGATGTGGCGCAGACTGACCTGAAAACCACCCAGGCCACCCTTGATCAGGCCCGCGCCTCGGTCAATCAAGCCAAGGACCAGCTCAATTACGCCGAACTGCACACTGACCACGCCGGTATCGTCACCGCCTGGGATGCCGAGGCTGGCCAGGTAGTCAGCGCGGGGCAGCAGGTGGTGACCCTGGCTCGCCCGGACATCAAGGAGGCGGTGATCGACCTGCCTGCCGGCCTGGCCGAGCGCCTGCCGACGGATGTGGTGTTTCTGGTCGCCGGGCAACTGGACCCCAGCGTGCATACCACCGCCATCGTGCGTGAGATCGAACCCCAGGCCCAAAGTGCCACGCGCACCCGCCGCGCACGTCTGAGCCTGACCGACACTCCCGCCGCGTTCCGCCTGGGCACCGCCATCAGCGTGACCTTGAGCAGCGCCATTACGCCGCGTATCGAATTGCCCTTGAGCGCCTTGCAGGACGTCGACGGCAAGACGCGCATCTGGCTGCTTGATACCCAGAGCCAGACCGTGCAGCCACGCGACGTCAGTGTGGTCAGCCGGGATGCTGACAGCGCCTTGGTCAATGGCGGCATCAAAGCCGGTGAACGCATCGTCACCGCCGGCGTGAACAGCCTGAAACCCGGGCAAAAAGTCAAAATCGACGAGGACAGCCCGCGATGAAAGGGAGCTTCAACTTATCCGACTGGGCACTCAAGCATCAGTCCTTCGTCTGGTACCTGATGTTCGTCGCGCTGCTGATGGGCGTGTTCTCGTATATGAACCTGGGCCGCGAGGAAGACCCCTCATTCACCATCAAGACCATGGTGATCCAGACCCGCTGGCCGGGCGCTACCCAGGAGGAAACCCTCAAGCAGGTCACCGATCGCATCGAGAAAAAACTCGAAGAGCTCGACTCCCTAGACTACGTGAAAAGTTATACGCGACCGGGTGAGTCCACGGTGTTCGTGTTCCTCAAGGACACCACCAGCGCCAAGGCCATTCCGGAGATCTGGTACCAGGTTCGCAAGAAGATCGATGATATTCGCGGCACCTTCCCCCAGGGCTTGCAGGGGCCGTCGTTCAACGATGAATTCGGTGATGTGTTCGGCTCGGTGTACGCCTTTACTGGCGACGGCTTGTCGATGCGCCAGTTGCGCGACTACGTGGAGCAGGTGCGCGCCGAAATCCGCTCGGTGCCGGGGCTGGGCAAGGTCGAGATGATCGGCCAGCAGGACGAAGTGATCTACTTGAACTTCTCCACGCGCAAACTGGCGGCATTGGGCATTGATCAACGTCAGGTCGTGCAAAGCCTGCAATCGCAGAATGCGGTAACGCCCGCCGGGGTGATCGAGGCCGGGCCGGAGCGGATTTCGGTGCGCACCTCAGGGCAGTTCGCTTCGGAGAAAGACCTGGCCAACGTCAACCTGCGCCTCAATGACCGCTTCTATCGGCTGGCGGATATCGCTGACATCAGTCGCGGTTACGTCGACCCGGCAAGGCCGATGTTCCGTTTCAATGGCAAGCCGGCGATTGGCTTGGCGATCGCCATGCAAAAGGGCGGCAATATCCAGTCGTTCGGCAAGGCGCTGCACGGGCGCATGGATGAGCTGACTGCCGACCTGCCGGTGGGCGTCGGTGTGCACAAGGTGTCTGACCAGGCCGAAGTGGTGGAAGAGGCCGTCGGCGGCTTTACCAGCGCGTTGTTCGAAGCCGTGATTATCGTGCTGGTGGTGAGCTTTATCAGCCTCGGTATGCGCGCTGGGCTGGTGGTGGCGTGCTCGATTCCGTTGGTGCTGGCGCTGGTGTTCGTGTTTATGGAATACAGCGGCATCACCATGCAGCGGGTATCGTTGGGTGCGTTGATCATTGCACTCGGCTTGTTGGTGGACGATGCGATGATCACCGTGGAGATGATGATCACGCGCCTGGAAAAAGGCGAAACCAAGGAGCAGGCCGCCACCTACGCCTACACCTCAACAGCGTTCCCGATGCTCACCGGTACGCTGGTGACCGTGGCCGGTTTCGTGCCGATTGGCCTCAATGCCAGTTCGGCGGGCGAGTACACCTTTACTCTGTTCGCGGTGATTGCCGTGGCGATGTTGGTGTCGTGGGTGGTGGCGGTACTGTTTGCGCCGGTGATCGGCGTGCATATTCTCAGCGCCAATGTGAAGCCGCATAACGCCGAGCCTGGGCGCATCGGCCGCGCGTTCAATGGCGGTATGCTCTGGGCCATGCGCAACCGCTGGTGGGCCATCGGTATCACTGTGGCGCTGTTTGCGGCCTCGGTGTTTTCCATGCAGTTTGTGCAGAACCAGTTTTTCCCGTCATCGGATCGCCCGGAAATCCTGGTTGATCTGAACCTGCCGCAAAACGCCTCGATCAACGAGACGCGCAAGGCGGTTGACCGCCTCGAAGCGATCATCAAGGACGACCCTGACATTTCTCGCTGGAGCACCTACATCGGCCAGGGCGCGATCCGTTTTTACCTGCCGCTGGACCAACAACTGGAGAACCCGTACTACGCGCAGTTGGTGATCGTCAGCAAGGGCCTGGAAGAGCGCAGCGCCTTGATTGCGCGATTGCAGAAACGCCTGCGCGATGATTTTGTCGGTATCGGCAGCTATGTGCAGCCGCTGGAAATGGGCCCGCCGGTCGGGCGGCCGATTCAGTACCGCGTCTCCGGTAAAGACACCGACCAGGTGCGCAAGCACGCCATCGAACTGGCGACCTTGCTGGACCAGAACACCCACTTGGGCGAGATCATCTACGACTGGAACGAGCCGGGCAAAGTGCTACGCGTCGACATCGCCCAGGACAAGGCGCGGCAACTGGGGCTGTCGTCGGAAGACGTGGCGCAGTTGATGAACAGCGTGGTCAGCGGCGCGGCGGTGACCCAGGTGCACGACGATATCTACCTGATCAACGTGGTCGGTCGCGCCGAAGATGCCGAGCGCGGCACGCCGGAAACCTTGCAGAACCTGCAGATCGTTACGCCCAACGGTACCTCGATCCCGTTGCTCGCGTTTGCCACGGTGCGTTACGAGTTGGAGCAGCCGCTGGTGTGGCGTCGTGACCGCAAGCCGACGATTACCATCAAGGCCGCGGTGCGCGATGAGATGCAGCCGACCGACCTGGTCAAGCAACTGGCGCCGACCATCCAGAAATTCAGTGACGGCCTCCCGGTGGGCTACAAAGTCGCCACCGGCGGCACCGTGGAAGAAAGCGGCAAGGCCCAGGGCCCGATTGCGAGTGTGGTGCCGTTGATGCTGTTCCTGATGGCCACGTTCCTGATGATCCAGTTGCACAGCGTGCAGAAAATGTTCCTGGTGGCCAGCGTTGCACCGCTGGGGCTGATCGGCGTGGTGCTGGCGTTGATCCCCACCGGTACGCCGATGGGGTTTGTGGCGATCCTGGGGATCCTGGCGCTGATCGGTATCATCATCCGCAACTCGGTGATCCTGGTCACACAGATTCATGAGTATGAAGTGGCGGGCTATACGCCGTGGGATGCGGTGGTGGAAGCGACCGAACACCGGCGTCGGCCGATTCTGCTTACGGCGGCAGCGGCGAGCCTGGGCATGATCCCGATTGCCCGGGAAGTGTTCTGGGGGCCGATGGCCTACGCGATGATTGGCGGGATTATCATCGCCACGTTGCTGACGCTGCTGTTTTTGCCGGCGCTGTATGTGGCCTGGTACAAAATCCGCGAACCCAAACAAGAGCATCAGGAACAGCGCGGTTAAAAATGTGGGAGGGGGCTTGCTCCCGATGGCGATGGTTCAGTCAGTGCATCTGTATCTGGCCCATCGCCATCGGGAGCAAGCCCCCTCCCACATTTGGATCTTCATCTCGCTTGAGGCTGTGGGAAGCTTCCGAAAGATCCACTTGTTGCCCCGGCCACTGTCTGCATGTTTTACCCTCTCGACCTAACTTCTCCGTCCAGGTCGATTCCCATGCAGTGCCTGCGCCTCATCTTTGTGCTCTGTGCGCTTGTTCTTGCGCCCTCAGTCTTTGCCTCCACCGTGCTGGAAAACGCCCTGTGGCGCGTTGACCTCGACCCTGCAACCCTGGCGCTGCGTGTCACGCCAGCGGGGGAGGCCCCGGTACAAGCCTCCAGCGGTGTCGCCGCGCACGCTGTCAGTGCGTTGCAAGCTGATGCCGCACAGGTCTCCTGGCAATGGGATAGCGGCGCCTACCGCCTGACGGCCCGGCTTGAGCAGCGCGAACTGTCCCTGTCTATCAGTGCTCGCGAGCCGGGTGAATTGGCCCTGCTGCACCAGCCGGCCACGGCCATGGGCCAGGCGCTGATCTGGCCGTTGGCTGAAGGGCATTATGTGCCCTTTGATAACCCCGTGTGGAAGGCGTTCCTGCTTGAGCACGGCGAAGTCAATACCACCCAGGACCTGAGCTTGCCCTTGTGGGGCCTGGATCACGGGCGCTTCACGCTTAACTGGCTGCTGACCAACCCTTACAACAATCGCCTTGAATGGCAAGCGGACGGCCAGGGCCTGGCGCTGTCAGCGGCCCATGAATTCACCACCCTTGCCCCCGACGCACCGATGACGCTGCGCCTGTACCTGGGCGATGCAGACCCATTGGCCGGGGCCAAGCATTATCGCCAATGGTTGGTGGAGCAGGGCCGTTACGAGCCGCTGGCGGACAAGCTGCGGCAAACCCCCGAGGCGGTGAAATTGCTCGGCGCCAGTCACGTTTACCTCTGGGGCAACGGCTTGCTGACGCTGGATGATGTCCGTGATTGGCCAACGTTGATCAAACGGCTGCGCACCCATGAGCTTGGCAGGCTGCTGGACAAAGAGTCTGCGAAGGTGCTCGCACAGACAACCGCATTGAATCGTTATGAGCAAACCGTGTTGCTGCGCGGCCTCAATGCGGCCATCAACCAGAAGGCCCGGCAAGCCTGGCAAGTGGAAGAGCCCGACATGAGTCGCCTTGCCACTCGCTACGGCGAGTTGCGTAGCGAGCTGGCCGTGGATTTCGCCTCAGCCTTGAGTGATCGCCCCGAAACCTGGGGGCATTCGACTATCCAAGCCTTGCGTGACGCGGGGCTCTCGCGTCTGCTGTTGACCCTGGGTGATGGCTGGGAAGGCGGGCTCTGGCATCCCGAAGCGATTCGCGCAGGCGTGGATGCCGGGTACCTGATGGCGCCTTACGATTCGTATGAAACGGCGCTGTCGGCCAGCGAAAATCCGGACTGGGCCACTGCCCACCTGGGCGGCAAGGCGTACCGTGACTGCGCAATCATATTGAAGAACGGCCAGCCGAAAGCCGGTTTCCAACAATCCGGCCACTACACGGACCCGCGCTGTGTGCGACCGTTGCTGGAAGCACGGGTAAAGGCGGTGCAGGCCGCAGCCGGATTCAATGCCTGGTTCCTCGATGCGTACGCCACCAGCATGATCTTTGACAGCTACCGCGACGGCGCCTCCATGAGTCAGGTGCAGAATGCCCAGGGCAATATCGACGCCTCGCGCTGGATCAACACTTCGCTAAAACTGCCCGCAGGTTCCGAAGACGGCAACGCCGTCACCGCTCAGGGCATTATGTTTGCCCATGGTATGCAAACTCCGGTGATCGGCTGGGGTGACCGGGACATGACCCGCGACCGGCAGTCGCCCTATTACGTCGGCAACTGGTACCCGGCGGAACAGCCGGCGGTGTTCTTCAAGCCTGTGCCGTTGAAAGCGTCGCTGCGCACGGTGTATTTCGACCCGACGATGCGGCTGCCGTTGTATCAGGCGGTGTTCCATGGCTCGGTGATCACCACTCATCACTGGCTGTTCGACAACCTCAAGCTGAGCAATGTACGGGCTGAAAATGAACTGGCCCAACTGCTCTACAACGTACCGCCGCTGTATCACCTGAGCGCGACGACACTCAAGGACAGGCTGCCGGTGATTCAGCGCCAGGACCGGTTCTTTCGGCCGCTGCATCAACGGTTGGGGACTCAGGCAATGACTGAGTTTCGCTGGCTGACA
This sequence comes from Pseudomonas sp. GZJR-8, assembly GCF_002916705.1. NCBI lineage: Bacteria > Pseudomonadati > Pseudomonadota > Gammaproteobacteria > Pseudomonadales > Pseudomonadaceae > Pseudomonas > Pseudomonas sp. GZJR-8. The sequence continues at coordinate 482,032 of NZ_JXSI01000003.1, read as the reverse complement.
GCGGACAAACTGTTGCAGCAAACCACCTTCGCCGATGGGACGCGGTTGGTGGCGAATTTTTCGGACGCGCAGAAAGATGGGTATGCCGGGCGCAGTGTGACGGCGCTCGTGGAGGGGGAGAAGCCGGTGGTGTATCAGGTGAAATAACGCTGCCCGTTACGGCGCCATCGCGGGCAAGCCCGGCTCCCACAGTGAAATGCATTCCGAATGTGGGAGCTGGCTTGCCTGCGATGAGGTCGGTACAGGCGATGCGGCACTAAATTTTACGCCACACACTCGCCAACCAAGGCTGCTGTTCCCGCGGCAACCCGGCCGGCCGGTAGTAGTGCTCCAGCTCTTCAAATCCGGCCTCGGTCAGCAAGCCCCGCCACGCCTCCAGGTCGTGATAAGAGCCATACCGCGGCCCATTCCAACCCTCCTGGTTCTCACCCCGTGGGTTGGAGCTGAACAGCACGCCCCCAGGCTTCAATGTGCCATGCAGCTGCTTGAGAACCCGCGGCAATTCCTGCTTGGGAATATGAAACAGCACCGCATTGGCAAACACGCCATCGAAGCGCTCGGGTGGCAGGTCCAGCTTGAGAAAATCCTGTTGCAATACCTCACAGCCGCTGTCGTCCCGCGCCATCTGCGCAAACCGCTCGGAGCCATCCAGCCCCACGGCGATATGCCCCATGCGCGTAAAAGTCTGCAAATCCCGCCCCGGCCCGCAGCCGAAATCCAGCACGGTAAACGGCGCCGAGCCCTGGATATGTCGCAACAGCGCGTCGATGTTCTGGCTCACATCGTGATCACGGGTGCCTTCACGGAAGTCTTCGGCGACTTTGTTGTAATGGCCGAGGGTGGTGGAGGTGATCTGGTTGAGGTCGTCGGGGGCGAGTTTCATGGTGTGGCGCACCGCTGCGGTTGAGGTGGTCGGACTATACCTCAGGCTCACCCTTGAGTTGAAAGACGTGTATCTGGTGTAGGGCGGTTCATTGTGTGCGTGTTGGGAGAATCCGACAGACCGCCCCGCAGGATTCTGGGTAAGATTCGGCCCTCATTCAAAGAGGGTTGTACATTCATGGAAGAAGAAAAACGTTCACGTGAGGGTCAGAAATTCACTGCAAACAAGGTGGACCAATACGCCACGAAACTCAGCAGCGGCCTGCTCTGGCTCAATGAACGCGCCTGGCCGCTGACGGTGGGGATCCTGTCGGTGGCAGGCTTGTATTTGTACCAGTACATCCAGGTGGAAAAGGTACCCCTGAGCATTCTGTCGGCCGCCGCATTCACTGCGCTGCCAGCGATGTTCGCCATGCTGGTGTTTGTGATCGGCATGATGGGCGCGTCGATCCTGGTGCCCACGTTCATCTTGTTCACGCGGCTGAACGGCACGGGTGTGCGCCTGAGTGATCAGCTCAATCTCAGCCCGGCATCGCCGCAGGTGACGGCGCAACATCGCCGTTTGTTGCTGCACTGGGCCGCCAGTCTGGTCGTCATGGGTATCTTTTGGATGTCCGCTGTTTACCTGTCCGTGAATGCCCAGAGCGGGCCTCTACTGACCATCAGCTGGATAGTGGCGGTCGTGCTGGCGGTTGTGGTCTACGTTGGCATCATCCTTCGCGCCCGTCCCACCCATATTGCACTGCGTGACCTGTCCGGAGAATTCTGGCTGGCCAGTGTCGGTGCAGGTGCCGTTCAAATGCTGGTAATCCTCATGGTGACGGTGCCGGTCTCCCGGGCCTTTCGCGAGTATTCCGACAGTGCGGTGCTTTTTGCGCCGTTCATGTTTGCCGAACTGGTGGTGCTGTTCCTGGTCCAGGGATGTGCCGCTTGCCTTGTGGTGTGCATGAGGGATCATAAAAACCCGGTGGCATTCGCCTCAATGGCGGCCTTTGCACTCATCGTCTTCCTCGGGCTGATCCCGGCAAGCGGGTCGAAGCTGGGTGGGTTGCCATTGCAAGGCTCCGCCTCCGGAGGGCGCGTGTGTACGCTGATGACCTGGTCGGACGACGCCAAGGTTCTTCGCGTGCTGGTAGACGCCGACAACCCGCAGCGCAGTGTAAAACTGCGGGTAATGGCAGACTCGGACGGCAGCTACATCGTGCGCCCCTGGCAGGCCAAGGAAAAAACCGTCAGCTTCGTACCCCATGCCAGCGTCGCGCAGTTGGACGAATGCCCGTGAGTTCAGCGCTTGTTCAATACCCGCGCCAAGCGATCCCCACTCAGTTGAATTAGCGCCACCAGCACCACCAACAACACAATCACCGTGAGCATGATCTGCGAATCAAACCGCTGATAGCCATAGCGGTAGGCAATGTCGCCCAGGCCACCGGCACCGATCGCACCGGCCATGGCCGATGAGTTGATCATGGTGACCAGGGTGATGGTGAACCCGCCGACGATCCCCGGCAGGGCTTCCGGCAACAGCACATGCCAGATGATGTGCCAGCGCCGGCAACCCATGGCCTGTGCAGCTTCGATCAGGCCGTGGTCGACCTCGCGCAGGCTGACTTCGGCGATGCGCGCAAAGAACGGTGTGGCGGCGATGGTCAGCGGTACCACGGCGGCCCATACACCGTAGGTGGTTCCGACGATCAGCCGAGTGAACGGGATCAGCGCCACCATCAGGATCAGGAACGGAATGGAGCGGAACAGATTGACGAACGCCCCCAGCACGCGGTTAAGCGCCGGCGCCTGGTAGATACCGCCCTTGTCGCTGGTAACCAGCAATACCGCCAGCGGGATACCGACCAGCAAGGCAATCAGCGACGACACACCGACCATCAACAACGTGTCGATAGCGCCCTGTACTAAACGATCAAACCACATAGCCCAGCACCTCTACCCGTTGTGCCCAATTGCCGGCGCGGTTACGCAGCTCTTCGGCATTGTGCGGCGACCCATTCACCGCCAGCAGTAATTGCCCCAGAGCGTGCCCCTGGATCCGCTCCACACCGCCTTGCAGCAAACGCACGCGGCCGCCGAGGGCGCTGAACAGTGCGGCCAGGTCCGGCTCATCGGTATCGCTGCCGGTGAACTGCAAGCGCAGCACCAGCGCCGCCTCAGCCGAGGTTTGTGTCGGTTGCAGGCGGTTTTGCAATTCGGGCGGCAGGCCGTGTTGCAGCGGTGCGAGCAGGGTCTTGCTGACCTCATGCTGCGGGTTGCCGAACACTTGCCACACCGGGCCTTGCTCGACGATGCGCCCGTGTTCCAGCACCACCACGCGGTCGCAGATTTCGCGGATCACCGCCATCTCATGGGTGATCAATACGATGGTCAGGCCCAGGCGTTGGTTGATCTCACGCAGCAGGCCGAGGATCGACTGGGTAGTCTCCGGATCGAGGGCCGAGGTGGCCTCGTCGCACAGCAGAATCTCGGGGTCGTGCACCAGCGCGCGGGCGATGCCGACGCGCTGTTTCTGCCCTCCGGAAAGCTGCGCCGGATACGCCTTGTGCTTGTCTTGCAGACCTACCAGCTCCAGCAGTTCATGCACCTTACGCACGCGTTGTGCCTGGGTCACGCCGGCGACCTTGAGAGGCAGTTCGACGTTCTGCCACACAGTCTTGGCCGACATCAGGTTGAAGTGCTGGAAGATCATGCCGATGCGCCGGCGCAGTGCGACCAGATGGTCTTCATCGAAGCCGCCGATGTCCACCTGATCGATCAGCACGCGCCCGCTGCTGGGTTGTTCCAGGCGGTTGATGGTGCGGATCAGCGACGACTTGCCGGCGCCGCTGCGGCCGATGATGCCGAACACTTCGCCACGCTGGATCGCCAGGTCGATGCCTTGCAGGGCGTGTACGGTGCCGCCATAGGTTTTGCCCAGGTTGATAAAACGCACGTGGGCGCGATTGAGGTCCGGGTGCAGTTCAGTCTGCTCGGCGTCCCTGGGCGCATGGCCCAGGTCGCGCAGTTGGGCGTTGGCGGCGGTCATTTTTTATCTTCCCAGCCGACTTGGTAGAGCTTGCCCAGGGATTTATCCAATGCGGCACGTACCACCGGCGAGTGCTGGTAGATGTCGACGAACTTGATCACTCGTGGGTCGGTCTTGCTCTTGGGCTGAATCACGAACTGAATCACGTACTCCGGGTGGTCGAGGCCATCGAACAGCAGCGCCGATTGCGCATCGAAGGTCTTGGACAGGCGGATATACGCCGGGTAGCCCTGCACCAGGTCGGCGTCGTCGTAGGCGCGTACCAGTTGCACGGCTTCCACCTGCAGGATCTTGAGCTTTTTGGGGTTGCTGACGATGTCTTCTTCGGTGGCCTTGTAGCCCACGCCCGGCTTGAGGGTAATCAACCCGGCCTTGGCCAGCAGTTGCAGGCCGCGCCCGCTGTTGATCGGGTCGTTGGCAATGGCCACGCTGGCGCCTTCGGGCAGGTCGTTGAAGCTTTTGTATTGCTTCGAATACAGGCCGACGTTGTTGATGATGCCCGGTGCGTAAGACACCAGGTCAAACCCGGCGGCGGCCTTGGCGTTTTCCAGGAAGGGAATGTGCTGGAAGTAGTTCACGTCGATATCGCCGGCGGCGAGGCTGACGTTGGGGGCGATCCAGTCGCTGAACTCGACCAGTTCGACTTTCAGGCCCTGTTTGCCGGCCTCTTCAACGGCCGCTTCCAGCGGAATGGCGAAGGCGGCGGTGGTGCCGATTTTCAGGGGAGGGTCGGCGGCGAAGACCGCTGTGCTGAATAACCCGAAGGCCAGGGCCAGTGCTTTGACTGGGTGGGTGAGCAGTGTTTTTTTCATAATCAATTTCCAGTCATAAGGTATAGGCACAAACAATGGAGATCCAATGTGGGAGGGAGCAAGCCCCCTCCCACATTTTTTGATCAGTGACGGTAGGTGGCGCCGGTGTGTTGTTCGGGTAGCCGAGCGGTGCCGTGGAAAACTTTTTCCCGCAGGGTGCCCTGCTCATAGGCGGTCTTGTACGACCCACGTCGTTGTAGTTCCGGTATCACTAGGTCAATGAAATCCACATAGCTCTCCGGCGTCACAATGCGCGTCAGGTTGAAACCATCCAGCCCGGTTTCACTGATCCAGGATTCCAACTCATCAGCAACCTGCTCAGGCGAGCCCACCAAGGTGATATAGCGCCCACCCAGGGCGTGCTGTTCGAGCAATTTGCGCCGGGTCCAGTCGTTGTTTTGCAGGTTCTTGGTGGCCGACTGGATCGCGTTGCTCTTCACGTACTGGATGGGTTCGTCCAGTTCGTAGGCAGAAAAATCAATCGCCGTGGACGCCGAAAAGTGCGCCACACCGGCTTCCGCACTGGCATAGCTCAGGTACTCGGCGTGCTTGGCCCATGCAAGCTCCTCGGTGGCGCCCACGATCACGTTGAGGCCCATGAACACCTTGATGTCATCCGGGTTGCGCCCAGCCTCCACTGCGCTGGCGCGCACCTTGTCCACCTGTAGCCTGGTCGCGGCCTTGTTCTGCCCGCTGATGAACACGCACTCGGCGTGGCGCCCGGCGAACAGCAGCCCGCGCTCGGAACTGCCGGCCTGGAACAACACTGGCGTACGCTGCGGCGATGGCTCGCACAGGTGATAACCCTCTACCTGATAAAACTCACCGTGGTGCTCCACCTTGTGCACCTTGCCCGGTTGCGCATACACCCGCGTTTGCGGGTCGTTGAGCACCGCGTCGTCTTCCCAGCTGCCTTCCCAGAGTTTGTACAACACCTCCAGGTATTCATCGGCCTGGTCGTAGCGCCGGTCATGTTCGACCTGTTCGGTGAGGCCCATGGCTTTGGCGGCGCTATCGAGATAGCCGGTGACGATGTTCCAGCCGACGCGGCCACGGCTCAGGTGATCGAGCGTGGACATGCGCCGGGCGAACAGATAGGGCGGCTCGTAGGTCAGGTTGGCGGTAAGGCCGAAGCCAAGGTGCCGGGTGACGGCGGCCATGGCCGAGACCAGCAGCAACGGGTCGTTGACCGGTAGTTGGATGGACTCCTTGAGCGGCACGTCAATCGAGTTCTGGTACACGTCATAGACGCCGACGATATCGGCGATAAACAAACCATCGAACAACCCGCGCTCAAGAATCTGCGCCAATTCGGTCCAGTATTCGAGGCTCTTGTACTCGGTCGAGTTGTCCCGTGGGTGAGTCCACAAACCGTGGTTGATATGCCCGATGCAGTTCATGTTGAAGGCATTGAGCAGGATCTTTTTCTTGCTCATCAGATGGTCCCCCGCAGCGGCGGGTTTTCATCGTTGAGGTAATAGTTGCCTACCGCATGATATTTCCAGCGCACCGGATCATGCAGGGTGTGCACCCGGGCGTTGCGCCAATGGCGGTCCAGGCCATGCTCGGCCAAAGTCGCCTGGCTGCCGGCCAGTTCGAACAAGGTGCTGCCCGCTGCGAGGGAAATCTCGGTGCTCAGGGCGCGCACTTCGGCCACGGCGATGGACGCGGCGGCGACGGTCTGGGCATTGCTGTCGGCCTGGGCGCGGTCGAGGAATTCGCCGGAGCGCTCCAGCAACGCCTCGGCGGCGTGCAAGCGAATGCTCAGGTGGCCGAAGCTCTTTAGAGTCAGCGGGTCTTCGGTGGCCTTGTCGTTGCCGGAATCGATCCACGGGCGGGTCTTGGTGCGCACAAAATGCAACGCATCTTCAAACGCTGCGCGGGCGATGCCGGTGTCGATGGCGGCGTGAAGGATCTGCGCCAAGGGGCCCACGGTGGTCGGGCGTTCGAAGGCGCTCTGGAATGGGATCACGTCCTGCGCTGCGACCCACACGTTATCGAATACCACTGAGCCGCTGCCAGTGGTGCGCTGGCCGAAGCCGCTCCAGTCGTCGATGACCGTCAGGCCCTCGCTGTCACGGGGTACGAACGCCAGTTGCTGGATGCCGTTTTCATCCACCACCGAGGTGGGAATGCGTTGGGCATAGATCGCGCCGGTGGCGTAGAACTTGCGCCCGTTGATGCGAAAACCGTCGCCGTCGCGGGTGAGGCTGGTCACGCGGTCATGGGCGGTCTTGGTGCCCAGTTCCGCCAAGGCGTTACCAAAGCGCTGACCGGCCAGCACCTCGGCGTACAGGCGCTTTTGCTGCTCGGGGTTGCCGTTTACGCGCAGCACTTCAAGGGCATAAAAATGATTTTGCGGGATCTGGCCCAAGGAACCATCGGCCTGGGAAATCAGTGCAATCACCTTGGCCAGGGTGACATTGGATACGCCCGCGCCGCCGAATGCCTTGGGCACCGTGATACCCCACAGGCCGGAGCGCGAAAACACGTCCAGCTCGGGCCACGGCAGGCGGCGTTCGCGGTCGCGCTGGGCGCTGTCGCGGCGCAAATCTTCAGCGAGGTCGCTGGCGACGATAAGGGCTTGCTCATCGCTGGTGATAACCGCGACGTGGTGAGAAAGGGTCATGAGTTTCTCCAGAAGCTCGTGGAAAAAGTGTTCTGGTCGGTTAAATCCAGGAATGACGAGCAGGTAAGGTGCCGTTCAGTCGATAGGCGCCGATGGCGTGATACTTCCAGCGCACCGGATCGTGCAGGGTATGCACCCGCGCGTTGCGCCAGTGACGGTCAAGGTTGAATTCGGCGAGGGTGGCGCGGCTGCCGGCCAGTTCGAAGAGCTTTTCGGTAACCTGCAATGCCACTTCGGTGGTGAGCACCTTGGCCTCGGCTACGGCAATCGAGGCGCGCGCGGCGGACTGCGCGGTGATCGGCGCCGCGCTGACCTGGTCCAGCACCTGGCCGGCCTTGCGCAACAGTGCTTCGGCAGCGTGCAGTTCGATCTTCATCTTGCCGATATCGGCGATCACATACAGGTCATCGCTGGCCCGCTCGACCTTGGCGTCGATCCAGGGGCGTGAACGCTCGCGTACAAAGGCGATAGTGTCGTCGAGGGCACCACGGGCGATGCCGGCGTCAATGGCTGCCTGGATCAGTTGCGACACGGCACCCTGGATATTCGGGCTTTCGCCCAGGCGCCAGTTGTCGATGACCAACTCCGGGTCTACCGCCACCCGGTCGAGCAGCACGGTGCCGCTGGCGGTGGTGCGTTGGCCAAAGCCCGACCAGTCATCGACGATGCGCAACCCCTCGCTGCCGCGCCGCACGAAGGCCATGACTTGCTTGCCGTCATCGTTCAATGCCTTTATCGCGACCCAGTGGGCAAATAGTGCGCCGGTGGAGTAGAACTTCTGGCCGCTGACCACGAACCCATCGCCTTCGGCCGTGAGGCGGGCCTTGAGCTCCAGCGTGTTTTTGGTACCGCGTTCCGGGCCGCCGTTGCCGATGCGCCAACCGTCGAGCACGCTCTGGAACAGCTGCTTTTTCTGGCGCTCGGTCGCGGTGCCCTGCAACACGTGCAGGATGCCGAAATGGTTCTGCGGGATCTGCCCGAGGGCCGGGTCGGCTGCGCTGATGATCGCAAAGACTTCGGCCAGGGTCACAAACGACACCTGTGGGCCGCCGTATTCACGGGGAATGGAAATACTGCCCAGGCCGCTGCGGGTGAATTGTTCGAGTTGCGCCCACGGCAGTTTGCGCTGCTGGTCGCGCGTAGCGGCCTGCAGGCGCGCAGCCTGGGCCAGCTCATGAGCCGCACTCAGTGCCTGGGCGTCGTTGCGCAGCACCGTGGCGGGCAACAACAGGGGGGCTACGTCCAGATCACTCTGGGGGGGTGTTAGAGCCAAGTTAGACATCAGCGCCGCTCCTTGGCTGCACGCAATGCCCTGGCGTTATGCACCGGGGTAATTCTGACCATACCGACCTCGCATTCAATGAAATAAAAACAGAAAAATCAGGAATGTCCGGTGGTCCGGTGCATATACCCTAAGCGTGTTAATTCTTTAAATAAACTAACTTTTAGGAATATGCATAGAAGGGCTGTCACCCCGGTTCACAGGGTGAGCCGAAGCGACGCGGTTGATAGCCCGGCGCGGGCGAGGCAGGTGGGGTTGGCACGACTGGCGTGCAAGCGGCGATACGTAGCGTGCGGGCCGGTGCCCAGCGTGAATTATTGCCCACGCGATCGAGAATGCAGTACGTGACTTCCAATCGGCAGTCGTCGCCCGCTTCGACAATGATCTGGGACGGTACCCACACCTGCACTGCCAGGCCAACGTTTTTGTCCTGGATTTTCGGCAGGTCCAGGCGCACATCACCCCAGCGCAGTGTGATGGCATCGCCGGCACTCATGTTCAAGTAAGGTTCGATGGTCAGCGGAATGCCGCGCCGAACCTGGTTGCGATTGACGCCATGGCGGCGGATCGTCTCGGGCAAACCCACGGGGGCGAGATTCTGGTTTTCATCACTTTCGTGGTTGAGGCATGGCGCAGGCTGGCCTCCGGGGTAGTTGGTCTTGACCCGCACCAGGGCGACGGCCGAGCGCATCGGGCCATGGCCGATTTGCAGGACCTGGTAGTGGACGCGTGCCGGCCCGTCCTGCACGAAGCTTTCCGGTACCCACAGATGAGTGAACGTGCCGATCTTGCACGCCGTCACCTTGCGCGAGGCGGCAAAGCAGTTGTTCCAGAACAGTTCGATCAGGTCGCCTTCCTCCATGCCCGAGTAGGGGGATATGTCGACCTGCAGATGGGTGGAGGCCAGGGCGCTGATGCCGTTTCCTACCGCCTGGGGCAGCTTCGGGGCAGGCAGCATGGCCAGGGTTTGGGTATGTGTCATAAGTAATCTCCTTGTTGCAGCCAGCAGTCATCGTTCCGAACCTTCGGCGCATAGGCACAGGGCGATTCGAAAGGAACGATTCAGTCAGTAGCCGGGATGGGATCCAATCCTCAAGGCGCTAGATAAGAGGGTTGGCCGGGGAGCGTCAATGGAGGCAAAAGGCTAAACGGCGGGTTTGAGGATATTCAGAAGGGTCTGACGGGGAGGGGGATTTTAAGGGGGGGACGGCGGGGGTATTTTATGCGCTGAAATGGTAACCCGTTGTAGGAGTGAGCTTGCTCGCGAAGAACGTAAACGGTAACGCGGTGATTCAGATCGACCGAGTTGCCTGGGCGTTTTTCGCGAGCAAGCTCGCTCCTACAGAGGGTGGGTCAGTGGGCGAGGAATTTGCTCAGAAACTGCCGGGTGCGTTCTTCCCTGGGGTTGGCGAACAACGCTTTGGCTTCACCCTGTTCAACGATCACGCCCTTGTCGAAAAAGATCACTCGGTTGGCTACGTCCCGCGCAAAGCTCATTTCGTGGGTCACGATGACCATGGTGCGGTTTTCTTCGGCCAGGCTGCGAATGGTCGCCAGCACTTCGCCCACCAGTTCCGGGTCGAGAGCCGAGGTGGGTTCGTCGAACAGAATCACCTCCGGCTCCATGGCCAACGCACGGGCAATCGCCACACGCTGTTGCTGGCCGCCGGACAGCCGCCTTGGGTAGGACGCCTCCTTGCCCGCCAGGCCGACCCTGGCCAACAGCTTGCGCCCCAGTTCGGTGGCCGCTTCCCGTGGCATCTTCTTGACCACAATCGGGCCTTCGATGACGTTTTCCAGCGCAGTGCGGTGGGGGAACAGGTTGAAGTTCTGGAACACAAAGCCCACGTGCTGGCGCAGACGACGCACCAGCCCCTGTTGCTGGTTGAGCGGCTTGCTGCCGTCGATCTGGATATCCCCCACCTTGATGCGGCCGCTGGTGGGTTCTTCGAGGAAATTCAGGCAGCGCAGGAAGGTGGTCTTGCCGGAACCGCTGGGGCCGATGATGGCGACCACTTCGCCTTCCTTGACCTCAAGGTCGATGCCGTCAAGCACCACTTGACCGTTGAATTGTTTGGTCAGTTTTTCAACCACGATCATGCTTCAGGACTCCAGGTCATGCCGGTTGACCCGGTCTTCCAGACGATTTTGCAGATGCGCCAGGATGCTCGCCAGGATCCAGTAGATCAGGGCTGCGGACAGATACATGGTGAAAATTTCGAAGGTCCGCGCCGATACCAGTTGGGCCTGACGGAACAGCTCGGGTACCTGGATGGTGGCGGCCAGCGCAGTGTCCTTGACCAGCGAAATGAAGCTGTTGCCCAGGGGCGGCAATGCCGTGCGCATCGCTTGCGGCAGAATGGCCCGGCGCAGGGTTTGCGCGCGGGTCATGCCAATACTGGCGGCGGCTTCCCACTGGCCACGCTCGATGGAGGCGATGGCGGCCCGCAGGATTTCACACGCATAAGCGGCCATGTTCAGCGAAAAGCCGATCATGGCCGCCGGGATCGGATCCAGCTCGATGCCCACTTGCGGCAAGCCGTAGTAGATCAGGAACAGCTGCACCAGCAACGGCGTACCGCGAAAGAACGACACGTAGACTCGGGCCGTCCAGCTCAGCAACTTGAAGCGCGACAGGCGCATCAAGGCCAGGCCGAAGCCCAGCAGCAAGCCGAAAAACATCCCGCCCAGGCTGAGGATTACCGTGTAGTACGCGCCCTTGAGCAGAAAGGGCGCGGAGTCCAGCGCGAGTTGAAGACCTGCTTCCATTATTGAGTGACGTCAGCGTTGAAGTACTTCTCGGACAGCTTCTTCAAGGTGCCGTCGGCGCGCAGTTTGTCGAGGGCCGTGTTGACCGCATCGAGCAATTCAGGCTCGCCTTTGCGCAGGGCGATACCGGACTCCTGACGGGAGAAGGCGTCGCCGGCAGCGGCAGTGTCGGGGGCTTTCTTGGCGTATTCGAGGGCGGCCAGGCGGTCGATCAGGATCGCGTCGATACGGCCGATGCGCAGGTCCTGGAACTTGGTTGGGTCGTCGTTGTAGGTCTTGATAGTGGCTTTGGGTTGATTGTCCTTGAGCCATTGTTCGTAGTTGGTGCCCAGGCCCACGCCGACCTTTTTACCGGCCAGGTCGTCGGCTTTCGTGATCGAGTCGACGTTCTTTTTCAGCACCAGTGCCTGGATGCCGGACACGGTGTATGGCTTGGAGAAATCGTACTTTTTCTTACGCTCTTCAGAGATGGTCACCTGGTTGACCACTGCGTCCAGGCGCTTGGATTCCAGTGCGGCGAGAATGCCGTCCCACGGTGTAGCTTGCAGCTTGACCTTGACGCCCAGCTCCTTGGCCAGTGCTTCGGACAGTTCCACTTCGAAACCGCTGAGCTTGCCGCTTTCGTCGACGAAGCTGAACGGTGGGTAGGTGCCTTCCAGACCGATCTTGATCTCGCCGGCCTTCTTGATGGTGTTCAACTGCTCGCCGGCAACCGCCTGGCCCAACCAACCGGCGCCAAGCGCCAGGCCCAAAGTGCTGACCAGCAGCGTGCGACGCAATACAGAAATAGTCATGAAGAGCCCCTGTGTTTTTATGGTGAGCGAAGCAGGTGACGCAGTAGTCGTATCCTGCCTTAAAGCGCGAAGCGCGTCTTCGCCTTCGGCGCGATGATAAAGCGGGTTTTTAAGACTTGAAAATAATAAAAAAACAATTTCATATTTCTTTTGAGAATATATGCGTATTCAATCAATTGAATACTGAGTCATAGGCAAACAATGCCGGCGCCCCACCGGTATGCAGGAAAATGATCGGCCCCTCTTCAAACCGCTGGCGCCCGATGCCGTCCAGCAAACCGGCCATGGCCTTGCCGGTATAGACCGGGTCCAGCAGCAGACCTTCCTGGCTGGCCAAAAGTTTGATCGCGGAAAGTGTGCCGGCATTCGGTTCGCCATAACGGGGGCCGAAATACTCGTCCCACAGGATCACTTTGAAGGCGTCGGGAATAGCCACTCCGAGCAACTCGGCAGTGCGTTCTGCCAGGCTTTGCACTTTGGGCAACTGCGCTTGCTCGGTGCGCGACACGGTGATGCCGATCACCGGCAACTGCGGTAGTGCTTCGCTCAAGGCCAGGGCCAGGCCGCTGTGCGTGCCGGCACTGCCTGAGGCGAGCACCACGGCGGCAAACTCAATCCCGCTGTCTTCAATCTGCGCGGCCAGTTCCAGCCCTGCGCGCACGTAACCCAAAGCGCCGAGTGCATTGGAGCCACCGATAGGCACCAGGTAGGGCTTCTTGCCATTGCTGCGCAGGCGGTCGGCGAGGGCGGCGAGTTGGGCGTCGGCGTTGTCGAGGTTTTCCACCAGTTCCACTTTGGCGTCAAACAGCTCCAGCAGCAGGCGGTTGCCATTGGCCAGGTAGTTGGCGTCTTCGGTGCCAGTAGGGTTTTCCAGCAGAGCAACGCAGCCCAGGCCGAGTTTGGCGGCCAGTGCGGCGGTCTGGCGGACGTGGTTGGACTGGATCGCGCCGGCGGTGACCAAGGTGTCGGCGCCCTGGGCAATGGCGTCGGCCGCCAGGTATTCGAGTTTGCGCAGCTTGTTGCCACCCATGGCCAGGGGCGTGGTGTCATCGCGCTTGACGTAAATGTCCCTGCCTAGCCAGGCCGACAGCCGTTCAAGTTTTTCCAGAGCGGTGGCACCGCCCAGTAGTTCCAGACGGTTAAAGCGCTCGAGCTGTTGTTTGATCATGGCTACGCACGGTGACTGAATGATGGGGAGGACTATAGGCAGGCACTTTTCATCGGGCAACCGTCAATCGCTTATGAACAATAGTTCTTACGATCACACCATTGGTTCTTAAGAGCTGCCAGGGTGCATACCGTAAAGTGATGGCCATTTCGTCAGGAGTGAATACCGTGAGTGAGCGTTCCAGTCATTGGCAATTGCAGACCATCGTCAGCCAGCTGCGCGGCGCGCGGGACCAGTGGCGAACGCGCAACGGTCGCTTGAGCGGCGAGCACGGTGGCCGTGAATTGCCGTCCCGCGAGGCGGTGGCGCAAATCCTCGAAGCCTTGTGCGGCGCACTATTTCCCATGCGCCTGGGCCCGGTGGACCTGCGTGAAGAAAGCGAAGACTTCTACGTGGGGCATACCCTCGACGTGGCGCTCAACGCCTTGCTCGCCCAGGCGCGCCTGGAGTTGCGCTACGCCGCACGCCAGGGCGGCGGCGACGACAGCGATGTGGATGCCCATGCCATTCGGCTGATCCAGGATTTTGCCCTGGCATTGCCGGCTCTGCGCAGCCTGTTGGATACCGACGTACTGGCCGCCTACCACGGCGACCCGGCTGCACGCAGTGTGGATGAAGTGCTGCTGTGCTACCCGGGCATCCTGGCGGTGATTCACCATCGCCTGGCCCACCACCTGTACCGCGCAGGTTTGCCGCTGCTGGCGCGCATCAGTGCAGAAATCGCCCACTCGGCCACTGGCATTGATATCCACCCCGGCGCGCAGATTGGCCCGAGTTTCTTCATCGATCACGGGACTGGCGTAGTGATTGGCGAAACGGCGATCATCGGCGAGCGCGTGCGTATCTACCAGGCGGTGACACTGGGCGCCAAGCGCTTCCCAGCCGATGAGGATGGGCAGCTGCAAAAAGGCCATCCGCGGCACCCCATTGTTGAAAATGATGTGGTGATCTACGCCGGGGCGACGATTTTGGGGCGGATCACCATCGGCCAGGGTTCGACCATTGGCGGCAATGTGTGGCTGACCCGCAGCGTGCCGGCGGGGGCGAATATCACTCAGGCGAACTTGCAGCATGACGATGGGGCGCAGAAGTAATACCTGAGCCAACCGCCGACCCGTGTGGGAGCAGGCAAGCCAGCTCCCACATTTCGTATGTATTTCAACGTGGGGTCGCTGAACGATTTGCCTTCTTCATCCGTCATACCAATCCTTGAGCTAGTGTAGGAATCATCTACCACTCAGCCCTGCGATTAGTCCCAGACCGCCTATTCATGTTTAACTTGAATGTTCGTTCAAGTTAAACCCGGTGGTTCGCTGCCCGCTCACAACAGGAGGCTTACCTTTGCTGAGTCCGTTATTTACAGCCATATCCCGCAACCTTGAGGTGCATCGTTCATGAGTGCATCGTCCACCCCTTCCAGCGGCATGGTGCGCATGAATGCGCCCGTTTTCTACTTTGCCGCCACCTTCATCCTGCTGTTTGGCATCACGGTTATCGCTATCCCGCAACAGGCCGGAGCCTGGCTGCTGGCGGCGCAAAACTGGGCGGCCAATACGGTCGGCTGGTACTACATGCTGGCGATGACCCTGTATCTGGTCTTCGTGGTGGTCACCGCGCTATCGGGCTACGGCAAGATAAAACTCGGTGCCGACCACGACGAGCCCGAATTCAGTTACCTGTCCTGGGCCGGCATGTTGTTCGCCGCCGGGATCAGCATCACGCTGTTTTTCTTCTGCGTCTCGGAGCCGTTGACGCACCTGGTGCAGCCGCCCCAGGGCGAAGCGATGAACGCTGATGCAGCGCGCCAGGCCATGCAGGTGCTGTTCCTGCACTGGGGCCTGCATGGCTGGGGTGTGTTCGCGTTCGTGGGCATGGCCCTGGCGTATTTCGCCTACCGGCATAACCTGCCGCTGGCATTGCGTTCGGCGCTGTACCCGCTGATCGGCAAGCGCATCAATGGCCCTATCGGTTATGCGGTGGATGGCTTCGGTATCATCGCGACGGTGTTCGGCCTGGGCGCTGACATGGGTTTTGGCGTGTTGCACCTCAATTCCGGCCTGGACTACCTGTTTGGCATTGCTCACACCCAGTGGATCCAGGTGGGCCTGATCACGTTGATGATGGGCGCGGCGATCATTGTTGCGGTAGCCGGCGTCGACAAGGGCGTACGGGTGATGTCCGACATCAACATGCTGCTGGCCTGTGCGCTGTTGCTGTTTGTGTTATTCGCCGGGCCTACCCAGCACCTGCTCAACACCTTGATCCAGAACATCGGGGACTACCTGGGCGCGCTGCCGACCAAGAGTTTCGATG
Organism: Pseudomonas sp. GZJR-8; assembly: GCF_002916705.1. Lineage (NCBI taxonomy): Bacteria > Pseudomonadati > Pseudomonadota > Gammaproteobacteria > Pseudomonadales > Pseudomonadaceae > Pseudomonas > Pseudomonas sp. GZJR-8. The sequence goes on along the minus strand of NZ_JXSI01000003.1, from coordinate 466,349 downwards.
TGTACGCCTACGACAAGCCAAGCGACTGGCTGGGCGGCTGGACAGTGTTCTACTGGGCCTGGTGGATCGCATGGTCGCCGTTCGTAGGTCTGTTTATTGCGCGTATCTCCCGTGGCCGTACCATCCGCGAATTCGTGTTTGGCGTGCTGCTGATTCCGCTGGGCTTTACCCTGGCGTGGATGTCGATCTTCGGTAACAGCGCCATCGACCAAGTGCTCAACCATGGCATGGCCGCGCTGGGCCAGTCGGCCATCGATGACCCGTCGATGAGCCTCTACCTGCTGCTGGAAACCTACCCGTGGAGCAAGACGGTGATTGCGGTCACGGTGTTTATCAGCTTTGTGTTCTTTGTGACCTCGGCGGACTCAGGCACGGTGGTGCTGTCCACCCTGTCGTCCAAAGGCGGCAACGCTGATGAAGACGGGCCGAAGTGGCTGCGGGTGTTCTGGGGTGCGATGACAGCACTGGTGACCAGTGCCCTGCTGTTCGCCGGCAGTATCGATTCGTTGAAATCTGCGGTGGTCCTGACCTCGCTGCCGTTCTCGCTGATTCTGCTGCTGATGATGTGGGGGCTGCACAAGGCGTTTTACCTGGAGTCGCAAAAGCAGATCGCGCAGTTGCATTCCCTGGCGCCAATATCGGCTTCACGCAAAGGCCGTGGCGGCTGGCGCCAGCGCTTGAGCCAGGCGGTGCATTTCCCGTCACGTGATGAGGTGTACCGCTTCCTTGAATCGACGGTGCGCCCGGCGATCGAAGAAGTGACGGCGGTGTTTGTCGAGAAGGGCCTGAATGTAGTCACTCAGCCGGACCCGTCCAACGACAGCGTCAGCCTGGAAATCGGCCATGGCGAGGAGCATCCGTTCATCTACCAGGTGCAGATGCGCGGCTATTTCACGCCGTCGTTTGCCCGCGGTGGCATGGGTTCCAAAGAGATCAACAACCGCCGTTACTATCGTGCGGAGGTGCACTTGAGTGAGGGCAGCCAGGACTATGACCTGGTGGGCTATACCAAGGAGCAGATCATCAACGACATCCTCGACCAGTACGAGCGCCATCTGCAGTTCCTGCATTTGGTGCGCTGATACCGTTCCTCTCAAGTAGGTCTTTGCTGTAAAAGGAAGAGGCAGACTTAAGCGATTCAGCGGGTTAAAAGGCTTGGGAATAACCTTATTCCCGGGCCTTTCAACCCTCAGTCCAGAGAGGATTCGATGACGTACATTGCTGCCGAAAACCGCTATGAATCTATTCCCTATCGCCGCGTAGGCCGCAGTGGGTTGGTGCTGCCGGCACTGTCCCTGGGGTTGTGGCACAACTTTGGCGACAGCACCCCGATCGACACCCAGCGCGCTTTGCTGCGCACGGCGTTCGACCTGGGTATCAACCACTTCGACCTGGCCAACAACTACGGCCCGCCCTATGGCAGCGCCGAGATCAACTTCGGCCGGTTGCTGCGTGAAGACTTCAAGCACTACCGCGACGAATTGATCATCTCCAGCAAAGCCGGTTGGGACATGTGGCCCGGCCCCTACGGCCAGGGCGGTGGCTCGCGCAAATACATCCTGGCGAGCCTGGACCAGAGCCTGCAACGCCTGGGCGTCGACTACGTGGATATTTTCTACTCCCACCGTTTTGACCCCGACACGCCCCTGGAAGAAACCGCCAGCGCCCTTGCCACCGCTGTGCAACAAGGCAAGGCGTTGTACATCGGTATATCGTCCTATTCCGGGGTGAAAACCCGCGAAATCGCAGCCTTGCTCAAAGAGTGGAAAGTGCCGCTGTTGATTCACCAACCGGCTTACAACCTGCTCAACCGCTGGGTGGAAAAGGACCTGCTCGACACCACCGAAGAACTTGGCGCTGGGGTGATCGCCTTCACGCCGCTGGCCCAGGGTTTGCTCACCGACAAGTACCTCAATGGCATACCGGCCGATGCACGGGTCAATCGTCCGGGTGGTGGTTCGTTGCAGGCCCAGCACCTGTCCGAGGCCAACATTGCCCATGTACGCGGCCTGAATGAAATCGCCCAGCGTCGCGGCCAGAGCCTCGCGCAATTGGCGCTGGCCTGGACCCTGCGTGATCCACGGGTGACCAGCGCGCTGATCGGCGCGAGCCGGCCGGAGCAGATCATCGAGAACGTCGGGGCGTTGCAGAACTTGAGCTTCAGTGCTGAGGAACTGGCGCAGATTGATCGGTTTGCGCAGGAAGGCGGGATCAACCTGTGGGAAAAGCCATCCACCGCTGAATAACTGACACAACTGGGTCAAAAATGTGGGAGGGGCGGTGCGACGATTCGACTTGCTCCCGATAGCAGTGGGTCAGCTACGGATGAGCTGACTGAACCACCGCCATCGGGAGCAAGTCGAATCGTCGCACCGCCCCTCCCACATTTGGTTTTCGGTGTGGCGACTAGAACGGCACATCCCCAAGAATCGTAGCCCGGTGCATCACCCGCCGCTGTGGCCGGTAGTCATCCACGGCGTAATGCTGGGTCACGCGGTTATCCCAGAACGCCACGTCATTCTCTTGCCAGCGCCAGCGGATGGTGAATTCCGGGCGGGTGGCGTGGGCGAACAGCAGCTTGAGAATGGCCTCGCTTTCGGCCGCTTCCAGTTCATTGATTCGGGTGGTGAAACCGTCGCTGACGAACAGCGATTTGCGCCCACTTACCGGATGCGTGCGCACGACTGGGTGCGATAGCGGCGGGTTTTTCTTGCGAGTTGCCTCCCAGCGCACCAGGTCCTCGGCGGTGTTGCCAAAGCGCTCCAGCGGGAACGACTTGGTGAAGTCGTGTGTGGCGGTGAGGCCATCGAGCAAGCGCTTTAGCGGTTCAGACAGTGCTTCATAAGCCGCAATCCCACTGGCCCACAAGGTATCGCCGCCAAACGCCGGCAGCAGCTTGGCGCTGAGCACAGCGCCCAGGGCAGGCGTGGGCAGAAAGGTCACGTCGGTGTGCCAAACGGCGTTGTCACGCACGTCGGTGACCGCGGTGTCGAGGATCAGCACTTCGGGCTGTTCCGGCACGTTGGGGTAGATCGGGTGGATGTGCAGGTCGCCAAAATTGGCCGCGAACCGTGCCTGTTGTTGCGGGGTGATTGGCTGATCACGGAAGAACAGCACCGAATAGTCGAGCAACGCCTGTTCAATGGCGTCGCGCTGTTCAGGGGCCAGCGGCTGAGTGATGTCGACGCCACTGATCTGGGCGCCCAGGGCGGTACTTAATGGGGTAACGGTCAGGCTGCTCATTGTAGATTCTTCACTCAGTGTGCCTGGCCATGCCAGGGCACTAATTTACGCTGCAGGGCGCGCAGGCCCATTTCCATGGCGAAGGCGATCAGGGCGATCACCAGGATCCCCAGCACCACCACATCGGTGACCAGAAACTGCGCCGCCGACTGCACCATGAAACCCAGGCCGCTGGTGGCGGCAATCAACTCGGCGGCGACCAGGGTCGACCAGCCCACACCCAGGCCGATACGCACACCGGTGAGGATATCGGGCAGGGCGCTGGGTAGGATCACATGGCGAATCAGTTGCGCACGGGTGGCGCCCAACGACTGCGCAGCCCGCAGCTTGGCCGGGTCGACGGTGCGCACCCCGGTTGCGGTGGCGATGGCGATCGGGGCGAAAATCGCCAAGTAAATCAGCAGCACCTTGGACAGCTCGCCAATGCCGCACCAGATCACGATCAGCGGCAGGTAGGCCAGCGGCGGAATCGGCCGGTAGAACTCGATCAACGGATCGAAAATGCCTCGGGCAATGCGGTTGGCACCGATGGCAATCCCCACCGGCACGGCGGTCAGCACTGCAAAACCCAGGCCCAGGCCGATGCGGCTCAGGCTCGCGCCCAGGTGCTGCCACAAGGTGGAATCCATGTAGCCGGTGGTCGCCAGCAGCCAGCCTTTTTGCAACACGGCGGACGGGGGCGGCAGGAACAAAGGTTCGATCAAACCGGTGGCGGTCACCCCCCACCACAGGGCAAGCAAAGCGACCAGGGTCAGTGCGCTGATCCAGCGTGTGCTCAGGCTGCGGCGTAACGGGATAACGGCGGGTGCCACCGGCTTGCTGACGGTGGCGGGAAGTTCGTAGCTGCTCATGCGTACACCTGCCGTTGGGAGAACACTTTGCCCAGCACGTGCTCGCGGGTTTCGATAAAGCGCGGGTCGGACTTGATTGCGCGGGCTGATTCACCGGCAGCGTAACGTTGGCCGAAATCCAGCTGCAGGCGTTCGACGATCTGGCCGGGGTTGGGCGCCAGCAGGATCAGGTCCGTGGCCAGGAACACCGCTTCTTCAATGTCATGGGTAATCAGGAACACCGGCTTGGCCGTGCGCCGCCACACTTGCAGCAGCAACTCCTGCATTTGTTCGCGGGTGAAGGCATCCAGCGCACCGAAGGGTTCGTCCATCAGTAATACGCGAGGGTCGGCCGCCAGGGCGCGGGCGAGGCCAACGCGTTGCTTCTGGCCGCCGGAGAGTTGCCAGATGCGCCGGCTGTCGAAACCGGCCAGGTCCACCAGAGCGAGCATTTCGCGGGCGCGTAATTCGCGCTGCGCCTTGGGCACGCCGGCCAGTTCCAGCCCGAAGGCGACGTTGGCCAGCACGTCCTGCCAGGGCAGCAGGGCGTCGTCCTGGAACACCACACCGCGTTCGGCGCTGGGCCCTTTGACCGGCACACCGTCGAGGGTGATACGCCCGGCAGAAGGCTCGACGAAACCGGCAATCAGGTTCAACAGCGATGTCTTGCCACTGCCGGACGGGCCCAGGGCAACCAGCAATTGCTGGGGCCCAAGGTCCAGGGAAATATCGGACAGTACCGGTTCCGGGGCGCCTGGGTACTGTGCGCTGATGCGCTCCAGCTGTAGCAAGGCCATCGCGATGAACTCCTTGGATCAGTTAGAAATGAACTTGGCGCTGACGTAAGGGGCGTAGTCGGGCAGTACGGCATCGACCTTGCCTTGTTCCTTGAGGAACACAGCAGTGTCGGTGACTGCCTTGGTGGTCGGCGCGCCCAGCAGGGTCACCTGGTCAGCGGCCAGCGGGTAGACGTTGCCTTGCAGCAGCAAGGGAATGTCACTGGCCTTGGCGCCGGTGAGTTTCACCAGCTTGTCGACGTTGCCGGTGTCGGCCAGCCAGGCTTGTGGGTCTTTACGGTAGGCGGCGTAGGCATCCAGGGTGACCTTGGCGAAGGCGGTGACGATGTCCGGGTGCTTCTCGGCAAAATCCTTGCGCACGATCCAGGCATCGAATGTTGGCGCGCCGAACTTGGCCAGTTCGCCGGAGGTGATCAGCACCTTGCCGTTTTCCTTGGCTACGCCCAGAGCCGGGTCCCACACGTAGGTGGCGTCGATATCACCGCGCTTCCACGCGGCGATGATGGCCGGAGGCGCCAGGTTGAGAATGGTGACTTTGGCCGGGTCGATGTTCCAGTGTTTCAGCGCGGCCAGCAGGCTGTAGTGGCCGGTGGAGACGAAGGGCACGGCGATCTTTTTGCCGACCAGGTCCTGCGGGCTGTTGATCCCCGATCCGTTGCGCGCCACCAGGGCTTCGGCCCCGCCGATCTGGGTGGCGACGAGGAAGGTTTCTACTGGGACTTTGCGGGTTACTGCGGCAGTCAGCGGGCTGGAACCGAGGTAGCCGATCTGCACGTCGCCGGAGGCAATGGCGGCGATGATGTCGGCGCCATTGTCGAATTTGCGCCAGTCGATTTTGGCGTTGGTAGCTTTTTCATAGGCCCCGTCAGCCTGGGCGACTTTGGCCGGGTCGACGGTGGTCTGGTAAGCGATAGTCACGTCCGCCGCCTGGGCAAACAGACTGGCACCGGCCAGGGACAACGCGGCCAGCAAGCGCAGAGGGGTCAGCAGTTTCAAGGGGAAGCTCCTCAATCAGGCGGCCGAGAGTCGGCGTGTGAGGAGACTAAATGATCTAAGAACTCGAAAATAAATAACCTTTTCGAATTAGCTTATGAGTAGAAAGGTTGAAGCAAATCTTTGTTCCGGTGATGACCAAATGTGGGAGGGGGCAAGCCCCCTCCCACATTGGAACTGAGTAGAGCTCCGGTTAGTTGCTGATGGCGAGGATGCTGGCCTGGTACGACCCGACAAACACATCGAAATCGCCCACCTCGTTCTGCTCAAGCTCCGCCTGTTGCGCCAGCGACGCACGGGCCAATTCTTCAAAGTGCGCTTGTTCCTCAGGCGCCAAAGGCTCCTTGCGGAAGTATTCGGCATGTACTTCGCTTTGATGCAGAGAGAACTGCGCAAAGCTTTCCTTGCGTTCAGCCATGGCCGCCAACACCTGGGCCGACGGCGTCAGGGACGGGTCCTTGACCTTGGCCAGTTGGGCATCCAGCGCTTCACTGTGTTCGGTCATGCCCTGGCTCTCGTCGAGCAAGGCGGCCAACGGTGCAATCTTCTCCAGCAACTGCGCAGCCCATTCCTTCATGTCCACCGGCTGGCCGTCACGTTGCAATTGCAGGCCCGGACGCCGACCTTCCTTGACCACGCTGAGGAAGTTGGAGGTGGCGTTGCCGCACTCGTTGTTGGCGAACAGCGGGCTGTCGTTCAGCGCGCAATACAGCAGGAATGCGTCGAGGAATCGCGACTCCGGCAAGTCGATCCCCATCGGCAGGAACGGGTTGATATCCAGGCAGCGTACTTCGATGTACTGGATACCGCGGGCCATCAGCGCCTGGATCGGCCGCTCGCCGGTGTAGGTCACGCGTTTGGGACGGATGTTGGAGTAGTACTCGTTTTCGATCTGCAGGATGTTGGTGTTGAGCTGCACCCACTCGCCATCCTTGTGCGTGCCGACTTCAACATACGGCGCGTAGGGCGTTGCCACCGCTTCGCGCAGGCTGTCGGTGTAGCTGGCCAGGTCGTTGTAGCAAGGCGTCAGGCCAGCCTGGGCGTTGCTCTGGTAACCCAGGTCGCTCATGCGCAGGCTCGTGGCGTAGGGCAGGTACAGGGTGTCGGCATCCAGGACTTCAAGCTGGTGCGAGCGGCCGCGCAGGAAACCGGCGTCCAGGGCTGGCGAGGCACCAAAGAGGTACATCAACAGCCAGCTGTAGCGACGGAAATTACGGATCAGCGCGATATAGGCCGTGGACTGATAGTCACGGTCGGTACCGACAAAGCCTTCGGCTTCCTTGAGCAACGGCCACAGCTGTTCCGGCAGCGAAAAGTTGTAATGGATGCCGGCAATGCACTGCATGGTCTTGCCGTAGCGCAGGGCCAGGCCCTTGCGGTACACGTACTTGAGCTGGCCGATATTGGAGGTGCCGTAGTAGGCGATCGGAATATCTTCCTCGGCCGGTAACGGGCACGGCATCGAGGGGCTCCACAGGTATTCGCTGCCCAGCTTGGAGTAGGCAAAGCGATGGATCTTGTCCAGGCTGCCCAGGGTCTCGGCCGGGTTGGGCAGGGCTGGGGTGATGAACTCCAGCAGCGATTCCGAATAGTCAGTGGTGATCTGTTCGTTGGTCAACGCAGCGCCCAGGGCTTCAGGGTGCGGCGTTTGCGCCAGGCGACCCTCGCTGGTGACGCGCAGGCATTCGCGCTCGATGCCGTGCAAGCACTGCTCTAGCAGGGAGAGGTGTTCGCGCTTGCCGAGCAGGGCCAGGCGGCGGTTGAGAAGTTCGCTCAAGTTGGATTCCTTCACGCGTCAGTCGCCCCAATATGGGGGTGGGCAGGACGGTCTACAAGGGTGAAGTGGAAACTGGCGTGATCGCCTGGTTCTGAGTCGATTTGACCCGCTCTGAAAATGCCGACTTCACTCCATGAATTGGGCTACAGCGCAGCGAGAAAATTCCGACGCTGTTATCGCAGCGCCGAAATTAACTCAAATCGAGGGTAGGGAGCTATAGGACAGCGAACGTGCCCTGCGCTTTTGCGACAAGTCTTTCGCCCTGGTACACGTCGGCTTCGACCACCAACGTGCGCCGGCCGGCGTGAATTACCCGGCTGGTGCACAGCACGTCACCGTCTTCGACGGCGCGAATATAATTGATCTTGCATTCGATGGTGGCGCTCTGCTGGTCGAAACCATGGGCGCTGGAACAGGCCAGGCCCATCGTGATGTCCACCAGGCTGAAAATCGCCCCGCCATGGAGCTTGCCTGCACGGTTGCGCAGGTGCGGCTCCAGGGTCAGGGCCACCTCGGCAACGCCTTCATCCAGGCGTTGCAGGCGGCAGCCGATCAGCTCGCTGAACGCGCTCTGGGTCAAACCCGCCGGGATTTCCATCAACGCTTCTTCAACTGTTTGGCATTGGCGAACAGCGATGCCATGGCGTTGTTGCTCGGCGCGGCAGTCGTAGTTTCCTTGCGCGGCGCGTTGTTCTGCGACTGGCGCGGTGCCGAACCTGGGCGAGCGCCACGAGCACCGTCGATCTTCTCGCCCGGGGTATCGCTCATGCGCATCGACAGGCCCACGCGTTTACGCGGGATATCGACTTCCATGACCTTGACCTTGACCACGTCACCGGCTTTGACCGCTTCACGCGGGTCCTTGATGAACTTCTCCGAAAGCGCGGAGATATGCACCAAACCGTCCTGATGCACGCCAATATCCACAAAGGCGCCAAAGTTGGTCACGTTGGTCACTACACCTTCGAGGATCATGCCCGGTTGCAGGTCCTTGAGGTCTTCGACGCCGTCCTGGAACTCGGCGGTCTTGAACTCGGGACGTGGGTCGCGGCCAGGTTTTTCCAGCTCTTGCAGGATGTCGGTGATGGTCGGCACACCGAAGGTTTCGTCGGTGTACTTCTTTGGATCCAGACGCTTGAGGAAGGCGGCGTCGCCGATCAGCGAGCGGATATCACGGTCGGTCTCGGCGGCAATGCGTTGCACCAGCGGGTAGGCTTCCGGGTGAACCGCCGAGGCGTCGAGCGGGTTATCGCCATTCATCACGCGTAGGAAGCCGGCCGCTTGTTCAAAGGTTTTTTCACCCAGGCGTGCGACTTTTTTCAGCGCAGCACGGGTTTTGAACGCACCATTTTCGTCGCGATGGCTGACGATGTTCTGCGCCAGGGTCGCGTTGAGGCCCGAGATTCGCGCCAGCAGCGCTACTGAAGCGGTGTTCACGTCTACGCCCACGGCGTTTACGCAGTCTTCCACCACCGCATCCAGGCCGCGTGCCAGTTTAAGCTGCGACACGTCGTGCTGGTACTGGCCGACGCCGATGGATTTGGGGTCGATCTTCACCAACTCGGCCAGCGGGTCTTGCAGGCGACGGGCGATGGAGACGGCGCCACGGATCGACACGTCGAGGTCCGGGAACTCCTTGGACGCCAGCTCCGAAGCCGAGTACACCGAAGCACCCGCCTCGGAGACCATGACCTTGGTCATCTTCATGGCCGGGTATTTTTTGATCAGCTCAGCGGCCAGCTTATCGGTTTCGCGGCTGGCAGTGCCGTTGCCGATGGCGATCAGGTCTACCGCGTGCTTGGCGCACAGGGCGGCAAGGATCGCCAGGGTCTGGTCCCACTTGTTGTGCGGTACGTGTGGGTACACGGTGGCGTGGTCCAGCAGCTTGCCGGTGGCATCGACCACAGCGACCTTGCAACCGGTGCGCAGGCCCGGGTCGAGGCCCAGGGTGGCACGCGGGCCGGCCGGTGCGGCCAGCAGCAGGTCGTGCAGGTTGTGGGCGAACACGTTGATCGCTTCGGTTTCGGCGCCGTCGCGCAACTCGCCCAGCAGGTCGGTTTCCAGGTGGGTGTAGAGCTTGACCTTCCAGGTCCAGCGCACGACTTCACCGAGCCACTTGTCCGCAGGGCGATTCTGGTTCTGGATGCCGAATTGTTGACCGATCATGCCTTCGCACGGGTGCATGGTGCCTGGCAGTTCGTCACCGACTTTCAGCGCGGAGCTGAGAATGCCTTCGTTACGGCCGCGGAAAATCGCCAGGGCGCGGTGGGACGGCATGCTTTTGAGCGGCTCGTCGTGTTCGAAGTAGTCGCGGAATTTGGCGCCTTCCTCCTCTTTGCCGGCGATGACGCGGGCGCTGAGGATGGCTTCCTGCTTCAAGTAGGTACGCAGTTTTTCCAGGAGGCTGGCGTTTTCGGCGAAGCGCTCCATCAGGATGTACTTGGCGCCTTCGAGGGCAGCCTTGACGTCGGCGACGCCTTTTTCCGCGTCGATGAAGCGAGCGGCTTCGGTTTCCGGCGTCAACGATGGGTCGTTGAACAGGCCATCGGCCAAATCGCCCAGGCCGGCTTCCAGAGCGATCTGGCCCTTTGTACGACGTTTCTGTTTGTATGGCAGGTAAAGGTCTTCGAGGCGGGTCTTGGTGTCCGCGAGTTTGATGTCGCGCTCCAGTTGAGGGGTCAACTTGCCCTGTTCCTCAATGCTGGCGAGGATGCTGATACGCCGTTCGTCGAGTTCTCGCAGGTAGCGCAGGCGCTCTTCCAGGTGACGCAGTTGAGTGTCGTCGAGGCTGCCGGTCACTTCTTTTCGGTAACGGGCGATGAAAGGCACCGTGGAGCCTTCATCCAGTAGAGCGACGGCCGCTTCGACCTGTTGTGGGCGTACACCGAGTTCCTCGGCGATGCGGCTGTTGATGCTGTCCATAAAACCACCTGAAATTCTTAAAATCAGCGCGCCGGCCCGTAAAAACAAGGCCCGGCGAGGCTGGTTGAGCGGCCCGACTGGCGCCGCTGCCTGGGTCAAGAGGCTGCCTATTGACCCTCGAAATCGAAAAATTCACGACAAGCGGGTAAAAAAAGCCCGGCAGCAAACGGTAACGATCTGACGTTGCCCTGCACGGAGGCGCCGCATTATAACCAGCGTTCTGCTATTGGGGGGTACTGCGCCGGAGGTTGTAGGGCGTGGGTTCGCTGGCAGTAGATGAAAAATCTGCTAACAATGCACACGGTGCGTATAACGGCAGCTACGCCATAATGCGCGCCGAGATAAGAGGAGCATCCAATGAGCAGCACCGCACAAACTGCTGAAGGCGAAAAAATTCTCATCGTTGATGACGATCCGGGGCTGAGCAGCCTGCTGGAGCGTTTTTTCAACTCCAAGGGCTACCGTGCCCGCGCGGTGCCGAACACCGAGCAAATGGACCGCCTGTTGGGGCGTGAAGTGTTCAACCTGGTCGTGCTCGATCTGATGCTGCCCGGCGAAGACGGCCTTACCGCCTGCAAGCGCCTGCGTGGTGCCAACAACCAGATTCCAATCATCATGCTCACCGCCAAGGGCGATGAGTTGAGCCGCATCAAGGGCCTTGAACTGGGCGCTGATGACTACCTGGCCAAGCCGTTCAACCCTGATGAGCTGATGGCGCGGGTCAAGGCCGTATTGCGTCGCCAGGCACCGGCCGTGCCGGGCGCACCGGGCAGCGAAGACGAAAGCGTCACCTTTGGCGACTACGAACTGTCGTTGGCCACCCGTGAGCTCAAGCGTGGCGAAGAAGTGCACATGCTTACCACCGGCGAATTTGCGGTGCTCAAGGCTCTGGTGATGAACGCCCGTCAGCCGCTGACCCGTGACAAGCTGATGAACCTGGCCCGTGGCCGTGAATGGGACGCCCTGGAGCGCTCCATCGACGTGCAGATTTCCCGACTGCGCCGGATGATTGAGCCGGACCCCTCCAAGCCGCGGTATATCCAGACGGTGTGGGGCGTGGGTTATGTGTTTGTGCCGGATGGCACCGCAACCAAGTGACCGATGATTTGCAGGGGCGGGTATCCGGCGTTTGACTCCATAAGAGTCGACGGGATGCCCGGCGTCTGCAATTCTGCGAGCACCGCTCGTTCCTGCAAGGTGTGCAGCTTTCATCTATGAAAACCCCGCTGTGGTTCCCACAAAGTTTCTTCTCTCGCACCCTTTGGCTGGTGCTTATTGTCGTTCTGTTTTCCAAGGCGCTCACGCTGGTTTATCTGTTGATGAACGAAGACGTGCTGGTGGATCGGCAGTACAGCCACGGTGTGGCCCTGACGTTGCGGGGCTATTGGGCCGTAGACCCTGAGAACCGAGAAAAGGTGGCCAAGGCGTCGACCTTGACTCGGGTTGATGGGGCCGGCGTGCCTGAAGGCGAGCAGCATTGGCCTTACAGCGAGATCTATCAGCGCCAGATGCAGGCCGAACTGGGCGCCGACACCGAGGTGAGGCTGCGCATGCATGTTTCACCGGCGTTATGGGTGCGGGCACCTAGCCTGGGCGATGCCTGGATCAAGGTGCCGCTTTATCCGCACCCGCTGCGCGGGCAGAAAATCTGGAACGTGCTGGGCTGGTTCCTGGCCATCGGCTTGCTTTCAACGGCCTCCGCGTGGATCTTCGTCCGTCAGCTCAACCAACCACTCAAGCGCCTGGTATTTGCCGCTCGCCAATTGGGCCAGGGGCGCAGTGTGCGCCTGCCGGTCAGCGACACGCCCAGTGAGATGACCGAGGTGTACGGCGCGTTCAACCAGATGGCGGAAGACGTCGAGCAGGCCGGGCGCGAGCGCGAGCTGATGCTGGCAGGTGTGTCCCATGACTTGCGCACACCGTTGACGCGATTGCGCCTGTCCCTGGAGCTGATGGGGGACCATACCGACCTCACCGATGACATGGTGCGCGATATCGAGGACATGGACGCTATCCTGGACCAGTTCCTGGCCTTCATCCGCGACGGGCGTGATGAAGTGGTTGAGGAGGTGGACCTCACGGACCTCGTGCGTGAGGTGGTTGCGCCCTATAACCAGAACGGTGAGCAGGTGCGCATGCGCCTGGAGCCGATCCAGCCGTTTGCATTGCGCCGGGTCTCGATGAAGCGCCTGCTGAACAACCTGATCGGCAACGCCTTGCATCATGCCGGTTCCGATGTGGAGGTGGCGGCGTATGTCTCCGGTGACAGTGCCGCGCCTTACGTGGTGCTGAGCGTGATGGACCGTGGCACGGGGATCGACCCTGCCGAGCTTGAGGGTATCTTCAACCCGTTCACCCGTGGCGACCGAGCCCGAGGTGGCAAGGGCACCGGGTTGGGGTTGGCGATCGTGCGACGAATCGCCTCGATGCATGGCGGCAATGTCGAGTTGCGTAACCGGGAAGAAGGCGGGTTGGAGGCGCGGGTGCGCTTGCCGCTTGGGCTGATGCTGCCTAGAGATGCGGTCTGACAAACAACAAATATCAAAAATGTGGGAGGGGGCTTGCTCCCGATGGCGGTCTTTCAGTCAAGAAGTTCAGTGACTGTGACACCGCTATCGGGAGCAAGCCCCCTCCCACATTGGTTTCATGTCGGGATTAAAATAGGCTTTTAGCCTTTGCCCTTGGTCCGAGTCATATTCGGCCCACCATTCTTCTCCAAGTGCTGAATGATGATCCCCGCCACGTCCTTGCCGGTGGTGGTCTCGATCCCTTCCAGGCCCGGCGATGAGTTCACTTCCATCACCAGCGGCCCATGATTGGAGCGCAGGATATCCACGCCTGCCACGCTCAAGCCCATCACCTTGGCTGCCCGCAGTGCGGTCATGCGTTCTTCCGGTGTGATCTTGATCAGGCTGGCGCTGCCGCCACGGTGCAGATTTGAGCGGAACTCACCGGGCTTGGCCTGGCGCTTCATCGCCGCGATCACTTTGTCGCCCACCACGAAGCAGCGAATATCCGCGCCGCCGGCTTCCTTGATGTACTCCTGCACCATGATGTTCTGCTTGAGGCCCATGAACGCCTCGATCACCGATTCAGCTGCCGTCGCCGTTTCACACAGCACCACACCGATGCCTTGGGTGCCTTCCAGTACCTTGATCACCAGCGGTGCACCATTGACCATCTCGATCAGGTCAGGGATGTCATCCGGGGAGTGGGCAAAGCCGGTGACCGGCAAGCCGATACCCCGGCGTGACAGCAACTGCAGCGAACGCAGTTTGTCCCGCGAGCGGGCAATGGCCACGGACTCGTTGAGAGGAAACACCCCCATCATTTCAAACTGACGCAACACCGCGCAGCCATAAAACGTCACCGAAGCGCCGATACGCGGGATCACCGCATCAAAGCCTTCCAGGGGTTTGCCCCGGTAGTGGATCTGCGGCTTGTGGCTGGCAATGTTCATGTAGGCACGCAACGTGTCGATCACCACCATTTCATGGCCACGTTCAGTGCCGGCCTCGACCAGGCGGCGGGTGGAATACAGACGCGGGTTTCGCGACAGCACAGCAATCTTCATGCAGCACCTGGGGCAGAAATAGTGGAGACCGGGAACACCGGCTTGTCTTGAACGTACTTGACGCCTGGATTGACGACCAACTGGCCGTCAATCAACGCCTTGGAGCCCAGTAACAGGCGATAACGCATGGCTTTGCGACAGGCGAGGGTGAATTCCACCCGCCATACCCGGTCACCCAGCGCCAGGGTGGTGCTGATCACGTAGCGCACCTGCGCATGGCCGTTGGAGCTCTTGATGGTTTTCATCGTCACCAGGGGCGCTTCGCAGCGACGGTGACGCAGTTGCACCACGCTGCCCAGGTGCGCGGTAAAGCGCACCCACTTTTCACCGTCGCGCTCAAACGGCTCGATATCGGTGGCATGCAGGCTTGAGGTGCTGGCACCGGTGTCGATCTTCGCGCGCAGGCCCGCCACTCCCAGGTCGGGAAGTGCCACCCATTCACGCAGACCCACAACGGTCAAATGGTCAAATGTCTTCAATATGGGTACCGGTCAATTTGCCCAGGCTTGAGGAGAAACCTTGGCCAGGGCATTGAATGCAGGTTTGGCGAACCAAAAACCCTGCATCAGAAATATTCCACAGTCGGAGAGGAAATCCCGCTCGCCAGCACTTTCGATGCCTTCGGCGATGACAGTAACTCCCAACTGCTCACAGATTGTGACAATCCCCCGGACGATCACCTGACGGACACGGTCTTGATCGACATCGCGAATCAACGCCATGTCGAGTTTGATCAGGTCGGGTTGGAAATCGGCCAGCAGGTTCAGCCCCGAATAGCCCGCACCGAAGTCGTCGATGCCGGTCTTGAAGCCGAATTCGCGATATTCACGCAGAATATTCGTCAAATGGCGATAGTTATCTACATGCTCGCTTTCCAGGGTCTCGAAAATCAGCCGGTCCAGCGGGAAATTGTGCGCCCGGGCGGCCTCCAGGGTGCTGCGAATACACAGTTCCGGACGGTATACGGCATTGGGCATGAAATTGATGGAAAGGTGAGTCTGCATGCCCAGCGCTGCGGCACCGGCAATGGCCTTGGTTCGGCAGCGCTGGTCGAAGCGGTAGCGATTGGTTTCGTTGACCTGGGCCAGCACCGAGAGCGCGCCTTCTCCCTGGGTACCGCGCACCAAGGCTTCGTTGGCGAATATCGAGTGGTCACGCAGGTCTACGATAGGCTGGTAGGCGAACGCAAAGTCGAACCCCAGAGGCTCGCTTTGCTGGCAACCCACGCACCGCTGGTTGGGCGAGGTGAGTGAAAGGGGGAAGTCGGTCACAGCGTATCCTCGCGAAAACAGGGTGCTACCTGGCGTATCTTAGGTGAGCCTTGGGGTTTATGCGTCGAAGGGTTTCAACGGTAAGGTTGCGACATTTTTCAGAGCGAGGAATTCAAGTGGGTCAAAAACAGGAAGAGGAAGAAAAGGTCCGACTGGACAAGTGGTTGTGGGCCGCGCGGTTCTACAAAACCCGTGCCCTGGCCAAGGCCGCAATCGAAAGCGGGAAGGTTCATCATCGCGGCGAGCGCTGCAAGCCGGGCAAAGAGCCACGTATCGGCGATGAGTTTCAGATTCGTACAGGGTTTGATGAAAAGACCGTCGTGGTGCAGGCGCTTTCTGTCGTGCGCCGTGGGGCACCCGAAGCGCAGGCGCTGTACACCGAGACCGAAGCGAGTATCGCCAAGCGCGAAAACGCAGCGGCCATGCGCAAGGCGGGAGCGACTGGAATGACCACCGATGGCAAGCCAAGCAAGAAGCAGCGCCGCGATCTATTCAAGTTCCGCGGCAGCGGCAACGACGATTGATTACGAATCTCCTGCCGGCAGCAGATCAAAATGTGGGAGGGAGCAAGCCCCCTCCCACATTTAACCCGCGTATTTAAGGAGCGGTGCGTATGACGCTCAATCGCCCGATCACCGGCAGTTTTCCAAGCAACCCGAACACCGGCGCGGTTACCCGCAACAGGAACCCCGACACCTTCGCCGCAAACGGCGTGTAATACCCCCACCCCAGCGCCAACAGCGCCAGCAATACGCCACCTATGTAATCGTCCTGACCCCAGTGCGCGCCCGCAACCAGGCGCGGCATCATGAACAGCAGCGCCAGGCCCCAGATCACCAGCACCTGGCCGATGCGCTTGGCAAATACGGTCATGAACATCCCCCAGATCAACAGCACCGAGGCATGGTCGCCCGGGAAGCTCTGGCTGGAACGGTCCTTCAACTCCCAGGTTTTCTCCAGTCCCGGGAAAAAATCACTCATCTGAATCGCGCCGCTGATCACCATGGATGGGCTGCTGTGCTGCCAGCCCATATGCGCCGCGAGTTTGGAGAACAACATGCGAATAAACAGCAACAGCAGCAGAATGCCGAGAAAACCAAAAAACGCCTGGCGCACCTGCACGGCCTTGAACACCCAGTCGCCGCGGATCAGCAGCGTCAGCAAAATAACGCCGACCACTGCATCAAACGGCCGCAGGCTGGCCACGGCCCACACATGCAGCCAGGTCGAATTGGTTGCCAGCGGGCCATTGAGCAGATGAAACAGCCACTCGTCGAAAATCACACACAGCATCTGGCCCGTGGGCCACAGCCAAAAACACAGCAGTCCGATAGCGAGTAGATTGCAAAGAGCCCATCGCCGGAGGTTCCAGTTGGCTTGGAACAAACCCGGATTGTTCATAAACTGTCCCTCATCGCTCTATTCAGCTCCTTGAATTCAGGAGAAGTCGCACCAAGATGGTGCTAAAGCGTTTAATTTTATAAACCTTGTAATCATTTTGTCATCACTTCAGATACCCAGACCTATGACTGATCTACCGGATACCGACTTCACCCAACGCTTCATCTTCGATGAGAGCGATGCCCGCGGCGAGATGGTGTCGTTGGAGCTCAGCTATGCCGAAGTCCTTGCCAAGCACGCCTATCCGGAGCCGGTCGCGCAATTGCTCGGCGAGCTGATGGCCGCCGCGGCGCTGCTGGTTGGCACCATGAAGTTCGACGGGTTGCTGATCTTGCAGGCCCGTTCCGAAGGGCCGGTGCCCATGTTGATGATCGAGTGCTCCAGCGAGCGCGAAATCCGTGGCCTGGCCCGTTATGAAGCCGACCAGATCGCCGCGGACGCCACCTTGGCCGACCTGATGCCCAATGGCGTCCTGGCACTCACCGTCGACCCGACCGAAGGCCAACGCTACCAGGGCATTGTCGACCTCGATGGCCAAACCCTGTCGGAGTGCTTCACCAACTACTTCGTAATGTCCCAGCAGGTGGGCACCAAGTTCTGGCTTAACGCCGACGGCAAACGTGCCCGTGGTTTGCTGGTGCAACAATTGCCGGCCGACCGCATCAAGGATGAGGATGATCGTGCCGAAAGCTGGCGGCATATCATCGCCTTGGCTGATACGTTGAAGGCCGAAGAACTGCTGGGCCTGGACAACGAAACCATCCTGCACCGCCTTTACCATGAAGAGGCTGTGCGGTTGTTTGACTCGCAAGCCTTGCACTTTCATTGCAGCTGTTCGCGCGAGCGTTCAGGCAACGCCTTGGTCAGCCTGGGCCTGGAAGATGCGCAAAATCTGGTGGTGGAACACGGCGGCCATATCGAGATTGATTGCCAGTTCTGCAACCAGCGCTACCTGTTCGATGCCGCTGATGTAGCCCAATTGTTCGCCGGAGCGGGCATCGACACCCCTTCCGACACCCGCCACTAAAACGTTTAAGCACAGGTAAATCACCTGACAAACGCCGGATTAGAGGTGTTCTGACGGGAGGGCCCTACTCTTTTTGGGCTTTTCTGGCATAATCCGGCCCACTTTTTTCGCGGTAGTAGTGCGCAACTTTCTACTACAAAACGTTTGGAGCACTCGGCCATAGGCCGACGGGGAACCTCATGACGCAAGCCAATAACGCCGTATACACCGATCTGAGTGTTGACGATCTGGTCAAAGAAGCCCTGCAGCGCGGTGAAGGCGTGCTTGCCGATACTGGTGCGCTGGTTGTCGAAACCGGTCACCGCACCGGTCGTTCGCCGGTCGACCGTTTTATCGTTGAAGAGCCTTCCACCCAGGACGCCATTGCCTGGGGCCCGATCAACCGCAAGTTCCCGGCCGACAAGTTCGATGCCCTGTGGGCTCGCGTCGAGGCGTTCAACAACGCGCAAGAGCATTTCGTTTCCCATGTTCACGTAGGGGCCGCAGAAGACCACTACCTGGCCGTGAAAATGACCACCCAGACTGCCTGGCAGAACCTGTTCGGTCGTTGCCTGTTCATCAACCCGGCCCAGTACAACCCGGCCGGTCGTGAAGAGTGGCAAGTGCTCAACGTGGCCAACTTCGAGTGCGTGCCAGAGCGCGACGGCACCAACTCCGACGGTTGCGTGATCCTCAACTTCGCACAGAAAAAAGTGCTGATCGCCGGTATGCGTTACGCCGGTGAAATGAAAAAAGCCATGTTCTCGGTGCAGAACTTCCTGCTGCCGGCCGCCGATGTACTGCCGATGCACTGCGCCGCCAACATTGGCGAAGCAGGCGACGTGACCCTGTTCTTCGGCCTGTCCGGCACCGGCAAGACCACCCTGTCGGCCGACGAAAGCCGTTACCTGATCGGTGACGACGAACACGGCTGGGGCGAAGGCGTAGTGTTCAACATCGAAGGCGGTTGCTATGCCAAGTGCATCGACCTGTCGGAGAAGAACGAGCCGGTTATCTGGAAAGCCATCAAGCACGGCGCCGTGCTGGAAAACGTCGTGATCGACGAGGCCAAGCACGCCGACTACGCTGATGTCAGCCTGACCCAGAACAGCCGTGCCGCCTACCCGCTGGAGCACGTTGCCAAGCGTTCCGAGAAGAACCTGGGCGGCGAGCCAAACGCAGTGATCTTCCTGACCTGCGACCTGACCGGCGTACTGCCGCCAGTGTCGATCCTCAGCGAAGAACAAGCGGCCTACCACTTCCTGTCCGGCTACACCGCGTTGGTGGGCTCGACTGAAATGGGTTCCGGCAGCGGTATCAAGTCGACCTTCTCCACCTGCTTCGGCGCGCCGTTCTTCCCGCGTCCGGCCGGCGAATACGCTGAGCTTTTGATCAAGCGCATCCGTGGTTTCGGCTCCAAGGTCTACCTGGTCAACACCGGCTGGACCGGTGGCGGCTACGGCGTTGGCAAGCGCTTCAACATCCCGACTACTCGCGGCGTGATTGCAGCGATCCAGAGCGGCGCGTTGATCGGTGCGCAAACTGAACACCTGGACACCATCAACCTCGACGTGCCATTGGCCGTACCGGGCGTTGAAACCGGCCTGTTGAACCCACGTAACACCTGGGCTGACAAAGCTGCCTACGACGAAGCCGCGAAGGCGCTGGCTGGTCTGTTTATCGAGAACTTCAAGAAGTTTGAAGTGAGCGATGCGATCAAGGCGGCGGGTCCTAAGTTGTAAGACTTAGCTGTTGTGAAAAAGCCGCCTCTTGTAGGCGGCTTTTTTGTGCGCGCAGGGTTAGTGGGCGATGTGCAGCAGCACCGCGCCGACCAGCACCAGCACAACCCCGAGCACCTGTACCGCCGACAAGCGCTCCTTGAAAAACACAAACCCCAGGATCGCCGCGATACCGCCTGACAGCGTACTGATCACGGTCACCACCGAAACCGAGCCGGCCATCGCCCCCCACGAAAACGCCGAGAACCCGCCGAGGTTCATCAGGCTCGCACCGGTCAACGTCGCGCAATTTTTCAGTGGTGGGATCTTCAGGCCGTCCTTGATCTTCAGCACCATCACCACCAGCACGCACAGGCCCACCAGGTACCCCAACCACAACATGGTGATCGGCCCCAGTGCCGGCAGGGTGTAGCGACCTTGCAGCCAGAAACTGGTGCCGTACAGCGTTGCTGCGAGCATGGCGTAGGCGATGGACAGGCGCGGGTTGTTGTGGGGCGTGCCGTTGTCCTTGTGGATGCTGGACAGGATCACGCCGATCACGCACAGGGCTATGCAGCCCAGTTGTATCAGGCTGATGTGCTCACCGCTGGCCCAGGACAGCAGGGTGGTCACCACGCCATAGGACGTGACCAATGGCGCGACGATGGCGGCTTTGCCCAGGGCGAAAGCCTTGGACAGCGCGAGGGCTCCAGAGACGGTCAGCAGGGCCGCTGCGATGCCCAGGAGCCAGACGCTCAACGGCGCATCAAGGGATTTGAACAGGAAGGCCGGGAAAATGACCAGCAGCAGAGTCATGATCAGAAAGCCGAGGGCTTGGCCGAAATACACCGCGCGTTTAACGCCAACGGCGCGGGCATTGAGGCCCACCAGAAAGTCCGTGCCACCCCAGAGCAGGGCGGCCAGCAGGCCCATTAGTACGTCCATGTAAGATCCTTGTTATGCACACTGCTCGCCAGATTAGCGCAGAACCAATGTGGGAGGGGGCTTGCTCCCGATAGCGGTGGGTCAGCTATAGATAAGCTGACTGATTCACCGCCATCGGGAGCAAGCCCCTCCCACATTGGTATCTCAGTGCTCTTGGGATCAGCTCAGGTTTTCCAAGGTCTGCGTGTCCCACCTGAGGGTCTTGCTCGCCAGGTAGAGCATGCCGATGGTCAGCGGTATTTTGTCGCCACGGCCTTTGGCGCGTCGCTTCAAGAATACGTCGAATACCGGCGGCTGAAAGTAACGATAAGCGTCGTAGTCGCTTAGGTCTACCCCGAAATCCTGTTCCAGCGCCTCCATGAATTGCTTGGCCTCAACGCCATCGCAAGCAAGGTCGAAGTTGAGCGAGGTTTGCAGGCTGATGGTCTTGTGTTTCGGCAGAGTGAATTCTTCATGCAGCAATTGCAGGAGTTGCTGCATGACAGGATCTTCGGGGAAGTTGGGGGCCAGGTTCATGGTGGGTACATAGGAGTGGGTGAGGGGGCTGTCGCGTTCAGGTGGTCAGTGGCTTAGAAGTGAGTTTGTTATCGGGCAATAAACAGATAGTTTAATCGTTCGCGCTTCGATCAGACACTGAGAGGCTTACTGATACACCGCCCAAAAATCGCCTCCAATCCCCGATAATCACACGCCACCGCATCAATATTCGCGGGTATCCATGCCGCGTGTTTCACCAGCCACCAATTCACCGAAAATCCCGCATTCACGATGATCTGTTCAAACAGGATCCGCTGAGCCCGTCCGTTGCCTTCACGGAAGGGATGGATAACATTCAGATCGCCATAAGCTTCAGCGATGTGGTGAACGAGATCGGCCTGGGACGCGCCGGTATACCAATTGGCTTCCTGCATATGCCGGATGATCTTCGCTGCTTCCGGCGGGATGCGCTCCGGGGTGCAGAACAGCGTCTCACCTTTCTGGATGTTGACGCTGCGCAGTTCACCGGCCCAATCGTAGAGGTCACCGAACAGGACGCGGTGGATGTGTTGCAGACGATCAAGGTCGTAGGGCGGCGGAAAGAGCGGAAGGTTGCCTACTGCAATCTCGGATAACTCCCGCTCTGCCTCGTGCAGGCGGTGTTCATCGAGCAAATCGAGGCGGTTGCGCAGGACGCTGCTACCGGGGTAGCAGTACGGGTCCTGGCCCACCCCGTATTTGTCGAGCATCAGCGTGAGGTATTGCGGTATTTGGCCAGGACGGCTTCGCGGGTCGGCAGGGGCTTGTCGACATCGGTCGGTTGGGTATCGAACCCTTCCAGGCGCAGGCTGGCCAGGTAATTGGAACGGCGGATCTTGTGATAGTGATCCTGCTTTTGCTCAAACGTCAGTTCGCTCATTGCAGCGTACTCCTGGGTAGCAAGGCTGTGATTGTAGCGCAATGCTTCAGGGGGAAGGCAGTATAAAAACCAAGTCGTAACCTGTATCAAAATCCCGCCGAAGATCTTAATTCAATGTGAGTTTTCGCAATATTCCCCGTCGGCCCTGGGCCATCCCCTGCCTGTGTATCATCCTGTCTCTTATTTCCTTGCGACCTTTCTCGATTCGCCGAACTTACTGGGCTACGTTTTTAAGCCACGTTCAGCGGTCAATGGAGTGACAGCCTTATGCACGACACCCTCCAGCAGGTCTTTGGTTATCCACAGTTTCGCCTGGGCCAGGAAGAGACGGTCAGCGCCGTCCTGGCCGGGCGTTCGGCAGCAGCAATTTTCCCTACGGGGTCGGGTAAATCTTTGTGCTACCAGCTGTCGGCGGTGTTGCTGCCGCACCTGACGCTGGTGGTCTCACCCTTGTTGGCGTTGATGCAGGATCAATTGGGGTTCCTGCAGCGCCATGGCATTTCGGCGGGCAGTATCGATTCGGCCCAGAGCCGTGATGAGGCCAACGATGTGATGGCCCGTGCGCGTTCGGGCGAGTTGAAAATCCTTATGATTTCGGTGGAGCGCTTGAAGAACGAGCGCTTTCGTAACTTCCTGCACAGCGTGCAGATCTCACTGCTGGTGGTGGATGAAGCGCACTGTATCTCCGAATGGGGCCATAACTTCCGCCCGGATTACTTGAAGCTGCCGGACTACCAGCGTCAGTTCAATATCCCGCAAGCGTTGCTGCTGACAGCTACGGCCACGCCCAAGGTGATTGCCGACATGCAGGCCAAGTTCGCGATTGCTCCGGGTGACGTGGTCACCACAGGCTTCTACCGGCCCAACCTCAACCTGCTGGTGGAGCCGGTCAGCGGCCAGGACAAACGTCGCCGGCTGGTGGAGTGGATGAGAGAGCGGCCCAACCAGCCGAGCATTGTCTACGTCACCTTGCAGAAAACCGCCGAGCAGATTGCCGAGCATCTGAACCGCCACGGCATTCAGGCCGAGGCTTACCACGCGGGGCTGCCCCACGATAAACGCGAAGGCATCCAGCAGCGTTTCATGGGTGGGCGCTCCAATTGCATTGTCGCGACGATCGCGTTCGGCATGGGCATCGATAAAAGCGATATCCGCAATGTGGTGCACTTCGACCTGCCAAAGTCCATCGAGAACTACAGCCAGGAAATCGGCCGTGCAGGGCGTGACGGGCAGCCGTCGGATTGCCTGGTGTTGGCCAATCGCGACAGCCTCAATGTGCTGGAAAATTTCGTCTACGGCGACACGCCGGAGCAAGAGGGCATTGGCCGTGTCCTCGAGGAGTTGCAGGCCGCACGCAGTGAAGGGCAGTGGGAGTTCCTGCTCAGGTCGTTGTCCGATCACAGCAATATTCGCGAGCTGCCACTCAAGACGCTGCTGGTGCAGTTGGAACTCAAGGGTGTGATCGCGCCGCGCTACGCGTTTTATGCCGAATACCGTTTCAAGTACCTGGTCGAGCCCGACGCTTTGCTCGCACGTTTTTCCGGCGAGCGGCAGCAGTTCGTCGCGGCGATCATCCAGGTGTGCAAGCGTGCGAAAACCTGGGCAACGGTGGATTTCGACGCGCTGTATCAACAGCACAATGCCGAGCGCAGCCGGGTGGTCAAGGCGCTGGATTACTTCCAGGAGCAGGGCCTGATCGAGCTGGAAAGCAAACAGATGACCGAGGTCTACAGTTTGCTCGACACCGATTTCGATCCGGTGGTGTTGAGCGCCGAGTTATACACAGGCTTCAAGCAGCATGAAGTAACGGAGGTGGCGCGGATTCACGCCATGCTCGACCTGTTCGCCACCGAGCACTGCCTGGGGCAGCGCCTGGCGCAGTACTTTGGTGATGAAAACGCTCCCCAGCGTTGTGGACATTGTTCGGTGTGCCACGGCCATGTCGCGTATCTGCCGCCTTCGCCAAGCCTGCCGCCGCTTGTGGATAAAAGCTTCATGGGGCTGTGCGGCGATTTTATCCACAGGCATCATGAGCACACTGGCGAGCTACCCAGTGCCGAGCGGCTGACGCGGTTTCTTGGCGGTATCAGCGTGCCGTTGTTTACCAAGTTGAAGGCGCGGGGCATTCCCGGTTTCGCTGCGCTGGAAGACTACCCCTACGCCGAAGTTCGCGAATGGGCCCGCGCTCAATTAGACCTACTCTGAAGAGACTTGCCGATGCCTGACTCAACGCCCCTGCGCGCCGATTACCGCTACTTCCAGCCCATCACCACACGCTGGCACGACAACGATGCCTACGGCCATGTGAACAACGTCACCTACTACAGCTTCTTCGATACGGCGGTGAATACCTACCTGATTGAACAGGGCGGGCTGGATATTCATGACGGTGAAGTGGTGGGGTTTGTGGTGAGTTCGGCCTGTGACTATTTTGCCTCGGTGGCCTTTCCCGAGCGCATTGAAATCGGCCTGCGAGTGGGCAAGTTGGGCAACAGTTCGGTGCAGTATGAGCTGGCGGTGTTCAAGGCAGGCGAAGAAGAAGCCTGTGCGGCGGGGCGCTTTGTGCATGTGTTTGTGGATCGGGCCTCGAACCAGCCTGTGCCGATACCGGGGATGTTGCGCGAGGCGTTGCAGCGACTGGTGGTCTGACCTTGCGGCACCCCATGTGGGAGGGGGCTTGCTCCTCCCACATTAGTACTGAGGTGCTCTTCAGAGCTTACCGATGACGGTAGTGGTGCTTGTTCTTGCGATGCCCATAGGCATGACCACGGCCTGGATGGCCATCGCGGTAGTAGCGACGGTCGTCACGGTCGCGGTCGCGATAACGGCGGTCGTCGCGGTCACTTTCGTTACCCATGTAGTTGCCCAGTGCACCGCCCGCGCCACCGCCGGCCGCCGAGCCGATCAGTGCGCCGGTACTGCCGCCGACACTGCGGCCCACGACGTTGCCGCCAGCTGCGCCCAGTGCGCCGCCAATGGCGGCTTCGCCACGGCTGCGCTTGTCGGCGCCGACCGCACTACCACCCGCGCCGCCCAGGGCCGCGCCGATGGTCGAACCGGTATTGCCGCCCAGCTGCTGGCCGACAACAGAACCTAGAACCCCGCCCAATGCGCCGCCTACACCGGCTTCGGTGGTGCCACCGGCCATGGCTGCGCCACTGACCAGGCCAAGGGACAACAAGAGAATCGAGGAGAACTTCATTCAGGGAAACCTCAAGGGGATGACGGCGCGATCCTGAGGTTGTATCGGGTCGCTGACAATCGAAATCCGACCGGCGGCAGAGGTTGTATACAATTTGCTAAGTTGCTGTTTTGTATGGGGAACTTAAATTGTTTTTACAGGTCTTTAGTTACTTCGGAACGGCCGCTTTTATGCAAAAGCGGCCTTTTTTGTGCCCGTAGAATATGTAGAGATTGTGCGGGCCTCGAAAGCGGTCATTCAAACAACAAAGATCCCGGGTCAGGCCGAGCGCGCCATGATCAACCCAGTATCACTCGCCGCCTCCAGACGAATTGCGACGAACTTCGACGTCGGCGTATGGCTGCCGTCGCCGGTGCTTTCCAACGGCACCAGTGGGTTCACTTCCGGGTAGTACGCTGCCGCCTGTCCGGCCGGAATATCAAACGCCAGCAAGGTAAAGCCCTTCACCCGGCGCTCACGGCCGTCCTCCCACAGCGACACAATGTCGGCCTTCTGCCCTGGCTTGAAGCCCAGGCGGATGATGTCGGCTTCGTTGACGAACAGCACGTCACGCTGGCCCTTGACGCCACGGTAACGGTCGTCCAGGCCGTAAATAGTGGTGTTGTACTGATCGTGGGAGCGCATCGACTGCATGATCAGGTCTGGTACCCGGCCCGTGGCGTGGGTGCGTTCGTGGATCAGGTCTTTGGGCAGGATGTTAGGGCGGAAATTGGCGCGGCCCGACGGCGTGTTCCAGCGACGTGCACCGGCCGAGTTGCCAAGGTAAAAACCACCTGGGTGCTTGATGCGTTCGTTGAAATCCTTGAAGCCCGGGATGGTGTCGGCGATCAGGTCGCGGATGCGCCCGTAGTCGGCTACCAGCCAGTTCCAGTCCACCGGTGTGCTGCCCAGGGTGGCGGCGGCAATTCCGGCGAGGATCGCGGGCTCGGATTTCATCAGCGCCGACAGCGGTTGCAGTTGGCCATTGGAGCCATGGACCATGCTGAACGAATCTTCCACCGTCACCGCTTGCGGGCCGTCGGCCTGGATGTCGATATCAGTACGGCCCAGGCACGGCAGGATCAGTGCGTCTTTACCGTGCATCAGGTGGCTGCGGTTGAGCTTGGTGCTGATTTGCACGGTGAGGTCGCAATTGCGCAGGGCTTCGAAGGTACGCGGGCTGTCAGGCGTGGCTTGGGCGAAGTTGCCGCCCAGGCCGATAAACACCTTGGAGCGGCCTTCGAGCATGGCGTGAATCGCTTCCACCACGTTGTGACCATTGTCTCGCGGCACCTGAAACTGGAAACGACGCTCCAGCGCGTCAAGGAACGCCACCGGTGGGCGCTCGTTGATGCCCATGGTTCGATCGCCCTGCACGTTGCTGTGACCGCGCACGGGGCACAGGCCGGCACCAGGGCGGCCGATATTGCCACGCAGTAGCATCAGGTTGGCGATTTCCTGGATGGTCGGCACCGAGTGACGGTGCTGGGTAATCCCCATTGCCCAGCACATGATCACGTTCTTGCCTTTGGCGTACATGCGCGCCGCTTGCTCGATCTCGACCAGGGTCAGGCCGGATTGCTCGACGATTTCTTCCCATGAGGTGTCGTCGATCTGGCCCAGATACTCCAGTACGTTGGCGGTGTGTTCATTGAGAAAGTCATGGTCGAATACCGCTTCCTTGCCTTCGGCCAGCGCTT
The DNA here is from genome assembly GCF_002916705.1 of Pseudomonas sp. GZJR-8. Lineage (NCBI taxonomy): Bacteria > Pseudomonadati > Pseudomonadota > Gammaproteobacteria > Pseudomonadales > Pseudomonadaceae > Pseudomonas > Pseudomonas sp. GZJR-8. Next base: position 439,595 of record NZ_JXSI01000003.1, on the reverse strand, counting down.
GGCGTTCCCACAGCAGCAGGAACTTGGCCATGCCGCGCAGGATCGCCATGTCGCCGCCCAGGGCCGGGCGGAAGTAGGCAGTGTTGGTCGGCTTGTCGCCGTTAGTGAGCATTTCCAGCGGGTGTTGCGGGTGCTGGAAGCGCTCCAGGCCGCGCTCTTTCAGGGGGTTGATGCACACCACCTGGGCGCCGCGCTTCACCGCTTCGCGCAACGGTTCAAGCATGCGCGGGTGGTTGGTGCCGGGGTTCTGGCCCCAGACGAAAATAGCGTCGGCATGTTCGAAGTCGTCAAAGGTCACGGTGCCTTTGCCCACGCCCACACTCTGCGCCAGGGCTACGCCGCTGGCTTCGTGGCACATGTTCGAGCAGTCCGGGAAATTGTTGGTGCCGTAGGCGCGCACAAACAGCTGATACAGGTAGGCGGCTTCGTTGCTGGCGCGACCCGAGGTGTAGAACTCTGCCATGTTCGGGCTGGGCAAGGCGTTGAGGTGCTTGCCGACCAGGTCAAATGCCGCATCCCAGCTGATGGGGGTGTAGCGGTCGGTTTCGGCGTCATAGCGCATCGGCTCGGTCAGGCGGCCCTGGTATTCCAGCCAATAGTCGCTTTGCTCCAGCAATGCCGTGACGCTGTGCTTGGCGAAGAAGGCTGCATCGACGCGGCGCTTGGTGGCTTCCCAGTTGACCGCCTTGGCGCCGTTTTCGCAGAACTTGACCATGCCGCTTTCCGGCGAGTCGCCCCAGGCGCAGCCCGGGCAGTCGAAGCCGCCGTTCTGGTTGGTCTTGAGCATCATGCGCAGGTTTTTAAGCGCGTTATCGCTGGTCAGCCAGGCTTGTGCCACGCTGATCAGGGCGCCCCAGCCGCCAGCCGGGCCTTTATAAGGCTTGTAGCGCGGAGTCGGGGTTTGGTCGGCTTGGTGGTGAAGGCTCATGGCTGGTGCTCCATCGCTGGGCTGTAGACCCGTGGCGCGCTTTTCTGCGGCAGGTGGATGAGATTGAGGTTATGCCGGCGCGCCCATTGCAAGGCCAGGCCGGTGGGCGACGACAGGCTGACCAGGGTTTGGATGCCTGCACGCAAGACTTTCTGGATCAATTCAAGGCTGCAGCGGCTGGTAACAATCGCCAGGCCGCCGTCGGTCTGAATCTTTTGGCGGATCAACGCGCCGATCAATTTATCCAAGGCGTTATGCCGGCCGATGTCTTCACGGCCCAACAGCAATTCGCCTTGATCGTTCATAAACACCGCTGCGTGCACTGCACCGCTGTACTGGCCCAACGGTTGGAACGCACTGATGCGCTGGCGCAGGCCGTCGAGCCATTGCGCTGGCGGCAAGGGCGCGCCGGGCAGCACTTGAAGGTCGGGCAGGGCCTGTTCAACCGCTTCTACACCGCACAGGCCGCAGCCGCTGGTGCCCGCCAATTGGCGGCGCTGCTGCTTGAGGTTCCAGAAGGCCCGGCTGGAAATCTGTACCTGAGCATACTGAGCGGAGCCCGCGCCGCTGATTTTGAGATCATAAATGTCGCTAACGTCGGCAATAATGCCGCTGCCGAGGCTGAAGCCGACGATAAAATCCTCAAGATCAGTCGGTGTGACCAACATGACAGCCTGACTGATATCGTTATAGGCAATGGCCAACGCCACCTCTTCGGCCAACGCAGTGCTGCCGACTTCAGTGTGTTCAAGATTGCAGTATTGGTAGCTCTGGCTGGCGGCGGGCGCGGGCGTTTCAAGGGCGGGCGCCGCGCAGGTTGGGCGCTTGGCGTTCATGGGGCAGTACCACCGACGGATTGATCAGTGTTCAGACTAGGCGCGACAAAGGGTCGCGTCTAATTGCCAGTATTGATGTATTGATAGATGGCGTCGATCAAGGTTCCCGCCCATTTCGCCGGGGGCTTATTCCAGGGACGGCGGATCTGGATACTTTTGAGTCTTTAGCCGGTTTGGAACCCAAGTCTGCTGGACTGGTCTAGTCTTGGGCATCTGGAAATTAAATCCCAAGGAGAGCGCACCATGAGTCTTTTAAGTTTTGTGAAGGAAGCTGGCGAGAAGTTGATCGATCTGTTGACGCCGGGTAATGCGAATGCGAGTGAGCAGCTGAAGGAGCATGTGAGCAAGGTGGGCCTGGGTAATCCAAACGTGCAGACCACGGTGGATGGCGACAAGGTCACTGTGACTGGTGAAGTGGCGAGCCAGGAAGAGAAAGAAAAGATCCTTTTGGCGCTGGGTAACATTGCTGGCGTGGCAAGCGTAGACGACCAGATCACTGTAACTGGTCCAGTAGTCGTGGCTTCACGCTTTGTTGTTGTGAAAAGCGGTGACACTCTCAGCGCAATCTCTAAAACGGTTTATGGCGACGCGAATAAGTACGACAAGATTTTCCAGGCTAACAAGCCGCTGCTGTCGCACCCGGACAAAATCTATCCAGGCCAGACACTGCGTATCCCTGAGTAATACGCAGGACAAAATGTGGGAGGGGGCTTGCTCCCGATGGCGGTGGTTCAGCACCTGATACTTGGCTGATACACCGCCATCGGGAGCAAGCCCCCTCCCACATGGGTTCAGAGCCCGACAATGAGATTGCGGTAATCCTCTACTGCCGCGAACTCTGCGGTGTCCTTCGGGCCTTTCTTGCTATCAGGCTCTTTGACTGCCAGCAAATGCCCCACGCCGAAATCCCGGGCACTGCGCAGGATCGGCAAGGTGTCATCGATAAACAGACTACGGGCCGGGTCAAAGTGGATATCGGCTTGCAACGCTTCCCAGAACTGTGGGTTTTCCTTGGGAAAACCGTAGTCATGGGAGCTGATCAATCGCTCGAAATACGGCGCCAGTTCAATGCGTTCCAACTTCAATGACAGCGAATCACGATGAGCGTTGGTGATCATGATCACGCGCTTGCCGGCCTGTTTGATCGCCTTCAGAAAAGTATCGGCATCCGGGCGCAGGGCGATCAGGTGGGCGGTTTCCAACTTGAGTTCGCGCACCGGGATCGCCAGTTCAGTGCTCCAGAAATCCAGGCAATACCATTGCAACTGTCCGGCGTTACGCTCAAACAACGGCTGCAACTCCATTTCGGCCATGGCCCGGCTCACGCCGTGCAGTTCGGCGTATCGGTGGGGCAGATGTTCCATCCAGAAATGGTTGTCGTAATGCAGGTCGAGCAGGGTGCCGTCCATGTCCAGCAGGACGGTGTCGATGGCGTGCCAGGGCAAAGAGGGCATGGTGCGTTCTCATGTAAGTAAAGATATCCGACACAGACAATCGGAAAAGCCACGGTATAGTAACCCGATCACGCCAAGGAGCCGCTTATGCGCCAGAAACCCACCGTCCTCGCCCGCGAAATAGTCGCCAGTAGCCGTTTGTTCCGCGTGGAGGAAGTGCAGTTGCGCTTTTCCAATGGCGTTGAACGGACCTACGAGCGCCTGGTGGGGCGCGGCGCGGGCTACGGCGCGGTGATGATTGTGGCGATGATCGACGAGGATCATGCATTGCTGGTCGAAGAATACTGCGGTGGCACTGACGAATATGAATTGTCCTTGCCCAAAGGTTTGATCGAGCCCGGCGAAGACGTGCTGGCGGCGGCGGACCGCGAGCTCAAGGAAGAAGCTGGCTATGGCGCACGGCAGTTGGAGCACATCACCGAGCTGTCGTTATCGCCGGGCTATATGAGCCAGAAAATTCAGGTAGTACTGGCCACCGACCTTTACGAAGAGCGCCTGGAGGGCGATGAGCCTGAGCCGATGCGCGTGGACAGGGTCAACCTGCGGGAGCTTTCTGCGCTTGCGCAAAACGAGCAATTCAGCGAGGGCCGAGCGCTTGCCGCGCTGTACCTGGTACGCGATCTGTTGACCCAGCGTGGAGCGTTCAACGCATGAGCGAACTGTTTTTAGGCCACCCGTTTATCGCCCCCGTGATTGAGCTGGCCCGCCAGGCCGGCGAAGCTATCCTGCCCTACTGGCGCGCCAATGTAGCCGTGACCTCCAAAGCGGATGATTCGCCGGTGACGGCTGCCGATCTGGCCGCTCACCATCTGATTCTCGCGGGCCTGACCGCGCTCGATCCGAGTATTCCGGTACTCTCCGAAGAAGACGCCGATATCGATCTGAGCGTGCGTGCCCAGTGGCAGCGCTGGTGGCTGGTGGACCCATTGGATGGCACCAAGGAATTCATTTCCGGCAGCGAAGAATTCACTGTCAATATTGCCTTGATCGAACAGGGCCGCGTGGTGTTCGGCGTAGTGTCGATGCCGACCACTGGCCGTTGCTACTTCGGTGGCGCGGGCCTTGGGGCATGGCGTTCAGATGTGAAGGCCGCACCCAAGCAGATCCAGGTACGCCAGACCCCGGCCGTGGGCGAAGCCTTTACTGTGGTCGCCAGTCGTCGGCATACCAGCCCTGAGCAGAAACGCCTGCTGGATGGCTTGAGCGAAGGTTTGGGCGCGCTGAAGCTGGCGAATATCGGCAGCTCGTTGAAGTTTTGCCTGCTGGCCGAAGGCAGTGCTGACTGCTATCCGCGCCTGGCACCGACCTCACAGTGGGATACCGCTGCGGCACAGGGCGTACTGGAAGGCGCGGGAGGTGAAGTGTTGGAGTTGAACGGTCAGCCGTTCAGCTACCCGGCGCGGGAATCGCTATTGAACCCGTTCTTTCTGGCGCTGCCAGCCAAGGCTGCATGGCGTGAGCGCCTGTTGACCCTGGCCAGATCTTAAGATCACTGCAGAGCAAAATGTGGGAGCATCGCTTGCCCGCGATGGCGGAGTGTCAGTCATACAGGTATTGGCTGATCCACCGCTATCGCAGGCAAGCCAGCTCCCACTTTTATTTTATGTAATGGCTGCTAGCGGTGCAGGACGTACTGGCCGGTAAAGGCCACTGCACGCTCCTCACTGCCTTCATTCACAATCCATGTCTGCAGCGCCAACCGCGCGCGTCCATAACGCTTGTACGTCGCCAGGAAACGCTTCCACACTTTTTCTTCCGGCGCCGCGCAAATGGCCGTCGCATCCTGCGTCACCGGCAGCGGATAGCTGATCTGCCCTTCCTGAATCACGATATGACCGTCTTCTATCCCCGCTTCGCGCAGCTTCAGGTGCAGCCAACCCCAGCCTGCCAGTACGGCGCCACAGTAGAGGCTGCCACCGAACATGGTGCTTTTGTGGTTGATATTGGCTTGCAAGGGCAGGTACAGCTGCAGTTGGTCGTGTCGCCAGTCGAGCACCTTGAGACCCATCTCCCGGGTGAGGGGAATGTCGTGGTGAAGGACGGCTTCCAGGTAACGGCTGTCGCGGCTCATAGCGGTCTCTTGGTGGTAGGCGGATTCATTCGTCGTCGGCGCTGTGGCTGGTGCTGTCGGCGAAGTTCAGACCGTGTTTGCGCAACTTGTCGTGCAAGGTCTTGCGCGGCACGCCCAACGCTTCGGCGAGGCTGCGCACGGAGCTGTGAGGGCGGGTGAGTTCGGCGGCGATCAAGCTTTTTTCGAACTGCTCGACTTGCTCGCTCAAGCCGCCGGGCGTGGACGTCAGCACGCCCGCGGCGGGATTGTCCTGGGCGCTATCGAGCGCCAACTCCAGGCCCAGGGCGAAACGCTCAGCGGCGTTTTGCAGTTCCCGCACATTGCCCGGCCAGCTGTGGCGCAATAACAGCGCGCGTTGGCCCGGTTGCAGCTCATGCAGGGGCAGGCCGTGGCGGCTGCTGGCCTCGTCGGCGAAGTGCTGGAACAGCATCAATGCATCTTCACCACGCTCGCGCAGAGGCGGGATGCGTAGCGGTGCGACGTTGAGGCGGTAATACAAGTCGGCACGGAAACGGCCCTGGTCAGCGGCTTGGCGCAGGTCTTCCTTGGTGGCGGCGATAATGCGGATATCCAGCGGAATCAGCTGATTGCCGCCCAAGCGCTCCACCACGCGCTCCTGCAACAGGCGCAGCAACTTGACCTGCACATCCAGGCTCATGCTTTCGATTTCATCGAGAAACAGCGTGCCGCCATTGGCGAACTCGAACTTGCCGATGCGGCGTTTCTGCGCGCCGGTGAACGCCCCCGGCTCATGGCCGAACAGTTCGCTTTCTACCACCGATTCGGCCAGCGCCCCGGCGTTGATCGCCACAAATGGGCCACTGCGGCGGCTTGAAAGATCATGCAGGGCGCGGGCGACGACTTCTTTGCCAGCACCGGTTTCGCCCAGGATCAGCACATCGGCCTTGGTCGCGGCCAAGGCGCCAATCTGCTCGCGCAGGCGCAACATTTGCGGGGAGTGCCCCACCAGGCGCGTGCTCAGTTGCTGACGATCGCTGAGAGCCAGGCGCAGGCTGCGGTTGTCCAGCACCAGGCGACGCAAGGCCAGGGCGCGGCGCACGCTGTCGAGCAGTGCGTCGCTGGCGAAGGGTTTTTCGAGGAAGTCATACGCGCCGGCACGCATGGCCTGCACCGCCAACGGTACGTCGCCGTGGCCGGTGATCAGCAGCACCGGCAGGTCCGGGTCCTGGCCATGCAGTTCGGCCAGCAGCTCCAGGCCGTCCATGCCGGGCATACGGATGTCGCTGACCACCACTCCAGGCCAGTCGCGGGACAGGCGTGCGGTGAGGCCGGTGGCTTCGCCCAGGGGCAGGACTTTGAGTCCGGCCAGGTCCAGGGTTTGGCACAGGGCTTGACGCAGGTGTGGATCGTCGTCGATCAACACCACCTGAATCTGGTTGTCGATGCTCATACACTGCGGTCCTCGGACGGTTGCAGACTGACGCCCGGCGAGCCGGCACGCAATTTCAAGGTTAACAGCGCGCCGCCTTCCTTGTGGTTGGCGAACAACAGTTCGCCACCAAAGGCGCGCATCAGGGTGTCGCAGATTGCCAGGCCCAAGCCCAGGCCCTGGGTGCGCGTCTTGGTGGTGTAGAACGGCTCGCTGGCGCGGCCCAGGGCTTCCATGCAAAAACCTGGGCCGTTGTCGCGAATGTACAGGTTGACGCCCTGGGGCGTGGTTTCGGCACTCAGCCAGAGCTTGCGCGGCGGGCCTTTTTCGGTGAGGGCGTCCAGGGCGTTGGCCAGCAAGTTACCCAGTACCTGGCGCAGGCGGGTTTCGCCGGCCTGCACCCATAGGGTTGCTTCCGGCAGGTCGCGGATCAATTCCACTTCCATTGAGCGCCGCCGCTTGGCCAGCAACGCCAGGGCGTCATCCAGGGCCGGTTGCAAGGCTACGCTCTCCGGTGCGTGACGATCACGGCGAGCGAATGCACGCAAATGGGCGATGATCGAGGCCATGCGCCCGGTCAGCTCGCTGATCAGTTTGAGGTTGCCGCGGGCATCGCTGGTGCGCTCATGGTCGAGGAGGATTTCGGCGTTTTCTGCATAGCTGCGAATCGCCGCCAACGGTTGGTTCAGCTCATGGCTGATACTCGCCGACATGGTGCCCAGGGCCGAGAGTTTACCGGCCTGGACCAGGTCGTCCTGGGCGCGCACCAGTTCCTGCTGGGCGTGTTCGCGTTCCAGCACTTCCTGTTTCAGGCGCCGGTTCAGGCCCTCCAGGTCGCTGGTACGCTCGGCCACGCGCATTTCCAGCTCACGGCGGGCCTTGGCTTCGAAAGCGATGCGTTCCAGGTAGTGCCGACGGCGCTGCATCAGCAATCCCAGCAACAGCATCAGCACCAACAACGTGGCACCGCCCACGGCGACAACCGTGCGCACCGGACGGTTGATCAGCGAGCGTGGCGCCAGGATTTCCACATTCCAGCCGGTTTCGGCGATGGCCGTGGATTGGCGCAGCCAGGCGCTGCTGCTCAGGCTCAGCGGCTGCGGGTCACGGGTGGGGTAGGGCTGTATGGCGATGATGGCCTGGCGCTCTTCGGCGGTCAGTGGCCGCGTGGCGCGGAATCGCCATTGCGGGCGCGAGGTGAGGATCACCACGCCGTTGTGGTCGGTGACCAGCAGTTGTTCCGGGGTATTGCCCCACAGGCTTTCGGTGTGATCAAGGTCGACCTTGACCACCAGCACGCCGATGATGGTGTCGCCGTCACGCACCGCGGCGGCGAAGAAGTAGCCGCGCTTGGCTGAGGTGGTGCCCAGGCCGAAAAACCGACCCAGGCGCCCGGCCATGGCTTCGCTGAAATAGGGGCGAAAGGAGAAATTGCGCCCGACGAAGCTGTCTTGTTTGTCCCAGTTGGAAGCGGCAAGGGTCTTGCCGGTGGTGTCCATCAGGTACATCACTTCCACACCCGCCTGGGCGGCGACATCCTTGAGCAACAGGTTGGCATTGGCCAGGTTGGTACTGACGTGAGGTGCGTCCAGGGCGACGCGCAGGGCCGGCAAATCGCCGAGGATTTGCGGCAATACTTCGTAGCGGTGCAAGGTGCCCAACAGGTTGGCGACATACAGGTCGAGAGTCTGGCGGTTTTGCCCGGCCAATTCGCTGCGGTAGTAGCGCTCGGCCAAATGCTCCAGCGGCCATAACAGCGGTGCCAAGCACAATGCCAGCAGGGCGAGGCTGCGCCAGCGGGGTCTTCGCGGAAGGGGTGGAGTCATGGGGAGTGTGCGCCTGTGGGTACAGGCGCATTATGCCTAGTGCTGCTTGGCAAGACACTCGTGCAATGCATCTTGCCAATGGGGCTGGCTGACGTGCCATTGCTGTTGCAGACGCGAGCAATCCAGGCGCGAGTTCAGCGGGCGCTTGGCGGGGGTGGGGTAGGCACTGGAAGGGATCGGCTCCAGTTCGGCGCAGGCTTTGCCTTCGATCCGCAATTGCTCGCCAATGGCTTGGGCAAAGCCGAACCACGAGGTCTCACCTTGTGCGGTGAGGTGGTAAACCCCCCAGTCCCCGGCCTTGCCAGCCTGCCACTGCTGAATCAGCGCGCGGGTGCTGCTGGCGATGGTCCCGGCCCAGGTCGGCGCACCGATCTGGTCGGCGACGATGCGCATCTGCGGTTTTTCCTGCAGCAGGCGCTGCATGGTCAGCAGGAAATTCTTGCCATGGCTCGAATACACCCAACTGGTGCGCAAGATCAGGTGTTCGCCACCCACGGCAGCAATCGCCTGTTCACCCGCCAGTTTGCTCTGACCATAGACACCCAAAGGGTTGGGTGTGTCGCTTTCGATGTAAGGGGCAGGTTTGCTGCCATCGAACACGTAGTCGGTCGAGTAATGAATCAGCGGGATGCCCAGTGCCTTGGCTTCCTCGGCGAGGATGCCGGGGGCGATGGCGTTGATCGCAAAGGCTGCGCCCGGTTCGCTCTCGGCCAGATCCACGGCCGTGTGAGCTGCCGCGTTGATGATCAGGCCAGGGCGGTGGGCGCGTACCTGTTGGCGGATGAGGTCAGCGTCGGCCAGGTCAAGCTGGTCGCGGCCCAGGATGACGAGTTCGCCAAGACCCTGGAGCCGCTGTTGCAGCTCCAGGGAGACTTGGCCGTGTTGGCCGGTGATTAATATTTTCATGGGAACAGGTCGGCTTCCATCAGCAGTTTTCCGACCTGGTCTTTGGCAGACAATTGCGGCGGCTCGACCAGCTCCCAGTCGATAGCCAGCGTTGGGTCATTCCAGAGAATGCTGCGCTCGGCGCTTGGCTGGTAGTAATCGGTGGTTTTGTACAGGAACTCTGCGTGGTCGCTCAACACCACGAAACCATGCGCAAAACCTTCCGGCACCCACAATTGACGATGGTTCTGTGCCGACAGGCGTACACCTACCCAGTGTCCGAAGTTTGGGGAGCTGCGACGGATGTCGACGGCTACATCCAGCACTTCGCCGTGAGTGACACGCACCAGCTTGCCTTGAGTGTGCTCAAGCTGATAGTGCAAGCCCCGCAGTACGCCTTTTTGCGAGCGCGAGTGGTTGTCCTGCACAAAATCACGCTTGAGCCCGGTAGCTGCTTCAAAAGCGCGGGCGTTGAAGCTTTCGTAGAAGAAACCGCGCTCGTCACCGAATACCTTTGGCTCAAGGATCAGCACGCCGGGTAGTGTGGTTTCAACTACGTTCACTGGGTCTCTCCGGCGAGGGAATACAGGTACTGGCCATAGCCGGTCTTGCCGAAGTATTTGGCGCGTTCCAGCAGATAGTCGCGGTCGATCCAGCCGTTTTCGTAGGCGATCTCTTCCAGGCAAGCCACTTTCAAGCCCTGGCGGTGCTCGATGGTCTGCACGTAAGTCGAGGCCTCCAGTAGGCTGTCATGGGTGCCGGTGTCGAGCCAGGCAAAACCGCGACCGAAGCGTTCTACATGCAGGTCGCCGCGCTGAAGATAGGCGTTGTTGACGTCGGTGATTTCCAACTCGCCGCGTGGCGAAGGCTTGACGGCCTTGGCGATCTTGATCACGTCGTTATCGTAGAAATACAGGCCGGTGACGGCATAGGGTGACTTGGGCTTCGCCGGTTTTTCTTCAATGGACAGGGCGCGGCCCTCTTTATCGAAATCAATCACACCGAAGCGCTCCGGGTCTTTTACCCAGTAGCCGAATACCGTAGCGCCCGATGAACGCTCGGCTGCAGTGCGTAATTGGTCACTAAAATGTTGGCCGTGGAAGATGTTGTCCCCCAGAATCAGGCACACGGCGTCATCACCGATGAACTCTTCGCCAATGATAAATGCTTGAGCCAACCCGTCTGGAGACGGCTGTTCGGCATAGGTGAAATGCACGCCAAACTGGCTGCCATCTCCCAGCAGGTTTCGGTACTGTGGCAAGTCTACCGGCGTGGAGATCACCAGGATGTCCTTGATCCCGGCAAGCATCAGCACGGATATCGGGTAGTAGATCATGGGTTTGTCGTACACCGGCAACAGCTGTTTGGACACTCCCAGAGTAATGGGGTGCAAGCGGGTGCCGGAGCCGCCAGCCAATACGATGCCCTTCATCATGCGATTAGATCCTTCAAGTCGGTGTTGCCCAATCGTTCGCCCTGATAACTACCGTCCTGGACCCTGCGGCACCATTCCAGGTTATCGAGGTACCACTGCACGGTTTTGCGCAGTCCTGTCTCAAAGGTTTCTTCCGGGACCCAGCCCAGCTCGCGTTCGATCTTGCTGGCGTCGATGGCGTAGCGCTGGTCGTGGCCAGGGCGATCCTTGACGAAGGTGATCAGGTCAGTGAATTTTTCCACGCCGGCGGGGCGCTGCGGCGCCAGCTCTTCCAGCAGGCCGCAAATGCCACGTACCACGTCGATGTTCTTCTGCTCGTTATGACCACCGATGTTGTAGGTCTCGCCAACCACCCCAGTGGTGACCACTTTGAGCAGTGCACGGGCATGATCCTCGACGAACAGCCAGTCACGTACCTGCAAACCGTCGCCGTAGACAGGCAGTGGCTTGCCCGCCAAGGCGTTGAGAATAACCAGCGGGATCAATTTTTCGGGGAAGTGGAATGGCCCGTAGTTGTTCGAGCAATTGGTCAGCAGTATCGGCAGGCCGTATGTACGCTGCCAGGCGCGTACCAGGTGGTCGGATGCCGCCTTGCTCGCGGAGTAGGGAGAGCTGGGCGCGTAAGGCGTGGTTTCGGTGAAGAGGTCGTCTACGCCGTGCAGGTCGCCATACACTTCGTCAGTGGAAATGTGGTGGAAGCGGAACGCGCTTTTGGCCGGTTCTGCCAGCTTCTGCCAGTAAGCCCGTGTGGCTTCCAGCAGGCTGTAGGTGCCAACGATGTTGGTCTGGATAAAATCCGACGGACCGTCAATGGAGCGGTCAACGTGGGACTCGGCCGCCAAGTGCATGATCGCATCAGGTTCAAAGCGTGCGAGTACGGCGCTGACGGCGGCCTGGTCGATGATATCGGCCTGGACAAACTCATAGCGGCTGTTGGACGCGATGCTGGTCAGCGATTCAAGGTTGCCGGCATAGGTGAGCTTGTCCAGATTGAGCACTTCATGTTCGGTATCTTGAATCAAATAGCGGATCAGGGCTGAGCCGATAAAGCCAGCGCCGCCAGTAACGAGAATGCGCATATCGGAGGGCCCTTTCCTTAGATGGACATTAAGCGAATGAAGCATAGCTTGAGTTGTGTGGGCCGGGTGGTGCAAGTCCGGCGTTTACTGGGGGTTGCCTTGTGACCCGGAACAATGGCGATATAGACGTCTGAAAAAACAAAGGTCGTCACAATGTCGTTAGCCACATTGACCCACCGCGCCAGTTTACCTTGCCCACAAGTAAGCCCCGACCAGGCGGCAAGCCTGCTCGAGCGGCATTATGGGATGAGCGGTGTGCTGCAAGCGTTGGGCAGTCAACAAGACCTCAACTACAAGATTGACAACGCCCAGGGCCGTTTTGTTCTCAAAATCTGCCGCGGTGACTACGCCGCCGTTGAACTCGAGGCCCAACACGCGGCCCTCAATAGTCTGCAAGCACATGACCATCTGCGCGTGCCCAAGGTGATTCAAGCGTTGGATGGTAATGAGCTGCTGACGGTAAGCGTCGACGGGCACACCCTGCACCTGCGGCTACTGGAGTACATCGACGGCCAGCCCCTCACGCATTTACCGCACCTGGGCCGCGATGTGATCGCAGGCTTCGGTGAGCTGTGCGCACAGATGAGCCTCGCGCTGCAAGGTTTCGAACATCCGGGCCTTGCGCGTACCCTGCAGTGGGATCCGCGCCATGCGCAGGCGTTGATCACTTACCTGCTGGCAACCTTGCCTGACCTGCCGCAACGCGCCGTATTGGAGCGCGTAGCCACGCAGGTCGAGGCGTATGTCCAACCGTTGGCACCACGCCTGCCGTGGCAAGCGGTGCACCTGGACATCACCGATGACAATGTGGTGTGCCAGCGTGATGCCCAGCGGCGCTGGCGTATCCACGGCGTGATTGATTTCGGCGATTTGGTGCACACCTGGCGGATTGCTGACCTGTCGGTAACCTGCGCGTCCCTGTTGCACCACGCTCACGGTGACCCGTTTGCGATTCTGCCGGCAATCCAGGCCTGTCACGCGGTGATGCCGTTACAGCGCGAAGAGTTGGAAGTGTTGTGGCCGCTGATCGTCGCACGCGCGGCGGTGCTGGTGCTCAGCAGTGAACAGCAGCAACGCCTGGACCCGGATAACACGTATTTAAAGAAAAACGCTGAGCACGAGTGGGAAATTTTCCATGTTGCGACGGCGGTGCCGTTTGCGCTGATGCAAGCGGCGATTCTCACTGGCGTTGGCGAGACGTTGCCACCGGTTGCCAGCCATGACTTTGCACCCTTGTTGCCGGGCCTGGTGGGCCGCGAGTTCGCGCTGATCGACCTGGGCGTACTCAGCCCGCATTGGGAGGCCGGTAATTGGGAAACCCCGGGAATAGATCGGCGGTTGCTGGCTGAAGCAGCGGCAGTACATGGGCTGGCGGCCAGCCGGTATGGGCAATACCGCTTGTCGCGTACCTGTGCCGACAGCGCGGTAGAGCCGCAGACCTTGCCCCTCCATGTCGAACTGCACCTGCCCCACGGCAGCGTGCTGCAAGCCCCCTTTGCAGGCACGCTGCGTGAAGGCGCCGATGGCTTGCTGTGCTTGCACGACCCTAGGCTGAGCCTGCGTGTGTGGGGCTTAAAAACGTCACTCACGCCTGGAGCGTTGGTGGTGAAAGGGCAAGTAATGGGGGAGGTTCACGCGCCGTTGACTGTGCAGTTATGCAGCGCCGACCTTGAACCGCCACTGTTCTGCACGCCCTCCCGAGCCTCGGCCTGGCAGGCGTTGTGCCCGTCACCGGCGGCGCTGTTGGGGCTGGCCTGCGATGCCGAGCCGGAACTGGACCCGCAGGCTCTGCTGGCCCGGCGTGATGCCAGCTTCGCCCGCTCCCAGAAGCATTACTACGTGGACCCGCCACGTATCGAGCGGGGCTGGCGCAACCACCTGATCGACATGCAGGGCCGATCCTACCTGGACATGCTCAACAACGTAGCCGTGCTGGGCCATGGTCACCCGCGCATGGCCGCGGTGGCAGCGCGGCAGTGGTCGCTGCTCAACACCAACTCGCGGTTTCACTATGCTGCGATTGCCGAGTTTTCCGAACGGTTGCTGGCGCTGGCGCCCAAGGGCATGGACCGCGTGTTCCTGGTCAACAGCGGCACCGAAGCCAATGACCTGGCGATTCGCCTGGCCTGGGCCTACAGCGGTGGGCGCGACATGCTCAGCGTGCTGGAGGCGTACCACGGTTGGTCAGTGGCGGCAGACGCCGTGTCCACATCAATTGCCGATAACCCCCAGGCATTGAGCAGCCGCCCGGACTGGGTGCACCCGGTGACAGCACCCAATACCTACCGCGGCGAATTCCGCGGGCCGGACAGCGCACCGGACTACGTGCGAAGCGTGGAACACAACCTGGCGAAAATTGCCGCAAGCCAGCGCCAATTGGCCGGATTTATCTGTGAGCCGGTATACGGCAATGCCGGGGGCATCTCTCTGCCGCCGGGTTATTTACAGCAGGTGTATGGCTTGGTCCGTGCCCAGGGGGGCGTGTGCATCGCCGATGAGGTGCAGGTAGGTTACGGCCGCATGGGCCACTTCTTCTGGGGCTTTGAAGAGCAGGGCGTGGTGCCCGACATCATCACCATGGCCAAAGGCATGGGCAACGGCCAGCCTTTGGGGGCGGTGATCACCCGTCGAGAAATTGCCGAGGCGCTGGAGGCCGAAGGGTATTTCTTCTCGTCATCGGGGGGCAGCCCGGTCAGTTGTCAAATCGGCATGGCGGTGCTGGACGTGATGGAAGAAGAGAAACTCTGGGAAAACGCCCAGGTGGTTGGCGGGCATTTCAAGGCTCGGCTGCAAGCGCTGATCGACCGCCATCCGCTGGTCGGAGCGGTACACGGTTCGGGCTTCTATCTGGGCCTGGAACTGGTGCGTGACCGACACACCCTGGAACCAGCGACGCAAGAGACGGCGCTGTTATGTGATCGTCTTCGGGAATTGGGGATTTTCATGCAGCCTACGGGTGACTACCTGAATATTCTCAAGATCAAACCGCCGATGGTGACCACCCGGCAAAGCGTGGACTTCTTTGTCGACATGTTGTCGAAAGTACTGGATGAGCAGCTGTGATAGATCGATTGTTATCGGCTATTTTGTGTAATATTCGGGATCTATAATCGTTAAGTGCTTCCAAAGCCGATTTTTATCCATATCAAGTCGGTCTTCACCCCATTCGGAGTTTTGAACGCCATGACCACCCTGCACAGCACACCTCGCGCCGATGGCTTCCATATGCCTGCCGAATGGGCGCCACAGACCCAAACCTGGATGATCTGGCCCGAGCGCCCCGACAACTGGCGTCTGGGCGGCAAGCCTGCGCAGGCCGCCCACGTGGCTGTGGCCAAGGCCATCGCCCGCTTTGAGCCCGTGACCGTTGCGGTTTCCGCCGGCCAGTACGAGAACGCCCGTGCGCGCCTGGATGTACCCAATATTCGCTTGGTGGAAATGTCTTCCGACGATGCCTGGGTCCGCGATACGGGCCCCACGTTCGTGATCAACGACAGCGGCGAAGTGCGGGGTGTGAATTGGGATTTCAATGCCTGGGGTGGTTTTGACGGCGGCCTGTATGCACCGTGGAACCGTGACTCCCAGGTAGGCGGCAAGATCCTCGAGATCGAGCGCGCGCCGCGCTATCGCGCCCAAGGCTTCGTGCTTGAAGGGGGTTCGATCCATGTGGATGGCGAAGGCACCCTGATCACCACCGAAGAGTGCCTGTTGAACCGTAATCGCAACCCGCACCTGGATCGTGCGGCCATTGAAGCTGTACTGGCTGATCACCTCGCGGTGGATAAGATCATCTGGTTGCCGGATGGCCTGTTCAACGACGAAACCGATGGCCATGTGGATAACTTCTGCTGCTATGTGCGCCCAGGCGAAGTGTTGCTGGCCTGGACCGATGACCCGCAAGATCCGAACTACCCACGCTGCCACGCAGCCATGGATGTGCTGCAAAACAGCACCGACGCCAAGGGGCGCGCGTTCATCGTGCATAAAATGCCAATCCCGGGACCGCTGTATGCCACCGAGGAAGAATGCGCCGGTGTCGACCCGGTGGACGGCAGCCAGGAACGTAACCCGAGCGTGCGGTTGGCCGGGTCCTACGTCAACTTCCTGATCGTCAACGGCGGCATCATCGCGCCGAGTTTCGATGACCCGCTGGACCACCAGGCCAAACAAATCCTGCAGAGCCTGTTCCCGCAGCACGAAGTGGTGATGGTGCCGGGCCGCGAACTGTTACTGGGGGGAGGCAATATTCATTGCCTGACCCAACAGCAGCCCGCACCGCACAGAAATTGAGTGCAGTTGTAACGGTGCTTTGAGGGCGCGTGTGCGCTGCGCAACCGCAGTGTTCCAGCCAAGCCCGCGACCCAGCCAGGTCGCGGGCTTTTTTGTATCTGAATGCCAAGGCGGACGGCACATTGGCATAGCTCTTGTATCGCTGTCGGCACAGTGAATCTGTGCGATGACTGCGCAGTTCTGTCACAAACCTTGAGTAAGTTAGCCGCTCACGCAGCAGGAGAGAGCGCTGAAATGAATGCCGATATCGACCTGATGAACATGCGCACGTTTCACCCCTTGCGAGTCAACGGCGATGCGATCCATGCGTTGGCGCTGTGGTTGAAGGCAAACGGCTCGCGCCAGGTCAGGCAGGTGCCTGACTTGCGCAGGGTGATGAGAGAACGCTACCCGGTGGGGTTGTTCACGGAGGATGAAGTGCAGGCGTTATGCGAGTTGATGAGTAAGTGAAGGCACACTGCAGTCAGTGTGCCAGATGAAATATTAGAAACTGTAGGTACCGGTGACCACCAGGCTACGCGGCTCCCCTGGTTGAATCTGCGCCGCACTGGTCGCCGAGGCGTAGTAATTTTTGTCGGCAATATTGTTCAGCGCCGCTCTCACGTCCCACTCTTTCTGACGGAACCCGGCCAGTGCGTCCCAGCGCCCGTATCCCGGCAGTACCACGGTGTTGAGGCTGTCGGCGTAGCGATCACCCACCAGGGTCAAACCGGTTTCGGCGTACCAGCCCATTTCCGGTTTCCAGGTGATGAACACGCTGGCATTGCGCTTGGCCACGTCGCTGATACGTTTGCCTTCAAAGCCGTTGTTGTCCTTCTCCACCTTGGCGTCCTGCAGGCCTACACCGCCGCGTACGTACCAGTTGTCGATGATCTTGCCGGTGGCCGTCAGCTCCACGCCGCGTGAGCGTTGCTCGCCGGTGAGCAGGGTGATGGTGCGGTCCAGCGGGTCGCTGGTGCGGCGGTTGTAGAGTTCCAGCTCGTACACGGCGAGCGTGGTGCTCAGGCGGTCGTCGAACCAGTCGCTCTTCACGCCGATTTCCTTCTGCTTGGTCAGCTCCGGGCTAAGGTCGTTGACGTTCCCGGCGGCGTTCGGCGTGATACCGATCAGGCCGCCGCCCGCTGGCGAGAAGGTCTTGCTCCACGAGGCATAGAACGAATGATGCTCCAGCGGCGTCCACACCAGGCCGACGCGCGGGCTGGTGCTGTGGCTCTTCACGTTCTCCTGGGTGTTGAGCACCTTGCTGGTGGTGTCCACTTCAAAGCGGTCGTAACGCAGCCCGCCCAAAAGTTGCCACTGGTCGTTCAGGCGCAGTTGATCCTGCACGTACAGCGCGCTGCTTTCGACTTCAGTGTGGTTGTAACTCGACAGTCGCATGCTCCCTGTGTGGCTCAGGCGGCGATTGGGTTGGTTGAGGTCCAGGTTGGGGACCGTCCTGGCATCCCGAGCCGAGTACAGCTTCGGGTCGCGCCGCTGGCTGCCCAGCTCGATGCCGGTGAGCAGGCGATGCTCCAGGCCAAACGCGTCGAAACCACCCTCCAGCTCAAGGTTGTTGAACACATTGCGGGTGGTCAGGTCCTGCTGCCAGTGTTGGCGGCTGACGCTGTTGGTTTTCGCGTCGTAGCCGGTCTGGTAGGTGTTGTCGAAATCGCTGTCGAGCTTGAACACACCGAGGGTGTGGCGCAGTTGCCAGTTGGCGTTGAGCTCGTAGGCGAGCTTGGAACGCAGTGACTGGGATTTATCGTCGATGTAGTCGCCGTGATTGAAATAAGTGGTGCTGCGGCTCACATCCGCCGGGCGCCCGTTGACCCCGGGAATGCCACGGTCCGGCGTGCGGTTGTAGCGGCTGTATTCGTATTGCACCAGCCAGTTCAGGTCGGGGGTGAGCTGCCAGCTCATCGACGGCGCAAACAACTGGCGGTTGCCGCTGACGCCATCGCGAAAGCTGTTGTTGTCCTGGTTGCCCATGTTCAGACGCAGGCTGATGGTGTCGCTCGGGTCGGCGCTCAGGTCGGCATACAGGCTGCGCAAATCGTTGCTGCCACCTTGGGCTTCGATACTCGACTTATGACCTGGCGTGGGCAATTTGCTTACGCGGTTGACGATACCGCCCTGGCCACCTCGCCCGTACAGCACGGCGGCCGGGCCCTTGAGCACTTCGATACGCTCGATGTTGTGCAGGTCGCGCACGTACTGGCTGTCGTCGCGAATGCCGTCCAGATAGAAGTCATTGCTGGCGTCGAAACCGCGTATGCGCAGGCTGTCGAAGCGTGTGTCGGCGCCGCTGCTGACGTTGGGAATACCGCTTAACGCCTGGCCTAGGTCGTTGGTGCCGTAGGACCGCAGATTGTCGGTTTTTACCGAGTCGATCGCCTGGGGCACATAGCGTACGGAGGTCGCGGTGCGCGTGGCGGTGTTGGTCTCTTTGACGCGTGGGTCGTCTTCGTCAGCTTCGGCGTTGATCGAGGTCTCGGGCAATACGGTAGTCGCGCAGGCAAAACCGGCAGACAGCAGCATGGAGAGCCCAAGGGCGATGGGCGTCAGGCAAGGGGTGGGCATGGGGGTGTATCCAACAAGTTGGGCAGGAAATTTGCGCGAATGGTAATGCTTTGCATTTGCGCGTGTTATCTATTCCCTGTCGTGTCGCTGGCAGATTTGTTACTTGATGTGTTTTTTATCGGTGCCGTAGGTCATTCAATCGTTTTCAGCGTAGTGCTTTAGCTCGCCCCTTAGACGAATATCGCCTAAATACAGACGATTCACGAAATTGACACATAGTTCAACGCCCGCATAGGATTGCGCCCAACGCCTGTGGCTCACCGCCATGACTTACTCCAATAAAAAAAGGCCCGCGGCAGTTCAGTCGTCCGCGGGCTTTCTTTTTGCGGCAAAGGTCGACACCAGAAATAGCAACATGGAGCCTGGTGTCACAGCGCGTACTCAACCCGTAATAAGGAATATAAGAATATGTTGAAGCAACGGATGAGTCTGATCGCTCTGGGGATTTTGAGCGCATCGACAGCAATGGCAAACGACCAGGAGCAATCCAAGGGGTTTGTTGAAGATAGCCACCTGAACATCGCCGCACGTAACGCCTACATCAGCCGTGACTACAAAAACGGCAAGCAGGACAAAGCTGAATGGGGCCAAGGCTTCATCGGCAAGTTCGAGTCCGGCTTCACCCAAGGCACCGTGGGTGTGGGTGTGGACGTGATTGGCCAATACGCTATCCGCCTGGACGGTGGTAAAGGCCGCAGCGGCGCTGGCGGTATCGACTTCTTCAAGCAAGGTGACAGCGGTGAAGCCGCCAACGACCTGGCCAAAGGCGGCGCGGCCGTGAAGGCGCGTATCTCCAACACCGTGATCAAATACGGTCAGCAAATGCCGGCCGTACCGGTCCTGCAGTACGATAACTCGCGCTTGCTCTCGGAAACCTATGAGGGCACCTCGATTGTTTCCAAAGAGATCGCCGGCCTGCAACTGGACGCCGGTCACTTCACCAAGGAAGCTCGCAAGAGCGCCGAGGGCAGCGACAGCGGCCGCTTGAAGAGCATCAACTACATCGGCGGTAGCTACAAATTCACCGAAAGCCTGTCGGCTGCCCTGTATGCCTCCGACATGCAGGACGTGCTGAAAAAGCAATACGTCAACGTCAACTACGTGCTGGCCCTGCCAGAGAAGCAATCGCTGACGTTTGACTTCAACGGCTACAAAACCAAGCTTGATCGCAGTTTCGCCCTGGAAAACCAAGGTGATGCGGACGCGCGCGACAACAAGATCTGGAGCCTGGGCGCGACCTGGGCCGTTGGTGCGCACAGCTTCACCCTCGCTCACCAGCGCAGCACCGGCGACACTGGCTACCTGTACGGCGGCTACCGCAACGCTGGCGGCATCGGCGACGGCGGCAATACCATCTTGCTGGCCAACTCCTACTGGTCTGACTTCAACGGCAAGGACGAGCGTTCCTGGCAAGCAGGTTACGGCATCGATTTCGCCACCTTCGGCGTACCGGGCCTGACCTACAACATTGCCTACGTGCGTGGCACCAACATCGACGACGGCACAGGCCGTGGCGATGGCACCGAGCGTGAAATCTGGAACCAGTTCAAGTACGTCGTACAGAGCGGCCCAGCCAAAGACCTGAGCCTGCGTGCTCGCGCCTCGTGGCTGCGCGTTTCCAACAACGCCAGCAACTACAACGTAGGCGGTAACGAAATCCGTCTGTTCGCCGACTACCCGATCAACGTTTTCTAATTGATCGAGCGTCGTGCCTGATGCCAGGCAATAAAAAACCCCGACTGGTTCGGGGTTTTTTTATGTCAGGTGCGAATGTTGCCGCCTAGGCCTTGGCCGGTGCGAGCTTCTTGCAGTTTTCCTTGCGTGTCGGGTACTGCTCGCACTTGCGCAACACCGTTTGCACCTGCTGCACATTCTGCAGTTGCTGGTTGGCCAACAGCTTTTCGGTGATGAACAGCTCCTCCGAGCCCAGATTGCGTTCAGCCTTGTCGATCATCGCCAGGGCCGATTGCCCATCACCCCGCTTGAGGTGGTAGCTGATCATCAAGTCATAGGTGGAGGGGCCGGCCAGGGACCAGTCCTTGATCGCCTGCAACTCTTTCACCGCTTCGCTGTTTTTGCCCTGGGCCAGGCGCACGGTATAGGCCGTGCGCCGAATGCTCGGCTGGTCCTTGACCGGTGATGCCAGGGCCTTGCGGATAAACCCTTCAGCATCCGGCACTTTGTTTTTCTCCAGGGCATCGATGGCGAAGTACGCGTCTTTATAACCCTGTAAGGCCTTCGCCACTTGCGGCGTAGTCTTCATCTTCGACCAGCTTTGTGGGTTGACCCGAGCGCGGCGTTCCTGGCGATATTCGCGTTGCAAGTACTGGCGCAGCTCGGTGTCACGGTCCATCGCCGACATGTGCGAGCGGTTGAAGTATTGCGTGGTTGCGTTGATGCCGGTGGTCAAGCCGTCCTTGACCAGCACGTCCAGCTCTTTGGTGAACTGGTTGAGATTGAACTGCTGCAGCGAATCCTGCATGGCATTCTTGCGCGCCGTGAGGAAGCCCGTGAGCAAGGGTTTCTGCTTGCCCTGGAAGTCGTTGAGGCGCTCCAGACTATGGGTGGCGGCACGCGGGGCGTAACCGGCGCGGATCATCAAGTCAGTGCCCAGCAAGTCGGCCTGGTCTTCCTGGCTGCGGCCCCAGGCGGTGCTCCATACCTGATCGGAAAAGGTATTGGCCAGTGCGGTGTACAGCACGGTGTTACCGATGGTCTTTTGCGTGCCGGCCGGGTCTTTACTGAACAGTTTCATCGTCCCGGAGCTGCGGTCGACGCCCGTATCGGCAGCCATGGTGGCCAAGGCGACCGTGGAGGCGACGGTGGTGAACATGTCTTTCTGCTGCTGGAAGGCAGCCATGCGGTCATGGTGATGCAGCAACACGTGGCTCATTTCATGGCCCAGCATCGCCGCGATTTCGTCTTCGCTGGCGACGTTGTCCAGCATACCCAGCGGCACGAACAGGTTGCCGTAAGGGTCTGCCGATGGCCCGAAACCATAACTGTCGGTGATCTTCACCTGCAGCGGCGGCAACTCCCCCGGCCAGCCCTTGGACAAGCGCGTGACAATGCCCTGCAAGTAGCCTTGCAGCATCGGGATATCCACCAGGTTCTGCTGACGCGCTTCGGCAGCCGGCACCGCCCGCCCGTCGTAGCTCAGGCGCTGTTGGCTCTGGCGCTGTGGGTCGAGCTTGTAATACTGGCGTACGTCAGTGTTGTCCACGTAGTGGCCCTGAACCCGGGATTGGGTCGAAGGCCCCACCAGGTTCAGGAACGCCTGGTCCGCGCCCTTCAAGGTGGCGCAACCGCTGAGCACCGAACTGGCCAATAGGCAGGCCGCAACTAGATATCCCTTCACCGCACCGCTCCTTTTATTGATTGCAACCGGCACCAAAACCAATGGTGGAGTTATTGCGGCTGTCTTTGGCCTGGCTTTTGGTCAGGCCCTGGCAGGGCAGGTCGACGACGTTCAGCGGCGGTTCGATGCGCAGGTCCATGGTGTCCAGCCAGACCTTCTGGCCCGCCAGCTCGACCTGCACCAGGTCCAGCGCCTGGTTGTACTGCAACACCGGTACGGGCTGGGTGGGCGCATCCTTTTTCGCCAACTCACGTTGTTGCTTGCCTTGCTCGTCCAGTACGGTCACTGGGTCGGCCAGGAACGCTTTGATACTGTGAGTTTCCGCCCAGGCACCCTGGGTGAAGAGGGCGGTGAGCAAAACGATGAGACTTCTGTTCATCCTTGAATTCCTTGAGTCAAATGACAAAACGGCACACTCAGCGGTCGCGGTCGAAGAAGGCTTCGATCCGCTCGCTGAACAACACCAACGACAGCAATACAATGCCCAGCACGTTGACCGGAGTGATGTCATTGAGGCTCAGCAACACACTGACCGCCGCCAACATCGACATCACCAACAGCCACGACGGGCACGGCGAGGTAAAAAACCAGATTTCCTGGCGCCGCCACCGGCTCCAGGTGCGCTGGCCCGCAAGGCGACGTGCGTGCAGCGCCTTGAGCACGGCAATCAACGCCAACAGCCCGAGCTCGAGCAGGTCCAGCCAATTGAAGGGCAAGCGGGGAAAGTCGGCCGGTTCATGGTCGTAGTCCATGCCTGAATTGATCAGGTTATCCAGGGCCATGGCGTGCAAGTACACGCCGGGGAGTTGGCCATGTACCGGCGACTCAACCAGATCCCCCGTGGACGCGATATTGGCGCCCACCAGCACCAGGCGGTCGCGCAGCAACTCTGCGATCAGTGCCTGATCGTCGGGGTCGCTGACCTCCAGGTCACTGGCCGACAACGTCAGCGTATAAGGGCACCGTGCCTGGGCCGAGTCATCAAGCTTCCAGAACACGGCCTGAAAGAACTGCGCCACCCCATCCAGCAAAAAATGCCGCGCGGGCGCGCAGTGGCTGATATCGGCAATCCGCGCCTGTTCCGCCGCCAACTTCAGCCCCCACTGCACCGCAATGGGCTGGCGCTGCGCAGCGGTCTGCGCATCCACCGGTGGCAGTTTGCAATGTTGCGTGGCACAAAACTCGCGGTACAGCGCCATCGCTGGGGTTTCCAAAAGCCCCGCCTGTGTGTGCATGGCCAGCGGGTACTTGTCGTCCACCCCTTCCCATACCACCAGCGCTGGGCGGCTGACCTGCATAAAAGGCGCCAGCGTATTGGCCTGGCCCGCCTCCGCACGCGTCAACCCGGTATTGGCCAACCACAGTGGGATGCCCTGGCGTTGATAACGCTCAAACACATTCGCCAGCAACTGACTGCCCCGCGCCGGGTCGCCCAACGAGTGGTCGTGGCTGTACAACAGATCCACAAACACCGCCCGAGGCTTGTACGCCAGCAAACGCTTGAACAACTTGCTCTGCTCGCCGTAGGGCATTGGCCAAGAGGTGTCGTTGCGCATCAGGTAGGCATCATCAATCAACACCACCGCCACCCGCTGCTGCCCAAGGCTCGGGTAGTGGCTGGCGAACATACGATTGAGCCACTGCGCCGACGCCTTGTCGCTGGAACTGGCCAGGCCGAAAGGATCAAGAATCGCCAGCAACACGATGATGACCGCCAGCCAATAGCGGCGGTATTTGAACAGCGGAGGGTTCGACAACATCCATGTCTCGATTAAAGGCACAAGCAAGGCGGGGTTTTTAACCGGAGTGGGAGGGAGTGTCAAACGGAAAAGTGGCTAATTGCCATATGGCTCTTGCCGCGTGGCTAGCCTTTCGCAAAAAAGCCCCGACCTATTCAGGTCAGGGCTTTCCTTTGTGGGAGCTGGGTTTGCCCGCGATGACGTCAGCCCGCGCACCACACGACTTCTTTATTGCTCAACATTCCCAGGCGACTCCAACACCTTCACCACATCATCAATCACCGCCTTGCTCATCTCCTGCAAATAATGCGACGCCCAGGCATAACGGTCCGTGTCCTGCGTCATCGCCGCGTCTTCCGCGAGCAGCTTGGCGAGGTGGAGCAGGTCGGAAACGTGATGCAAGGCTTCATGCAGGGAAACACCGCTGTTGACGCGGAACAGAGGTTGGTCGGAGTGAAAGGAAAAGGGGGTGACGCCGAGGGTGGTTAACGCGGATGGATTTGGAGCGGTCATTGGTAGAACTCCCGTATCTAGTGAGAGCTACCACGTTCGTCGTTTGAACGAATGCGTGGCGCTAAGGCGCCTGCATCAAGTCGGGTTCTCAGGCCCGGTCGCCAAATTGCAGCGACGGGGACGAGATTAGCGTGGTGGGGCGTGGGGAGCAATCGGGAAACTAGATCGGTTAGGCGTCTGCTGGGTTAAGAGCAGGGATCGACTGACCAATTATTGGTTTTATGGGATCGGCATAATTATTGGCTGCCCATAATTTTGTATAAAAGATCGGTAGCTAGCGAAAGGCACTGGCTGAGGTGAGAAGGCGCTCGAGGGCATGCCACGTAGATCGTCGGTGGATTGGGTGGCACACGAGGCTCCCGGATTGCGGTGTGTGGACAAAAAGAGGAGGTGCGGAAACTACAAAGCCCTCACATTTCTGCGAGGGATTCGTTTTGTATGGTGCGGCACCAGACGAACGGTATGTTTCAGCGAGACTAGGTTATTCGGGCGTCTGGAGTTCGCTGGAAAATCTGGCGTACCCCAACTAGTAACTATAAATAAATCAGCTAGTTATGGCGCTCAATGGAATCGAACCGGAGGCTTGTACTACATCATAGAGTTGCTGATTTTGAGTTCCCGCTACCTTTCTTGTATCTACTCGGTGTTGGCGAAACTCGCAATTTACACGTGCTTCTTGAGGTAATGGACTTTCGACTTGGCGGGGAGTCAATTGATGTCTAAAGTATGTGTACTGGCGACTTGCCAGTTTCAGGAGATGAGACACATGGAGCGTTACAAAAATCTCAGTGGTCAGTCAAATGTGGTGGCATATGAACTGGCACAAGGGTCGATATCCGTAGAGTTCGCCTCAGGAGCCTATAGAACCTATGTATATGATTCCAATCGTCCCGGACCAGTAGTGGTTGCTGAATTACAGCGACTTGCTGTGGCTGGCCGCGGACTCAATAGCTATATTTCAAGCGTGGTTAAATCAAATTTTTCTCGTAAATATTGACTTGTATCACTTGTGAGGTGGTAGCGGCTAAATCGTTAACACTTTGAGTGTGTTTTTTGGGGGGGCAGAACTATGCTGAAACTCAAAGATATGTGCTTTTATTGTTTTTTATATTGACTAAATGCGTGCCAGCTATTCGATATTAATTTCACGCTTCTCTTGGCGAAGATCGTGGCAGGCCATGATATTAAGCGAACTCATTAGTCGGCTATGTTTGATCGTAGTGGGCTGTGCCGCGTTGCACTGATCTGTCCCGTTTTTAGTTGCGAAGTGTGATTTCACGGTGCCGTCTTTTAGTATGAAAAATTTATTGGTTTTAGGGGGTTGAAGTTGAGCGTTGGTTGTGCAGAGCGAATAGCATTTAGACATCTTCTCGAATTTGATCATAATATGGATGTTGCGGAATATGAACGATCAGGATTGGTGGTGGAGTCTGAGTTTAATGACAAAGTGTGTCATATTTGCCGAGGTAAGCTAAAGCATTATCGAGAACCAAAGGAGATGAGTCGGGGCGACATAGTGGAGTTTGATGAGATAATAAAATCTAAACCCGGATCGTCTTTTATTTTGATGTGCAAGAATTTATTCTCTTGCCCGAGGTGTGGTTGGTGGTGGTCAAACGAGCGAGGAGTGATTTATCCGTCTGGTATAAACTCGCGAAGTCCTGATGATTATTGCCCAGGGATAGAAAAAATAGATATATCGAGCAGCAAGGTTGCTATTGATGATCTGGTTTTTCATCTGACCAGAAAGTGGAGTGATCGCAAGATGATTTCTGCGTCAGCAGCAGAGTTATTTGTGGGGAGTCTTTTAAAAGAGCATCTAGGTTGTGACGTGGTAAGTGCAACAGCCAATACAAATACTCAGGATGGGGGGATAGATTTGCATGTTTGCCACAAGGGTGGAAAAATACTATCGGCGGTCTAGGTGAAGCGAAGAATAAATCGAGACGTGGAAGGGGTGGCGGAGGTTAGAAACTTCCTAGGAGCATTAGCCATTGAGAATATTTCTAAGGGAATCTTCGTGACTACTGCGACAAGGTACAGTAAAAAAGCTTTAGAGATTCCGGATAAACTAAAGCATAGTGTAAATGCTAGGTTAGAACTTGAGCTTTTCGATGGTGAAAGATTGCTTGAGCTACTTAAGAGCCTGCCTCGAGCGAACGCCTTGATTCTTCCAAAGGAAGTATCTGGTCTAGACATTTGGTTGGACGATAGCAATAAGGAATTTACCACGCGGCAAATATTGTACGGTTATTAATTTGTTGTCGAAGGGATAAATAAATCAGCTAGTTATGGCGTTCGGTGAAATCGAATCCGGGTCCGCAGAGTCCTGAGGCTATCCATCTACTTGATCTGGATATGCCCACAGAAGGTATCAGCACGGAAACAGGGGTCAGACCACCATTATTGAAAACATGCTCTGACCCCTATTCTGCTGACCCCTATTTTCCCTGACCCCTATTTTCCCGGTATTTGTCACGCCGATTGTCACGAGGGGGCATGCCGCAAAGCCTTGTACGAGTTGAACTGCAGCATCGGTAGGAGCGCCCGTCTCTTTCCAGAAGAAAGAGACGGGCGCAGGTTGGCGCACGGGAATGGCCAAGCGAATAGGTTGCTGCAGGGCAGCTATGAAACGGAATAAGTTGCCGCAGTGGGCACACTGGTAAAAGTAGGCATCCATCACATCGCTGTGACCGTGCGAGCCGCCGGACGCTAATCGCACTTTGGGTGAACCACCACAGTGTGGCAGCCTTAGAGGTTCTGGCTACCTGGGTTGCCGTCAGCGGCAGCGCTTTGCCTTCTCTTTTCTACGCCTGTCTGATCACTCAACCCCGCAGTTTCAGCTCCCTCACCCGTTTGATCACAAACTGTTCAAACAGAGGGTGCGCAGTCACCACATCGTACATTTCATATTTTGTGAATGCCCGGATAACGGCTCCGCAGATTTCCGCCTCGTCGAGCGCTTTGTTTTTGCCGTAAGCAGCAGCAAGAATGCCGTTCATGTTTTGCAAATAACCCTGCATGCCAGTGTCACTCAGGATTTGGTTGAAGACTTCCCGCCACGGCCTTTTGTCTACTTCCCGTATGTCGCGGCCGATGAAGGTCCAGCTCATGTAAAACTGGCCGTCTATTTCAAAGCTTTCGAAACGACAGTCTGTCTGAAAGGTTTCGCTGCTGACTTCGGCGTTTGGTTCTGGAGGGTACGGCGCCGTTTGGGATCTTCGCGTGCTGAGAACTCTGGATGTGCTGTCCACTTGCACGCAAATCACAGGCTGCGGGAGCGGGCGTAATATTTTATTGAATGTTGCTTCTTTGGATGCCCCGGCCTGGGTAAGGACCGAGCGGAAATAGTGCTCCACACTGGGTGCGGCTTTGTAGGCTTCAAGCAACCAGTCAGATGGCATCAGCAGCTCTGCGGCGAAGCGATTGGCTTCGGTCTCCATTTGGCTGTAGGCAGCATCAACTTCCCGATTCTCCAGGTGGGAGACGATTGTGCCGGTGTGCCATGGGATAACTACGTGCCCGATTTCATGGGCCAGCGTAAATTTTCGACGGGTAGCAGGTGCGCTTGAGTTGATCAGGATGCGGGGTTTGGTTGCAGCACCAATACCAATGGTGATTCCGTCCACGCCGAACGGCAGTTCAAGGTATTCAAGCTCCCCATAGGCAGAGGCTAGCTGTTCTAGATCGTAAGGCGGTGTCAGCTTGCGGATGGCCAGGACGCGACTGGCCATTTTTTCTTCTGGGGTCACTAGATCTTGCCCACGCTGCGTAGCCAGGCTTCGACTTTGGTCGCTTCAGCGACCGATCGCGCGCGTGCAGCAATCGCAAATTTGTCTTGATCGAGTTGGTCCTTAAGAGAGGTGCCGTACTTGTGGGCAGTCAATACAAAAGGTAAGACAGACGGGGTGGTTGACCACAGTTGGTACTCTTCCCACTTCATGCCCAGGTATTCATGCAATTGCATGTCGGCACCTTGACGGCCCTCGTGCCAGTCCTCGACGAATCGGTCGATCTCTTCTTCCAGCACATCGCCTTTAAGGCAAAGCTCTACAAAATTCATATGAACCTCTCAGTTCGGTTTGATCCTTCGTCCGCGGACGGCAGGTTTCAACGCAAGCCCGGTTTCAGGGCAGACCGAACCCAGGTGAAAGCCACGTCGGTCGAAGACTTCAAACTCGCCGTGAAGCGAATCCCATGAGTAGTATCGTTGCTCTACGGCATCAAAGTAATACTTACGGCCACCCTCTACATACGCGACTCTGAAACCGCTGACAATAGAAGGATCAGGCCTCGGTTTGCCGCCCATCCAAGGTTCCCTTAATCCTGAAAACTGGTCCCGGCGTTTTCGCCAAGGAGGGGCCGGACTATACCGTAGCTGGATTGGCATGGGCGGCAGGCTGGAGCGCGGATTCGTTTCAAGAAATCGCGAACTGCATGTGAGGGAGTCTGGGATCTCCAGAACGAAAAAACCCGCCAGAAGGCGGGTTTTTCGGGGGTTTCAGAGATTTTGAAAGCCTTCTCTGGAACCTTGTATGGTGCCGGCACCAGGAGTCGAACCCGGGACCTACTGATTACAAGTCAGTTGCTCTACCAACTGAGCTATACCGGCGTGTTAGGGCGACGATTATAGCGATTGGAAAGGTTCTGTAAACCCCTGAATTCTGACTATTTTTGCAAAAACCAAGGTTTCTTGCGATTAGCGTGTTTTCCACACGGCGTGGCAGCGTAAAAAGTCGTCACTTCGGCGTCAGGCCAGGTACACCGCGTACCTGAGCGATCCGGCGCCCAACGAGGTTCTCCGCCCGCTGAAACCGCCAAAAACCACCCTGCAAAGTCCGCTTTATACGTTTAACGTCTGATGCTTATGCACAATCGGTTGGTAACAGTTGTCACGAAACAGCCATTTTGTGCAGCCGTTCTCAACACGCTGCAACTGCCTGTTTTGTGTGCGTTTTATTTTGTGAACAAAAAATGACCAGCCTCGCTTTTGGCGTTCAGCGCCCATTGCTACAGCTTCTGCAAAGATTCCATCAACAGAGTTATCCACAGGGCGCGTGCAGCGAATTTTGCACCTTATTCGCGCTGGGCCAGCACCATCAGGTTGCGCGGGGTGAGCGTTGGTTCGCAGAAGGTGCCGACCTCGACGTTGTAGCCCTTTTCGCTCAAAAAAAGTGCGCGGTCCAGCACCAGCCACATTTCCAGTGGGCGTCGAAACAAACCCCTTACCAACTCCAGGTTTCGCACTTCGGCCAGGCGCTGCCAGCCGTGGGCTTCGAGCGCCGGCCAGTCTTGTTCACCTGTGGATAAATTCTTGAGGTTTGCCAGCTCGCGGCAGTAGTCGGCGAAGGATTTATCCAGCCAACTGGTGGGCAGGGAGGGCGTCGGCAGGTAGTCGTCGCAGCCGCGCAGTTGCCGCTGTAGTCGATCAAAGCCCAGGCGCCGCGCCATGGAGGTGTCCCGTTGCTGGCGCACGCGGTTGCCGGCGGTGACGGTTTCGCTCAGGGGTAATCCCAGATCGTCGATCGACAGGGTTAGCAGGGATGCGCGCCCGGCGGCGGACAGTGCCTGGTAGCGCTCGGCATTGATGCGGTTGTAGCAGCAGGGCGCCAGCGCCAATTGTTTGCAGCCAGCGGCGCTGGCCAGTTGCAGCAGGCGCACGTGCAGGTCGCCGCAGGCGTGCAGGGCCACAGGTGTGTGTTCGGGGTCGATCGTTACATCGGCCATCACGTCTTGCAGGCAATGGGCAGCGGGCACGCCGTGGTGATCGCTCAGGGCTTGGCCGGACGCAATCAGGGCCGGGTCATATTCCAGGCAGGTCAACCGTTGGCCGGGTTGCAGCAGGCGGCGGCCAAGATGGCCTTTGCCGGCGCACCAGTCCAGCCAGTGGGCAGGCGTCTGGGCAAAAGTCAGTGCGGCGCCGAAGGCTTCGATCTGTTGCCACTTGCGCCCGGGCACGTCCACATTCAAACGGTGGCGAGCGGGGTCAAGGGAGTGGGCGGGTAACTTATCCACAGCACTCAGGCGCAGTGCTTGAGCGGCCAGCTGTGGAAACGGTGCAGGCGCACGCAGGTCGTGG
The DNA here is from genome assembly GCF_002916705.1 of Pseudomonas sp. GZJR-8. Taxonomy (NCBI): domain Bacteria; kingdom Pseudomonadati; phylum Pseudomonadota; class Gammaproteobacteria; order Pseudomonadales; family Pseudomonadaceae; genus Pseudomonas; species Pseudomonas sp. GZJR-8. The sequence goes on along the minus strand of NZ_JXSI01000003.1, from coordinate 409,153 downwards.
GGGTGGTTGTGACTGGCTTCAGCTTCGGCCAACGAACGCCGACGCAGCCACTGGGATAACTCGGGATGCTCGGTTTCCCAGGGCAGCTGCAACTGAGTAAAGGGCCGTGGTCGCCACAGCCCTTGGTACTCGATCAGGAATGCATCCAGTGCCTGGAAGCGTGCCTCAACGTCCTTGGCACGCATCGACGCGCAGCCACTTTTCCAGCAGTTTGAAACCGCGCACCAGCACGTAGGCCATCAACAGGTAGAACAAGCCCGCGGCGAAGAAAATCTCTACCGGCAGGTAAGTGCGGGCAATGATGGTGCGGGCCATGCCGGTCAGTTCCAGCAGGGTCACGGTACTGGCCAGGGCACTGGCCTTGAGCATCAGGATCACTTCGTTGCTGTAGGCCGGCAGGCCGATGCGTGAGGCGCGGGGCAGGATGATGTAGAACAGCGTTTTCGGTTTGGACATGCCCAATGCCCGCGCTGCTTCGATCTCGCCCGGCGGAATGGCCTGGATTGCACCGCGCAGGATCTCGGCGATATAGGCGGCGGTGTGCAAGGTCATGGTGGCCGTGGCGCACCAGAACGGATCGCGCAGGTACGGCCACATGAAGCTGTTGCGCACGGCATCGAACTGCGCCAGGCCGTAATACACCAGGAACAACTGCACCAGCAACGGCGTGCCACGGAAGAAGAAGATGTAGCCATAGGGCAGGGCGCTCACGTACCAGCGGCGCGAAGAGCGCGCGATACCCAGTGGAATCGCCAGCAGCAGGCCGGCGATCACGGCGATTGCCACCAGCTCCAGGGTCAGGGTGGCGCCCTGGGCCAACTTCGGCAGCCACTTGATGATCACGGCCCAGTTCAGGCCCAGGTCAAAGTGCGATAGCCAACTGTAGTCGCCGCTCATTGGGTGCTCCTTGCAAAGCCGCGGGCGGCGCGTTTTTCCAGGAAGTGCATGCTGGTCATCGCCAGTACGGTCAGGCCCAGGTACATGAACGCCGCAACCATGAAGAAGGTGAATGGCTGCTTGGTCACGGTCACGCCGATCTGCGCGTGGCGCATGATCTCTTCAAGGCCGATCACCGACACCAGTGCGGTGTCTTTCATCAGGATCATGAACAGGTTGCCCAGGCCCGGCAGGGCGATACGCCACATCTGCGGCATGATCAACCGGGTGAAAATCCGAAATTTCGACAGCCCCAATGCCACACCGGCTTCGCGGTGGCCCTTGGGAATGGCGAGGATCGCGCCGCGAAACACTTCGGTGGCGTAGGCGCCGAAGCACAGGCCCAGGGCGATGACGCCGGCGGCGAAGGCACTCAGCGACAGGTCGGGGTTGCCAAAAAACTCACCCAGGGCTCGCATCAGGTTGACGGTGCCGAAGTAAATCAGCAGCACCCACAGTAATTCGGGAATACCGCGAACGATGGTCGAATACGCACCGCCCAGCCATTGCAGCGGCTTGTACGGCGAAGTCTTGGCCAAGGCGCCGGCAAGGCCGAGCACCAGCCCCAGGCACAGGGCCGTGAGCGCCAGTTTGACGGTCATCAGCGCGCCGGCGGCGAGGGCCGGGCCGAATCCGTAGAGATCGAAATTCATGGTGTTTTCATATCGCGGCAGGCATTGCTAAAAGCCGACGCGCTCCCAGGAGCGCGCCGGGCAGGTCGTTCAGATCATTCGATGCTGAACGGGAAGTACTTGTCGTTGATCTTTTTGTAGGTGCCGTCTGCCTTGATCTCTGCCAGGGCTTTGTTCAGGCGCTCGCGCAATGGGTCGCCCTTGCGTACGGCGATACCGATCTTGTCGCTTTCCACCACCGGGTCGCCTTTGAACTCATAGGCCGAACCGTCTTTGCTCTTGAGCCACTCGTACTGCACGTACTTGTCGGCGAGGATGCCGTCAAGGCGACCGGAGGTCAGGTCGAGGTAGGCGTTTTCCTGAGTGTCGTAGAGCTTGGCTTCGGTGTCCGGCAGCTTGTCTTCCAGGTAGGTACCGGCCAGCGTCGCACGCTGTGCACCGATCACCTTGCCCTTCAGGTAAGCGGCGTCAGTCTTGAAGTCTGCCGTGGCTTTTGGCGCAATGAACTGCAGCTTGTTCGAGTAGTACGGGTCGGTGAAGTCAACCGCTTGCTTGCGCTCATCGGTGATCGACAGCGAAGACACCAGGAAGTCGAACTTCTTGGCGTTCAAGGCAGGGATGATGCCGTCCCAGTCGGACACATACACTTCGCACTTCTCGACTTTCATCTTGGCGCACAGGGCGTCGCCGATGTCCTTGTCGAAGCCCACTACGTTGCCGCTGGCGTCTTTATTGTTGAAGGGCGGGTAAGCCGCTTCGATCCCCATTTTCAAGGTTTCTGCCATGGCCGTGGCGCTGAACGCCATCGAGACGGCCGCGGCCAGAAGGAATTTCTTATAGGTCTGCATGCATGTTGCTCCGTTAGCGGTTGCTGGACATGAATTGTTTGCAGCGCGCCGAAAGCGGGTTTTCAAACACCTGCTGTGGCGATCCTTGCTCTTCGACCAGGCCCTGGTGCAAAAACACCACTTCGCTGGATACCTGGCGGGCGAAGCCCATTTCGTGGGTGACCAGCAGCATGGTGCGGCCTTCTTCGGCCAGTGCGCGGATCACATTAAGTACTTCCTGAACCATTTCCGGGTCAAGCGCCGACGTGGGTTCATCGAACAGGATGACCTTGGGTTGCATCGCCAGGGTGCGCGCGATCGCCGCCCGTTGTTGCTGGCCGCCGGAGAGTTGTGCAGGGTAGGCGTGACGCTTGTCGGCAATACCGACCTTGGCCAGCAAGGCCTCGGCCACTTCTATTGCTTCAGCCTTGCTTTGGCCGAGCACGCGACGAGGGGCCTCGATGATGTTGTCGAGGATGCTCATGTGCGGCCACAGGTTAAAGTTTTGAAACACAAAACCAATTTCGCTGCGCAGGCGGTTGATCTGCTTGCCGTCGGCGGCCATCAGCTCGCCGTTTTTTGCGGCCTTGAGCTTGAGCTCTTCGCCGGCCACCAGGATCTGGCCCTGATGCGGGTTTTCCAGCAGGTTGATGCAACGCAGGAAGGTGGACTTGCCGGAACCGGAGGAACCCAGGATCGAGATCACATCGCCGTCGCGAGCGGTCAGCGAGATACCCTTGAGTACCTCAAGCTCACCATAGCGTTTGTGCAAGTTGCGGATTTCAAGCGCGGGCGTGGCCTGGGCCATGTGCGGTCCTCATTGTGTTCGTTGCGATCTTCGCTGTTGGGCCGCCTTCCTGGCGAGGCGCCAAGCTAGCATAGCGTTTGGATGACAGCCAACAGCGCTGCGGACGGTTAACTGGTGGTCTGCGGCAGTGTGTCGCATCGGCGCAGTAGCGTGTCGCGCCATCAACAACCTACAGACGTTTGAACCGGAAAGATCCACAGGCTTCGCGTAAAAAAGGGCGCGATGGTGCCAGCTTTGGCCGGGTGTTGGAAGGGTTAACCGGGCAAACGGTCCACATCAGCCCGTTTATGGGGCGTCACGTACTTTTTGTGTGTGTTTTTGGTGCGCCTGATTGGCTTGAAGGTGAGTCGCACGGTAACGCTATAGCGGAATGCCATGATTCTCAAAGACTTGCGAGCGCTGATGAATTGTCCTACAGCCCGCGTCAATGGCGGCCCTGTTACATTTTGGCGCAAATCTTGCGTAAAAAATAAAGAACGCCCTGTTGGATTCTTTTCACGAGAAAGGCTGCAGGCCGGGCGAACCCGTTTTCGCAATTCCTCGCAAAGGTGTGTCAATGAGTAGTACTCAAAGCTCCAATGACCTCGAACAGGGGCTCAAGCCGCGGCATGTCACCATGCTGTCGATTGCCGGCGTAATCGGCGCAGGTTTGTTTGTCGGCTCTGGCCATGCGATTGCTGCCGCCGGCCCCGCCGTGCTGCTGGCCTACGCGGCCGCCGGTACGTTGGTGGTGCTGGTGATGCGGATGCTGGCCGAGATGGCTGTTGCGTCACCCGATACCGGTTCGTTCTCTACCTACGCCGACCGCGCAATCGGTCACTGGGCTGGGTTTACCATTGGTTGGTTGTACTGGTGGTTCTGGGTGCTGGTGATTCCGTTGGAAGCCAACGCGGCGGCGACTATCCTGCACGCCTGGTTCCCCGACGTGGCGATTTGGGTGTTTACCCTGGTCATTACGTTGTTGCTGACGGCAACCAACCTGTTCAGCGTGAAGAACTACGGTGAGTTCGAGTTCTGGTTTGCGTTGATTAAAGTCGTGGCCATCGTCGGCTTTGTAATCCTCGGCCTGGCCGCGATTTTCGGCTTTTTGCCCACCAGCCAGGTCAGCGGTGTTTCGCACCTGTTCGATACCCAGGGCTTTATGCCTAATGGGATGGGCGCGGTTCTGGCAGCGATCCTGACCACCATGTTCTCGTTCATGGGCACTGAGATCGTGACCATCGCTGCAGCGGAATCCAAGAACCCCGGCCAGCAAATCACCAAGGCCACCAACTCGGTCATCTGGCGGATTGGTTTGTTCTACCTGCTGTCGATCTTCATTGTCGTGTCGCTGGTGCCTTGGAACGATCCGACCCTGGCGGCCGTAGGTTCCTACCAGACGGTACTTGAGCGCATGGGCATCCCGAATGCCAAGCTGATCGTCGACCTGGTGGTGCTGGTGGCTGTTACCAGTTGCCTCAACTCGGCGCTCTACACCGCCTCGCGTATGTTGTTCTCCCTCGGGCGTCGCGGTGATGCACCAGCGGTGGCCAAGCGCACCAACAAAAGTGGTACACCTTATTGGGCGGTGTTGCTGTCCACCGGCGCGGCGTTCCTCGCGGTATTTGCCAACTACGTGGCCCCGGCGGCCGTGTTCGAATTCCTGCTGGCCAGCTCCGGCGCCATTGCGTTGCTGGTGTACCTGGTGATTGCCGTGTCGCAACTGCGCATGCGTCAAAAGCGTGCGGCGGCGGGCGAGCAGATCGTGTTCAAGATGTGGCTGTTTCCTGGACTGACCTACGCGGTGATGGTGTTTATCGTCGGCACCTTGACCATCATGCTGTTCCAGGAAGCGCACCGGGTCGAGATCATCGCCACCGGGATCCTGAGCTTGCTGGTAGTGCTGGCGGGGTTGTTCGTGGCGAGCCGCCGCAAGGCCCAGAAGCTAGGCGCAGCAGTGCTCAACTGACGGAATGTGATGCAAATGTGGGAGGGGGCTTGCTCCCGATGCAGAGTGTCAGTCACTGAGATGTCGACTGAGACTCTGCCATCGGGAGCAAGCCCCCTCCCACATTTTGATACGCGTCAGTCTGCTGAGGTTGTCAGCGACTGAGATGCTGAGCTTGCAGGTGGTATTGGTAGTGGCGAGCTGCGGCAAGGCCCAGAAATCAGGCGCAGCAGTGCTCAACTGACGGAATGTGGTGCAAATGTGGGAGGGAGCAAGCCCCCTCCCACATTTTGATATGTGTCAGTCTGTTGAGGCTGTCAGCGCCTGGGATGCTGCTACATAGTCCGCCTGGAACTGCGGCGATTCGATCCACGCCAACGCAGCGGCCTCGTCATCGCTGTCAGTGGCCCACTGCCAATATTCAATCAGCGCCGCCAGGATAAAGTCGGTCGCTTCCTCTTCGCCTTCCTGCTCCAGCACCAGCGCCAACAGCGGGTGTGCGAGGAATACCGCGCACAGTGCCTGCTGGCTGATCTCGCCTGCGGTGCGCATCTCGACGAACAGTTCGGTCAAGTCCACCGATTCAAGATCGATGCGGCTGTCGTCGCCGGCGAACGCATCCGGCTTGGCCGCGACGGCGCGCTGGGTGCGGTTTTGCTTGGCCTTGGTCTTTGCCCGCTGGGCGCGTTTTTGCTGCTTGTTCGGCGAAGCCATGGGCTCAACATCCTTGGGTTCTGGATCGGGGTGGAGTATTGAAGCGCAGGTTGGGGCAAATCCCAAGGAAATCCGGGCGGGGTTTGGTCGCTTATCGCGCTCGACCACCAGGCCATAGATCAATAGGCTATGCCTTTGTCATCTGCCAGAGCGTCTTCATGACCCGCGATGCCCTTGAGCATAACCAGATCCCCTTCTATTTTGTCGCCATCCTGCTGGCCGCTGCCTGTGGTGTGTTCGCGCCTCTAGTGGCTCACGGTTTGAGCGCATTGATCACACCTGCCATCGCGGTATTGATGTACGCGATGTTCCTGCAGATTCCTTTCCTCGATCTGCGCCAGGGTTTGGGCAATATCCGCTTTGTCTCGGCGTTGTTGCTGGCCAACTTTGTTCTGGTGCCATTGCTGGTGTGGGCGCTGACCCGTGGCCTGCTGGGGCATCCCGCGCTGTTGGTGGGGGCATTACTGGTGTTGTTGACGCCCTGTATTGATTACGTGGTGGTGTTCACCCACATCGGCAAGGGCGATTCGCGGTTGATGCTGGCGGCCACACCGTTGCTGTTGCTGCTGCAGTTGGCACTGCTGCCGGTGTACCTGGGTTTTATGCTGGGCGCACACTCGGGTGTGGTGGTTGAGATCGGCCCGTTTATCGAGGCATTCCTGATGTTGATCGTGATGCCGATGCTGCTGGCTGTGCTGACGGCCTACCTGGCGCGACGATCAAGGCTGGTCGACAAATGGAGCAGTGCGTGGGCCTGGTTGCCGGTGCCGGCGATGGCCCTGGTGTTGTTCGTGGTGATCGGGTCGCAAATCACATCGGTCATGCGCGACTTCGACCTGTTGCTGCCAGTGCTTGCGATCTACCTGGGCTTCGTACTGCTGGCGCCGTTGATGGGGATCCTGGCTGCGCGACTGTTTGCGCTGCCTGCGCCAAGTGCACGGGCGGTGACGTTCAGTGCTTCGACGCGCAACTCGCTGGTGGTATTGCCATTGGCGCTGGCCTTGCCGGAGGACATGCGCGGGTTGGCTGCCGCGGCGGTGATCCTGCAAACCCTCGTCGAGTTGGTGGCCGAGTTGGTCTACGTTCGCCTGATCCCGGCAGTGGTGTGGCCCGCAAGTCGATAAAAGCGTGAATGTTCAGGTTCGTTCAGGCGCTATTCAGGGCAGTGCTCGGCACCATACGCCAGCGCTTCCCACCTGACAGGTCACCCGATGGATCATCGCAACCGTTTTCGCCTGGAGTCCTTGGGCCTCTTTCTGATCGCCCTGTTGTTGTTCACGTTGGGGATCTGGGATCAGCAGCCCCAAGGCTTTGATGGGCGCTGGGCGTTGTTCATGCAGGAAATGTTTCGCCACGGCGCCAGTTTTTTCCCCACCACTTACGGTCAGCCTTACGCGGACTACCCAGGCACCGCGACCTTCTTCAGTTTTGTATTCGCTCGCTGGTTTGATGCGCCGAACCACCTGGCGAATGTGCTGCCCACCGCGCTTGCATCGGCCGGTGTGATCGCACTGATGTACCGCCTGCTGGCGCCGTTCAGTCGCCCATGGGCATTTTTGACGGTGCTGCTGACGCTGCTCACCACCCAGTTGCTCGAAAAATCGCGCTCGGTCTGCCTGGACCAGATGATCGCGCTGCTGTGTGTCGGCAGTTTCTATCTGCTGCACAGTGGCGAGCGCCTGGGGTCGCGGCTGCGGCAATTGGCGGTGTTCCCGTTGTTCGTTCTGGCCTTTGCGATTCGTGGCCCGCTGGGGTTGATCGAGGTGTGTGGGGTGGTGTGCGTGTATTGGGCGCTGGGCAGTCCGGGCGAACGCGTCCGGCAAGTCCTGATCCACGGCGTTATCGGCCTGGTGCTGCTAGCAGTGTGCTGGTGGCTGCTGATGAAGCTTGCGCGATTGAGTGGCGGTGATGCCTTTGCTGATGAAGTGTTCAGGATGCAGGTCGGCGGGCGCCTGGATGAGTCCGGTGAGCCGTTCTATTTCTATTTCCAGCTGAGTTTGTACCGTTACTTCCCGGTGGTGCCGCTGGCGTTGGCCACCCTGGTCGCGCTGCGCCGTCGCTGGCCGGAACGCTGGGTCGACGGGCAGGTGCAACTGCTAGTGCGCCTCGGGGCGTGTGGCTTGATGATTCTGCTCGGGTTGTCGGTGCCGCACTTCAAGCGCGCTTATTACATCTTGCCGATGGTGCCGATGTTTGCGGCTGTTGCGGCCTATGGGCTGCTCCAGGCGCAAGGCTGGCTGTTGGGCGTGCGCCGTTGTTACGAAGGGCTTGTCGCAGCGTTACCGGCGTTGTGCGTGGTTGTGTTGTTTGTGTGTCGGAACGCCTGGCACAAGCAGGGCTATTGGCCGGATATTTCCCTGCCGCTGATGATTGGTGTGTTGGTGGTGTTGCAACTCGCGGCGTTGATTGCCTGGCGCCGGCCGTTGCGTCTGGTATGGCTCAGCGTGATCGCACTGGCGGCGCAATGGTTGCTGCTGGTAGCGGTGATAGAACCGGCCAAGGACCTGCAATTCGACACCCGACGGTTTGTCAGCCAGGTGGAGGCGCTGCGGGAATCACAGCCGGGCCCTTTGGTATTTGTCGACCTGGCCCGAGACACCTGGGCGGTGCGCTACATGATGAACCTGGATCACGATGAGCAGCCACTGTTTGTCGGGCGTCACCAGCTTGAGAAACTGAGTGCGCTGCCGCGACCATGCTGGGTGATTGTGTCGCGCAAGGAGACTGCGCTGTTGAAGGGCTCGCCGGTGGAGCAATTGGCGCCAAGCTTTGCGGGGCGGTTGAATGACAATCCGTTGATGGTGTTTTTGCTGAAGTGAGGGGGCAACTTGGCGGGCCTCCTCATGGATAAGGTTTGTCCAGCTGCTCAGGGATAAAGCCTTCTTCGCGCAGGGATTTGATAACCCCTCTGATCAAATAATTATTTGAGAACCCGATTGTGTACTGCCGAGCGCCTGGACTGATGGGAAGCAGCATCCCTTGGTCGACCAGTTTTTTTATTTGATAGGTTCTTTGGGCGGCGGACAGTGTCGGTAGAGCGTCAGCGATATCGCCCGACTTGACCACCTTCAGTTGGATCGCCGTGCTCAGAATTTTCTCTTCAAGAGGCGTTATCCATGCGCGGTCTTTCGCCAATGCAATGGTGGGGGCAAGAATGTGCCTGGTCAGGTAGCGGTAGTCCGTCAGCCTGCTGACTTTCTCTAATTCATCTCTAATGCCTGCCAGCACATACGTACACCAAGCCTCAAGGCCTTCCTTGGTGCCTGTGTCAGCGGTGGAAAGCATCGAGTAATACTTTTCGCGGTCGATACAGAAGACTGCCGTCGGATTCAGGACTCGGCCGCCAGCGCTCACGTTGAAGCCGTACTTCATCAACATTGCGTACGTCAGAAGGCGCACGACGCGGCCATTGCCGTTGCCAAATGGGTGGATCCAGCCAAACCGGTGGTGGGCCAGCGCGACTTTCATCAGATCGTACTTGGGGGCATCCTGCTTATTCACAAAGGCGACGAGTTCTTGCATGTAGCCTGGCACCATCACCGCCTCGGGCGGGAGGTGATCGGACTGGGCAATGCTGACCCCGGACTCGCGGTAAGCACCTGGCGTACGATCACCTTCGCGTTGCAGTCCCTGGACGGTGATTGAGTGAAGCTCTCGAATCGCAAACTCCGTGAGATCAGCGCCGGTCTGCATGATGCTTTCGACGTAGTCCATGGCCTTTTCGATGTTCGCAATTTCCCGCAACGGATCTGAAGCCTCGGCTGCCCCTTCGACTTTGCTTTCGATGTAGTCGGCCAGTGTCGTGTGGTTGCCCTCGATACGTGCAGAGCCCAGGCTTTCCAGCGTATGAAACAGGGCTTTCAACTGGAAAAAAACAGCAGGCGGTGTATCGCCACCCAGTTGCAGGCGGCGCAGGTGTTCCAGCTCGCTCAGAACATCAACCAGGCCCGAGTCGAACGAGGGGTTCAATAGCTCCAGATCGTGATGAGCAAACTCGGGCATATGGAAAGTATCTCCAATTGATATTTTGATTATCTCGAAAGCAGGCTGATTTGATGCCCGTAGGGAAGGCGTTAGGGGCCTGATGAGGCCCTACACTATCTCAAAAAAACAGTTCGGATAAGTGAAAAATATCCCAAATGAAACTAGGTCCGGTTGGCTTTGGTCAGGGTGCCCAAGCTGTATCCGGACGGGAGCAAGCTATTTGCAGCGATACCCCTCAGGCATCGTCACCGTGTAATTGCGCTGCACGCGGTCCTGGAAGTTCAGGTTCTGCAGGCCCTGCTGTACCAGGAAGGCTTCGACCTTCGCCGCCTGGCAATCGTCGTTATAGGACGATACTCGAAGCACATACACCGCGCGCCTGCTTGCCTCGTCCCGAGCGGTAGCCCGGAAGGTGGTGAGGGTGGTGTAGCCGGTGCGTTCCGATGTGCCTACCGGGCCATAGGAGGTGTTCGGGGTGCTGGTGCAGGTCAGTTGATCGGTCTTTTTCTTGTTCTTCTTGCACTGTGTGGTGGTGCTGTTTGCTACCTGGCCATACTCGGTAGCGGTGTAGCGGTAAGTGACCTGCTTGCTTTCGACATCAAGGGTGATGGTCATTTTGATCGGTGCATGGTTCTTGGGCAGCGTGGTGTCGGTAAAGACATTGCGAAAGCCCTGGTCCTTCATGGCGCTGACCATGTCGCGCAGGTAGTACCGGGCATTGAGTGCGTTTTCGTCGCTGCCCCCGACAGACGTCACCAGTACGGTTGCCTGGCGGTCGAAGTGATAGTCCGGATCGGGTGTCGCGTTGATCGCTACGTCCATTTGCGTGGCGCATCCACTGAGTAGTGCAGTCAGCAGTAATAGCGAGCAGAGCAAGAGGCGTGTCATGAAAGAAACCTTACAGCTGTGAATGGGGTAAAGGGTGGACGATTGAAGCCAGTGAAAAACAAGCCTCAATCGCTCTGGGGCTTAGCTTGGCCTGCGCAGGATGGGGTCAGGCAAAACACAAAGGGTGCGCGCACCTCGACTTCACCATCCTTGAGAACTGACGCAGGCGGAGCAGGCATTGGCGATGCTGCTGGAAGAGATGCCTGCACGGCAGCAACAAAAAGCTCAGAGCCTGAGTGACTGATCACGCGCTGACGCAACAAGTTGCCATGGGCATCGATGGCGAATTCAATATTGACCTGGCCTTCCAGCCGCTGCGCCTGGGCGTTTGCCGGGTAAAATTTGAACAGCTGTATATGGCTTATCAACTGTTGTTCCCATAACTGCTGTTCTGCCAGTTGCTCTGGGGAAGGGGTTCTTGCGCAAGCGCCAAGCAGCAGGGCAAGTGCGATCCAGCAATACTTCATACATATTTCCTTGAGCATTTTTTGCGTCCGTACTATCTGGCGCCACAGAGTATTTCAAATCCAGGCGCTTGGAAGGCTCACTCCCTCGACGGCTTTGCCGATGGGCTTGATCGGTGCCGGTATCGTGATTGCCTTTATTCAAGGCGCTCCTGCTCGGCATCCGGGTCCAAGGTGATCCAGAGCCCATTAAATCGCAGGCAATAAAAAACCCCAAGGAACATTGTTCCTTGGGGTTTCTCGGTATTTTGGTGCCCAGAGACGGAATCGAACCGCCGACACGGGGATTTTCAATCCCCTGCTCTACCGACTGAGCTATCTGGGCAACGGGGCGCATTAAACGGGTTTTTCAGGGGGTCGTCAAGCAAGTTTTCAAAAAATATTTAATTATTACCGTCGCTTACGTGCCGACCCCGGTTTTTGATCAATTATTGAGCAGGTGGCACGTAACCTTCGGCTTGGGCGTATTCCTCGCCGGAAAAGAACTTATCCATTTCGCCGGCCAGGTATTTGCGGTCTTCGGCGTTCATCATGTTCAGGCGTTTTTCGTTGATCAGCAGGGTCTGGTGTTTCAACCAGTCACCCCAGGCTTTGGCGGAGACGTGGTCGTAGATGTCCTGGCCCTTGGCACCTGGGTACGGAGGGCGTTCCAGGGCTGGCAGTTCTTCTTTGTACTTGCGGCAGATAACGGTGCGGGTCATGACGAAACTCCTGCGTTCAATGCTTGCGCCGCGCGCTTCAGCAGTTTTTTCACCGGGGCGGCAAGGCCCAGGCGCGGCGGGGTGGCGAGGTTATACCAAAGCCAGTCGGCCTCGGCCACGTGATGGGCGGATTCCTCGACCTGGACCAGCCAGGGTTCGATGGACAGTTGGAAGTGGCTGAAGGTGTGGATCAACCCCGGCAGTTCCTGATGCTTGCCCAGTGCGAGGGCGTGCTGGTTGGCCAGGTGGTCGAGGTCGCTCAGGTCATCCAGCTCGGGCAAGCTCCACAAACCGCCCCACAGGCCCGTGGAAGGGCGACGGTAAAGCAGGATCGCGCCCTCGGCGTTCGCCAGCATGGGCATCAGCGTGCGCTTTTGCGGGATGGTCTTGCGCGGTTTGGGGATCGGGTAACGCGTCTCCAGGCCGAGCATGTGGGCTTCGCAGCCTTTTTCCAGCGGGCACAGCAGGCAGCTGGGTTTGCTGCGGGTGCAGAGCGTGGCGCCCATGTCCATCATCGCCTGGGTGTAGGCGTTGACGCGCTCAAAGGGTGTAAAGCGCTCTGCGGTGGCCCACAGCTGCTTGGCCACTTTGGGCTCGCCCGGGTAACCCTCTTGGGCGGTAAAGCGCGCCAGCACGCGCTTGACGTTGCCGTCGAGGATCGGCGCGCGCAGGCCCATGCTCAGGCTGGCAATCGCGCCAGCGGTGGACAGGCCGATGCCGGGCAGCTCGGTGAGTTTTTCCACATCGCGGGGAAACTCGCCGCCGTACTCGTTCACCACGATCTTGGCGGTCTTCTGCAGGTTGCGCGCCCGGGTGTAGTAGCCCAGGCCGGTCCACAGGTGCAGCACTTCGTCTTCCGGTGCGGCGGCCAGGGCTTCGACCGTCGGCAGGGATGCCATGAACCGGTCGAAGTAATTGAGCACAGTGCTGACCTGGGTCTGTTGCAGCATGATCTCCGACACCCACACCCGGTACGGGGTGATGCCCTGTTGCCAGGGCAGGTCATGACGGCCGTGGCGGTCGTACCAATCGAGTACCGCCGCTGAAAACTGCTCGTTTCTCATCGGTTGAACAGGCCTTTCAATGCGTCTTTGAGCTTGGGATTAACCTTGTCGAGCTTCTCCTCCAGCTTCTCGTTCAGGCGATTGCCGGCAGCCTTGAGGGCGACCTGGCCCAGGCCGTCCTTGTCCAGACGGCAGGCCTTGGCGCCAAGCTCCAGCGGGCCACGGCAGCGCAGCGGCACTTCAATGCCCTGGAAGTTGGCGCCGACCTGGCAGGCCGGGTCCGGCACCTCGCGCTTGTCGCCTTCGACAATGATGCCGACGCGGTAGTCCATGCCCAGCACGCGCAAGTCGACATCGCCGTTGCCATTGACCGTCAGCCCCGGGATACGCACTTTCAGGTCAGGGTTGCTGGCCACGCCGTTACGCAACGTCAGGTTGCCGCGCAGTTCCTGGAAGGGGGTGTCCTTGCCCGGTGGCGTGCTGGCCAGGGTCTTGCGGTTGAGCAGGGCGATACCGGTGCAGACCTGTTGCTCGATATTGGCGTTGAGCAACACACCGTTATTGATCACAAAGCTGGCGGTGCCGTTGAGGCTGTCGATCAACGCCTTCTGGCTGTTGCCACGCCCGGTCAGGTTGCTGTCCAGGGTGACCTGGCCTTTGACCGGCGGGTTCTTCCCCTGGGCCTGCAGGATTTTCTCAACCGGTACTTGCTTGATATGGGTTTGCATGGCCAGAAGCGGGAGATCCTGGCGCACATCGAGCGTGCCATTGGCCTGGAAGGTACCGTTGTAGAGACCGCCGCTCAGGGTGTCGAGCTTGAGCTGGCCGTCGATGCCGGAGGCTTTCAGCGCCGCGTTCTGGATCGGCAGCTGGCTCAGGGTCAATTGGCCGAACGCAAGGTCGGCGTCGATATCCAGGCTGCGCAGGCGGGTCAGCGGCAGCAGCTTGTCGGTGCTCCAGGCGCCTTTGGTCGGGGCGTCCGGCAGTGGCGTGTTGCCGCCGGCTGCCATCGCACCGGCCTCGCTGTTCTGCACTTCGGCCTGGCGAGCGGCGGTTGCGCCTTTGGCTGCTTCTGATTTGGCCGGCAAGTAGTTGTCGGCATTGAAGGTATCGGCCTTGAGCTGTACGCGCAGGGACTGCTTGGCGAAATCATCGACAGCGACACGGCCGCTGAAGGTGCTTTCGTCGAGTTTCAGGTTCAGGTTTTCCAGGGCGACGCTGTTAGGCGTGCCCTTGAGGCGACTCACCAGCTCGACCTTGCTCAGGCTGCCTGGGGCCATGGCCGGCAGCGGGTGGCCGACGCTCTCAAGGAACTTGGCCAGATCGAACTGGGCCACAGACAACGCACCACTGACCTGCGGGGTCTTGTCCAGGTCGTTGACCTTCAGTTCGCCCAAGGCGCGCAACTGGTTGGCCGACAGTTTCAGGTTGGTCCATTCGGCGACGTTGGCCGCCAGATCCACCAACAATTGGCCCTGGGTGGAGAAACTCACGGTCTTGCCTTGCAGCGGCTCGCCGGTGGCTTCGCCGCTCAGGCGCATGTCTTCGAACTGGTAGCGCTTGAGGGCACGCTGGATGCGCAAGTTGCCGTTCAGCTCGGTCTTGACGCGCATCAGTGGCTGGTTGCTGCCCAGGAACGCGGTGAGTTTGAGCGGAATGCTGGCGCCCTCGTGGATGGCCCCGGCGCTCAACTGGATGCTCTCGGCACTCAATTGCTTGCCGGTCTGTTCATCGGTGTATTCAACGCGAGCGTTGTTGATGGTCAGGCTGTCGATGTCCAGGCGGATCGGTTGTGGCGGTTTCTCCGGCTTGGTTTCAGCCACCGGTTCCACTGGCGCAGGCGCGGCTGCGGGGGCCTCGGCAGTCGCATCGGGTACGTTCTTGCCGATGTCTTCCCAGTTGCCATGGCCCTGCTTGTCGCGGTTCAGGCGCAGGTTCAGGCCCTCGACACGCACATCGCTCATCTGCACTTCGCGGCGCAGCAGCGGCAGTACGCGTACCGACAGGCCGAGCATCTGCAAATCGGCGAAAGGTTGAGTCGGTGCGGTCAGGGTCGCGACGCTGGCCTCGTGCAACTCCAGGCCCAGCCAGGGGAACAGGCTCCAGCCGATATCGCCATTGAGCGTCAGCTCGATGTGGGCCTTGTCGCGGGCTATCTGGCGAATTTCTTCTTTGTAGTCGTTGGGATCGAAGAGGTGGGTCAGGGCAAAGCCGAGCGCCACAATGATCAGCAACAGCCCGAGAAGTACCAGACCCAGGATTTTGCCGAACGCTTTCATGGGCGAGTCCTTGTATGTCGATTTCAAAATTTAGCCGAAGAGTATAACGCCCGACGGCCTGCGTCAGTTCACGGATCGTTACATTGTATCCAGGGGCTCGGAAATGGGATTTTGACGTCAGAAAAGTACAGATAATCCAAAAAAGGTAGTGGCAGTTTGATTTTTCTGTCATCCACTGATGCTAATCTCTGCACGTTCGTCCGCCTTCTGCGACGTATCGTCGCGCTTTAAATGGAGCTTCACTCAAAAAAACGGCCACGCTTTGCGTGCAAGGCCGAGGAGGAGAGCGCCTGACGGACGCATACCAATAACTGGGGGAAACACCAATGAGCACTAGCACTGTGGCCGGCACCGCCGCCGCACAGCCTGCGTTCCTGTCCAAGGAGCGCATCATCGCCAAGCCGGGGTTCAACCGCTGGCTGGTTCCACCGGCCGCCCTGGCCATCCACCTGTGCATCGGCATGGCCTACGGCTTCTCGGTGTTTTGGCTGCCGTTGTCCAAAGCGCTGGGTATCACCGCACCGGTCGCCTGCGCGCCAGACATGAGCTTTATCGCCCAGGTCTTCTCGTCCCAATGCGACTGGCCCATCTCCATGCTGGGCTGGATCTACACCTTGTTCTTCATCTTTCTGGGCTGCTCGGCCGCGATCTGGGGCGGCTGGCTGGAACATGCCGGGCCACGCAAGGCCGGTGTCGTCTCGGCGTTGTGCTGGTGCGGTGGCCTGCTGATCTCGGCGCTGGGCATCTATACCCACCAGATCTGGCTGATGTGGATCGGTTCCGGGGTCATTGGCGGTAT
The DNA here is from genome assembly GCF_002916705.1 of Pseudomonas sp. GZJR-8. Lineage (NCBI taxonomy): Bacteria > Pseudomonadati > Pseudomonadota > Gammaproteobacteria > Pseudomonadales > Pseudomonadaceae > Pseudomonas > Pseudomonas sp. GZJR-8. The sequence goes on along the minus strand of NZ_JXSI01000003.1, from coordinate 393,190 downwards.
CGGCCTGGGCCTGGGCTATATCTCGCCCGTATCGACCCTGATCAAGTGGTTCCCGGACAAGCGCGGCATGGCTACCGGCATGGCGATCATGGGCTTTGGCGGCGGCGCGATGGTGGGTGCGCCCCTGGCTGCGGCACTGATGGGCCATTTCTCTTCGCCGACCAGCGTAGGTGTATGGCAGAGCTTTGTGGTCATGGCGGCGATTTACTTCGTGTTCATGATCGGTGGCGCACTGCTGTATCGCGTTCCGCCGACCGGCTGGAAGCCTGAGGGCTGGACCGCGCCGGCGAAAAAAGCCAGCAACGCGATGATCACTCACCGTCACGTGCATGTGAATGTCGCGTGGAAAACCCCGCAATTCCGCCTGGTATGGCTGGTGCTGTGCCTGAACGTATCGGCCGGTATCGGCATCCTCGGCATGGCCTCGCCACTGTTGCAGGAAGTGTTCGGCGGCAAGTTGCTGGGTGTTGATGTGCCATTTGGCCAGTTGGATGCCGGTCAGCTTGCCTCCATTGCAGCCATTGCCGCTGGTTTTACCGGCCTGTTGAGCCTGTTCAACATCGGTGGCCGGTTCTTCTGGGCGTCGTTCTCCGACTACCTGGGACGTAAGAATACCTACTTTGTGTTCTTCGCCCTGGGCTTTGCCCTGTACGCGCTGATCCCGAACCTGGGGCATCTGGGCAACGTGGCGCTGTTCGTGGCGGCGTTCTGCATCATCCTGTCGATGTACGGCGGTGGTTTTGCGACGGTTCCGGCTTACCTGGCCGACTTGTTCGGTACCCAGATGGTCGGTGCTATTCACGGTCGCCTGTTGACCGCCTGGGCTGCTGCGGGCGTGTTGGGCCCGGTACTGGTGAACTACCTGCGTGAATATCAGCTGAGCATCGGCGTTGAACGCGCCGCGGCGTATGACATCACCTTGTACATCCTTGCCGGTCTGCTGGTGCTGGGTTTCATCTGCAACCTGCTGGTACGCCCGGTGGCCGACAAGTACTTCATGACCGATGCCGAACTGGCCGCCGAACAGGCGCTCGGGCATGACAAGGGTGCCGATGCGTCCACCGTGCTGGAGTGGAAGGCCTCCGCCGCCAGCAAGCCGTTGGCGATCGCCGCCTGGCTGGTGGTGGGTATTCCGTTGGCGTGGGGTGTGTGGGTGACCCTGCAGAAAACCGCAGTACTGTTCCACTAACACTGCAAAACCCTTGTGGGAGGGGGCTTGCTCCCGATGGCGGCGCATCAGTCAGTGCATTGTTGACTGATCTACCGCTATCGGGAGCAAGCCCCCTCCCACATTGGTTATGCATGTACGCACATGTCTATCCCCGACACGCCGTCAGTCTTATCCCCTTCGATGTTTCTGTTTGGCGCCCGCGCCCCTATAATGGCTGCCTTTTTCGCCCAATGATTTTGCGGAGCTGGTGATGGCCGAACGTAAGGCGTCTGTCGAGCGCGACACTCTGGAAACCCAGATCAAAGCCTCGATCAACCTGGATGGCACCGGAAAGGCCCGATTTGATATCGGTGTCCCTTTTCTTGAGCACATGCTGGACCAGATCGCCCGTCATGGGCTGATCGACCTGGATATCGTCGGCAAGGGCGACCTGCACATCGACGACCACCACATGGTGGAAGACGTGGGCATCACCCTCGGCCAGGCATTTGCCAAGGCCATCGGCGACAAGAAAGGCATCCGTCGCTACGGTCATGCCTATGTTCCGCTGGATGAAGCGCTGTCGCGTGTGGTGATCGACTTCTCCGGCCGCCCAGGCCTGCAGATGCACGTGCCCTACACCCGCGCCAACGTGGGCCGTGGCTTTGATGTGGACCTGTTCCAGGAATTCTTCCAGGGCTTCGTCAACCACGCACTTGTCAGCCTGCATATCGACAACCTGCGCGGCACCAACACCCACCACCAGATCGAAACCGTGTTCAAGGCTTTCGGCCGCGCGTTGCGCATGGCTGTGGAAGTCGATGAGCGCATGGGCGGGCAAATGCCGTCGACCAAGGGCGTCCTGTAATGCAGACGGTCGCGGTTATCGACTACGGCATGGGCAACCTGCACTCGGTGGCCAAGGCCCTCGAGCACGTAGGCGCCGGCAAGGTGCTGATCACCAGCGATGCCAACGTGATTCGCGAAGCCGACAGAGTGGTGTTCCCAGGCGTCGGTGCGATTCGTGATTGCATGGCCGAAATCCGCCGCCTGGGCTTTGACAGCCTGGTGCGCGAGGTCAGCCAGGATCGTCCATTCCTCGGTATCTGCGTCGGCATGCAAGCCTTGCTCGACAGCAGTGAGGAGAACGGCGGCGTCGATTGCATCGGTATGTTTCCCGGCCAGGTGAAGTTCTTCGGCAAAGACTTGCATGAAGACGGTGAGCATTTGAAGGTCCCGCACATGGGCTGGAACGAGGTGCGCCGCACCGTCGACCACCCGCTGTGGCACGAAATCCCGGACATGGCGCGTTTCTACTTCGTGCACAGCTACTACATCGCTGCCGGTAACCCGCGCCAGGTGGTGGGTGGCGGGCACTATGGTGTCGACTTCGCCGCAGCGCTGGCCGAAGGTTCGCGTTTTGCCGTGCAATTCCACCCGGAAAAGAGCCATACCCATGGCCTGCAATTGCTGCAGAACTTCGCCGCGTGGGATGGTCGCTGGTAAATGGCCAGGAAACCGAAGCCGCCGATCTTGAACCTCACGCCCGAGCAGGAGCGTGAGGCAACCGACAAGATCAAGCGTTTCATGGAAGACCGCTTCGAGCTCAAGCTGGGCTCGTTCGAGGTCGCCGAGATTCTTGAGCTGTTCACCACCGAAGTGGCACCGCACTATTACAACAGGGCGATTTTCGACACGCAGACGCTCCTTAAGGAAAGGTTCGAAAGCATCGAAAGCGACTTGTGGTCGCTTGAGAAGCCCTGATTTCCCAAGCATTGCTGAATATCGAATAAGGTTTGCCAGATGCTGATTATCCCCGCTATCGATCTCAAGGACGGCGCTTGTGTCCGCCTGCGCCAAGGCCGCATGGAAGATTCCACGGTGTTCTCCGATGACCCGGTGAGCATGGCCGCCAAATGGGTGGAAGGTGGCTGCCGTCGTTTGCATCTGGTGGACTTGAACGGTGCCTTCGAAGGCCAGCCGGTCAATGGTGAGGTGGTCACCGCGATTGCCAAGCGCTACCCGAACCTGCCGATCCAGATCGGCGGCGGCATTCGCTCCCTGGAAACCATCGAGCATTACGTCAAAGCTGGCGTGAGCTACGTGATCATCGGCACCAAGGCCGTGAAAGACCCGGCCTTCGTCGCCGAAGCCTGCCGTGCGTTTCCTGGCAAGGTCATCGTTGGCCTGGATGCCAAAGACGGCTTCGTTGCTACCGACGGCTGGGCTGAGATCAGCACCGTGCAGGTGATCGACCTGGCCAGGCAGTTCGAAGCCGACGGCGTGTCCGCCATTGTTTATACCGATATCGCCAAAGACGGCATGATGCAGGGCTGCAATGTGCCGTTCACCGCAGCCTTGGCAGCGGCCACGAAGATTCCGGTGATCGCTTCCGGCGGCATTCACAACCTGGGTGACATCAAGTCGCTGCTGGACGCCAAGGCGCCTGGCATCATCGGCGCCATCACTGGCCGTGCGATTTACGAAGGCACCCTGGACGTTGCGCAAGCCCAGGCTTACTGCGACGCCTACAACGGCTGAGGACTGACCATGGCGCTGGCCAAACGCATCATCCCTTGCCTGGACGTCGACAACGGTCGGGTGGTCAAGGGCGTCAAGTTCGAGAACATCCGCGATGCCGGCGACCCGGTGGAAATCGCCCGTCGCTACGATGAGCAAGGTGCCGACGAGATTACCTTTCTCGACATCACGGCCAGCGTCGATGGCCGCGACACCACATTGCATACCGTCGAGCGCATGGCCAGCCAGGTGTTTATTCCGCTGACCGTGGGCGGTGGCGTGCGCACTGTGCAAGACATCCGCAACCTGCTCAATGCCGGCGCGGACAAGGTCTCGATCAATACTGCCGCGGTATTCAACCCCGAGTTCGTCGGTGAAGCCGCGCAACACTTTGGCTCGCAGTGCATCGTGGTCGCCATCGACGCCAAGAAGGTCTCCGGCCCGGGCGAAACCCCGCGCTGGGAGATCTTCACTCACGGCGGGCGCAAACCTACCGGGCTGGACGCGGTGGAGTGGGCGATGAAGATGGAAGGCTTGGGCGCCGGTGAAATCCTGCTGACCAGCATGGACCAGGACGGCATGAAAAACGGCTTCGACCTGGGCGTGACCCGCGCTATCAGCGATGCACTGGGTATCCCGGTGATCGCCTCCGGTGGCGTCGGTAACCTGCAGCATTTGGCCGACGGTGTTATCGAAGGCCATGCCAGCGCAGTGCTGGCGGCGAGTATTTTCCACTTTGGTGAATACACCGTACCTGAGGCCAAGGCCTACATGGCAGCGCGCGGTATCGTCGTTCGCTAAACGCTGCTGGACACCATGGCAGGCTCGCGGCACTCTCTGCGCTTGCCATGGATTCCGGTAGCCTTCATGTTCAAACACCTGCTGCTCGCCCTTGCCAGTACCTCGCTGCTCATGGCTGGTACGGCCCAAGCCGAAGAGCCGTCTGACGCCTCCCTGGTGCTGCTGACGGAAAATTTCCCGCCCTACAACATGGCGAAAAACGGCAAGAACTTCGCCAAGGACGAGAACATCGAAGGCATCGCCGTGGACATTGTGCGCGAAACCTTCCAGCGCGCCGGCATTTCCTACAACCTTACGTTGCGTTTTCCTTGGGAGCGAATCTACAAGCTCGCCCTGGAAAAGCCTGGTTACGGTGTATTTGTGATGGCGCGGCTGCCGGACCGTGAAGCCTTGTTCAAATGGGTCGGCCCCATCGGGCCGGACGATTGGGTATTACTGGCCAAGGCCGACAGCACAATCCAGCTCAACGATCTTGAGCACGCCCGCCGCTACAAGATCGGTGCTTACAAGGGCGATGCGATTGCGGAAACCTTGGGGAAACAGGGGCTTAACCCGGTTGTCGCTCTGCGCGATCAGGACAATGCGCAAAAGCTCATGGACGGCCAGATCGACCTGTGGGCCACCGGCGATCCCGCCGGGCGTTATCTGGCGCGACAGGTTGGTGTAACAGGGCTTAAGACCGTGTTGCGGTTCAATAGCGCGCAGCTTTATCTCGCGTTGAACAAAGAGGTGCCGGACGAATGGGTGGCCAGGCTTCAGGCGGCGCTGGATGAGTTGCGCAAGAGCGGTCGTGTAGACGAAATCATGGCGCGTTACCTCTGAAGTTGGCAGTTGCGCAGAATAAACGCGGTCAAAATGTGGGAGGGGGCTTGCCCCGATAGCAGTAGATCAGCCAATACATTTTCAGCTGACACACCGCCATCGGGGGCAAGCCCCCTCCCACATTGGATCTTCGCTGCCTTCATTTAGCGGTAAATGCCGTTTTTGCCGTGGGCACTCATGGCCCGATTACTGCGCACGCTGATCATCAGCTTGATATCGATCCAGTCGATACCCTGGGCCTTGAGCTTGGGCAGCTCGCGCTCCAGCACCGCCAGGGTCTGTGGGTAAGGGTGCCCGATCATCACCGCCGAACCCTGCTTATGCGCCAGCTTGATTGCGGTTTGCAGTTGGGTGGTAATTGCTGCCTCGGTGCGTTCGTCATCGAGGAACACATCCCGCGAAACATGCGCCAAGCCGATTTTCTGCGCCTCGGCGGCTGCGACGGTCTGCGCGCTGGTGCGGCTGTCCACGAAGAACTTGTGGCGCCGTTGTAGCTCGGCCATCAACCACGCCATCGCCTGCGGCTGCGCGGTCATGCGGCTGCCCATGTGGTTGTTGATGCCGGCGGTATAGGGCACAGCCTGGAACGCGGCGTCCAGGCGCTTGCCGAGTTCTTCCACCGGTAGCTCGGGGTGCCAGGCGAAGGGGCCGGTGGCCGGGTCCATGGGCATGTGCAGGATCACGATCTTGCCGGCCTTGTGCGCCTCGCGGGCGAATTCGGCGGCATGGGGCGTGTCGGGCATGATCGCGGTGGTCACCGGGCCGGGCAGCGCAAGTACACGGCGATCGCGCGGCAGGTTTTGCCCCAGGTCGTCGATGATGAGAGTCAGGTAGGCTTTGTGGGGGTCGCCGGCAGGGGCCGCGTGAGCGACCCCTGCCAGGCTGCACAGCACAGCGATGATCAGGGCAAAACGCATGATCAACGGCTGCGCGTGATGCTCAGGCCCTTGAGCAGGCTCAGTGCCTGGGCCAGTTGGTAGTCATCGTCCTGCGGCATCGGCTTGGCCTTGGCGCCACTGCCGGTAGGCTGGTCGGCGCCGCCGTTGCCATTGCCCAGGTGACCCTGCAGGTCGGCCTCCTTGTAGTACTCGCCGTCGATCTCGTTGGTGATCTTGGCCCTGCGCACTTCGATGTCCGGCACGATGCCTTGGGCCTGGATCGAGCGGCCGTTCGGTGTGTAATACAGCGCTGTGGTGATTTTCAATGCGCGTTCGTTGTTCAACGGCAACACCGTCTGCACCGAACCTTTGCCAAAACTGGTGGTGCCCATCAGCACGCCGCGCTTGAGGTCTTGCAGCGCGCCGGCGACGATTTCCGACGCTGAGGCACTGCCGCCGTTGATCAGCACCGCCAGTGGCACGTTTTCGCTCAGGTCGTTGCCGGTGGCCGAGAAGCGCAGTTCGGAATTGGCGATACGGCCTTTGGTATAAACGATCAGGCCCTTGGTGACAAAGTGGTCGACCACCTCAACTGCCGACTGCAATACGCCGCCGGGGTTGTTGCGCAGGTCGAGCACGATGCCGTTGAGTTTCTTGCCATTGTCTTTGCGCAGCTTGGCCAGGGCCTTGGCCACTTCGTCGCCGGTCTTGACCTGGAACTGGGTGATACGGATGTAGCCGTAACCCGACTCCAGCAACTGGCTCTTCACGCTCTTGACCGTGATGGTCGCGCGGGCCAGGGTCACGTCAAACGGGTTGCCGCCGTCGCGTACCAGGGTCAGGGTGATTTTCTGGCCGAGCTTGCCGCGCATCTTGTCGACGGCCTCGGTCATGCTCTGGCCACGGGTCGGCTGGCCGTTGATCTTCACGATCAGGTCGCCGGCCTGGATACCGGCCTTGGACGCAGGGGTATCGTCGATGGGCGAGACCACTTTGATCTGGCCGTCTTCGGAGCCCACTTCGATGCCCAGGCCACCGAACTCGCCGCTGGTGCTTTCCTGCAGCTCGGCGAAATCTTCAGGGCCCAGATAGGCGGAGTGCGGGTCGAGGTTGCTGAGCATGCCCTTGATGGCATTTTCCAGCAGGGCCTTGTCGTCTACGGGTTCGACATACGCTGCCTTGATCCGGTCCATGACCTCGGCAAAGGTGCGCAGCTCATCCAGCGGCAACGGCGCCTTGGTGGTCGCGGCCATTGCAGCGGGTGCAGCCTGGTCGGCAAAAGCCAGAGGCGCGCCGATCACCAGGGCGATCGTCAGGGCCAGCGAAGTGAGGCGGGACAAATGCAGCATGTCGAACGAACTCCTAATGTAGATGCGGCCCTATCCTTGGGAACGGCACCATTGTGCGGGATCGCTCGGGCGACCCTGCTGACGAATAGCGAAGTACAGCGCCGGGGTGTCCTGGCCGCCACTGTTACCGACAGTGGAGATGGATTCACCGGCTTTTACAACATCACCTGCCGACTTGAGTAATGTCTGATTGTGGCCGTAAAGGCTCAAATAGCCATTTCCATGGTCGAGAATCACCAGTAAACCGGCGCCCCGCAGCCAATCGGCAAACACCACGCGCCCACCGTGAACGGCATGGACCTGGCTGCCGGCTGAGGCGCTGATCATCACCCCATCCCACTTGGCGCGGGTGTCATCGCCACGGGTTTCCCCAAAGCGTGCCAATAGTCGACCATCAACCGGCCATGGAAGTTTGCCCCGCGCTGAAGCAAAAGGGCCGCCGAACGACTCGCCGCTGCTGGAAACCAGCGGGCCGGGGCTGGCGCGCGCGGGTTTGCGCGGTGCCGGCGCGTCGCTGGTGGCAGCCAGTTCGGCCTCACGCTGACGCTTTTTTTCCGCTTCCTGCTGGGCGATCAGCGCTTTTTGCCGCGCTTCTTCGGCCTCGCGTGCCTGGCGGGCCAGGGTTTCTTCGATGGTCTTGAGCACTTTGGCCAGGTCGGCCTGATCCTGCTCGCGGGCCTGGAGCTTGGCGTCGCGGGCTTTTACATCGCTGTTGAGCTTGGCCAGAGCCTGCTGGCGCTCCTTGCGCACCTTGTCCAACTGGTCGCGCTGAACGTCGAGGGCGCTTTTCTGGTCGAGCAGTTGCGACTGCTGGTCGGCAATTTCCTGCTCGACATTGGCCAATTGGCGCAGGGTTTCATTGAAACCCTTCAATTGCGCCAGGCGCGCCTGGCTCAGGTAATCGTAATAGGTGAGGGTGCGGGCGAATTTTTCCGGGTTCTGCTGGTTGAGCAGCAGCTTGAGGTATTCCTGGCGGCCGCTCTGGTAGGCGGCGCGGGCCTGGATCGCGATCAGGCGTTGCTGTTCAACGCGTGCGCTCTGGAGTTTTTTTTTCTCAGCGTCGAGTCGCTCCAGTTCCGACTCGCTCTTCTTTAGTTCTTTTTGCAGCTCCTGGACCTGCTTCTCAAGCTTGCCCATTTCGGTTTCGGTGCCGCGCAGGTCTTTCTGCACCCCGGATTTTTCTTCCTGGAGCTTGCCGAGCAGCTTTTTCAGCTCGGTAATGTCCTGACGCGTAGCGTCCAACTGTTGTTGGGTTTGTGCGCGCTCATCGGCAAACGCCGGTTGGAGCAGGCAGACAAGAGCAAGGGTTATCAAGGCGCGAAGCATAGAGGCGGGCGACACCAGGGGAAAAGGACGGCCTAGTATGCCCGCCAAGCGCGGCAAAAAAAACGCCCAATTGGGGAGTTACGGCAAGATAGGTGCCGAGTGGCGGTGATATGGCAAAAAGACATCTATCAAACACCACAAAACCAATGTGGGAGCGGGCTTGCCCGCGATTGCGGTGGGTCAGCGACATAGATGTCGACTGATTAGCCGCTATCGCGGGCAAGCCCGCTCCCACACTGTTTTGTGGCGTACTTTGGATCAGACCAGGATCGAGGTCCCAGTCATCTCTTCAGGCTTCTCCAGCCCCATCAGCATCAGCATGGTCGGCGCCACATCCGCCAGCACGCCACCTTCACGCACTTTCAGGTCACGTTTGCCGACATAGATGAACGGCACCGGCTCGGTGGTGTGGGCGGTGTGTGCCTGGCCGGTGGATTCGTCGGACATCTGCTCGCAGTTGCCATGGTCTGCGGTGATCAGCGCTTCGCCTCCGACTTTTTCCAGGGCGTCGACAATGCGGCCAACGCACAGGTCCAGGCATTCAACGGCCTTGACCGCCGCTTCCAGGTTACCGCTATGGCCGACCATGTCGCCGTTGGCGTAGTTGACGACGATCACGTCGTAACGCTGGTTGTCGATGGCATCGACGATCTTGTCGGTCACTTCCGGCGCGCTCATTTCCGGCTGCAGGTCGTAGGTGGCGACTTTTGGTGACGGGATCAGGATGCGCTCTTCGCCCGGGAACGGTTCTTCACGGCCACCGGAGAAGAAGAACGTCACGTGGGCGTACTTCTCGGTCTCGGCGATGCGCAGCTGGGTCTTGCCGTTTTTCGCCAGGTAATCACCCAGCACGTTTTCCAGGCTGCCCGGGGCGAACGCCGACGGGGCCGGGATGTTGGCGGCGTACTGGGTGAGCATGACGAACTCGACTTTCGGCTGGCGTGCGCGCTCGAAGTCCTTGAAACCTTCATCGACGAACACATGGCTTAGCTCGCGGGCACGGTCGGCACGGAAGTTCATGAATACTACGGCGTCGCCGTCTTCGACCTTCACCGGCTCGCCGATGGTGGTGGCCTTGACGAACTCGTCGCTTTCGCCACGGGCGTAGGCCGCTTCCAGGCCTTCCTGGGCCGTGGCGGCATTGAATTCGGCCTGGCCGTCGACGATCAGGTTGTAGGCCTGGGACACGCGGTCCCAGCGGTTGTCGCGGTCCATGGCGAAGTAACGGCCCACCAGGCTGGCGATGCGGCCCTTGCCGAGGGCGGCGAAGGTGGTGTCGAGCAGTTCGATGGATGATTGCGCGCTTTTCGGCGGGGTGTCGCGACCGTCGAGGAAGGCGTGCAGGTAGATCTTGTCGGCGCCGCGCTTGAAGGCCAGTTCGGCCATTGCCACCAGATGGTCCTGATGGCTGTGTACACCGCCATCCGACAGCAGGCCCATGAAGTGCACGGCCTTGCCGGCGGCCACGGCTTTATCCACCGCGGCGCAGATGGTCGGGTTCTCGAAAAACTCGCCATCGCGGATCGCTTTGGTGACGCGGGTGAAGTCCTGGTATACCACTCGTCCGGCGCCGAGGTTCATGTGGCCGACTTCCGAGTTGCCCATCTGGCCGTCCGGCAGGCCCACGTCCATGCCGGAACCGGAGATCAATCCGTTGGGGACGGTAGCGCTCAGGCGGTCCAGCACGGGCTTGTTGGCCGAGTACACGGCGTTGTCGTGGTGGCTTTCACTGTGTCCGAAGCCATCGAGAATTATCAGGACCAAAGGTTTAGGCGTGGTAGTCATAGATCCTCTCGCGGCGGTAATAAAGGAAGACAATGGAAAAGGGAGTGGCAGTTTAAAGCGAAGTTCCGAGCGCGTCACCGCTTTACGGGGGTTGGCCCTCCTTGGCGGCTGTGTATACTTACCGCCATTTTAACGCCCTGGAACCTCCTTGATGGTTGATCACCTGATTGCATTTGCCACTGCCCACTACCTGCTCGTGGGTGCCTTCGTCATCCTGCTGGCGTTGCTGATCGCACATGAACTGAGCCGCGGTGGTCGCAGCCTGAGCACGTCGGAGCTGACCGCGCTGGTCAACAAGGATGAGGCCGTTGTCGTCGATATTCGCCCGGCCAAGGATTATGCCGCCGGCCATATCGTTGGTGCCCTTAACATCCCGCAGGATAAGCTGATTGCACGCCTGGCCGAGCTGGAAAAATACAAGGCCAAGACCATCATTCTGGTCGACGCCCAAGGCCAGCACTCCGGCACCCACGCCCGCGAGATGCTCAAGACCGGCTTCACCGCCGCCAAGCTGTCAGGTGGTATCAGCAGCTGGCGTGGCGATAACCTGCCGTTGGTGAAGTGACATGAATAAGGTTGTCGTGTATTCCAGCGATTGGTGCCCTTACTGCATGCGGGCCAAGGCCCTGCTTGAGAAAAAGGGTGTTGCCTTCGAAGAGATCAAGGTCGATGGCAAGCCCCAGGTGCGTGCCGAAATGGCCCAGAAGGCCGGCCGCACGTCGGTCCCGCAGATCTGGATCGGCGCCAAGCACATCGGTGGTTGCGATGACCTGTTCGCCCTGGAGCGCGCCGGTAAACTTGATGCGCTGCTGTCCGTCTGACTGCTAACCCCTTAAGAACCCCAAGATAAAGAAGGATCTGCGATGACTGATCAACAGAACACCGAAGCAGCGCAAGACCAAGGCCCACAATTTTCGCTTCAGCGTATCTACGTGCGTGACCTGTCGTTCGAAGCGCCGAAAAGCCCGGCGATCTTCCGTCAGGAATGGACCCCAAGCGTTGCCTTGGACTTGAACACCCGTCAGAAAGCCCTGGAAGGCGACTTCCACGAAGTAGTGCTGACCCTGTCGGTCACCGTCAAGAACGGCGAAGAAGTGGCCTTCATCGCTGAAGTGCAACAGGCCGGTATCTTCCTGATCCAGGGCCTGGACGAAGCGTCCATGAGCCACACACTGGGCGCGTTCTGCCCGAACATCCTGTTCCCGTACGCCCGTGAGACCCTGGACAGCCTGGTCACCCGTGGCTCGTTCCCGGCACTGATGCTGGCTCCGGTGAACTTCGATGCCCTGTACGCCCAAGAGCTGCAGCGCATGCAACAGGAAGGCGCGCCGACGGTTCAGTAATCTCGAACCCGACGCAGCACTCAATGTGGGAGGGGGCTTGCTCCCGATAGCGGTGGAACAGTCACTTAGATGTCGACTGACACTCCGCCATCGGGAGCAAGCCCCCTCCCACATTTGTTATGCGGTGTTATTTAAAGCCAAGCTGGCGCCAGCCTTCATAGACGGCGACGGCTACGGTGTTGGACAGGTTCAGGCTGCGGCAGCCTTCACGCATCGGCAAACGCAGGCGATGGCCATCGGGCAGGGCGTCGAGCACCTCGGCCGGCAGGCCACGGCTTTCCGGGCCGAACAGGAAGGCATCGCCCTCGGCAAAGCTGGCGTCGTGAAATGGCCGCGAACCCTTGGTGGTGAATGCAAACAAGCGTGGATGGCCCAGGCTTTCCAGGCAGCTGGCCAGGTCTGCATGGCGCTTGAGGGTGGCGTACTCGTGGTAGTCCAGCCCGGCGCGGCGCAGGCGCTTGTCGTCCATGTCGAAGCCCAACGGCTCGATCAAATGCAGGTGGCAGCCACTGTTGGCGCACAGCCTGATAACGTTGCCGGTATTCGGCGGAATTTCTGGTTGAAAAAGGATGACGTGAAACATGCACGGCTCCGAAGGCAAAGATGCGCTGCATTCTACCCCTGAAGAAGACCCGAGGCCGAAGCTATTGCCGAGGGTTTTGGGCTCGTTGGCGATTGTCGGCTTGATGGTGGGTTTGATGATCGGTCGCCTGACCACGCCAGACCCAGTCCAGTTACTGGAGGTGGTGCCTGCTGTCGACGGTGTAGCGGTGTGGTTCAACCGTGAGCCCAAGCTGCACGGTGAGCATATCGACGGCACCGTGGCGCTGCTGTTTGACGCCCAGGGCAAGGCGGCCAGCGGGCAGCTCAAGGTCAATGACAAGGACGTGAACTGGCGTGTGCGCAAGACCGATGGCGGTTTGCTGCTGAACCTGGTGGCGGCGCGACCGTTGCGTGGGGAGTGGAAAGGCGAGCAGGTCGATGACCGCTGGCGGCTGGAGGTCCATCTCCAGGAGCAATAAAAGAGGGAGTTCCCGGCCTGCCTGTACCAGGGCTCCCAAAACGGGGTGAAGCCTAAGGCTTCGGTGTTAAAGAGGGGATTCTCGGCCTGCCTGTACCAAGGTCCCCGAAACTGGGTTGTACGAGGGTTATTGCAGGGCGCGTGCCAGAGTTTGCAATTTCACCCATAAAATTTTTCCAAAAAGCGCAAAGCCCCGTAATCCGGGGCTTTGGTGGTTTCAGCTTGCGAGAGTTGTCCCGCGATAACGGTCTTCCACGTATCCAGCCCGTGCCCGATGCCGGTTCATGGTGCATTGAAGCGGTGCACAGTCGTGGAATTGCAGAGATCCAAATGTGGGAGGGGGCTTGCTCCCGATAGCAGTAGTTCAGTCACCACATCTGTGTCTGACCCACTGCTATCGGGAGCAAGCCCCCTCCCACATTAGACTTTCAGTGGAATTGGGAGGTGTGATCAGGCCTCATCACCCTCATCATCATCCCCACCATCCACCTTCATCCCCAACTCCTTGATCTTGCGCGTCAGGGTATTGCGCCCCCAACCCAGTAGCACGGCCGCATCGCGACGGCGGCCGGCGGTATGCTTCAACGCGGTCTCGATCATGATCCGCTCGAATGCCGGCACGGCGCTGTCCAGCAGGTTCGACTGGCCGCGCGCCAGTGCCTGGTCGGCCCATTGACGCAGCGCTTGTTCCCAGTTGGTTACCGGTGCCGAATCCTGCGGCAGGCTCAGCAGCTCAGGCGGCAGGTCGCTGATATGCACTTCACGCCCGGAGGCCATTACGGTGATCCAGCGGCACGTGTTCTCCAGCTGGCGCACGTTGCCGGGCCACGGCAGGTTCTTGAGGTATTCCTCGGTCTCGCTTTTGAGCAGCTTGGGCTCCACCGCCAGCTCCAGGGCGGCGCGGCTGAGGAAGTGGCGGGCGAGGGTGGGGATGTCTTCGCGACGGTCCGACATGCGCGGGATATGGATGCGGATCACATTGAGGCGGTGGAACAAGTCCTCACGGAACTTGCCCGCGTGTACCAGGGTTTCGAGGTTCTGGTGGGTGGCCGCAATGATGCGCACATCAACCTTGACCGGTGTGTGCCCGCCGACACGATAGAACTCACCGTCCGCCAACACCCGTAGCAAGCGGGTCTGGGTATCGGCCGGCATGTCGCCGATCTCATCGAGAAACAGCGTGCCGCCGTCGGCCTGTTCAAAGCGCCCGCGCCGCAGGTTGGCCGCGCCGGTGAACGCGCCTTTCTCATGGCCGAACAGCTCGGACTCCATCAGGTCCTTGGGGATCGCCGCCATGTTCAGCGCGATAAACGGCGAAGCCGCCCGTGGGCTGTGACGGTGCAGGGCATGGGCCACCAGCTCTTTACCGGTGCCCGACTCGCCGTTGATCAGCACAGTGATGTTGGAGTGGCTCAAGCGCCCGATGGCGCGAAACACTTCCTGCATCGCCGGCGCTTCACCGATGATTTCCGGGGTGCGGGTCAGGGTTGGCGGGGCTTCTTGGTTCTGTTGTTCCTGGGCGTGCTGGTTGGCGCGCTTGACCAGCGCCACCGCCTCATCCACGTCGAATGGCTTGGGCAGGTATTCAAAGGCGCCGCCCTGGTAGGACGCGACAGCGCTGTCCAGGTCCGAGTGCGCAGTCATGATGATCACCGGCAAGCGCGGGTGCTGCTCGCGGATGCGCGCCAGCAAGTCCAGGCCGCTCGCGCCGGGCATACGAATGTCGGAGATAATCACGTCCGGCTGCTGGCGTGCCAGGCGGCTCATCACCCCGTCGGCGCTGTCGAAGCTTTGGGTGGTCATGCCTTCCTGTTGCAAGGCTTTTTCCAGGACCCAACGGATAGAACGGTCGTCATCGACGATCCAGACAGTTTCACTACGGCTCATGTCGTGGGGGCTCCTTGTTCCAATGGCAGGAAGATCGAGAACGTGGTGTGGCCGGGATGGCTCTCACATTCGATCAGGCCCTGGTGCTGGCTGATGATGTTCTGAGTAATGGCCAGGCCCAGCCCGGTACCGTCCGGGCGGCCACTGACCATGGGGAAGAAGATGGTTTCCTGCAGTTCGGCGGGAATGCCGGGGCCGTTGTCGATGATCTCGACCTTGGTCACCAGGCGATGGCGCACATGGCCGATGGTGAACTGGCGCAGGGCGCGGGTGCGCAAACTGATGCGGCCCAGGCGCAGCTCGTTTTGGCTGCTGATGGCCTGCATGGCGTTGCGCACGATATTGAGCACCGCCTGGATCATCTGCTCGCGGTCGATCAATACATCAGGAATGCTTGGGTCATAGTCGCGTACCAGGGTGATACAGCCCTGGCTTTCGGCCTCGACCAGTTGGCAGACGCGCTCCAGCACCTCATGCACGTTGGTCATCGCCAATGACGGCAACTTGTTGGAGCCGAGCATCCGGTCCACCAGGTTACGCAGGCGGTCGGCTTCTTCGATGATGACGTTGGTGTAGTCCTTGAGATGCTCCTCGGGCAGCTCGCGGGCCAGCAGCTGCGCGGCGCCGCGAATCCCGCCGAGCGGGTTCTTGATCTCGTGAGCCAGGCCGCGCACCAGCATCTTGCTGGTTTCCTGCTTGGACAGCTGCGCCTCTTCCTTGGTGATGCGCAGCAGGCGGTCGCGGGGGTGTACTTCGAGCAATAGCAGCGTGGCGCCATTGCTCAGAATGGGGGTTACGGCGTAATCGACCGTCAGGGTCTGGCCGGTGAGGGCGGTGAGCATCGCTTCGCGCTTGGTGAACGGATGTGCCTGCTCCACGGCCTGGCGCAACGAGCTCAAGGCTTCGGCCGACTCGGTGAACAGCTCGCTGATGAACTGCCCATGGCTGCGCTGGCCGCTGATGGCCAGGAGCATCTCCGCCGCCGGGTTCATGTACTCAAGGCGCAGATCGGCATTGAGCAGGATGGTCGCGGTGGTCAGGTTGTCGAGTAACAAACGGTGCAGTGCATCGCTGATGGTCATCGGGACCTCTTTTGGAGCAAGGCGCAGGCTTGAGGCACACGCTGATACAAGGAAAATGCAAAAACCAAACCAAGGCTCCGAAAAGAAGCGTTAAAGCCCTGAAATAGGGGGTTGTGGCGCGAAACTGTGGCGTTCTGCCAGCTTTGTCGGGAAGATTCGAACCAAAATGGGCTGTGGCTGGAGTAAGGGTGCAACCTATCGCACCAATATAGTGCGGTTTTGTGAAGGTTGTTCAGGAAGCTGCCAGAGATGGCCCTGAATGCATACAGTCCAAATGTGGGAGGGGGCTTGCTCCCACATTTTTACCTTGTTTGCAGTCATTAACCTTTGTAGATGCAGAGTTCGGCGGTGGCGCGGATCATTGCCAGTTGGCGCAGCGGATCATTCAGCGGCTCATGCACGGCGGTGGCCAGCCATTGCGGGCATTGCGGGTCGGTGCGTTGCGGGGTGAAGTCGGCCAACTGTTGCAGCAAGCGTTTTTGCAACTCGTCCAGTTGCGGGCGGATCTGCTTGACCAAATCCGGGCGCGGATCGTCGGGGGCCTTGCCCTGGAACTGCCAGTCGGACAGGTGGGTGTATTGCACCAGTTTGTTCGCTTCGATCTGCGCCGAGAAAAACTGCTCGGCGGCGGCGGGGTCAAGCTTGTAGCTCGGGGCTTGGGCGACGACGCTGGCGATCACTTCCTGCTCGCGGTTTTTGTCTTCGACGGGTTTGTGGCTGTCCCATTTGCTCAAGGCCACCTGATCGGCAATCTCCAGGCGTTCGGCGATGCTGTTGAGCAGTGGCTCCAAGGTAGGTGGGGCGGCGTAAACACCGGCGCTGACGAACAGCAGGGCGAACACGAATTTATGTTTCAACGCAGATCTCCTTGTGGGAGGGGGCTTGCTCCCGATGGCGGTGTGTCAGTAACACACATATTGCCTGACACTCTGCCATCGGGAGCAAGCCCCCTCCCACCTTTTTGATTGGGTTTGCAGATTTGAAGCTGCATAACGCCCAGGCAAAAAAAAGACCTCCCGAAGGAGGTCTTTTTCATCACGCTACCTTAGCAACGCTACCGGATCAGCAGCTGTAGTACAGCTCGTATTCCAGTGGGTGTACGAAGGTGCGCACCTTGATTTCTTCTTCGCTTTTCAGGGCGATGTAAGCGTCGATGAAGTCGTCGCTGAACACGCCGCCTTTGGTCAGGAACGCACGGCCCTTGTCCAGCTCTTCCAGGGCTTCTTTCAGGCTGCCGCACACTTGTGGGATCTCTTTGGCCTCTTCAGGCGGCAGGTCGTACAAGTTCTTGTCGGCGGCGTCGCCAGGGTGGATCTTGTTCTGGATACCGTCCAGGCCGGCCATGACCAGTGCAGCGAAGGCCAGGTATGGGTTGGCAGCCGGGTCCGGGAAGCGAGCTTCGATACGGCGAGCGCGCGGGCTGGACACGTAAGGAATACGGATCGAGGCAGAGCGGTTACGCGCCGAGTAGGCCAGCATTACCGGAGCTTCGAAACCTGGGACCAGACGCTTGTAGGAGTTGGTCGACGGGTTGGTGAAGCCGTTCAGGGCCTTACCGTGCTTGATGATGCCGCCGATGAAGTACAGGGCGGTGTCGGACAGGCCGGCATAACCTTCACCTGCGAAGGTGTTCTTGCCTTCTTTGGCGATGGACAGGTGAACGTGCATGCCCGAACCGTTATCGCCGTACAGAGGCTTGGGCATGAAGGTAGCGGTACGGCCGTAAGCGACGGCAGTGTTGTGTACGCAGTACTTCAGGGTCTGAACTTCGTCAGCCTTGGCCACCAGGGTGTTGAACTTCACACCGATTTCGTTCTGGCCGGCAGTCGCCACTTCGTGGTGATGCACTTCGATGACCAGGCCCATGTCTTCCATGGCGTTGCACATGGAGGTACGGATTTCGTGGTCGTGGTCGAACGGTGGAACCGGGAAGTAGCCGCCTTTGATGCCTGGACGGTGGCCATGGTTGCCGCCTTCCACGTCCTGGTCGGACATCCACGAACCTTGTTCGGAGTAGATCTTGAACATGGAGCCGGAGATGTCGGACTTGAACTTCACTTGGTCGAAGATGAAGAACTCTGGCTCCGGGCCCACGAATACAGTGTCACCAATACCGGTGGACTTCAGGTATTCCTCGGCACGCTTGGCGATCGCACGTGGGTCGCGGTCGTAGCCTTGCATGGTCGACGGCTCGATCACGTCGCAGACCAGGATCAGGGTCGGCTCTTCGGTGAACGGGTCCAGCACGGCAGTGCTGTCGTCCGGCATCAGGATCATGTCGGAAGCTTCAATGCCTTTCCAGCCGGCGATGGAGGAGCCGTCGAACATTTTGCCTTCTTCGAAGAAAGCATCATCCAGCGCGTCGCGAGCCGGCATGGTCACGTGGTGCTGAGTGCCTTTTGTGTCCGTGAAGCGCAGATCAATCCATTTAACGTCATGATCTTTGATGAGTTGAACCGACTTCGACATGGTGTCCTCCGGGTGGCTTCGGGCTTGGGTAGTGGAGTTAGCCCTTAGAATGTGGGTGATGCCGGCGCGGATACTCCGCCAAGGCAACCTGCCTCACAAGAGAGCAAATTACATGCCAGTGCGCCAACATGGTCTTTTTGCCTCAAAATGGCCCCTATAGCGGTGCAATAGGCCAAAGTGTGAGAAATAGCGCACTGCAATGTAGCGTTTATTTGTGTAAATGACCCGTTTTGGTGCGTTGCACGTTCGATGCATATTAACTGGTTAAACCTTGAGCGATTTCCGCTATAATCCGCGCCCCCCTTTTTCAGCAGGCCCGGCGCGCGCTGTTTCCATGAAATTAATCGTTAAAGTCTTCCCCGAGATCACCATCAAAAGCCGACCGGTACGGACGCGTTTCATCCGTCAGTTGGCCAAGAACATCCGTGCCGTGCTCCGTGACCTGGACCCGGCTGTGGTGGTGAACGGTGTGTGGGACAACCTCGAGCTGGAAACCCGCATTACTGACGCCAAAGCCTTGAAGGATATGACCGAGCGCCTGAGCTGCATGCCGGGCATCGCGCATTTCCTGCAGGTGGATGAGTACCCGCTGGGCGACTTCGACGACATCACCGAAAAGTGCAAGCAGCACTACGGCAGTGCACTTGAAGGGAAGATTTTTTCGGTGCGCTGCAAGCGTGCCGGCAAGCACACCTTCAGCTCCATGGATGTAGAGAAATACGTCGGCAGCAAGCTGCGTCGCGAGTGCGGCGCCGCTGGAATTTCCCTTAAAGCGCCGCAAATTGAAGTGCGCATGGAAATTCGCGACCAACGGTTGTTTGTGATCCACAGCCAGCACAACAGCATCGGCGGCTACCCGCTGGGCGCCCTGGAACAGACCCTGGTATTGATGTCCGGCGGTTTCGATTCCACGGTGGCGGCCTACCAGATCATGCGCCGCGGCCTGATGAGCCACTTCTGCTTCTTTAACCTGGGCGGGCGTGCCCATGAATTGGGCGTGATGGAAGTTGCGCACTTTATCTGGAAGAAGTACGGCAGCTCCCAGCGCGTGCTATTTGTAAGCGTGCCGTTCGAGGAAGTGCTGGGCGAAATTCTCGGCAAAGTCGATAACAGTCATATGGGCGTGGTATTGAAGCGTATGATGTTGCGCGCCGCGTCCCGAATCGCCGATCAATTGCAGATCGACGCGCTGGTGACCGGCGAGGCGATTTCCCAGGTGTCCAGCCAGACGCTGCCAAACCTGTCGATCATCGACTGCGTCACCGAGAAGCTGGTGTTGCGCCCGCTGATCGCCAGCCACAAGCAGGACATCATCGACCTGGCAGAGCAAATCGGCACCGCCGACTTTGCCAAGCACATGCCCGAGTACTGTGGGGTCATCTCGGTGAACCCCAAGACCCACGCCAAGCGTCACCGCGTGGAGCATGAAGAGAAAGAATTCGACATGGCGATTCTGGAGCGTGCGCTCGAGAACGCCAAGCTGGTCCCAATCGATCGGGTGATCGACGAGTTGGGCCAGGATGTAAAAATCGAAGAAGTCAGCGAAGCCCTGGCCGGCCAGATCGTCATCGACATCCGTCACCCGGATGCCGCTGAGGATGAGCCGCTGGAAATCGCCGGCATCGACGTGCAAACGCTGCCGTTCTACGCACTGAACGCGCGTTTCAAGGAACTGGATAACAGCCGTCAGTACCTGTTGTATTGCGACAAAGGCGTGATGAGTCGCCTGCATGCCCACCATTTGCTCAGTGAGGGGCATGCCAATGTGCGCGTTTATCGACCGAGCTAAGAGCCCGGGGCTGTTTGCCTGTGGCCTGCGTCACCGGCCCCCCGACTCTGCCGTCAAGCTGTAACGGCAAGGCCTGACTCTACTGTTAATCGCTGCCACGACCTGTCAGCACACCGAATCCTCTGATCGAGATACACAAGTGATCGAAAATCTACGTAACATCGCCATCATTGCTCACGTTGACCATGGTAAAACCACCCTGGTAGACAAACTCCTGCGTCAATCCGGCACCCTGGAGCGCAACGAGCTCAACGACGAGCGCGTGATGGACTCCAACGACCAGGAAAAAGAGCGCGGTATTACCATCCTGGCAAAAAACACCGCCATCAACTGGAACGGCTACCACATCAACATCGTGGACACCCCGGGCCACGCCGACTTCGGCGGCGAAGTAGAACGCGTAATGTCGATGGTTGACTCCGTTCTGCTGCTGGTTGACGCTCAAGACGGCCCTATGCCGCAAACCCGTTTCGTGACCAAGAAGGCTTTCGAAGCCGGCCTGCGTCCGATCGTGTGCATCAACAAGGTTGACCGTCCAGGCGCGCGTCCGGACTGGGTTCTGGACCAGATCTTCGACCTGTTCGACAACCTGGGTGCCACCGAAGAACAGCTGGACTTCCAGGTCATCTACGCCTCGGCCCTGAACGGTATTGCTGGTCTTGACCACACCGACATGGCTGAAGACATGACCCCGCTGTACCAGTCGATCGTCGACAACGTACCCGCGCCGAAAGTTGACCGTGACGGCCCGTTCCAGATGCAAATCTCGGCACTGGACTACAACAGCTTCCTGGGTGTTATCGGCGTTGGCCGTATCGCTCGTGGTAGCGTCAAGCCGAACACCCCGGTTGTCGCTATCGGCGCCGACGGCAAGAAGCGTAACGGTCGTATCCTGAAGCTGATGGGGCACCACGGTCTGCACCGCATCGACGTTGAAGAAGCTTTCGCTGGCGACATCGTATGCGTAAGCGGCATGGACTCGCTGTTCATCTCCGACACCCTGTGCCAGCCGGACAACGTTGAGGCGATGAAGCCTCTGACCGTTGACGAGCCAACCGTTTCCATGACCTTCCAGGTAAACGACTCGCCGTTCTGCGGTAAAGAAGGCAAGTTCGTGACCTCCCGTAACATCAAGGAGCGTCTGGACAAGGAGCTGCTGTACAACGTTGCTCTGCGCGTTGAAGAAGGCGACTCGGCTGACAAGTTCAAGGTCTCCGGCCGTGGTGAGCTGCACCTCTCGGTACTGATCGAAACCATGCGTCGCGAAGGCTTCGAAATGGGTGTTGGTCGTCCGGAAGTGATCATCCGTACTGTTGACGGCGTGAAGCAGGAACCGTTCGAAAACGTCACCATCGACACCCCTGAAGAATCCCAGGGCAAGGTCATGGAAGAGATGGGCCTGCGTAAGGGCGACCTGACCAACATGGTGCCGGATGGCAAAGGCCGTGTACGTCTGGAATACAACATCCCTGCTCGTGGTCTGATCGGTTTCCGTAACCAGTTCCTGACCCTGACCAACGGTGCTGGCATCCTGACCTCGATCTTCGATCGCTACGACACCATGAAGTCCGGCGACATGTCCGGCCGTCAGAACGGTGTTCTGGTATCGGTAGAAACCGGCAAGGCGCTGACCTACTCCCTGGAAACCCTCCAGGCGCGTGGCAAGCTGTTCGTTGAACACGGTCAAGAGATCTACAACGGCCAGATCGTTGGTCTGAACAGCCGTGACAACGACATGGGCGTCAACCCAACCAAAGGCAAGAAGCTCGACAACATGCGTGCTTCGGGCAAAGACGAAACCATCGCTCTGGTCCCACCTGTTCGCTTCACCCTGGAACAGGCCCTGGAATTCATCCAGGACGACGAGCTGTGCGAAGTCACGCCTAAGTCGATCCGCCTGCGTAAGAAGATCCTGGACGAAGGCGAGCGTACCCGCGCTGCCAAGAAAGCCAAGAACTGAGTTAACTCAGGCTGAATGAAAAACGCCCCCGGTCGAAAGGCCGGGGGCGTTTTTTTGTGCCCGCAGTTTGTGTGTCGTCTTTACTGGCTCCATCGCAGGCAAGCCAGCTCCCACAGTTGAATGTGTTCCCAAATCAAAATGTGGGAGGGGGCTTGCCCCCGATGAGGCCCTTCAGAACACTACAAAACCCGAGTCAGAATTTATCGAGAGTCTTGAAGTTGGTCTCGCGTACCACTTCCTTGGGCTTGTAAGCGCAATACCCCGGCCGCGGCCCGATTTTCGGGTGGTTGCGGCAAGTATCCGGGCGCTTGTCATAAATAGTGCAGAAGCGCGTCTTACGATCCAGATACAGGCAGTCGTTGTTGCTCATGCGCTGCAGGGTAAAAATCTCGGATTTGTTGTTGTAGCGCTCGACGATGCCTTCTTTCTGCAAACGCTTGGCGATGTTCTTCGGCGGGTCGCCGCGCTCGAACTCGTCGACGATGCCAATGCGGATCAGGTCCTTGATCTTCACCTCAACCGGCAGGGTGCAACAGCTGGACACGCAGCCGCCGCACATGTGGGCGGAATATTTCTGCCACGTTTCGAGACGGTCGAGTTCCGCGGCGGCGATCAGTTGAGGCTTCATCAGGGTTCCAGGGTGGGGCGGTATACGGGCGCGGGATCATACCGGGATTGGTGGTTTTTTGAACAATATTTTGCAGGTTTCAGCTCAAAGGCTTCGCCGCGGCCTGATCGGGCACGACCCCTGCATCAAATTCAGCCAATGGTGAATGAGTTAAAAAACTGCCGAACCAGCACGTCTACCGTCTGTCAGACCGACTAGGCTCTAGCAACTCCTTCAATCTCGCCCGAGGTCGCACCGATGTCTCAGGAACCGCTTGCACGAGAAGCAGAGGTAGCCGCATTCCGCGATGCTGTCTTGACCAAACTCACCTACGCGGTGGGCAAAGACCCGGATCACGCCTTTGACCATGACTGGTTCGAAGCCATTGCCCTGGCCGCCCGCGACCAGATGGTCGATCACTGGATGGACCACACGCGGCGTATTTATCGCAAAGGCCAGAAGCGCGTTTATTACCTCTCGCTGGAATTTCTCATTGGCCGTCTGTTGTACGACAGCCTGAGCAATCTGGGCGTGTTGGAGATCGCCCGTGAAGCGCTGTCGGAGTTGGGCGTCGATCTGGAGCGCATCCGCCTGCTTGAGCCCGACGCGGCGCTCGGCAATGGTGGCCTGGGCCGTCTGGCGGCGTGCTTTATGGAAAGCATGTCGACCTTGGGGATTGCCGGGCATGGCTATGGCATTCGCTATGAGCACGGCTTGTTCCGCCAGGCCATCGTTGATGGCTGGCAGCAGGAGCAGACCGAACGCTGGCTGGATTTTGGTAACCCTTGGGAGTTCGAACGCGCCGAAGTGATTTACCCGATCGGCTTTGGCGGCAGCGTCGAAACCCTGGCGGACGCCTCCGGCAAGATGATCCAGGTGTGGTCGCCCAACGAAACTGTCAGGGCTGTTGCCTATGACACCCCGGTAGTCGGCTGGCGTGGCGCCAGCGTCAACACCCTGCGCCTTTGGCGTGCACGGGCTGTGGAAGACTTGCACCTGGAGCGCTTCAATGCCGGTGACCACTTGGGCGCCGTCGCCGAGGTGGCCCGTGCCGAAAGCATCTCTCGCGTGCTTTACCCGGCCGACAGCACTGAAGCGGGGCAGGAACTGCGCCTGCGCCAGGAGTACTTCTTCGTTTCGGCGTCCTTGCAGGATCTGCTGCGCCGCCACAAGAACATGCACGGTTCGGTGCTGAGCCTGGGCGAACACGCCGCGATCCAGCTCAACGACACCCATCCGTCCATCGCCGTGGCCGAGCTGATGCGCCAACTGGTCGACCTGCATGACGTGCCGTGGGAAGCCGCGTGGGATGTCACCGTCGAAACCCTGTCGTACACCAACCACACCTTGCTGCCCGAAGCGCTGGAAACCTGGCCCGTAGGTCTGATGGAGCGCATGTTGCCCCGGCACATGCAGATCATCTACCTGATCAACGCCCAACACATCGACTCGCTGCGCGCCAAGGGCATCCACGACTTCGACGTACTGCGCGCCGTCTCGCTGATCGAAGAGGACAACGGCCGCCGCGTGCGCATGGGCAACCTGGCATTCCTCGGCTCCCATAGCGTCAACGGTGTATCGGGCCTGCATACCCAGTTGATGCGCAGCACGGTGTTCTCCGAGCTGCACAAGCTGTATCCCGAGCGCATCAACAACAAAACCAACGGCATCACCTTCCGCCGCTGGTTGTACCAGGCCAACCCCAAGCTGACCGATATGCTGGTGGAAGCCCTGGGGCCGGATATTCTCGACCAGCCTGAGCAGCGCTTGATCGAATTGGAGCCGTTCGCCGAGAAGCAGGCTTTCCGCAAGTCCTTCGCTGAACAGCGCCTGCACAGCAAGCGTGCACTGGCCCAGATCATCCATGAGCGCCTGGGTATCGCGATCAACCCGGCGGCGATGTTCGATGTGCAGGTCAAGCGCATCCACGAATACAAGCGCCAACTGCTCAACCTGCTGCACACCGTGGCGCTGTACCAGGCGATCCGCGCCGAGCCGGGCACCGACTGGGTGCCGCGGGTGAAGATCTTCGCCGGCAAGGCTGCAGCCAGCTACCACCAGGCCAAGCTGATCATCAAGCTGACCAACGACATCGCCCGCACCGTCAACAACGACCCGACCGTGCGCGGTTTGCTCAAAGTGGTGTTCCTGCCCAACTACAACGTCAGCCTGGCGGAGAGCATCATTCCGGCGGCGGATTTGTCGGAGCAGATTTCCACTGCCGGCTTTGAAGCCTCGGGTACCAGCAACATGAAGTTCGGCCTCAACGGCGCGCTGACCATCGGCACCATGGACGGCGCCAACGTGGAGATGCACGAGCGGGTCGGCGCCGAGCACATGTTTATCTTCGGCCTCAGTGCCCAGCAGGTGGAAGCCCGCAAGCACGCCGGTGAGTTCAACGCCGGGCCGGACATCGCCGCGTCCCATCGCTTGAACGACGTGTTGCAAGCGATCCGTGGCGGGGTGTTCTCGCCGGATGATCCGGGGCGCTATGTGGGCCTGATCGATGGGCTGATCGACTACGACCGTTTCCTGGTGTGTGCCGACTTTGATTCCTACTGGGACGCCCAGGCGCGGGTCGAAGCGCATTGGCACGACTCCAAGGAATGGTGGCGCTCGGCGGTGCTCAATACCGCGCGCATGGGCTGGTTCAGCTCGGACCGGACCATCCGCGAGTACGCCACCGAGATCTGGAAAGCCCTCGACTGACCACTGCGGTTAAAAAATGTGGGAGGTGGCAAGCCCCTTCCCACATGGGTTCTGCGATGTTGGAGAGGGTCGTGGCGCCAGGTCGTGAACTCTATTGGCGTTAAATCCTCTGATTAGAGGAAATAACCCTCGACTCGCGTTAAACTGCGCGGGTTTTCAGCCCCCCATTCTCCGGAGCCTTCCATGTCCCGCGTTACCCTGAGTCGCTATTTGATCGAGCAGACCCGCAGCAACAACACGCCTGCCGATCTGCGCTTCCTTATCGAAGTGGTGGCGCGTGCTTGCAAGGAAATCAGCCACGCCGTTTCCAAAGGCGCACTGGGCGGCGTCCTGGGCAGCATGGGCACTGAAAACGTCCAAGGTGAAGTGCAGAAGAAGCTCGACGTACTCTCCAATGAAATCCTGCTCGAAGCCAACGAATGGGGCGGTCACCTGGCCGGCATGGCGTCCGAAGAAATGGACAATGCCTACCAGATCCCTGGCAAGTACCCGAAAGGCGCTTACCTGCTGGTATTCGACCCACTGGACGGTTCGTCCAACATCGACATCAATGCACCGGTCGGCACCATCTTCTCGGTACTGCGTTGCCCGAATGAATACCTGAGCCAGAACGAAGCCCTGAACGAAAAGGCCTTCCTGCAGCCGGGCACCGAGCAGGTCGCTGCCGGTTATGCCATCTACGGTCCACAAACCATGCTGGTGCTGACCCTGGGTGATGGCGTCAAAGGCTTCACCCTGGACCGCGAAATGGGCAGCTTCGTGCTGACCCACGAAGACATTTCGATTCCTGCTTCTACCCAGGAATTCGCCATCAACATGTCTAACCAGCGTCACTGGGAAGAACCGGTGAAACGCTACGTCAACGAGTTGATGGAAGGCGAAGAAGGCCCGTTGAAGAAGAACTTCAATATGCGCTGGGTCGCTGCGATGGTTGCCGATGTGCACCGCATCCTGACCCGTGGTGGTCTGTTCATGTACCCACGCGACAGCCGCGAGCCGTCCAAGCCGGGCAAACTGCGCCTGATGTACGAAGCCAACCCGATGTCGTTCCTGGTTGAGCAGGCAGGCGGTGCGTCCACCGATGGCCACCAGCGCATCCTCGACATCCAGCCTGAAGGTTTGCACCAGCGTGTGGCGGTGTTCCTGGGTTCCAAGGAAGAAGTTGAGCGTGTGACCAGCTACCACAAGAAGTAATACACGGCGATAAGTTATCCACTGTGTTGTGAGGCCGTTCACCCTTGAAGAAGCCCCGAAACGTTTCAGCGTTTTCGGGGCTTTTTTGTTTTCGCTCGTCGGGAACCAGACACCCCTTTTCCCTTCTAAGCTTCTGGCAGATACCCCAGCTGCTTTGTCTCTCCAGGAGCTTTTCCATGTCTTTACGCCGTCTCGCCCTGCTGACTTTTTGCGTGCTGTTAGCCGCTTGCAGCAAGGTCACTCAAGAAAACTACCAGAAACTGTCGGCTGGCATGGCCAAGGCCGAGGTGGAGTCGTTGCTGGGTAAGCCGACCGATTGTTCCGGTGCGCTGGGCATGTCCAGCTGCACCTGGGGCGATAAAAACAGCTTTATCAGCGTGCAGTACGCCGGTGACAAAGTTCTGATGTTTTCCGGGCAAGGCCTGAAGTAAACCGGGGCGCGAGCCTGCGGGAGAAGAAGAATGATGCGTTTTGTTTTGTTCCTTTGCGCCAGCCTGTTTTTGGCGGGCTGCGCCAGCCATTCTGGCGATGATCTGCAACCCAAGACGGCAACCAACGTCAACCTCAAGCGTTACCAGGGCACCTGGTATGAGTTGGCCCGATTGCCGATGTACTTCCAGCGCAACTGCGCGCAGTCCGAGGCGCGTTACACCTTGCTGCCGGATGGCGACATGTCGGTGTTCAACCGCTGCCTGACGCCTGAATGGAAGTGGCAAGAAGCCAAAGGCACGGCCACGCCGCAGGTGCCTGGCAAAACCGACAAGCTCTGGGTGGAATTCAATAACTGGTTTACGTCACTGTTGCCGGGCGTTGCCAAGGGCGATTACTGGGTGCTGTATGTCAGCGATGACTACAAGACCGCCATCGTCGGCAGCCCGAGCCGGCGCTATATGTGGATCCTGTCGCGCACGCCGACGGTGAGTGCCGAGACGCGTGAAGACTTGCTCAGTAGGGCGCGACAGCAGGGGTATGACACTACGCGGTTGATCTGGCGTACTTCAGATAAACAAATGGCCAAGAGTTCGCAGTAATCAAATGTGGGAGGGGGCTTGCTCCCGATGCAGTGTGTCAGCCAGTACATCTGATACTGACACACCGCTATCGGGAGCAAGCCCCCTCCCACATTTGTTAGGTGTTGGCCGTTAGCCCAACAAAGCCTTCAAGACCTGGGTGAATGCCCGGCTGCTGCCTTCTTCGCCGGCATGATGCCCATCCCGCACCACCCACTTGCCATTGACCAGCACGTCGCGCACTTGGCGATCGCCACCTGCAAACAGCCAGCGATTGAGAATCCCATCCTCACTGGCGGTCGCCAGGTACGGGTCGCTACCGTCCAGCACAATCCAATCCGCCCGCTTACCGACTTCCAGCCGCCCGATCGGCTGGCCAAGCGCCTGTGCGCCACCGTCCAGCGCAGCATCGAACAGCGTGCGGCCAACCATTGGCTGATCACTGCGATACAGGCGATTACGCCGTTGATCGCGCAGACGCTGGCCGTATTCCAGCCAACGTAATTCCTCCACCACGCTCAGTGAAACATGGCTGTCGGAGCCGATACCCATGCGTCCGCCCTGGGCAAGGAAATCCACCGCCGGGAAAATCCCATCGCCCAGGTTGGCTTCGGTGGTCAGGCACAAACCGGCAATCGCTCGGCTGTTGGCCATGCGCGTCACTTCGTCAGCATCGGCATGAGTGGCGTGCACCAGGCACCAGCGCTCGTCCACTTCAACGTTGTCATACAGCCATTGCAGCGGGCGCTTGCCGCTCCAGGCCAGGCAATCGTCGACTTCTTTTTGCTGCTCGGCGATATGGATATGCACCGGGCAGGTCTTGTCACTGGCCGCCAGCACTTGCTGGATCTGTTCGGGGGTGACCGCACGCAGGGAGTGGAAACACAGGCCCAGTTGCTGCGCAGGTTGTGCCGCCAGGATCGGCTGCAAACGCGCTTGCAGGTCCAGGTAGTGCTCGGTGCTATTGATAAACCGGCGCTGCCCCTCATTCGGCGCCTGGCCACCGAAACCTGCGTGGGTATAGAGCACCGGCAGCAAGGTCAGGCCGATCCCACTGCTGGCGGCTGCCAGGCTGATCTGGCGTGACAGTTCCGTACGGTCGGCATAAGGCTGGCCGTTGGTATCGTGATGCACATAATGAAACTCGGCCACCGAGGTGTACCCAGCCTTGAGCATTTCGATATACAGCTGGCGGGCGATGACCTGTAACTGCTCGGGGTTGATCTTGCCGACCATGCGGTACATCAGGTCGCGCCAAGTCCAGAAACTGTCATTGGGGTTGCCGGCCACTTCGGCCAGACCTGCCATTGCGCGCTGGAAGGCATGGGAATGCAGGTTTGGCATGCCCGCCAATACTGGGCCTCTGAGCCGTTCGGCAGCGTCTGCACTGGCATTGGGCTCAACATGGGTCAGCAGGCCATCGGCGCTGACTTCAAGACGTACATCGTTGGCCCATCCATTAGGCAGCAGCGCGCGTTCGGCAAAGAAAGCGGACATGATCAAGGCACCCCGGTCGTGTGTTTATTTGTATATACATATACAGACGTTTGCCTGCTCGGTAAACTCCGGCAATCTATGCATCTTTTTCCCCTGCAAGGATTCCTCGTGCCGACTCCGCCTGCCAAGTCTTCGCTGGCTGCCCACATGGACGAAAGTCCGGCGCCCTTGTATGCCCGCGTCAAACAGATGATCAGCCAGCAGATCCTCAACGGCAACTGGCCGCCCCATTACCGCGTGCCGTCGGAAAGCGAACTGGTCAGCCAGCTGGGTTTCAGCCGCATGACCATTAACCGCGCCCTGCGTGAGCTTACCGCCGAAGGTCTGCTGGTGCGCATGCAAGGCGTGGGTACGTTCGTGGCCGAGCCGAAGAGCCAGTCGGCGCTGTTTGAAGTGCACAACATTGCCGATGAAATCGCTTCCCGCGGGCATCGGCACACGTGCCAGGTCATCACCCTGGGCGAAGAGGCCGCGGGTTCCGAACGCGCCGTCGCCCTGGAAATGCGTGAAGGTGGGCGCGTGTTCCACTCGTTGATCGTGCATTACGAGAACGATATTCCCGTGCAAATCGAAGATCGTTTCGTCAACGCCCTGGTTGCGCCGCAATATTTGCAGCAGGACTTCACCCAGCAAACCCCCTATGCCTATCTGAACCAGGTCGCGCCGTTGACCGAGGGTGAGCATGTGGTCGAAGCGATCCTTGCCGACGCAGCCGAGTGCAAGCTGTTGCAGATCGAGCCGAGCGAGCCGTGCCTGTTGATTCGCCGTCGCACCTGGTCGGGTCGCCAGCCGGTAACCGCTGCGCGATTGATCCACCCCGGTTCCCGTCACAGCCTGGAAGGACGTTTCAGCAAATGAGTACAGTGAAGGTCTGGCGCGCCGCCGACTACGTGCGCATGCCGTGGAAAAACGGTGGCGGCAGCACCGAAGAAATCAGCCGCGACGCCGGCACCGGCCTGGATGGATTTGGCTGGCGTGTGTCGATTGCCGATATCGCCGAGTCGGGTGGTTTTTCCACCTTCGCCGGTTACCAGCGCGTGATCACGGTGATCAAGGGCGCGGGCATGGTGTTGACCGTGGACGGCGAGGAGCAGCGCGGCTTGTTACCGTTGCAGCCGTTCGCGTTCCAGGGTGAAAGCCAGGTTTCCTGCCGCTTGATCACTGGGCCGATCCGCGACTTCAACCTGATCTACTCGCCCGAGCGTTACCATGCACGGTTGCAGTGGGTGGATGGTGTGCAGCAGTTTTTCAGCACGGCGCAGACGGTGTTGGTGTTCAGCGTGGCGGATGAGGTGAAGGTGTTGGGCGAGAAGCTCGGCCATCACGATTGCCTGCAAGTGGACGGTAACACTGGCTTGCTGGATATCTCGGTCAGCGGCCGCAGCTGCGTAATCGAATTGACCGCACTCGGTTAAAAACTGTGGGAGCTGGCTTGCCTGCGATAGCGGTGTATCAGCCTAGGATGTGCTGACTGACACACTGCTATCGCAGGCAAGCCAGCTCCCACATTTGTTTTTGCATTGTTCACAAAATCTGTTTCCAACCCGCGCACCAATTTGTTACCGAATGCCCCAGCGTGATGCAAAGCTTCGCTGCCGTGACAAATTCCCCTTGCTGCAAAAAACCTCCGTAAGAAATTTCATCAAGCGTTGAAGCCTTGATTTACAAGGCTCGCACGCCCCGTGCAAAAAAATCCCAACCACTCCCGGCTAAAGTTGGCCGCTCGATTGCATATGCTTGTACATACAAGTAAAGATGTGTGCGTAAGAGCTTCCTTCGCACCATCCATGTTCGCGCATCGATCGCCGAGGAGTCCTAGCAGTGACCAAGTCTACAAAATACCGTGACGTCGAAATCCGCGCCGCCCGCGGTAACAAGCTCACCGCCAAAAGCTGGCTGACCGAAGCGCCGCTGCGCATGTTGATGAACAACCTCGACCCACAAGTGGCCGAGAACCCCAAGGAACTCGTGGTTTACGGCGGTATTGGCCGTGCGGCGCGCAACTGGGAATGTTACGACCAGATTGTCGAGAGCCTCACCCATTTGAACGATGACGAAACCCTGCTGGTGCAGTCCGGCAAGCCGGTCGGCGTGTTCAAGACCCACAGCAACGCCCCGCGCGTACTGATCGCCAACTCCAACCTGGTACCACACTGGGCCAGTTGGGAGCACTTCAACGAACTGGATGCCAAGGGCCTGGCCATGTACGGCCAGATGACCGCCGGCAGCTGGATCTACATCGGTAGCCAAGGCATCGTCCAGGGCACCTATGAAACGTTCGTCGAAGCTGGCCGTCAGCACTACGATTCAAACCTTCAGGGCCGTTGGGTCCTCACCGCTGGCCTCGGCGGCATGGGCGGCGCGCAACCGTTGGCCGCGACACTGGCCGGCGCCTGCTCGCTGAATATCGAGTGCCAACAGGTCAGCATCGACTTCCGTCTGGCCAGCCGCTATGTCGACGAACAAGCCACCGACCTCGATGACGCCCTGGCGCGCATCGCCAAGTACACCAAGGAAGGCAAGGCCATTTCCATCGCCCTGCTGGGCAACGCCGCCGAAATTCTGCCGGAGCTGGTCAAGCGTGGCGTGCGCCCGGACATGGTCACCGACCAGACCAGCGCCCACGACCCGCTCAACGGCTACCTGCCGGCCGGCTGGACCTGGGACGAATACCGCGCCCGCGCCAAAACCGAGCCGGCTGCCGTGATCAAGGCCGCCAAGCAGTCCATGGCCGTGCACGTCAAGGCCATGCTGGAATTCCAGAAGCAAGGCATCCCAACCTTCGACTACGGCAATAACATCCGCCAGATGGCCCAGGAAGAGGGCGTGGAAAATGCCTTCGACTTCCCGGGTTTCGTACCGGCTTACATCCGCCCGCTGTTCTGCCGTGGCATTGGCCCGTTCCGTTGGGCGGCGCTGTCTGGCGACCCGCAAGACATCTACAAGACCGACGCCAAAGTCAAAGAGTTGATCCCGGACGACGCCCACCTGCACAACTGGCTGGACATGGCCCGCGAGCGCATCAGCTTCCAGGGCCTGCCGGCACGTATCTGCTGGGTCGGCCTGGGCCAGCGCGCCAAGCTCGGCCTGGCCTTCAACGAAATGGTACGCAGCGGTGAGCTGTCCGCCCCTGTGGTGATCGGTCGTGACCACCTGGACTCCGGTTCCGTATCCAGCCCGAACCGCGAAACCGAGGCCATGCAGGACGGTTCCGATGCCGTGTCCGACTGGCCACTGCTCAACGCCTTGCTCAACACCGCCAGCGGCGCGACCTGGGTCTCGCTGCACCACGGTGGTGGCGTGGGCATGGGCTTCTCTCAGCACTCAGGCATGGTGATCGTCTGCGACGGTACCGATGAAGCGGCCGAGCGGATTGCGCGGGTGCTGCATAACGACCCGGCGACCGGGGTGATGCGTCATGCCGATGCCGGTTATCAGATTGCTATCGATTGCGCCAAAGAGCAGGGCCTCAACCTGCCGATGATCAAGTGACCCATGTGGGAGGGGGCAAGCCCCCTCCCACATTGGATCGGCGGCAACCCCAAGACAATCCATCAGAGGTTGAACAACATGGCTGCAAACGACACCACCCCGTTGATCGAAAGGCGTTCGATCGACTACATCCCGGAAGCGGAAAGACACGGTCGTCTATTGAGCCAGTTCACCCTATGGATGGGTGCCAACCTGCAGATCACCGCGATTGTCACCGGGGCCCTGGCCGTGGTGCTGGGTGGTGATGTGTTCTGGTCGTTGATCGGCCTGCTGGTCGGTCAACTGATCGGTGGCGGGGTCATGGCGCTGCATGCGGCGCAAGGCCCCAAGCTTGGTTTGCCGCAGATGATCTCCAGCCGGGTGCAGTTCGGTGTGTATGGTGCGGCTATCCCGATCGTACTGGTGTGCTTGATGTACCTGGGTTTTACCGCCACCGGCACCGTGTTGTCGGGGCAGGCGCTGGGCCAGTTGTTCGGGGTCAGCGACAGCGTCGGTATCCTGATTTTCGCCAGTGTCATTGTGCTGGTCACCGTGCTGGGTTATCGGGTGATCCATTTCATTGGCCGTGTCGCCAGCGTCATTGGCGTGATTGCCTTTGTGTATCTGTTCAGCCGCCTGATGAGCCAGACCGACGTGGGCGCGCTCCTGCAAATCCGTCATTTCAGCTGGAGCAGTTTTCTTTTGGCCGTGTCGCTTGCGGCCTCCTGGCAGATCGCTTTCGGCCCCTATGTGGCGGACTATTCTCGTTACCTGCCGAGCAACACGTCGTCGGTGAAAACCTTTCTCGCCGCTGGCGCGGGTTCGGTCATCGGCGCGCAGGTGGCAATGGTACTCGGCGTGTTCGCTGCGGCCATGTCCAATGGCCAATTTGCCGGGCATGAAGTGGCCTACATCGTTGGCTTGAGCGGCACGGGGGCCACCGCTGCATTGCTGTACTTCAGCATCGCGTTCGGCAAGGTCACCATCTCCACGCTCAACTCCTACGGCAGCTTCATGTGCATTGCCACCATCATCAGCGGCTTTCGTGGTCGCCTGGAGGTCACGCGTGTGCAACGCCTGGTGTTCGTGCTCGCCATCGTCGGTACGGCAACCCTGATCGCCTTGCTTGGCCAGCACTCGTTCCTCGGTGCGTTCAAGTCGTTCATCCTGTTCCTGCTGGCGTTTTTCACGCCCTGGAGCGCGATCAACCTGGTGGATTACTACTGCATCACCCGCGAGCGCTATGACGTGCCGGCACTGGCCGACCCGAACGGTCGCTATGGCCGCTGGAACCTCTTGGGTATCAGTGTCTATGTCTTCGGCGTGCTGGTGCAGTTGCCGTTCATCTCGACCAAGTTCTACACCGGCCCTTTGGTGGCCGCGCTGGGTAACGTGGACATCTCCTGGATCATCGGCCTGGTACTGCCGGCGGCCCTGTATTACGTGTGTGCGAAAAAATGGCACGGCACGGTACCCGATCACCTGATCCTGCCGACAGAGCAGGGCGCTTTACCCACAACAAACGGGCTGGCTGCACAAGCCTGATGGGACGTGGACAGGGCAGGACGCCTACTGACTGCCGTAATCCATTTCATGATTGGGAGCGTCACAACAATGACTATGAATAAGACCTTGCTGGCTACCTTGTTCTCAGCGGGCTTGCTGGCAAGCGCCGGCGCCCAGGCGGCCGGCTGGTGCGAATCCGGCAAGCCGGTGAAATTCGCCGGCCTGAATTGGGAAAGTGGCATGTTGCTCACCGACATCCTGCAAACCGTGCTGGAAAAAGGCTACGACTGCAAAACCGACAGCCTGCCAGGCAACTCCATCACCATGGAAAACGCCTTGGGTAGCAACGACATCCAGGTCTTCGCCGAAGAGTGGGTAGGCCGCAGCGAAGTCTGGAACAAGGCCGAGAAGGCCGGCAAAGTCGTCGGTGTAGGTGCCCCGGTGGTCGGCGCGGTGGAAGGCTGGTACGTGCCGCGTTATGTGATCGAGGGCGACGCCAAGCGCAAGCTGGAAGCCAAGGCCCCGGACCTGAAAAGCATCGCCGACCTGGCCAAATACGCCTCGGTGTTCAAGGACCAGGAAGAGCCCTCCAAGGGCCGTTTCTACAACTGCCCGGCCGGCTGGACCTGTGAGCTGGACAACAGCGAAATGCTCAAGAGCTACGGCCTGGAAAGCACCTACACCAACTTCCGCCCAGGCACCGGCCCGGCGCTGGATGCGGCGGTGCTGTCGAGCTACAAGCGCGGCGAACCGATCCTGTTCTACTACTGGTCACCGACACCGCTGATGGGCCAGGTCGACCTGGTCAAGCTGGAAGAAAAGCCCGGCGTGGATAAGAGCGTAAGCATCAAGGTCGGCCTGTCCAAGACCTTCCACGAACAAGCGCCAGAACTGGTGGCCGTGCTGGAAAAGGTCAACCTGCCCATCGACCTGCTCAACCAGAACCTCGGCCGCATGGCCAAGGAGCGAATCGAGTCGCCGAAACTGGCGAAAATTTTCCTCAAGGAACATCCTGAAGTCTGGCACGCCTGGGTGAGCGACGACGCAGCCAAGAAAATCGAAGCGGCCTTGTAGGTCAAGTGTGCACGGCTACCCTCAGGGGTGGCCGAGCGGCTGGCCACAACCCACTGGATCGAGAGCACGATATGTTTCCTGAGAGTTTTACGTTTTCCATCGCCGACTGGGTCAACGGTTGGGTGGACTCGCTGGTCACCAACTACGGCGATGTGTTCCGGCACATCTCCGACACCCTGCTATGGGCCATCGTCAACCTGGAAGGCCTGCTGCGCATGGCGCCCTGGTGGCTGATGCTGGCCATTGTCGGGGGCATCGCCTGGCACGCCACGCGCAAGCTGGTGACCACAGCGGTGATCGTCGGTTTGCTGTTCCTGGTGGGGGCCGTTGGCCTGTGGGACAAGCTGATGCAAACCCTGGCACTGATGATGGTCGCCACGGTGATCTCGGTGCTGATCGGCATTCCCCTGGGCATCCTGTCGGCGCGCAGCAATCGCCTGCGTTCGGTGCTGATGCCGCTGCTGGACATCATGCAGACCATGCCCAGCTTCGTGTACCTGATCCCGGTGCTGATGTTGTTCGGCCTGGGCAAGGTGCCGGCGATTTTCGCCACGGTGATCTACGCCGCGCCGCCGCTGATTCGCCTGACGGACCTGGGCATTCGCCAGGTCGATGGCGAGGTCATGGAAGCCATCAACGCCTTTGGCGCCAACCGCTGGCAGCAACTGTTCGGCGTGCAACTGCCGCTGGCGCTGCCGAGCATCATGGCCGGGATCAACCAGACCACCATGATGGCGCTGTCGATGGTGGTAATCGCCTCGATGATCGGCGCCCGCGGCTTGGGTGAAGACGTGCTCGTCGGCATCCAGACCCTCAACGTCGGCCGTGGCCTGGAAGCCGGGCTGGCGATCGTGATTCTCGCAGTGGTCATCGACCGCATTACCCAGGCTTATGGCCGCCCACGGCATGAGGCGAGCAAATGACGACTGTCAGCAAAATCGAAGTAAAGAACGTCTTCAAGATCTTCGGCGCCCGTTCCAAGGACGCCCTGGCGATGGTCGGCCAGGGCAAGACCAAGGATCAGGTACTGGCCGAGACCGGTTGCGTGGTCGGCGTGAACGATCTGTCCTTGAGCATCGGCACGGGTGAGATCTTCGTGATCATGGGCCTGTCAGGTTCCGGCAAGTCCACCCTGGTGCGCCACTTCAACCGCCTGATCGATCCCACCAGCGGCGCGATCCTGGTGGACGGCGAAGACATCCTGCAACTGGACATGGAAGCCCTGCGCCAATTCCGTCGCCACAAGATCAGCATGGTGTTCCAGAGCTTCGGCCTGTTGCCCCACAAGAGCGTGCTCGACAACGTCGCCTACGGCCTCAAAGTGCGCGGTGAAACCAAGCAGGTATGCGCTGAGCGCGCCCTGCACTGGATCGAAACCGTGGGGCTCAAGGGCTACGAAAGCAAATACCCGCACCAGCTTTCCGGCGGTATGCGCCAGCGTGTGGGCCTGGCCCGCGCCTTGGCCGCAGACACCGACATCATCCTGATGGACGAAGCCTTCAGCGCCCTCGACCCGCTGATCCGCGCCGAAATGCAGGACCAGTTGCTCGAGCTGCAAAAGACCCTGCACAAGACCATCGTGTTTATCACCCATGACCTCGACGAAGCCGTGCGCATTGGTAACCGCATTGCGATCCTCAAGGACGGCAAGTTGATCCAGGTCGGCACGCCGCGGGAGATTTTGCATTCGCCGGCGGACGAGTATGTGGATCGGTTTGTTCAGCGGCGGGCGGCGGTGGTCTGACGGACGCCATCGCAGGCAAGCCAGCTCCCACATTTGATTGGGTTCACACAGTTCAAATGTGGGAGCCGGGCTTGCCCGCGATGAGGCCGCCAAAGGTTTAGAGAATATGAAGAGGTCAACGATGTCCCAGGCAACCAAAATCATCATCGCCGACGCCCCGATGCGCTGGCAGGACGTCGCCGCCGTTGCTCGCCACGGCGCAGTGCTCGAACTCTCGGGTCACGCCTGGGCGCGCATCGACAATGCCCAGGCCATCGTGCAGCGCATCGTCGCCAGCGGCGAGCGCGCCTATGGTGTGAACACCGGCCTGGGCGCGTTGTGCAATGTGTCGCTTGAGGGCGGGCAACTGAGCCAACTGTCGCGCAATACGCTGCTCAGCCATGCCTGCGGCGTCGGCCCGGTGCTCAGCGACGAGCAGACCCGCGCGATCATGTGCGCGGCAATCATCAACTACAGCCACGGTAAATCCGGCCTGCACCCGCAGGTGGTGCACGCGTTGCTGGCGCTGCTCAATCACGGCATCACGCCGCAAGTGCCATCCCAGGGTTCGGTGGGGTATTTGACCCACATGGCCCATGTCGGTGTGGCCTTGCTCGGCATCGGCAATGTGAGTTACCGCGGCCGGATCGTCACGGCGCAATACGCGTTGCAGGCTGAAGGCTTGCAGCCCGTGGTACTCGGTGCCAAGGATGGCCTGTGCCTGGTCAACGGCACGCCGTGCATGACCGGCCTGAGTTGCCTGGCCCTGGCCGACGCGCACCACCTGTTGCAATGGGCCGACGTGATCGGCGCCATGAGTTTCGAAGCCCAGCGCGGCCAGATCGATGCCTTCGACGAAGAAATCATCGCCCTCAAGCCGCACCCGGGTATGCAGCAAGTGGGCAGCAACCTGCGTGCGTTGCTCGACGGCAGTGAGGTGATCGCCAGCAGCAAAGGTATCCGCACCCAGGACGCCTTGAGCATTCGCTCGATCCCGCAGATCCACGGCGCGGCCCGCGATCAGGTGGAGCACGCCACGCGCCAGATCGAGACCGAACTCAACAGCGCCACCGACAACCCTTTGGTGCTCGGCACGCCGGTCAGCTACCGCGTGGTGTCCCAGGCCAACCCCCACGGCCAGTCCGTGGCGCTGGCGGCCGACATGCTCGCCATCGCCATGGCCGAAATCGGCTCGGTGGCCGAGCGCCGCCTGGATCGCCTGATCAATCCGCACGTCAGCGGCTTGCCGGCCTTTCTGGTCAGCAACCCCGGGGTCAACTCCGGGATGATGATCGTGCAGTACGTCGCCGCGTCCTTGTGCGGGCAAAACCGCCAGTTGGCGCAACCGGCGGTGCTCGACAACTTCGTCACCTCGGGCCTGCAGGAAGACCACCTGAGCATGGGCACAAACGCCGCGCTCAAGCTGCACCAGGTATTGGCCAACGTCACCCAGATTCTTGCCATCGAATACTTGCTGGCGGCCCAGGCGTTCGAGTTCCTCAAGGACCAGCGCTTGGGCGCCGGTACCGACCACGCCTGGCGCCTGCTGCGCGAAGTGGTCCCCGCTTACGAGCAGGACCGCTGGCTGGCGCCGGATATTGCCGCCGCTGCCCAGTTGCTTAAAGACACTGCGTTACCGAATTTGCACTGAACACTTAAGAATAATTCACAAGGAGAACGAATGTGACTGCGCTAAACCTGATTCCAGGCCAACTGAGCCTCGCCCAACTGCGTGCCATCTACCAGCAGCCGGTAACCCTCAGCCTGGATGAGAGCGCCTCGGCCCAGATCGAAGCCAGCGTTGCCTGCGTGGAGCAGATCCTCGCCGAGAACCGCACCGCCTATGGCATCAACACCGGTTTTGGCCTGCTGGCCTCGACCCGTATCGCCAGCGAAGACCTGGAAAACCTCCAGCGTTCACTGGTGCTGTCCCATGCTGCCGGCGTCGGTGAGCCGATCAGCGATGCGCTGGTGCGGCTGGTCATGGTGCTCAAGGTCAACAGCCTGAGCCGTGGTTTCTCCGGGATCCGTCGCCAGGTGATCGACGCGCTGATTGCGCTGATCAACGCCCAGGTGTACCCGCACATTCCGCTCAAGGGTTCGGTCGGTGCATCCGGTGACCTGGCGCCATTGGCGCATATGTCCCTGGTGCTGCTCGGCGAAGGCAAGGCGCGCTACAAAGGCGAATGGCTGGACGCGACCGCAGCGCTGAAAGTGGCTGGCCTCACACCGCTGACCCTGGCCGCCAAAGAGGGCCTGGCCCTGCTCAACGGTACCCAGGTGTCCACCGCTTATGCATTGCGCGGCCTGTTCGAAGGTGAAGACCTGTTCGCCGGCGCCCTTGCCTGCGGCGGCCTCACCGTAGAAGCCGTACTGGGTTCGCGCTCGCCGTTCGATGCGCGTATTCATGCGGCGCGTGGCCAGCGTGGGCAGGTCGATGCGGCTGCGGCCTATCGTGACCTGCTGGGCGAAAGCAGCCAGGTCTCGCAGTCGCACCAGAACTGCGACAAGGTGCAAGACCCTTACTCCCTGCGTTGCCAGCCACAGGTCATGGGTGCGTGCCTGACCCAGTTCCGCCAGGCTGCCGAAGTGCTGGTGGTGGAAGCCAACGCGGTGTCGGATAACCCACTGGTATTTGCCGCCGAAGGCGATGTGATTTCCGGTGGCAACTTCCACGCCGAACCGGTGGCCATGGCCGCCGATAACATGGCCCTGGCGATTGCCGAAATAGGCTCCCTGAGCGAGCGGCGCATCTCGCTGATGATGGACAAGCACATGTCGCAACTTCCGCCGTTCCTGGTAGGCAATGGTGGGGTGAACTCCGGTTTCATGATCGCCCAGGTCACTGCCGCTGCGCTTGCCAGCGAGAACAAGGCACTGGCCCATCCCCATAGCGTCGACAGCCTGCCGACCTCGGCGAACCAGGAAGACCACGTGTCCATGGCCCCGGCTGCGGGCAAGCGCCTGTGGGAAATGGCCGAGAACACCCGTGGCATCCTCGCGGTGGAATGGCTGGCAGCGTGCCAGGGCCTGGATTTGCGCGACGGCCTGAAGACCTCGCCGAAACTTGAAAAAGCCCGCGGCATCCTGCGCGATAAGGTGGCGTTCTATGACAAGGATCGCTTCTTCGCCCCAGACATCAACGCCGCCAGCGAACTGCTCGCCACCCGCTGCCTGAATGAGCTGGTACCGGCCAAGTTGCTGCCGAGCCTTTAAGCTCACCGGTACCCAATGTGGGAGCTGGCTTGCCTGCGATAGCGGTGTGTCTGCGCCAGATGGGCTGGCTGGAAGTCCGCCATCGCAGGCAAGCCAGCTCCCACATTGATTTTCGCCAGATTCAGATTTTCTCGGGATAAGAATAATAGGGAAGAGAAATGCACCAGCCAGAAAAAGGTTTGAAACGCGGGCTCAACGCCCGACATATTCGCTTCATGGCACTCGGTTCCGCGATCGGCACCGGGCTGTTCTATGGTTCTGCCTCCGCTATCCAGATGGCCGGCCCCGCCGTGCTGCTGGCTTACCTCATCGGCGGCGCCGCCGTGTTCATGGTGATGCGCGCCCTCGGTGAAATGGCCGTGCACAACCCGGTGTCCGGCTCGTTCGGCCACTACGCCAGCACCTACCTGGGGCCCATGGCGGGGTTTATCCTCGGCTGGACCTACGCCTTTGAAATGATCATCGTCTGCCTGGCCGACGTCACCGCGTTCGGCATCTACATGGGCTTCTGGTTTCCCGAGGTAGCCCGTTGGGTCTGGGTGCTGGGCATCGTGTTTTTGATCGGCGGCCTGAACCTGTGCAACGTCAAGGTCTTTGGCGAAATGGAGTTCTGGCTGTCGTTGCTCAAGGTCGGTGCCATCGTGGCGATGATCCTCGGCGGTTTCGGCATCATGCTGTTCGGCATTCACTCGGCGGGTGAAACCCAGGCTAGCGGCCTGAGCAACCTGTGGGCGCACGGCGGCTTCATGCCCAACGGCATTGGTGGCTTGATCGCCTCGTTTGCGGTGGTGATGTTTGCGTTCGGCGGTATCGAAATCATCGGCATCACTGCCGGTGAAGCCAAGGACCCGCAGCGAGTGATCCCCAAGGCGATCAACGCGGTACCGCTGCGTATCCTGTTGTTCTACGTGCTGACCCTGTTCGTGCTGATGGCGATCTACCCGTGGCCGCAAATTGGCAGCCAGGGCAGCCCGTTCGTGCAGATCTTCAGTAACCTGGGGATAGGCTCGGCGGCGACCATTCTCAATATCGTGGTGATCTCGGCGGCGGTCTCGGCCATCAACAGCGACATCTTCGGCGCCGGTCGCATGATGTACGGCCTGGCCCAGCAAGGTCAGGCGCCCAAGGGCTTTGCGCAGTTGTCCAAACAAGGCGTGCCGTGGATGACCGTGGTGGTGATGGGCGCCGCGTTGCTCGGCGGCGTGGTGCTCAACTACCTGATCCCGGAAAACGTCTTCCTGCTGATCGCTTCGATCGCCACCTTTGCCACCGTGTGGGTCTGGCTGATGATCCTGTTTACCCAGGTCGCCATGCGTCGCTCGATGACCAGGGAGCAGGTCGCCGAACTGAAATTCCCGGTGCCGTTCTGGCCCTATGCGCCGGCAGCGGCCATTGTGTTCATGCTGTTTGTGTTTGGTGTGCTCGGTTACTTCCCGGACACCCAGGCGGCCTTGATGGTCGGCGCTGTGTGGATCGTGCTGCTGATCGTCGCGTACCTGCTGTGGGTCAAGCCCGCTGCCGGGCAAGCGGCCAAGGTCCATTACGAACAGGCTTTGTCTCATCGATAACTTAGGGAGGCGTTGATGAAAACCCTTTGGCAACACTGCCACGTCGCAACCATGGCCCAAGGCAAATACTCGATTATCGAGGATGCCGCCATGGTGACAGCGGGCTCGCTGATCGAGTGGATCGGCCCGCGCAGCCAGGCACCTACGGCCGATTACGCCCAGGTGCATGACCTGCAAGGCGCGTGGGTCACCCCCGGGCTGATCGACTGCCACACCCATACCGTGTTTGGTGGCAATCGCAGCGGCGAATTCGAGCAGCGCCTCGAAGGCGTCAGCTACGCCGAGATCGCGGCCAAGGGCGGCGGGATTGCCAGTACCGTGCGTGCCACGCGTGCAGCCACGGAAGATCAATTGTTCCTGAGCGCTGAAAAACGTCTGCGCAGCCTTTTGCGTGACGGCGTGACTACCGTGGAGATCAAGTCCGGCTACGGCCTGGATCTGCCCAACGAGCGCAAGATGCTGCGCGTGGCCCGGCGCTTGGGTGAAGCGCTGCCGGTCAGCGTGCGCGCCACGTGCCTGGCCGCTCACGCGCTGCCGCCGGAGTACAAGGACCGCGCCGATGACTACATTGAGCACATCTGCAATGAGATGCTGCCGGCGCTGGCCGCAGAGGGCCTGGTGGATGCGGTGGATGCCTTCTGTGAATACCTGGCGTTTTCCCCCGAACAGGTCGAGCGCGTGTTCAAGGTTGCCCACCAGCTTGGCTTGCCGGTAAAGCTGCACGCCGAGCAACTCTCATCGCTGCACGGTTCCAGCCTGGCGGCGCGCTATCACGCGTTGTCGGCCGATCATCTTGAGTTCATGACTGAAGAAGATGCCATCGCCATGGCCGCTGCCGGCACGGTCGCCGTGTTGCTGCCGGGCGCTTTTTACTTCCTGCGCGAAACCCAGTTGCCGCCCATGGAGGCCCTGCGCAAGCACGGCGTGAAGATCGCCATCGCCAGCGACCTCAACCCCGGCACTTCCCCTGCGTTGTCGGTGCGTCTGATGCTGAACATGGCCTGCACCCTGTTCCGCATGACTCCCGAAGAAGCCTTGGCCGGTGCCACGCAACACGCCGCCACCGCGTTGGGCATGGGCGACACCCATGGCTCCCTGGAAGCGGGCAAGGTCGCTGACTTTGTCGCCTGGCAGATTGATCGCCCCGCTGACCTGGCCTACTGGCTGGGCGGCGAGCTGGATAAACGCGTTGTGCGCCACGGCGCCGACGTCACTGTGTAAGGAGTGGTGTTGTGGATAAGGTTCTGACATTCAAACAAGGCCGCGTACCGCTGCTGATCAGCATGCCCCACGCCGGCGTGCGCCTGACGCCTGCGGTCGAGGCCGGGTTGATTCCCCAAGCGCAAAGCCTGCCGGACACCGACTGGCATATTCCGCTGCTGTATGACTTTGCCGAAGAACTGGGCGCCAGCACCCTGGCGGCGGAGTACTCGCGGTTTGTCATCGACTTGAACCGGCCTTCCGACAACAAGCCGCTCTATGCCGGCGCTACCACTGGCCTGTACCCGGAGACGCTGTTCGATGGTGTGCCCTTGTTCCGCGAGGGGCTGGAGCCGAACGAGACCGAGCGCGCCAGTTACTTGCAGAAGATTTGGGGCCCGTATCACCGCACGCTGCAGGAGGAACTGGCACGGCTCAAGGCCGAATTCGGCTACGCGTTGCTGTTCGATGCGCACTCGATCCGCTCGGTGATCCCGCACCTGTTCGACGGCAAGCTGCCGGACTTCAACCTCGGCACCTTCAACGGCGCTGCCTGTGATCCCGAGTTGGCCAGCCAACTGGAGGCCATCTGCGCCGGGCATCCGCGGTACAGCCATGTGTTGAACGGGCGCTTCAAGGGCGGGCATATCACCCGTCACTACGGCAACCCCGCGCAGGATATTCATGCGGTGCAGTTGGAGTTGGGGCAATGCACTTATATGGAAGAGGTTGAGCCGTTTCGGTATCGGGCGGATTTGGCTGAGCCGACGCGGGAGGTATTGAAGCAGTTGTTGCAAGGTTGTTTGGCCTGGGGGAAAAAGCAGTACGGCTGAAATCGCCACCGCAAGCCAGTCGCGCCTGCTGATCGTTGCCGGCCTGTGGATGACTGCTGTGATCGGTGGCTCGGCCAGGAATCGACAGCAGCGCTGAGCAGGCGGGCGGTGTTGCTAAGAGTTGCACGCGCGTTTGACCGTCACTGGACAATATCGCTTTGTTTCAGGTCGCCGTGCACCTTCACCTCCAGTGGCTGACCTTGGCCATCGAAGACCCGCAGTGTGCTGATGTTCTTGTGTGGGTCGTAGGATATGGAGGCGTCGCCTTTTTGCATCTGCGCCGATTTGCCATCGACAAATCGCAACGGGGCGTCTCCGATTTTACTGCGTATGCCCGACACATCGACCTTGTCCTTGCCGCTTTCAAAATCCATGATTTCGTCGGTTCCATCCACGCTGTTCGATTCAGTCCAACTACCATAAACATAGGTGTCGGCACCTTTTCCGCCCCACAGTTTATCCGCGCCTCTGCCACCATCAATAATGTCGTCGCCATCACCACCCTTGAGTATGTTGTCGGCGTCGTTACCGATTATCAGGTCATTGCCTTTGCCACCAATCGCGTTTTCGATGATGACGCCCCGGGCAATAGAGAGGTTTCGATCGCGGCCATTGGCATTGGTGAAGGTGCCAGGCGTCAGGTTGATCTTTTGGTTTTTCTGATAGCCGGATAAATCCAGTGTGTCGTTGCCGCCGCTATCCCAAAGGGTACCTCTGAGCTCATCCTTGTCGGACTTGAGCTTGAGGAAGTTTCGGTTGGCGTTGGAGTTGAAGCCGTAGACGGTGTCCTCTTTGCGAGTATTGTGGTTCACACCGTACCGGGTCTGTATGGCGGTGATGTCATCCTGTAGGGGGGACTTCGCAACCGAGCCATGCTGGTATTTGCTCATAATGGTGTGGGAACGGGAATCTTCCACATAACCGAGTTTTTGCTGTTCATATTTTGTTCCGTAGTTGCCTCCTGGATGCTTCAAGCCAAGCGTGTGGCCGACTTCATGGATCAGAGTCGTCATACCGCTCGGGCCTGCACTTTCTTTTTCTGTGGTCCAGACATGCGCCGTTAGCCTGTCTTTCGTCGGCGGCAAGGCGTGGGGGTTGAAAGGGGTGTACTGACCTTTGTCATTCAGTCTGGTTTTGAAGTTGCCGAAGTTG
Organism: Pseudomonas sp. GZJR-8; assembly: GCF_002916705.1. Classification (NCBI taxonomy): domain Bacteria; kingdom Pseudomonadati; phylum Pseudomonadota; class Gammaproteobacteria; order Pseudomonadales; family Pseudomonadaceae; genus Pseudomonas; species Pseudomonas sp. GZJR-8. The sequence goes on along the minus strand of NZ_JXSI01000003.1, from coordinate 348,248 downwards.
ATATGACCTTCGCTTTGTTCATTTCTCGGCCCTTCTACAAATTTCACGTTTGTCACATCTTCCCAGAGCTTGAGTGCCTCGCGGGTTTTGGCTTTGTTTGCTTCGGACACATCAGTCACGCCTTGGTAACTGTCATGTTGCCCTTCAGGTTTATCGGAGCCGGGGGTAAATGAATAGGTGATGGTGATGACGCCATCGCCGTTCTTATCCTTCCAGATCGGATTCGGGCTTATCAGTCGCGCAGTGGCTTCCTCTGCGGTCTTGGACTTCAGGCCGTTGATTTCGATGTGCCCGCCACGATCATCACGACGCCTGAACTGTTCAACTTGTTGATATGTGGCACTTCCTTGCGGGGGAAGTCTGCTGATCGACATGGGATTCTCTATTCAAAGTTGGCGAGCTCTGAGCTTGGCGATGTCGAATCCAGTCGCAATTAAGAGTTTTCCGCAGTAGTGAGATGTCTTGCTCGCTGATTTGTAGGAAAGGGCAGTGACGCAATTGCAGCAACTCGACGATAACGTGCTGCATTACCTGAGCAGCGAAGGGCTGACAAAGGTCTAAGCGCTCAATGACATGCTCATTGCACAATTCGGGTTTATGATGCGAGACGGCAAAATAATAGACGTCCCCCCAGGGATGAACCCGACACCCTACGGAGCGCGCAATGCAGACTTGGTACCCGCAGATCAAACCCTACGCCCGGCATGATCTGGCAGTCGATGACACCCACACGCTGTATGTCGATGAAAGTGGCTCTCCCGAGGGCTTGCCCGTCGTGTTCATCCACGGGGGGCCAGGTGCCGGTTGTGACGCCCAGAGCCGCTGCTATTTCGATCCGAACCTCTACCACATCGTCACCTTCGACCAGCGTGGCTGCGGGCGCTCCACCCCCCGCGCCAACCTTGAGAACAACACCACCTGGGATCTGGTCGCCGACCTTGAGCGCATCCGCGAGCACTTGGGCATCGACAAATGGGTGCTGTTCGGCGGCTCCTGGGGTTCAACCCTGGCCCTGGCCTACGCACAAACCCATCCAGAGCGTGTGCTTGGCCTGATTGTGCGCGGCATCTTCCTGGCCCGCCCGCAGGATATTCACTGGTTCTACCAAGAGGGCGCGAGCCGTCTTTTCCCGGACTACTGGCAGGACTACCTGGCGCCAATCCCGGTGGAAGAACGCCACGACATGATTGCCGCCTACCACAAGCGCCTCACCGGCAACGACCAGATCGCCCAGATGCATGCGGCCAAAGCCTGGTCGGGTTGGGAAGGGCGCATGCTCGGCCTGTGTCCGAGCCCGCAGCATGTGGAGCGTTTTTCCGAACCGCAACGCGCGCTGTCCATTGCGCGTATCGAGTGCCATTACTTCACCAACAACTCCTTCCTGGAGCCCAACCAGCTGATTCGCGATATGCACAAGATCGCCCATCTGCCGGGCATCATCATCCATGGTCGCTACGACATGATCTGCCCGCTGGATAACGCCTGGGAGCTGCATCAGGCCTGGCCCAACAGTGAGTTGCAGGTGATTCGCGAGGCTGGCCATGCCGCGTCTGAGCCGGGCATCACCGACGCGCTGGTGCGCGCCACCGGCGAGATGGCACGGCGCCTGCTTGATCTGCCGCCTGAAGAAGCATGAAGGGCCTGTTGCAGCGGGTGCGTGGCGCCCGCGTCGAAGTAGCCGGTGAGGTCGTGGGGGCGATTGACCAAGGTTTGCTGGTGCTGGTCGCCGTCGAACCTACAGATACGCCCGAGAGCGCCGACAAACTGCTGCACAAGCTGCTTAACTACCGGGTGTTCAGTGACGCCGAGGGCAAGATGAACCTCTCGCTCAAGGATATCGGCGGCGGGTTGCTGCTGGTGTCGCAGTTCACCCTGGCGGCGGACACGAAGAGCGGGCTGCGGCCAAGCTTCTCCACCGCTGCCCCTCCGGCCTTGGGAGCGGCGCTTTTTGAGCACTTGTTGTTACAAGCGCAACAATTGCATGGCAAGGTGGCGTCAGGGCGTTTTGGCGCTGATATGCAGGTGCATTTGGTCAATGATGGCCCTGTGACCTTTCTCTTACAGACATGAATGTATGAAAAACGACTTTAATGCCTAAAAACGCAGGTTTTCGCTACAAATACTTCGCTGTCCCTGATGCGTTGTCTCGCGGGCTACTAGATAATCGCGCGCTACGGGGATCAGCGTTGTTTGGTCCATTTTTGACTTAGGTAGAGCCTTGTCCGATAGCCTTTGGGGAATCATTTTGCCTTGGGGGAGTCGGAACATTGCTCGCCAACCTGGCATATAGATAGCTGGCCGTTGGTTTTTTGATCTGTTTTCGGCGAGGGTTGCTCGTGATTGTTAGTCCCTGTAATGCACCAAAATTGTCTGCCAAACGGTTACGAAACGCACTGGTAACGGGCTCTGCCCTGTTTTGCCTGTTCGGCGCGGGTCAACTGTGGGCATTCAGTCTGGATGATGTGTCGGCCAAGGCAAAAGAGCTGGCCGGGCAGAAATACGAAGCTCCGCGCAGCAATCTGCCGAACGAATTCCGCGAAATGAAATTCGCTGACTACCAGAAGATTCGTTTCCGCAACGAAAAAGCCGAGTGGGCCGATCAGAACACCCCGTTCAAGCTGTCCTTCTATCACCAGGGTATGCATTTCGATACGCCGGTGAAAATCAATGAAGTCACCGCCGACAGCGTGCATGAAATCAAGTACGACCCGACTCGCTTCGATTTCGGTGACGTGAAATTTGATCCCAAAGCCACCGAACAGCTGGGCTATGCCGGTTTCCGTGTGCTTTTCCCGATCAACAAGGCCGACAAGCAAGACGAAATCATGACCATGCTCGGCGCGAGCTATTTCCGCGTCGTCGGCAAGGACCAGGTGTATGGCCTGTCTGCCCGTGGCATGGCTATCGATACCGCGCTGCCGTCCGGTGAAGAGTTCCCACGGTTCACCGAGTTCTGGATCGAGCGACCAAAGCCGGGCGACAAGCACCTGGTGATCTTCGCCCTGCTGGACTCGCCGCGCGCTACCGGTGCCTATCGCCTGATCCTGCGCCCCGGCACTGACACCGTGGTCGATGTGAAATCCCAGATGTTCCTGCGCGACAAGGTCAGCAAGCTGGGGGTTGCCCCGTTGACCTCGATGTTCCTGTTCGGCGCCAACCAGCCTTCCAAGGTGCTTAACTACCGTCGCGAGCTCCACGATTCCAGCGGCCTGTCGATCCACGCCGGCAATGGCGAGTGGATCTGGCGCCCGTTGAACAACCCTAAACACCTGTCGGTCAGCAACTTCAGCGTCGAGAACCCGCGTGGCTTCGGCCTGCTGCAACGTGGCCGCAACTTCAGCCACTACGAAGACCTGGACGACAACTACGACAAGCGCCCAAGCGCCTGGATCGAACCTGAAGGCGATTGGGGCAAAGGCTCCGTTGACCTGGTAGAGATCCCGACTGCCGATGAAACCAACGACAACATCGTGGCGTTCTGGAGCCCGGCCGAACTGCCGGAAGTCGGCAAGCCGCTGGACATCGCCTACCGTCTGCACTGGACCCTGGACGATGCTGCATTCCATTCGCCGGACAGCGCCTGGGTCAAGCAGACCCTGCGTTCTACCGGTGACGTGAAGCAATCCAACCTGATCCGTCAGCCCGATGGCAGCGTGGCCTACCTGGTGGACTTCGAAGGCCCGGCCTTGAAGAAACTGTTGCCGGACGCCCCGGTGCGCAGCCAGGTGAGCGTGGGCGACAACGCCGAACTGGTTGAAAACAGTGTGCGCTACAACGAACACACCAAAGGCTGGCGCCTGACCCTGCGTATGAAGATCAAGGACGCAGGCAAACCAACCGAAATGCGTGCGGCACTGGTGCAGGATGTGGTGCAACCAGCGCCTGAGCCGGTTTCCAATCACGTGTTGAAGGCTGACAAAGTCCTGGCCAAGCAGCACGAGAAACAGGCCAAGAAAGACGCAAAAGACAAGCAAGACCCGCAGCCAGAAGCTGCCCCAGCCACACCGGAGCCGGCCAAGACCGAACAAGTCCTGACCGAAACCTGGAGCTATCAGTTGCCTGCCGATGAGTAATTCAAATGTCCGGCCAGAGACTCTGAGCGAGTATCTGGCGCACCTCCCGTTGACCGCTGAGCAGCGCGCCGAGCTGGCGGGCTGCAACTCGTTCAGCGAATTGCACGAACGCTTGTCGTCGTCGACTTTCGACGCACCGACTGAGGCCGCCCAGGCTTCGGTCGGCCGTCGCTTGACCCTCAACAGCGCCGAAGAGCTGCAAGACGCCGAGATGCTGGCGCTCGACGCCAGCGGTCGCGTGTGTCTTAAAGCCACGCCGCCGATCCGCCGGACCAAAGTGGTGCCCGAGCCCTGGCGCACCGACATCCTGGTGCGCGGCTGGCGCCGGATGACGGGTCGCACCAATCCGCCCAAGCCACCCAAGGATGAGCGCGTACTGCCCGCTGCCCGCTGGCGTACCGTGGGCTCGATCCGTCGCTATATCCTGCTGGTGTTGATGCTGGGCCAGACCATTGTCGCCGGCTGGTACATGAAAGGCATCATGCCGTACCAGGGCTGGTCGCTGGTCGACTTCGATGAAATCCGCAACCAGACCCTGCTGCAAACCGCCACTCAGGTAATGCCTTACGCGCTGCAAACCAGCATCCTGATCATGTTCGGGATTCTGTTCTGCTGGGTCTCGGCCGGTTTCTGGACCGCACTCATGGGCTTCCTGGAGCTGCTGACCGGTCACGATAAATACCGCATCTCCGGTAAAAGTGCCGGTAACGAGCCAATTCCGAAGGATGCGCGCACCGCACTGGTAATGCCGATCTGCAACGAAGACGTGCCGCGGGTATTCGCAGGTTTGCGTGCCACGTTCGAATCGGTAGCCGCCACCGGTGACCTGGATCGCTTCGATTTCTTTGTGCTCAGCGACAGTAACGACGCCGACATCTGCATCGCCGAACAGCAAGCCTGGCTCGACGTGTGCCGCGAAGCTGGCGGCTTTGGCAAGATCTTCTATCGCCGCCGCCGCCGTCGTGTAAAGCGCAAGAGCGGCAACCTCGACGACTTCTGCCGTCGCTGGGGTGGCGACTACAAATACATGGTCGTTCTCGACGCTGACTCCGTGATGAGCGGCGAATGCCTGACCAGCCTGGTACGCCTGATGGAAGCCACGCCGGATGCGGGGATTATCCAGACCGCGCCGCGGGCGTCGGGCATGGACACCCTGTATGCGCGTATGCAGCAGTTCGCTACCCGCGTATACGGCCCATTGTTTACCGCCGGCCTGCACTTCTGGCAGTTGGGTGAATCCCACTATTGGGGTCACAACGCCATTATCCGCATGAAACCGTTTATCGAACACTGCGCCCTGGCGCCGTTGCCAGGTAAGGGCGCATTCGCCGGTGCAATCCTTTCCCACGACTTCGTTGAAGCCGCGCTGATGCGCCGTGCCGGCTGGGGCGTGTGGATTGCCTACGACTTGCCGGGCAGTTACGAAGAACTGCCGCCGAACCTGCTGGACGAACTCAAGCGTGACCGTCGCTGGTGCCACGGTAACCTGATGAACTTCCGCCTGTTCCTGGTTAAAGGCATGCACCCGGTGCACCGTGCGGTGTTCCTGACCGGCGTGATGTCCTACCTGTCGGCGCCGTTGTGGTTCTTCTTCCTGGTGTTGTCCACGGCGTTGCTGGCGGTGAACACCCTGATGGAGCCGCAGTACTTCATGGCGCCGCGCCAGTTGTACCCACTATGGCCACAATGGCACCCGGACAAGGCGGTGGCGCTGTTCTCCACCACCATCGTGCTGTTGTTCCTGCCCAAGCTGCTCAGCATCATCCTGATCTGGGCCAAGGGTGCCAAGGAGTTCGGCGGCAAGTTCAAGGTGACCTTGTCGATGCTGCTGGAGATGCTGTTCTCCATGCTGCTGGCGCCGGTGCGGATGATTTTCCACACCCGTTTCGTCCTCGCCGCTTTCCTCGGTTGGGCTGCCACCTGGAACTCGCCGCAGCGTGACGACGACTCCACGCCTTGGAGTGAAGCGGTCAAGCGTCACGGCCCGCAAACTATCCTCGGCTTCCTGTGGGCACTGTTGGTGGTGTGGTTGAACCCAAGTTTCCTGTGGTGGCTGGTGCCGATTGTCGGCTCGCTGATGCTGTCGATTCCGGTGTCGGTGATTTCCAGCCGGGTCAAGCTGGGCCTCAAGTCCCGTGACGAGAGCCTGTTCCTGATCCCCGAGGAGTACAATCCGCCGCAAGCGCTGCTGTCGACCGAGAAGTACACCCACGAAAACCGTTGGCACGCCCTCAATGACGGTTTCGTGCGTTCGGTGGTCGACCCGCAGCAGAACGCCCTGGCCTGTGCCTTGGCGACCTCGCGTCACCGTGAGGCCGAGCCGATCGAGTATCTGCGCATGGAGCGCGTTCGCCATGCGTTGAAAGTCGGCCCTGCCGGCCTCAACAACAGCGAACGCCTGGCCCTGCTCAGCGACCCGGTAGCCCTGGCTCGCCTGCATGAGCAGGTCTGGAACGAAGGTCATGCCGAGTGGCTCGGTGCCTGGCGTGCTTCGATCAAGGCAGATCCGCACGCGCCATTGCTGCCTCTGCAACCGCAGTCGCCGCAGGCCCAACCGGCCTGATTCAGACGCCCCCGAGGGCTCGCCTCGGGGGCGCTGCAGACGCTGGTCCTACAGCGTTTACAGTCGCTTCCTTTTATCCCTAACTCCTTGTTATTTCGAAACAAAAGACCTTTGATCGAGGCGTATTGTCGTGCCTGTCGCTGGGTTAGCATCGCCCCCCAAAATTTGACTCGCCACGGGGGCATTCATGATCAAAAGGTATTGTTCGGTATTGCTGGTTAGCGTTTTCCTATGGGCTTACGCGGGTCTGCTGAGTGCGGGCGCCCTGGACGATGCTGTTCGTCGCGGCGTGTTGAAGGTGGGGACCACGCCCAATTACGTGCCCTTCGAGATGCTCGATAAGCAGGGGCGCATCGTCGGTTTTGAAATTGACTTGCTCCGCGCCATGAGCCGTGCACTGGGCGTGGAACTTGAGCTGATTGCGGTGCCGTATACGGATTTGGTACCGGGGTTGATGGCGAAGAAATTCGACCTGATTGGCAGTGGCATGACCGTCACCCAAGAGCGCAACCTGAAGCTCAACTTCAGCGACTCTTTCATTGTGGTGGGTCAGACCGTGCTGCTGCACCCCCGCCTGGCCGGCATCGTTTCCAGCATCGAAGAGCTGGACGACGCCAGCTACCGGGTGGTGACCATCCAGGGCACGACCGGAGAGGCAGCAGCCCAGCGTTTTCTGGGGGCTGCTCAACTGAGCACGGTGACGACCCCGGAAGACGGTGTGCGGCAGGTCGTGGAAGGCAAGTTCGATGCGTTTATCCATGATGCGCCCTACAACCTGATCGCGATGAGCCGGCCGCAGAACAGCGCCTTGTTGACACTGGAACAACCCTTCACCTTTGAGCCCCTGGCGTTTGGTTTGAAAAAGGGTGATTACGACAGCCTCAACTGGATCAATCACTTTCTCAACCAGATCGCTCAGGATGGCTCCTACGATCACCTGCATGACAAGTGGTTCAGGGACACGGCCTGGATGGCAGAGATTGAGTGATGGTCATAACTACTTACACATCAATCAATTGTCGAGGGGCTGCGTAGACGCGTCTACCCCTGCGCTTGACTGCGCCGCCGTAGGACTTTTACGACATACGCCGATAACATTTACCGCTGAAACCTTTGTGACGGACAACGAGTGGGTTAGGATCGCATCCCGAAATGGCGCAGCCCTTTTGTGCGCCGACCTTATAAGAATCGTTCAGGGGTCTTGAAGATGAAAAAGTATCTTTCGATGCTGATGCTCGGCGTCACCGCGATGGTCGCTGCCACTGCGGCCCAGGCCGGTGCCATCGACGATGCGGTCAAGCGCGGCACGTTGAAAGTCGGCATGGACCCGACCTACATGCCGTTCGAAATGACTGACAAGCGCGGTGAAATCATCGGCTTCGAAGTCGACATCCTCAAGGCCATGGCCAAGTCCATGGGGGTCAAGCTGGAGCTGGTGTCCACCGGTTATGACGGCATCATCCCGGCCTTCCTGACCGGCAAGTTCGACATGATCGGCAGCGGCATGACCCTGACCCAGGAGCGCAACCTGCGCCTGAACTTCAGCGAACCCTTCATCGTGGTCGGCCAGACCCTGCTGATCCGCAAGGACCTGGAAGGCACCATCAAGTCCTACAAAGACCTGAACGATGAGAAATACCGTCTGACCTCCAAGCTCGGCACCACCGGTGAGATGGTCGCCAAAAAGCTGATTTCCAAGGCCAAGTACCACGGCTACGACAACGAGCAGGAAGGCGTGCTGGATGTGGTCAACGGCAAGGCTGACGCCTTCGTCTATGACGCACCGTATAACGTAGTAGCCGAGAAGAAAGTCGGCAACGGCAAGCTGGTGTTCCTGGAAGAACCCTTCACCTTTGAACCCCTGGCGTTCGGTTTGAAGAAAGGCGATTACGACAGCATCAACTTCATCAATAACTTCCTGCACCAGATCCGTAACGACGGCACCTACGATCGTATCCATGACAAGTGGTTCAAGAGCTCCGAGTGGCTCAAGGACATGGAATAAGGCCTGACACCGAGTTGCCTGCATCGCAGGCAAGCCAGCTCCCACATTTGACTGTATTTACACATCAAATGTGGGAGGGGGCTTGCCCTCGATGGCGGCCTATCAGGCAACACATATCCGGAAAGTGAAATGAAACAGAAAAAAGCCCAATGGCCCTGGCACCTGCTGACGGTGGTCGTGCTGGTCGGCCTGGCTGGCGCCTTGTACTACGCCACCTCGTTGATGTCCTACGAGTGGCGCTGGAACCGCGTGCCGCAATACTTCGCCTATCAAGCCGAAACCTCCCAGCGCGCCGCGGATATTTCCACCGTGGTCGAGTTGGTGCGCAAAGGCGATGTGGCCGAAGTCACCCTGCGCAACGACGCGGGGGCCGAGCAAAAGCTCACGGTTGCCGACAACAGCCTGCAAGTGGCGCGCGGTGATGATGTGGCTGAGGGCGATGTGGTCGGCGTGACCCGCCAGTGGGCGTTGGGGCCGCTGATGTGGGGCTTGTGGACCACGCTGTGGCTGTCGGTGGTGTCCGGCATCCTGGGCTTGGCGATAGGTTTGGCGACCGGTTTGTGCCGGCTCTCCAAAAACCCGACCCTGCGGGATTTGTCGACGATCTACGTCGAACTGGTGCGCGGTACGCCGCTGCTGGTGCAGATTTTCATTTTCTACTTCTTCATCGGCACGGTGCTCAACCTCTCCCGGGAGTTTGCCGGGATCGCCGCGCTGTCGTTGTTCACCGGCGCCTACGTGGCCGAAATCGTCCGCGCCGGCGTGCAGTCCATCACCCGTGGCCAGGATGAAGCGGCGCGTTCCTTGGGCTTGAGCGCCAGCCAGTCGATGCGCCATGTGGTGTTGCCGCAAGCCTTCAAGCGCGTGCTGCCACCCCTGGCCGGGCAATTTATCAGCCTGGTCAAGGACACGTCCCTGGTGTCGGTGATCGCGATTACCGAATTGCTCAAGAGTGGCCGCGAAGTGATCACCACCTCGTTTTCGCCATTCGAGATCCTGTTCTGTGTGGCAGGCCTGTACCTGCTGATCAACCTGCCGCTGTCGAAAATGGCCAGCCGGCTTGAGCGGAGGCTCGCCCAAAGTGATTGAAGTGCGCGATCTGGTAAAAGTCTTCGACACCCGTGGGCATGTGGTACGCGCGGTTGATCACGTCACCACCCAGGTGGCCAAGGGCGAAGTGCTGGTGGTCATTGGCCCGTCCGGTTCCGGCAAGTCCACCTTCCTGCGCTGCCTCAATGGGTTGGAGGAGTTCGACTCGGGCTCGGTGAGCATTGATGGCCTGCAATTGGCCGATCCTAAAACCGATGTGAACGCCTATCGCCGTGAAGTCGGCATGGTGTTTCAGCATTTCAACCTGTTCCCCCACATGACCGTGCTGGAAAACCTGTGCCTGGCGCAAAAGGTCGTGCGCAAGCGCGGCAAGCAAGAGCGCGAGGCCAAGGCCCTGGCTCTGTTGGAAAAGGTGGGTATCGCGCAGAAGGCCCATGAGTTTCCATCGCGCCTGTCTGGCGGCCAACAGCAGCGGGTCGCGATTGCCCGGGCGCTGGCCATGGAGCCCAAGGTGATGCTGTTTGACGAGCCCACCTCGGCGCTCGACCCGGAAATGGTTGGCGAAGTCCTCGACGTCATGAAGACCCTGGCCCTGGAAGGCATGACCATGGTCTGCGTGACCCACGAGATGGGCTTTGCTCGCGAAGTGGCGGACCGGGTGCTGTTCTTCGACCATGGCAAACTGCTCGAAGATGCAGCGCCCGCAGCCTTCTTTGCAGCCCCCCAGGACCCGCGGGCTCAAGCCTTCCTGCGCCAGGTGTTGTAACTGCTCAGACCTTGAACCGGCCTACCGAGCGCGCCAGGTCTGTGCCCAGGCGCGCCAGCTCGATGCTGGCCGCCGCCGTCTGCTCACTGGCGGTCGAGGTTTGTTCCGACGCATCCTTGACCTTCAGTACGCTGCGGTTGATCTCTTCGGCCACCGCGCTTTGCTCCTCGGCTGCTGCGGCAATCTGTGGGTTCATCTCCTGAATCACCGATACCGTACGGGTGATGTTGGCAAGGGCTGCGCCTGCGCGGCGCGTCAGCTCCACGCTGTTGTCGGTCAGGCTGAGACTGTTGTCCAGGATATCGGCGGTGTGTTGCGTGCCACGCTGCAAACCCTCGATCAACATCTCGATTTCCTCGGCTGATTGCTGGGTGCGCTGGGCCAGGGTGCGTACTTCGTCGGCCACTACAGCGAAACCGCGACCGGCTTCACCCGCGCGTGCCGCTTCGATAGCGGCGTTAAGGGCCAGCAGGTTGGTTTGCTCGGACACCGATTTGATCACCTCCAGCACGCTGCCGATCTTCTGGCTTTCCTGTTGCAAGCCTTGCATCGCCAGGCTCGAGCGGTTCATCTGCTCGGCCAGATGTTCGATATGGGTAATCGCTTCGGCCACCACCTGGTCGCCCACACCTGCTTGTTGATCAGCCTCAGTGGCGGCAATCGAGGCTTGCTCTGCATGACGAGCGACCTCTTGGGAGGTAGCGAGCATTTCGTTCATGGCGGTGGCGACTTGCTCGGTTTCCAGTTTCTGGCCATTGACCCCGGCGCGGGTTTGCTCGGTGACGGCGGACAGTTGCTCGGCGGCGCTTGCGATCTGGCGGGCGCTGTCGTTGATACCGCCGATCAGGGCGCGCAGGTTGAGCGTCATCTGGCCGATGCTGCGTTGCAATTGGCCCAGTTCGTCGCGCCGCGAGGTAGTGATATCGTGGCTCAGGTCGCCCTCGGCGATGCGGTTGGCTGTCAGCAGCGCCTGGCGCAACGGCCGCACGATCTGGCCGGCGATCAGCCAGGCAGCGAGGGCCCCGAGCAGCAGCGCTGCGCCTGTCACGTAGAGCAACATCAGGCGAGCCAAGTCTGCTTCTTTGTCGCGTTGCAGGGTCTGTTCCTCGCTCAGGCGGTCGCTTTGCGAGAGTAACTGGTCCAGCCACTGCTCCAGTTGATTCTGGGTGTTTTCAACAGTGACCTGCGCGTCCTTGACGCGGTTGAGTTGGGCGCGATAGTCGAGCAGGGCGCTGTTCAGAGCGGTGCTGTCGACCGGTAAAGCCGTCACGGCAGACTGAGCACCGTCGAGGGCCTTGAGCGCGTCGTCCACGCCTTGGGTGTAAATCTGCAGTGTGTCTGCGGCCCATGCCGGTGCCTTGGCGCGGTCTTCGGCTTTTTCCAAGGCCAGGCGCAGGTTTTCCACGCTATCCAAGGCTTTCTCATCGTTCTGGTCGGGCAAGTCACTGGAAAATTGTCCAAGGGTGTCGCTGGCCGCCACAGAACTGCTGGTGAGCCCCTTCTGCGCTTGCTCACGTTGTTGCATCAAGGTGGGTAGCCCGCCCAGTGCGGTCTTGAAGCGCGCGCTGAGGCGACTGGAGTCTTGGACTTGCTGCAGATGTGCCTGGATTTTCAGGCGATCCGCCAACTCGACCAGGTAACCGTCGATTTTTTCCATGTGCCGGCCGATCTTGTCGAAGTTCGTCGGTTCATTGAGGGTGCGGTACAAAATCCGTTCGGCGCGTAGTTCTTCACCGGTCACGGCCAATCGAGAAAGAGTGGTCAAGGTTTGTGCACGAAAGAGCGAGTCGTTCAGTGCCTGCCATCCCGTCAGGGCGACAGCAATGCACAGTGCCAGCACCAGGCCGAAGCCAAGGATAAGCTTGAGGGTGACGCTGGTATTGCCCAATACGCGGGTCAGTGGTCGAAACATGATGCACCTCCATCAGCAAAGAGAAAGCGTCTCGCAGTCCGACTGACGCAGGTCAGGAGGAGTGGGAACGCTAAATCTTTTCGGCAAGGGGCGCGTAAGAATTGACCTGAAAGACGTGTAGGAAATTTCACAAGTTGCAGGGAGGACCCCGCACGGGCCACTCCCTGGTGTGAGCGTGTCAGACCCTGAAGCGGCCGACCAATGCTTGCAGATGAATGCCCAGGCGCGCCAGTTCTGCACTCGACGCAGCGGTTTCTTCGCTGGCCGAGGACGTCTGTTCGGATACGTCACGCACATTCAACACGCTGCGGTTGATCTCTTCGGCTACGGCGCTCTGTTGCTCGGCGGCGGTGGCGATTTGTGAGTTCATCGCCTGGATGGTTGAAACCGTGCGGGTGATATTCGCCAATGCGCTGCCGGCGCGACGCGTCAGTTCAACGCTGCTGTCGGTCAGCCCGCGGCTGTTGTCCATGATGGAGGCCACCTGCTGGGTACCGTTTTGCAAGCCGACGATCAGCTCTTCAATCTCTTCGGTGGACTTCTGTGTGCGCTGGGCCAGGCTGCGCACTTCATCGGCCACCACCGCGAAGCCACGCCCGGCCTCCCCGGCACGCGCCGCTTCAATGGCCGCATTCAGCGCCAGCAGGTTGGTTTGCTGGGCGACGGATTTGATCACGTCAAGCACGCTGCCGATCTTGTCGCTTTCGCGCTTCAGGTCGCCCATGGCGAGGGTGGAGTTGCCGACTTCGGTCGCCAGGCGTTCGATCTGGGCGATGGCTTCGCCGACCACCTTGTCACCTTCACGGGCCTGTTGGTCTGCGGCTACAGCAGCTTCCGAGGCTTGCTCGGCATTGCGTGCAACTTCCTGCACGGTGGCGGCCATTTCGTTCATGGCGGTGGCGACCTGATCGGTCTCGACCTTTTGGCTGTTGACCCCCGCGCTGGTCTGTTCAGTCACGGCCGACAACTGCTCGGCCGCGCTGGCGATCTGGGTGACGCCGTCGCTGATACCACCGATCAACGCGCGCAGGCCCACGGTCATGCTCTGCATGGCGCGTTGCAACTGGCCCAGTTCGTCCTGGCGGCCAGAGTCCAGGTTGTGGCTCAGGTCGCCGGAGGCCACGCGCTCGGCGACCTTGAGGGTCTGGTTTAGCGGGATGACGATCTGGCGGGTGATGGCCCAGGCTGCGAACAGGCCGAAGACCATCGCCAGTACGGTGGCGAGCAGCAACAGATACTTGGCCTGGGCCACATCGTGGTCGCGCACTGCGGTTTGCGACGTGGTGAGTTTCTCGCTATGGCCCAGCAGAATATCGCCCTGGGCGCTCATGATTTTAAGGGCGGCGGCACTGGCCACTTGGGAGTCGCGATATTGGCTGACGGCGGCGCGATAGGCTTGCAGTGAGACACCAGCCTCTTGCAGGTTGGCCTGGTAGGGCGCTGGCAGTTGGCTTTGCAGTTCGGTGATTTTTTTCAGGGCATTGTCGATGGCATCAAGGGCCGGTTGCTCGGCCTCGACTTTGCCGCTGTAGGTGTAGCCGCGTACCTGGAAGCGCGCTTGCTGGATCAGCTTGCTCAGGTCAACCACGCTGTTGAACTGGGTGACGCTGTCGCCTTGCAGGAGGCTTTTTTCAATCTCGTTGGTTTTGGCCACGGCATTGTCGGCGGTGTCGCCGAGCTTGCTGCGCGCGCCCTCACGCTTGAGGCCCGCCTGGACCATGGCCGCGAAGGCTTTTTTGTATTGGCTCAACGCTTCCTGTTGTTGTTCGACTAGGGCCTTGTCATTGGGCTGTTCGATTAACTGCGCGGCGGTTTCAAGGCCATTGTCCAACTGAGTAATCAGGCCGGTGACCGCGTCAGTGCCTTGTTCGCCGCGGCGCATATCAAAGTCCAGGCGCGCCAGGCGCAGGTCTTTGGTCAGGCCATTGAGGCTGGAGATAAAACCCAGCTTATCGCCGCGATTGATTACGTCGCCCAGGCCGGTCCAGCCGGTAAAGGTGATCAACAGCGTCAGGATCAACACCAGGCCAAAGCCGACGCTCAGCTTGCGGTTGACGCTTACATTCCCCAGTTTCTCGGCTAACCAACGATACATGCTGCGAACTCCCCTGGAACAAGGCTTGGACTTATTCAGAGGCTATCGGCATGGGCATAGGATTCTGTAGCGCCAGAGATCCAATGTGGGAGGGGGCTGTAGTGTTTTTGGATTTGATATCAGAACAGTCGGGCGAGCAGGGCCGTCACGGCGGTTTCAACCCGTAGGATGCGCGCACCAAGCTGCACCGGCTGTAGACCGGCCTTGGTCAGCAGGTCCACCTCATAGGGAATCCAACCACCTTCTGGGCCAATCGCCAGCGTCACCGGCTCATCCAGCCCCCGGGGGCACGCAGGGTAATCACCGGGATGGCCGATCAGGCCCAGGGTGCCTTCAACCATGGCCGGCAGGCGATCTTCGACAAACGGCTTGAAGCGTTTTTCGATAATGATCTCGGGCAGCACCGTGTCCCGCGCCTGTTCCAGGCCGAGGATCAGTTGCTCGCGAACCGCTTCAGGTTCCAGGAATGGGGTCTGCCAGAAGCTTTTTTCCACGCGGTAGCTGTTGACCAGCACGACCTTGGGCACGCCCATGGCCGCCACGGTTTGCAGCACCCGGCGCAGCATCTTCGGGCGGGGCAGGGCCAGCAGCAGTGTCAGGGGCAGCTTTGGCGGCGGCGGTTGGTCGAAGCTGACTTGCAGCTCGGCTTCACCCGCCTCCAGGCGCAGCAGTTGGGCATTGCCCATCATCCCGCCAATGCGGCCCACACGCAGGTTGTCGCCTACGGCGGCGCGGTGGACTTCCTGCATATGCACCAGGCGCCGATCACGCAGCACCACGCGGTCGGCCGCGATGAAGTCGGCGTCTTCCAGCAGCAGCAGGTTCACGGCTGGGTCGCTGGCGGCTGGTCGTCGTCGGCAGGCTGGTCGTCCGGGTGTTCGCCGCGCTTGCTGATCAAGCCGCTGAACAGGATGCCCACTTCGAACAGCATCCACATCGGCACGGCCAGCAAGGTCTGGGAGAAGATGTCCGGCGGCGTGAGGATCATGCCGACCACAAAGCAGCCGATGATCACGTACGGGCGGATCTTCTTCAGATATTTGACGTCGACCACTCCGATCCACACCAGCAACACCACCGCCACCGGGATTTCGAAGGCCACGCCAAAGGCGAAGAACAGCGTCATCACGAAGTCGAGGTAGCTGGTGATATCGGTCATCATCTCCACGCCGGCCGGGGTGGCGGCGGCGAAGAACTTGAAGATCAGCGGGAACACCAGGAAGTAGGCGAAGGCCATGCCGGTATAGAACAGCAGGATGCTCGACACCAGCAACGGCACTGCGATGCGCTTCTCGTGCTTGTACAGGCCCGGCGCAATAAAGCCCCAGATCTGATGCAGGATCACCGGGATCGCCAGGAACAGCGAAACCATCATGGTCAGCTTCAATGGTGTCAGGAACGGCGACGACACGTCGGTGGCAATCATCGTCGCACCGACAGGCAGGTACTGGCGCAACGGTGTGGAAACGAAGGTGTAGATCTGCTGGGTGAAGGCAAACAGCCCGGCAAAGATGATGAAGATGGCCGCTACGCAACGCAGCAGGCGGGTACGCAACTCGGTGAGGTGCGAGACCAGCGGCATGTGCTGGTCGTTTTCCGGTTTATCAGCGCTCATGGGGCTCGCGGCGGCAGTGTAGGGTCATGGGGCGCGGGCGACGCGACGGGCGTCGGCGCAGGCGTTATCGGGGCGGGAACGGCTTCGGCAGGGGACACCGGCGTGATGCTCTGCTCGGCCACCGGAGTGACCGGCTTGGCCGGCTCCTGCACCGGGGAAAGAATCTTGCGCGCCTCCTGCTCCAACGACAGGATATGTTCGTTGTGCAATTGCCGGCGGATCTCGTCGGCACCGATTTCACGTTCAACTTCCTGTTTGATCGCGTTGAAACTGCGTTTCAGGCGCCCGATCCACAGGCCGGCGGTGCGTGCGGCACCGGGCAGGCGTTCCGGCCCCAGTACCAGCAGGGCTACCAGGCCGACGAGCAGCAGTTCAGAGAAGCTGATACCAAACATTAGTCAGTGCTCACGAGTCTTTGCGGGTCGGCTCTTGGACTTTTTCAGCCTGCACGTCGAAGGTACGACGCTCGGTGATCGGTTGAGCGGCCTGCGGGTGCACAGGCTGTGCCGGTGGCACCGGGTTTGCGCTTGGCTCGGCGGGTTTCTCGTCGTCGTTCATGGCTTTACGAAAGCCCTTGATCGACTCGCCGACGTCGGTGCCGAGGTTTTTCAGTTTTTTGGTGCCGAACACCAGAACAACCACCACCAGAATGACGATCCAGTGTTTCCAGTCAAAAATGCCCATGCTGCAAATCCTCAAGTCTTGGTTAATCAGGCGGACGGGCGCGAGGCCTTTTCGGCGTGCCCGGACAAGCCGAAGCGACGGTCCAGTTCATCCAGCACGGCCTGTGGATGCTGCCCCAGTTGGGCAAGCATGACCAGGCTATGGAACCACAAGTCGGCGGTCTCATAGATTACATCGCTGTAATCACCGCTGATTTGCGCGTCCTTGGCCGCAATGATGGTCTCGACGGATTCTTCGCCGAGTTTTTCCAGAATCTTGTTCAGACCCTTGTGGTAAAGGCTAGCGACATAGGAGCTGTCAGCATCCGCGCCTTTGCGGTCTTCCAGCACCTGGGCCACACGGTTCAGGGTATCGCTCATGTTCAGTGTCCTGCCGAATAAATGGCGTGCGGGTCTTTAAGCACTGGGTCCACTGTCTTCCATTCGCCGTCTTCGAAGACGCGATAGAAACAGCTGTGGCGCCCGGTATGGCAGGCGATGTCGCCGATCTGATCGACCATCAGGATCACCACGTCAGCGTCGCAGTCCAGGCGCATTTCATGCAGAACCTGCACGTGTCCGGATTCTTCGCCCTTGCGCCACAGTCTGCCACGCGAACGTGACCAGTAGATGGCGCGCTGCTCAGTGGCGGTGAGGCTCAGCGCCTCGCGGTTCATCCAGGCCATCATCAATACGCGCCCGGTCTTGTAGTCCTGGGCAATGGCCGGCACCAGGCCGTCACTGTCCCACTTGATCTCGTCCAGCCAGTTTTTCATGTTCGGCTCCGGCAATTTGCGACAGTGTATAACCGGATTGGCTATCGACGCACGATCAGATAAACACCCACCGCCACCATGATTCCGGCTGGCCAGTGACCCAGTTGATTCAGCGGCCCGCCGATCACCAGCATCACACCGCCCACCAGGTGCGCGGCGCCGAGCAGGCGCAGGAACCAGTCGTCCTTGCGCTTGCGCCAAGGCGGCTCGGGGTCTTTGGCGTGGGGCTGGGACATGCGCTCCAGTAGATCGCGGGTCATGTTGGCCAGGTGCGGCAGTTGTTCGAACTGGCTGTGCAGGTTGCCCAACATGGTCTTCGGGCTCATCCGCTCACGCATCCAGCGCTCCAGGAACGGTTGCGCGGTGTTCCACAGATCGAGGTCCGGATATAACTGGCGGCCCAGGCCTTCGATGTTGAGCAGGGTTTTTTGCAGCAGCACCAACTGCGGTTGTACTTCCATATTGAAGCGCCGCGCAGTCTGGAACAGGCGCATCAGCACCTGACCGAAGGAAATATTTTTTAACGGTTTTTCAAAGATCGGTTCGCATACGGTACGGATCGCCGCTTCGAATTCGTTGAGCTTGGTTTCCGCCGGCACCCAACCTGAATCGATGTGCAACTGCGCCACGCGGCGGTAGTCGCGCTTGAAGAAAGCAAACAGGTTGCGCGCCAGGTAGTCCTGGTCTTCCGGGGTCAGGCTGCCGACGATGCCACAGTCGATCGCGATGTACTGCGGGCTCCACGGATTGACGGTGCTGACGAAGATGTTGCCGGGGTGCATGTCGGCGTGGAAGAAACTGTCGCGAAATACTTGGGTAAAGAAGATCTCCACCCCGCGTTCGGCGAGCATCTTCATGTCGGTGCGCTGGTCGGCGAGGGTGGCCAGGTCGGTGACCTGCACGCCGTAGATGCGCTCCATCACCAGCACTTTCGGCCGGCACCAGTCCCAATACACTTGTGGCACGTACAGCAGTTGCGAGCCTTCGAAGTTGCGTCGCAATTGGCTGGCGTTGGCCGCTTCGCGCAGCAGGTCGAGCTCGTCGTAGATGGTTTTTTCGTAGTCGGCGACCACATCCACCGGGTGCAGCAGACGCGCGTCGGCAGAAAAACGTTCGGCCGCCCGAGCCAGGATAAACAGCCACGCCAGGTCCTGGCCGATGATCGGCTTGAGGCCCGGGCGAATGACTTTTACCACCACCTCTTCGCCGGTCTTGAGCTGTGCGGCGTGGACCTGCGCGACCGAGGCCGAGGCCAGGGGCTCGACATCGAAGCGGCTGAACACCTCGCTGATCCTCTGGCCCAGTTGTTCTTCGATCAACGCCATCGACTGCTGTGAATCGAAAGGCGGCACACGGTCCTGCAACAGCATCAGTTCGTCGGCGATGTCTTCAGGCAGCAAGTCGCGGCGGGTGGAGAGGATCTGCCCGAACTTGATAAAGATCGGCCCCAGATCCTGCAACGCCAGGCGCAGGCACGCGCCTCGGCTGAGCTCCAGCTGTTTGCGCGGGAACCAGCGCCACGGCAGCACATAACGCACCGCCAGCAGGAACCAGGGCAGGGGCAGGGCAAACAGCAGGTCATCGAGGCGGTAACGGATTACGACGCGCTGGATACGAAACAAACGGCGGACGGCGAGCAGCTTCATGCGTTATCGCTTGGATCAAGGGAGCGGCTCAGGCGTTCGAAGCGGGCCTCGAGGCGTTCCAGGTCGATTTTGGCCTTGTCGAGCTCACGAAAGCGCGCTTGCGCTTCCCGTTGCCCGACCAGGGTGCGCGATTCTTCGCTCAGGTATTCGGCGAGGTTCTGGTTCAGGCTGGCGAACCCTTGCTGGTACCAGCGCGAGCGGCTGCGCAGGTGCCCGCTGAGCAACTGGGTGGCGACCGGGCCGATCCAGCGCGAGAGTTCGTATTCCCAATCCAGCTCCAGGTCCTGCAGCACGGCGGCCAGGTCCATCAGCACCGCACTGTCGCCTTCCAGCTCCACCTCGGGGCTGTGGAGGATGGCGGTCTTGTTGCGGCTCAGCGCCAGGTGCAACAGGCTGGAGGCCGGCGCACGCAAGGTGCAGTCGGCGTCGGCGGCCCATTGAGTGGCGAGCAGCAAGCCTTCATCGCTGGGCAGGATAAACAGCTGCACAGCGGGGCTGCGGCAGTCGACGGCAATGACTTTGCCGTTCAAGTGCGCGAGCCGTGCCAGGGCGGTGCTGTCCAGGCGCAGAACACGGTTGAGGCCATGTTCGACGCTTGCGAGAAGGCCTGCGAGCAGCATCAGGGTTTGATACCTCGGTGCAATGCAACGATGCCGGAGGTCATGTTGTGATAGGTCACGCGGTCGAAACCGGCCTCCACCATCATTGACTTCAGGGTTTCCTGGTCGGGGTGCATGCGGATGGATTCGGCCAGGTAGCGGTAGCTCTCGGCGTCATTGGTGATCAACTTGCCCATCAGCGGCATGAAGGCGAACGAGTAAGTGTCGTAGACCTTGGACATCAGCGCGTTGGTCGGCTTGGAGAATTCCAGCACCAGCAGGCGACCACCCGGCTTGAGGACGCGCAGCATCGAGCGGATCGCGTCCTCCTTGTGAGTGACGTTGCGCAGGCCGAAGGCGATGGTCACGCAGTCGAAATGGTTGTCGGGGAACGGCAGCTTCTCAGCGTCGGCCTGGACGAACTCGATATTGCCGGCCACACCTTTGTCGAGCAGGCGATCGCGGCCGACCTTGAGCATCGAACCGTTGATATCGGCCAAAACCACCTGACCGGTGGGGCCGACCAGTTTGGAGAACTTGGCGGCCAGGTCGCCCGTGCCGCCGGCGATATCCAGTACCCGGTTGCCGGTGCGTACGCCCGACAACTCGATGGTGAAGCGCTTCCACAGACGGTGCATGCCGCCGGAAAGCACGTCATTCATCAGGTCGTACTTGGCCGCCACGGAGTGAAACACCTCAGCGACTTTTTCCGCTTTCTGGCTTTCCGGGACGTTCTTGAAACCGAAGTGAGTGGTGGGTTCGGCATCGCTGCCTTTGCGCTGATCAGTCATATCGCTGTCACCAAAAGAGAATGCGGGACATGATAATCCCCAAGGCCTGCTTTGTCTTGGCAAGGCTGCAGGTAAGATAGATGCTCACCGAGGCCATTTGCCGCATGGCGGGTGTTCCGAGTCGTTATAAAGAGGAGTCATTGCAATGGCCCGTATTACCGTTGAGCGTGAACATACCCTGGGGAAAGAACAGGCGCGGGCCAAGGCTGAGCAATTGGCGCGCAAACTCGAGGATAAATATGGTGTGGAGTCTTCATGGGCCGGCGATACCCTGAAGCTGAAACGTTCCGGGGTTAAGGGCACGGTCGCGGTTGCCGATGACTCGCTGCGCATCGAGGTAGAACTCGGCCTGTTGATGTCGGCCATGAGTGGCACGATCAAGTCCGAAATCGAAAAAGCCTTGGATAAGGCGTTGGCCTGACTTAGGGTGCCGATTCTAATTTTAACCCCTACTTTGTGCCCAAGCCCTCAACTCCTGCGGGCCGTCCTCCACCCTTTTTGCGTGAGGTGCACCATGGCCAAAGTTATTTTGAAGAAAAAAATCGACGTTCAAACCACCCCCCTGAGTGAGGTTAAAAGCTATGCCCGCAAGATCTGGCTGGCGGGCCTTGGTGCCTATGCAAAGGTCGGCAGCGAGGGCGGCGAATACTTCAAAGAGCTGGTCAAGAGCGGCCAACGCGTTGAAAGTAAAGGTAAAAAAGTTGTAGTTGAACAACTTGATGCCGCCAACAGTCAGATTGATCAAGTAAAGAGTAACGTCTCCGGCGTCAGGGGCTTGGTTGAAGTTCAGCTGGATAAAGTTGAAAAAGCTTTTGACACGCGTGTTGCAAGTGCCTTGAATCGAATCGGCATTGCGTCTAAACATGACGTGGAGACACTCTCTGCTAAGCTCGAAGAGCTGACGGCATTGCTCGAACGTGTCGCGCGTAAACACTAAGGAGACATCGGGATGGCTGTTAAAAAGACTACTCAGAAAGAAGGCAGCTCGTGGGTCGGGGAAGTTGAAAAATATTCCCGCAAAATCTGGCTTGCTGGTTTAGGCGTGTACTCGAAGGTTAGCAGTGACGGCGGTAAATACTTCGAGACTCTGGTCAAGGACGGCGAGAAGGCCGAGAAGTTGACCAAGAGCACAGTCGGTAAAAAAGTGGACGCGGCCAAGGCAACTGCCGGTTCTGCCAAGTCGAGCATTTCTGACACTTGGGGCAAGTTGGAAGAAACCTTCGACAAGCGCCTCAATAGTGCAATTTCGCGACTGGGCGTACCCAGCAAGGCTGAATTGAAGACGCTGCACAGCAAGGTCGATACCTTGACCAAGCAAATTGAAAAACTGACCGGCGCCAAAGCGGCTCCTGCCAAGACCGCTGCGGCCAAGCCTGCAGCAAAACCGGCTGCCAAACCTGCGGCTAAAACAGCCGCTGCAAAACCCGCCGCGAAAACTGCCGCCAAGCCTCTGGTTAAAGCCGCCGCCAAGCCGGCTGCAAAACCCGCTGCCAAAGCACCAGCCAAAGCCGCTGCGAAACCTGCGGCCAAGCCAGCGGCTAAAACCGCTGCCGCCAAACCGGCCACCAAGCCTGCCGCTAAGCCAGTGGCCGCTAAAGCCGCCGCGAAACCTGCGGCTAAACCGGCTGCCAAACCTTCGGCTAAAACCGCTGCTGCCAAACCTGCTGCGAAACCAGCAGCCAAGCCTGCGGCCAAACCTGCAGCGGCCAAAAAGCCTGCGGTAGCGAAAAAGCCGGCAGCAGCAAAGCCTGCCGCAGCGGCCAAGCCGGCAGCGGCGCCAGCACCGGCCGCTTCTACCGCCAACTCGGTGTCCGCACCGACGCATACGGCTGCTACCCCGACTGCAACGCCGGTCACCCCGACGCCATCCAGTCAGTCCTGATTTTTCCGGGACACAAAAAAACGCCCGGTCTGCGAAGACCGGGCGTTTTTTTATGCAAGCCTAAAAAACGCTGCATTTCCAATGTGGGAGCGGGCTTGCCCGTGATGGCGGAGTGTCAGTCATACAGGCATTGGCTGATCCAACGCTATCGCGGGCAAGCCCGCTCCCACATGTTTAATCAGTGTCATCCAGATATTTCAAGGCGAACTTCTCAGTCGCCTTCCGCGCCGTCGGTAACAGATGGGGGGCCACCAGCATCATGATCTGGTACACCACCACTCGCACCTCACCCTCACGGTCCAGAATCCGTTGGTAATCCAGGGAAAACAGCAGGGTCAGGGTGATCTGTTCCACCAGCTGTCCCAGCGCCTGGGTGTCACTGACCAGCTGCCCCGCGGCTTTCAACCGCGCTAACAATGAGGCCAGGGTGCGCTTGAGCGCCGTGAGCAGGTTGCGAATGCCCTTGGCCAGCTTCGGCAGGCGCCCGGCCAGGTTCGACAGGTCTTGGAGCAGGAAGCGGTAGTGGGCCATGCGCTCGACAATCAGGTGCAGGAACAGCCAGTAATCCTCGGCCTCCAGTTGCGCATTGGCAGGAGGATCGAGCAATGGCGCCAACTCGCATTGAAAGCGCTCGAACAGCCCCAGAACCAACGGCTCCTTGCCGTGGAAGTGGTAGTAGAGGTTGCCGGGGCTGATCCCCATTTCATTGGCCACCTCCATGGTCGATACGTTCGGTTCGCCCTTGTGGTTGAACAACTGCAAGGCACATTCAAGGATACGGTCGCGGGTCTTCATCCAGCCTTCTTAATGTGATCGTTGAGCTCAACGCACCCGCACATAAGTGCCTGGCGCTGCTTCCATCGGTGGGTAGTTCTGGTTGCCCAGGGCGGTAAGCGTTTCGCGTTGTACCCCGGAGCGTTGTTGTACCCATTCCAGCCACTGCGGCCACCAGCTGCCTTCGACATGCCGGGCGTCGTAGTACCAGGCACGCGGGTCACTGCTCAGCTTGAGGTTCTCGACGTAGTTGGCCTTGGGGTTGCCCGGCGGGTTGAGGATGCTCTGGATATGCCCGCTGTTGGACAGCACAAAGCGCCGCTCGCCGCCCAGCAGTTGGGTGGAGCGATACACCGCGTCCCACGGTGTGATGTGGTCGTTGATCCCGGCCACGCTGAAGCTGTCCACCGTGACCTTGCGCAAGTCGATGGGCGTGCCGCACACCTCCAGGCCACCGGGATGGCTCAGGGGGTTGTGCTTGAAGAAGTCCAGCAGGTCGCCGTGCAAGGCGGCGGGCAGGCGCGTGTTGTCGTTGTTCCAGTACAGGATGTCGAAGGCCGGCGGCTCCTTGCCCAGCAGGTAATTGTTGATCCAGTAGTTCCAGATCAGGTCGTTGGGGCGCATCCAGGCAAACACCTTGGCCATGTCACGGCCGTCCAGTACGCCCTCCTGGTAGGAGCGGCGCTTGGCGGCTTCCAGGGTTTGTTCGTCAGCGAACAAGGTTGCGGGGCTGTCGATCTGGCTGTCGAGCAGGCTCACCAGGTAACTGGCGCTGGAGACGCGCCGCACCTGGCGCTTGGCTTGCAGGTGGCCTTGCAGGGCGGCGATGGTCAGGCCACCGGCGCAGGCGCCCATCAGGTTGACCTCGCGGGCGCCGGTGATGGCCCGGCAGACATTCAGTGCCTCCTCCAACGCCGCCACGTAGGTGGACAGGCCCCATTCGCGATGCCGCACGTCCGGGTTGCGCCAACTGATCATGAAGGTTTGCAGGCCATTTTTAAGGGCATATTGCACAAAGCTGTTGGCCGGGCTGAGGTCGAAGATGTAGTACTTGTTGATTTGCGGCGGCACCACCAGCAGCGGCTTGGCGTACTGTTTTTCGCTCATGGGCTTGTACTGGATCAGCTCCAGCAGTTCGTTGCGAAACACTACCGAACCGGGCGTGGTCGCCACCGTCTTGCCGACTTCGAAGGCGTGTTTGCTGACCTGGCGGGGCAAACCGTTGTTGTGCAGCAGGTCTTCGAACAGGTTACTCACGCCGCGCACCACGCTGTTGCCGCCGGAGTTGAGCAACTCCTTGATCGCCAGCGGGTTGAGCAGGGTGTTGGAAGGGGAGACGGCGTCGTTGAGCAGGGCGAAGGCGAACTGCGCACGCGCGCGATCATCGTCACTGAGGGTGCTGTCATCGATCCACTGCCGCGTCTGTTTCTGCCAGCTCAGATAGGCTTGCAAGCTGCGCCGGTACAGCGGGTTGAGCTTCCAGGTGGGGTCGCTGAAGCGATTGTCCCTGGGGTTGGGCTCGTGCACGGTCTCACCCAGCAGCACACGGCCCAGTTGGCCGCCCAGGGCCAGGGCGTGGCGGGCGGTGTGCACCGGGTTGCGCAGCCCGTGCGCGGCGACGGTGCGCAGGGTTGACAGCAGGTCGCGGCCGCGCAGGCCGGTGATCGCATTTTGTGCGTTGATGAACGCAGCGGGGGTGGGCGCCGGGTTCGTCACGGGTCTTTCTCGCATGAGCCAACACTCCTTCGTCAAGACATCAAGCAGGCACGCCAATCCAGAACCATAGTCGGTTCCTGGCAACTTGCGCGGTGGTGTGGTCCTTCACACCGCCGGTCGCGGATGTATCACTGCGCGCAAGCGCTCCTCTTCGAGAAACTTCATGATGATCGGCGCCACGGCTTCAGCCCGGGTGATCAGGAACAGGTGCCCGTCATCGATGATGTGCAACTGCGCATTGGGGATGCGCCAGGCGAGCATGCGCATGTTGACCAGCGGGATCAGCGGGTCATCGTCCCCGGCCAATACCAGGGTGGGCTGGCGAATCTTGTGCAGCCAATGAATGCTGGTCCAGCCCAGCCCGGCGAACAATTGCCAGTAGTAACCCAGCTTGCCAGCCGAGCGCACTTTGCTCGCATGTTCGGCGGCCAGGTTCGAATCGCGGCGGAACGAGCCGCCATAAATCATCGGCGCGATGCGCACCACATGGGAGGGTTGGATATAACGCCGGGGGCTGGCCATCAGCCACAGCACTTTGGGTTTGCCCGGCACCATAAAGGCCCCGGCAGCTGTGGCCGCCAGGATCAGCTTCTTGCAGCGTTCCGGGTAGTCATAGGCGAACTGCTGCGCCAGTGCCCCGCCCCAGGACACACCCACGGCGTTCACCTGGCCGTAGTCGAGGTAATCGAGCATACGCGCGGTGAGCCTGGCCAGGCCGGGGAAGCGATAGGGCCGCTTCGGCGTCGAGGAACCGCCAACGCCGGGCACGTCGAACGCAATCACTTCCAGGTCCGGGTCCAGGGCCTGGACGAACGGGAACACCAGCTCAAGGTTGGCGCCGATGCCGTTGAAGATCAGCAGCGGGGTCAAGTGCGGCTTGCCCGGGCGTACCGCCGTGCGGATGGTCTGGCCATCCAGGTCGATGGTACGGAAGATGAACGGTTGCGCCATGCTCAAGCCCTGTGAAGTGTTACAGGAGGAATACAGTCAAAATGTGGGAGGGGCGGTGCGACGATTCGACTTGCTCCCGATGGCGGTGTGTCATTGAGCACACCTGACACTGATCCATCCCTATCGGGAGCAAGTCGAATCGTCGCACCGCCCCTCCCACATTTGGATCTCATTCCAATCTACCGCTCATGTACATAGGTACCTGGCGCCGCTTCGGCGGCGGCATAGGTTTTACTGCCTAATGTCGCCGGGGCTTTTTTCAACTTCCCCGCCCGCTCCGCCTGCCACACCTGCCAGTGCAGCCACCACGAATCGGTGTGCTTGGTGGCGTTCTCCTGCCACTGCAACGCACTGCCCGACAAGCCCTCGCTGGTCTGGTAGCGCGCCTTGGGGTTGCCTGGCGGGTTGAGGATGCTCTGGATGTGCCCACTGCTGGACAGCACGAACTCGACCTTGCCGCCAAACAACTGCGCCGACTTGTAGCACGACTGCCACGGCGTGATGTGGTCGTTGGTGCCGGCCAGGGAGTAGATGTCGGCAGTGACCTGCTTGAGGTCGATGGGCGTGCCGCACACTTCCAGGGCGTTGGCGCGTACCAGTGGGTTGTTCTTGAACAGTTCGATCAGGTCGCCATGGAAAGCGGCCGGCAAGCGGGTGGTGTCGTTGTTCCAGAACAGGATGTCGAACACCGGCGGTTCGTTGCCCAGCAGGTAGTTATTGACCCAGTAGTTCCAGATCAGGTCGTTGGGGCGCATCCATGCAAACACCTTGGCCATGTCGCGGCCTTCCAGCACGCCGGCCTGATAGGAGTGGCGCTTGGCTGCTTCCAGGGTCTGCTCGTCGACAAACAGTGCCACTTGGGTGTCCAGGGTGGTGTCCAGCACGCTCACCAACAGGGTCAGGGCGTTGACCTTCTTCTCGCCCAGCGCCGCGTAGTGGCCCAGCAGTGCGGTGCAGGTGATGCCACCGGAGCAGGCGCCGAGCATATTCACGTCCTTGCTGCCGGTAATTGCCGTGACCACATCGACCGCTTCCTTGAGCGCCTCGATATAAGTAGAGAGCCCCCACTCGCGCTGGGCCTTGGTGGGGTTGCGCCAACTGACGATAAAGGTCTGTTGCCCATTGCGCAGGCAGAAACGCGCCAGGCTCTTTTCCGGGCACAGGTCGAATACGTAGAATTTGTTGATCTGCGGCGGCACCACCAGCAGTGGGCGCTCGTGTACCTGCTCGGTGATGGGCTTGTACTGGATCAGCTCCAGCACATCGTTGCGAAACACCACCGCACCTTCGCTGGTGCCCAGGGTCTTGCCGACCTCAAAGGCGCCCATGTTGACCTGGCTCGGCATACCGCCGTTGTGCACCATGTCCTTGGCCAAGTGGGACAAACCGTCGAGCAGGCTTTTGCCGCCGGTTTCAAAGAAGCGCTTGACCGCCGCCGGGTTGGCCGCACTGTTGGTGGGGGCCATGGCTTCGGTCATCAGGTTGATCACGAAGTGGCCACGGCTGATGTCTTGTGCCGGCAGGTTGCTGTCGTCGATCCAGTCGTGGAGTTCCTTGCGCCACGCCAGGTAAGTCTGCAAATAACGTTTGTAGAGCGGGTTCTGGCTCCAGGCCGGGTCGTTGAAGCGACGGTCATCGCCTTCAGGCACCAGTTGGGATTTGCCGAACATCACATTCTTCAACTCGACGCCAAAGTGGGCGACGTGCTTGACGCTGTGCAACGGCTGCTTGATGGCTTGGGTCAGCACCATCTTGGCCGAGGCCAATAAATGCTTTTTGCGTAACGCGATGATCGGGTTCAGCCCCAGGGTGTTTTCCGAGGCCTGGCGTTTCAAGTCATCGTTATTCTTGTTACTCATCTACGACGCTCCATTGTCCGAAAGACGAGTACCGGCGATTGCTGCGCACCCAATTTCGATACACGACACCAGCCTGGTACTGCGACCCGGGTGACCGTTGATACCGCATCGTCAAATGCAGGGAACTTGCCAGCTCCATTGGTTACCCGAGTTTATTTTTTTTCGCAAGCGGGCCGATCATTGGCCACGCGACAGGGCATTCAAGCAGATGAAATTAGAAAATGCGCTCTAAAG
The DNA here is from genome assembly GCF_002916705.1 of Pseudomonas sp. GZJR-8. Lineage (NCBI taxonomy): Bacteria > Pseudomonadati > Pseudomonadota > Gammaproteobacteria > Pseudomonadales > Pseudomonadaceae > Pseudomonas > Pseudomonas sp. GZJR-8. The sequence goes on along the minus strand of NZ_JXSI01000003.1, from coordinate 320,279 downwards.
ACCAAGATGCCTGTGCTAGAGCATCAGCCGCACGACCGACTCACTCGGGTCGCGGGTTTTTCCGGCCGCTTTGAGCTCGGCCAGGTAGTCGGCCCATAGCGCGTCCTGACGTACGGCCAACTGGTAGAGGTAGTCCCAAGTGAACAGTCCGCTGTCATGGCCGTCATCGAAGGTCAATTTCAGTGCGTACTGGCCGGCCGGTTCGACTTGGGTCAACCTGACATTGAGCTTGCCGAATTGCAGGATGGGCTTGCCGTGGCCCTGGACCTCGGCCGAAGGCGAGTGAACCCGCAGGAATTCGGCGGGCAGTTGGTAGGTTTCATCCGGCCCGTAAGTCAGGCCAAGGGTATTGGAGGTTTTGTGCAGGTTTACTGCAGTAGGAAACTTGACCATATGGGATGCTCCTGAATAAACCGGCTTGAAAATGTGGGAGGGGGCTTGCTCCCGATGGTGGTGTGTCAGTCAGCTCATCTGATACTGATACACCGCCATCGGGAGCAAGCCCCCTCCCACATTTGAAGCAAAGCAGTTCTGTGTGAGGCTTACAGGATATAACGAGACAAGTCTTCGTTCTGCGCCAATTCGCCCAAGTGGCTGTTGACGTAGTCAGCATCGATCTTGATCGCTTCGCCATTCTGCGCACCCGCCATGTCGCCGGCACTGAACGACACTTCCTCAAGCAAGCGCTCAAGCAAGGTATGCAGGCGTCGGGCACCGATGTTCTCGGTCTTCTCGTTGACCTGCCAGGCGATTTCCGCCAAACGCTTGATACCGTCCGCCTGGAACTCGATACCCAGTCCCTCGGTTTTCAGCAACTCACGGTACTGCTCGGTGAGCGAGGCGTGGGGTTCGCTGAGGATGCGCTCGAAGTCGCCAGGTGTCAGTGCCTTGAGTTCCACACGAATCGGCAGGCGGCCTTGCAACTCGGGCACCAGGTCGCTTGGCTTGCTCAGGTGGAACGCACCGGAAGCGATAAACAGAATGTGGTCAGTCTTGACCATGCCCAGCTTGGTGTTGACTGTGCAGCCTTCGATCAGCGGCAACAGGTCACGCTGCACACCTTCGCGGGATACATCGACGCCACCGGAGTTGCCACGCTTGGCCACTTTGTCGATCTCATCGATAAACACGATCCCGTGCTGCTCGACCGCTTCCAGGGCCTTGGCCTTGAGTTCTTCCTCATTGACCAGGCGCCCGGCTTCTTCGTCGCGCACCAGCTTCAGCGCTTCTTTCACTTTGAGCTTGCGGCTTTTCTTCTTGCCCTTGCCCATGTTGGCGAACAGGTTCTGCAACTGGCTGGTCATTTCTTCCATGCCAGGCGGGGCAGAAATATCCACGCCGGACACTTCAGCCACTTCGATCTCGATTTCCTTGTCATCCAGCTGGCCTTCACGCAGGCGCTTGCGGAACAGCTGGCGAGTATTGGAATCCGACGACGGTGCGGCGTCTTCGTTGAAACCCATGCGGGCCGGTGGCAGCAGGGCGTCGAGGATGCGCTCTTCCGCTGCGTCTTCAGCACGGTGGCTGACCTTGGTCACTTCCTGTTCGCGCAGCATCTTCAGGGCGGCATCGGCCAGGTCACGGATGATCGACTCGACATCACGGCCCACGTAGCCGACTTCGGTGAACTTGGTCGCTTCGACCTTGATGAACGGGGCGTTCGCCAATTTGGCCAGGCGCCGGGCGATTTCGGTTTTACCGACACCGGTCGGGCCGATCATCAGGATGTTCTTGGGGGTTACTTCAACGCGCAGTTCTTCGGGCAGTTGCATCCGGCGCCAGCGGTTACGCAGCGCAATGGCAACGGCGCGCTTGGCATCGTCCTGGCCGATGATATGGCGATTGAGTTCATGGACGATTTCGCGGGGGGTCATGGACATAGTGTCTGGCGGCCTCAAGCGGGAATAAGCCTACGGCTTACTCGGCGAGGTCCTGCTCCTCAATGGTCTGGTTGTGGTTGGTGAACACGCAGATATCGCCGGCGATACCCAGGGCGGTCTCGACGATTTCACGGGCCGACAGGTCGGTTTTCTTCAGCAGCGCACTGGCTGCCGCTTGGGCATAGCCACCGCCGGAACCCATGGCGATCAGGCCATGCTCGGGCTCTACCACATCGCCGTTACCGGTGATGATCAGGGAAGCGTCTTTGTTCGCGACGGCGAGCATGGCCTCCAGGCGGCTGAGGGAGCGGTCGGTGCGCCATTCTTTGGCAAGTTCGACAGCGGCGCGCACCAGGTGGCCCTGATGTTTCTCAAGCTGGCCTTCGAAACGTTCGAAGAGGGTAAAGGCGTCGGCGGTAGCGCCTGCGAAACCGGCAAGTACCTGGCCGTGGTACAGGCGACGCACTTTTTTCGCGTTGCCTTTCATCACGGTGTTGCCCAGGGAAACCTGGCCGTCGCCGCCCATGACGACTTTGCCGTGGCGACGTACTGAAACGATGGTGGTCAAGGGGAGAGTCTCCACGCAGCGGGGCGAAAATGCCCTGATGAGAACTCATATGGGGGTGGCGGGGGGGATTTCAACCGTAGGACGGGTGCGCGGACGAGTGGTGTTTATTGATCCGACACCTATTCAAGAACACCGCAAAACCAAATGTGGGAGGGGGCTTGCTCCCGATCGCGGTGTGTCAGTCGCTGAATATATTGACTGATATACCGCCATCGGGGGCAAGCCCCCTCCCACATTAGCCCTGCTATGTCTTCGAAATCAGCGGCTCTGGCGTTGTTGTAACAACAGGTTGCTAAACCCGGCCCCGGCCAATTGTTTCTGCGCCACGGTCAGTTGCTCACGGTTGCTGAACGGCCCCACCAATACGCGATACCAGGTCGCGTCCTTCACCGTGCCGGACTCAACCGAGACCGATTGGCCCAACAGAATGATCTGTGCACGCACACGATCGGCATCCGCCTGTTTCGGGAACGAGCCGGCTTGCAGGAAGAACTTGGTCACAGGCGCGGCCTTGGTCGCTGCCACTGGCGGTGCTGGCGGCGGAGTGATGCCGGCCAGTGCAGCCTGGGCGCGAGCCGTATCGATTTTCGCCGCTTCCGCTGGGGTTACGGGCGTGGTCGGCACTTGCGGGGTCGGCAGGGTTTTCTCCGGCACGGCGTCGGGCGGCACGATCACTTCCGATTCCGGCAGCAGCGTGTAGAAGTCGTATTTCGGCTTCACCGGTGCGGTCGGGCTTGGCGCAGTCTTGTTGGCCTCGGCAATTTTCGTGGCCTTCTGCTGCTCCTGTTTGACGCGCTTGACGTCATCGCCCTGGCCAGGCTCCAGCTTCATCAGAAACACAACGAAGGCACCGACCGTCAGGCCGATGGCCATCCACAGCCAGCCCGGGATCGGCTGCTTCGCCGGGGCCTGATAACGGCTGGCGCCGCGTTTGGGTGCAGGTTTTTTCTTGGCAGCCAACTTACATACGCTCCAGAGTTTCCAGGCCCAAGAGTTCCAGGCCTTGCTTGAGGGTGCGTCCAGCCAATGCGGCAAGGCGCAGGCGACTTTGTTTCTGGGCTTCGTCGTCGGCGGTCAGGATCGGGCAGTTCTCGTAGAAGCTGGAGAACAGGCCGGCCACTTCGTACAAATAGGTGCACAGGATGTGCGGCGTGCCTTTTTCGCCAACGCTGTTGAGCACTTCGCCAAATTGCGCGAGCTTGGCCGCCAGTTCCTGTTCGTGGGCGGCGTCCAGCGCGATCTGGCCTTCGACTTCGCTGAAGTCCTTGCCCAGCTTGCGGAATACGCCGGCCACGCGGGTGTAGGCGTACAGCAGGTACGGCGCGGTGTTGCCTTCGAAGTTGAGCATCAGGTCGAAGTTGAAGCTGTAGTCGCTGGTGCGGTGCTTGGACAGGTCGGCGTATTTCACCGCACCAATGCCCACCACGCGGGCAATATTACGCAGGTCGGCCTCGGCCAGCTCCGGGTTCTTCTCCTTCACCAGGTTGTAGGCACGTTCCTGGGCTTCGGTCAGCAGGTCGATCAGCTTCACGGTGCCACCGTCACGGGTCTTGAACGGGCGGCCATCGGCGCCGTTCATGGTGCCGAAACCCATGTGTTCCATGTGCATCGGGTGGGTGACGAAGCCGGCACGACGGGCCACTTCGAACACTTGCTGGAAGTGCAGGGCCTGGCGTTGGTCGACGAAGTACAGCGCACGGTCGGCCTTGAGCACGCCGCTGCGATAGCGCACGGCAGCCAGGTCGGTGGTGGCGTAGAGATAGCCGCCATCGGCCTTGACGATGATCACCGGCAGCGGCTCGCCGTCGGCGGTCTTGAATTCTTCGAGGAACACGCACTGCGCGCCGTTGCTCTCGACCAGCAGGCCCTTGGCCTTGAGGTCGTTGACCACGTTGATCAGGTCGTCGTTGTAGGCGCTTTCGCCCATCACGTCGGCCATGGTCAGTTTCACGTTGAGCAGTTCGTAGATTTCCTGGCAGTGGGACAGGGAAATCTCACGGAAGCGGTTCCACAGCGCCAGGCATTCCTGGTCGCCAGCTTGCAGTTTGACCACCAGGCCACGGGCGCGGTCGGCAAACTCTTCGGATTCGTCGAAGCGCTTCTTGGCGGCGCGGTAGAAGTTTTCCAGGTCGGCCAGCTCGTTGCTGGTGATCGGGTTTTCCTGCAGGTAGGCCATCAACATGCCGAACTGGGTACCCCAGTCGCCGACGTGGTTCTGGCGGATCACGGTGTCGCCGAGGAACTCCAGCACCCGCGCCACACCGTCGCCGATGATGGTGGAGCGCAGGTGACCGACATGCATCTCTTTGGCCAGGTTCGGCGCCGACAGGTCGATGACCACGCGTTGGGTGTCGCCAGCCTTGTGTGCGCCGATTTTGGCATCGATCAGGGCTGCGTCCAGGCGCGAAGCCAAGGCCTGGGTGTTCTGGAAGAAGTTGATAAAGCCCGGGCCGGCGATTTCGGCTTTGGTCACACTGGCGTCAGCCGGCAGCGCGGCAATGATTTTTTCCGCCAGGTCGCGGGGTTTCATACCGGCCGGCTTGGACAGCATCATCGCGATGTTGCTGGCGAAGTCGCCGTGGGTCTTGTCGCGGGTGTTCTCCACCTGGATCGCCGGCGACAGGCCTTCAGGCAACACACCTTCGTTGACGAGTTGGGTGAGGGCTTGTTGGATCAGCTGGCGAATGGTGTCTTTCATGGTGTTCTCTTTCGACCGCAAGCGGCGGCGCGCGATGCGCAGGTGGAAAAACTGGGCATTATCCGTGGCGAGGGCGGGCTTGCCAACCTTCGTCGGGTCTCTATAGACGATTAACCTGTGGCGAGGGAGCAAGCTCCCTCGCCACAGGGAAATTCAATACAGGTCTACCGGGTCTACATCCAGAGACCATCGCACTTGCCGGCCGCTGGGCATTTGCTCCAGCTCAAGCATCCAGCTACTTAGCAGGCGATGCAGCGGTGCGCGAGAGGTTGCCTGCAAGAGTAGCTGAGCCCGGTAACGTCCGGCGCGACGCTCCATGGGGGCGGGCACCGGGCCGAGCAGTTCGATACCGGTCAGGCCCAACTCGCCCAGCAAACGTTCGGCCACGCTGCAGGCTTGATCGAGAAAACCTTCGGCCTGGCCGGGTTTGTGGGCTTCGGCACGCAGCAACGCCAAGTGCGCAAAGGGTGGCAAGCCGGCAGCGCGGCGTTCACTCAAGGCCTGCTCGGCGAAGGCAAAATAGCCTTGTTCCGTCAGTTGAATCAGCAGCGGGTGGTCGGCCAGGTGCGTCTGGATAATCACCTTGCCCGGCTCTTCGGCCCGTCCGGCGCGCCCTGCCACCTGCACGATCAACTGCGCCATGCGTTCGCTGGCGCGGAAATCCCCGGAGAACAACCCGCCGTCGGCATCCAGGATCGACACCAGGGTCACCCGTGGGAAGTGGTGCCCTTTGGCGAGCATCTGCGTGCCGATCAGAATGCACGGTTGACCTTTCTGAATGGTGGCAAACAACTGGTTCATTGCATCTTTGCGCGACGTGCTGTCGCGGTCGACCCGTAGCACCGGGTAATCCGGGAACAGAATGCCCAGACGCTCTTCGGCGCGCTCGGTGCCGGCCCCGACCGGGCGCAGGTCGACCTTGCCGCACTGCGGGCAATGGCGTGGCACCCGCTCTACATGACCGCAGTGATGGCAACGCAATTCGCCGTGGCGCTGGTGCACGGTCATGCGCGCATCGCAGCGCTCGCACTCGGACATCCAGCCGCAGTCATGGCACAGCAGTGTCGGGGCAAAGCCGCGACGGTTGAGAAACACCAATACTTGCTGGCCCGCGGCGAGGGTCTGGCCGATGGCCTGTTGCATCGGACCGGAAATACCGCTGTCCAGCGGGCGGCTTTTCACGTCCAGGCGCAGGAAGCGCGGTTGTTTGGCGCCGCCGGCGCGCTCGTTCATGCGTAGCAGGCCATAGCGGCCGGTGTAGGCGTTATGCAGGCTTTCCAGGGACGGCGTGGCCGAACCCAGCACAATCGGGATGTCTTCCTGGCGTGCGCGTACCAGCGCCAGGTCGCGGGCGTGGTAACGCAGGCCTTCCTGCTGTTTATAGGAGCCGTCGTGCTCCTCGTCGATGATGATCAGCCCGGGGTTTTTCATTGGGGTGAACAGCGCCGAACGGGTGCCAATGATGATGTCTGCCTCGCCGTCCCGCGCCGCCAGCCACGACTCCAGGCGCTCACGGTCATTGACCGCCGAGTGCACCAGGGCGATGCGCGCGTTGAAGCGCTGCTCGAAACGCGCCAGGGTCTGTGGGCCCAGGTTGATCTCCGGGATCAGCACCAGTGCCTGCTTGCCGGCCTGCAAGGTTTCGCGGATCAGTTGCAAATACACTTCGGTCTTGCCGCTGCCGGTGACGCCGGCCAGAAGGAAGGCGTGGAAGCTGTCGAAACCGGCGCGGATCGCCTCATAGGCAGCGCGTTGCTCGGGGTTCAGCGGCAGCTCCGGCTGGGCCAGCCAATGTTCGTGGCGTGGGTCTGGGGCGTGCTTGCGGATTTCCACCTGCACCAGTCCCTTGGCCAGCAGCAGGTCGAGGCTGTCCTTGCTCAGCATCAGCTTGCTCAACAACTGGTGGGCCACGCCATGGGGGTGCTGGGCCAATGTGGCCAGGGCTTCGCGCTGGCGCGGGGCGCGGGCGATGCGCGGGTCGTCGAGGCGCGCGCCGGGCACCATCGACCAGAAACGCTCCTGGCGCGCTTCGGCCAGTTCGCCCTGGCGCAGCAGTACCGGCAGCGCCCAGCTCAAGGTATCGCCCAAGCTGTGCTGGTAATACTGCGCAGTCCACAGACACAGCTTGAACAGTGCCGGCGGCAGTGGCGGTGTGGCGTCGAGGATGGCCAGGGCCGGCTTGAGCTTTTCCGCCGGGACCTCGCTGTGGTCCGCGACCTCCACCAGAATGCCGATCATTTCCCTGCGCCCAAACGGCACACGCACGCGCATCCCCGGCTGCAACTGCGTCCGCAGCACTCCAGCCGGGGCCCGGTAATCGAACAGGCGGCGCAGGGGGGAGGGCAGGGCTAGGCGCAAAATGGCGTCGGGCACGCGGGGCATCTCATATAAAGGCAGGCAGTGGTGCAGGGGCGCGAGCCTAGCAGAGCGGGGAGGGCTTGGGTATGCCATGGTTTTCTGATGAAAGGAGGTTTTTGGTCAGTAGCGCCGCTTGCGCGTTTAAAAAGGTCTGGTAGAATCCGCGGCCTAATTACGTGCGGTATTCGACAATAGTGTCGAGTGGCGGCACGCTAGCCCGAGGAAGTGCCATGAAAGCCGATATCCATCCAGCGTACGAAACCATCGAAGTTACCTGCAGCTGCGGCAACAAGTTCGAAACTCGTTCGAACCTGTGCAAGCCACTGGGTACTGACGTATGCAACGAGTGCCACCCGTTCTACACCGGTAAGCAGAAAACTCTGGACACCGGCGGCCGTGTACAGCGCTTCGCAGATCGCTTTGGTGCTTTCGGCAAGAAGCCTGCTGCTACTCCAGCAGAGTAAGGCTCAAAAGCCTTATGGGCTTTTGCCAGCTGTTGAAAAAGGCGTCCCTTGTGGGCGCCTTTTTTGTGCCCGGGATTTGGCTGGCAACCGCCCAGGCCGCGGTATTCTGCCCGGCACCCGCTTCCGTGGCGCGGGTAGAAGTGCAGCGCGTGGTGGACGGCGACACCGTACGCCTCAAGGATGGCCGCAGCGTGCGGATGATCGGCCTCAATGCGCCGGAAACCGGCAAGAAGGGTCGTACTGACGAGCCGTTTGCCGTCGCCGCCCGCCAGCGTCTACAAGCGTTGGTGCAGGCCAGTGATGGGCGTGTCGGTTTGGTGCCTGGCCGCGAGGGCAAGGATCATTACGGCCGCACCCTGGCCCACCTCTACGGCGCCAATGGCGAGAACCTGGAAGCGCAATTGCTCGCCGAGGGCTTGGGCTTCCAGGTGGGGGTGGCGCCGAATGTAGACCTCGCCACCTGCCAGCAGGCGGCGGAAAACAGCGCCCGCCAGGCGCGCCTGGGGCTGTGGCGCCAATCGCCGGTGCAAACGGTGGCACAACTCAAGCGCTCCGGGTTTGCGCTGGTAACTGGCCGGGTCAGCAAGATCGAGCGCAATCGCGGTGGCATCTGGATTGAAATCCAGGGTTCACTGGTATTACGTATTGCCCCCGAACTGATCAGTCAGTTCGATCCGGCCATGCTCAATGGTCTGCAAGGTCGCACTATTGAAGCGCGCGGCTGGGTGCAGGATCGCTCCCGCCGTGGTGGTTTGAAAAGAGGTCAATCACGCTGGCTCCTGCCAATAACCGATCCCGGCATGCTGAAATCGACGCTTTGAATAAAAAATTGTAGACATTTTTTATTCCGATTGTGAACAGTTGAGCCCTTGTATCCCGTGGCTCTTGGCCAAAAGTCGTAGCCCAGGGCCCTTGACACCTGTGACTGCCCAGTCTTGTAGGGACTTTGCGACACGCGTATCCTCGGCGGTCCGTCGACCAACAGTAAAAGCGGAATGCCGATATGTCTGATTTGAAAACTGCCGCTCTCGAATACCATGCCCATCCTCGTCCAGGAAAGCTGAGTGTAGAGCTCACCAAAGCCACTGCCACTGCTCGCGACCTGTCGCTGGCCTACAGCCCTGGTGTTGCCGAGCCCGTACGTGAAATCGCCCGTGACCCAGAACTGGCGTACAAGTACACCGGCAAGGGCAACCTGGTTGCAGTGATTTCCGATGGCACCGCGATCCTTGGCCTGGGTAACCTCGGCCCATTGGCTTCCAAGCCAGTCATGGAAGGTAAAGGCGTGCTGTTCAAGCGCTTTGCCGGCATCGACGTTTTCGACATCGAAGTCGATTCCGAGAGCCCGCAGGCTTTCATCGACACGGTCAAGCGCATTTCCATCACCTTCGGTGGCATCAACCTGGAAGACATCAAGGCACCTGAGTGCTTCGAGATCGAAAAGGCCCTGATCGAACAGTGCGACATCCCGGTATTCCACGATGACCAGCACGGCACCGCGATCGTTACCGCGGCCGGCATGATCAACGCCCTGGAAATCGCCGGCAAAACCCTGGGTGAGGCGAAGATCGTCTGCCTGGGCGCCGGTGCTGCGGCCATTTCCTGCATGAAGCTGATCATCAGCATGGGCGCCAAGCTGGAAAACATCTACATGGTCGACAGCAAGGGCGTGATCCAGTCCGAGCGTACCGACCTGAACCAGTACAAGGCGATGTTCGCCCACCCGTCCTCCAAGCGCACCCTGGCTGATGCCCTCGACGGTGCCGACGTGTTTGTCGGCCTGTCCGGCCCGAACCTGCTGAGCGCCGAAGGCCTGAAATCCATGGCGCCGAACCCGATCGTGTTCGCCTGCTCCAACCCGGATCCGGAAATCTCGCCTGAGCTGGCTCACGCCACCCGTAGCGATGTGATCATGGCTACCGGCCGTTCGGACTACCCGAACCAGGTCAACAACGTACTGGGCTTCCCGTTCATCTTCCGTGGTGCCCTGGACGTTCGCGCCAAGCGCATCAACGAAGAAATGAAAGTAGCGGCTGCCAACGCCCTGCGTGAACTGGCCAAGCTGCCGGTGCCTCAGGATGTGTGCGACGCCTACGGTGGTGCCAAGCTGGAATTCGGTCGTGAGTACATCATTCCAAAACCAATGGATAAGCGCCTGATCACCCTGATCTCCGATGCCGTGGCCAAGGCCGCGATCGAGACCGGTGTAGCAACCCTGCCGTATCCAAAGAACTACCCGCTGCAAAGCGTGGATGATGTGTTCAACGGCTAAGCCGTTATAGCGCACCAACAAAAAGCCCCGGCTCGAATGAGTCGGGGCTTTTTTTATGGCAATTCTCCTGAAGCCTATAGAGGTCAAATGTGGGAGGGGGCTTGCTCTCGATGGCGGTGTATCAGTCGCCATATTCATTGACTGACAGTCCGCCATCGGGAGCAAGCCCCCTCCCACATTTGGATCTATGTTGCGTCTTGGATCGGGTCAGAACAAATCGATCGGCGCGCCTTCATCCGCCGGCAGCGGGCTGCCCGGTGCCACGCCATTGCCCAGCTCGTTGACCGACGGCGGCGTGTCCTCGCTCTTGAACAGCTCGAAGTAAGCATTCGGCGTACTCGGCGACGCCGCACGTCCACTCACCGGGTCGATGCGCAGGCTCAGGATGCCTTCCGGTTCAGGCTGGGTGTGCAGCGGCTTGTCCTTGAGCGCGGCGCCCATGTAGCTCATCCAGATCGGCAGTGCGACGGTGCCGCCAAACTCACGGCGGCCCAGGCTTTCCGGCTGGTCGTAGCCAGTCCATACCGTGGTCACGTAGTCGCCGTTGTAGCCGGAGAACCAGGCATCCTTGGACTCGTTGGTGGTACCGGTTTTACCCGCGATATCCGCACGGCCCAGGGCCAGTGCGCGGCGGCCGGTGCCCTTCTTGATCACGTCCTGCAGGATGCTGTTGAGGATATAGGTGGTGCGGCCATCCACGATGCGCTCGGCAACCGCTGGCGCTTGCGGCTCGGTCGTTGCGGGAGCGTTTGCGGCCGGCGCTGTGCCTGGCGTGGGCTCGATGGTAATGCCGCCGTTACCCGGTGCTGCGAGACCATCGGTTGCCGCCACACCATTGACCACATCACCGGGCACCCGTGGTGGGTTGGCGGTGAACAGGGTGTCGCCATTGCGGCTTTCGATCTTGTCGATCAGGTACGGCGCAATCTTGTAGCCGCCGTTGGCAAAGGTGCTCCAGCCAGTGGCGATTTCCATCGGCGTAAGGGTTGCGGTACCCAGCGCCAGGGACAGGTTGGGCGGCAAGTCCGACTTGGCGAAGCCGAAGCGCGTCATGTAGTCGATAGTCTTGCCTACGCCCATGGCCTGCAGCAGGCGGATCGATACCAGGTTGCGAGACTTGTACAACGCCTCGCGAATGCGGATCGGGCCGAGGAAGGTGTTGGTGTCGTTCTTCGGCCGCCAGACCTTGTCCAGGTATTCATCGACAAACACGATCGGTGCGTCGTTGACCAGGCTGGCGGCGGTGTAGCCGTTGTCCAGTGCGGCGCTGTAGACGAACGGCTTGAAACTTGAACCCGGCTGGCGCTTGGCCTGTATCGCACGGTTGTAGTTGCTCTGCTCAAAGGCGAAACCGCCGACCAGTGCGCGGATTGCGCCGTTCTGCGGATCGAGGGATACCAGGGCGCCTTGGGCGACCGGCACCTGGCTGAACTTGAGGCTGTCATCCTTCTGGCGTTGCACGCGGATCAAATCACCCACCTTGGCCACGTCGGACGGCTGCTTGGGCATCGGCCCCATGCTGTTGGTGTTCAGGAACGGGCGCGCCCATTTCATGCTGTCCCACGCCACGTGGGCTTCACCGGCGCGGGTCAGCACTTGAATGCCGTCTTTGGTCACCTCGGTGACGATGGCCGGCTCCAGGCCGCTGATCGAGCGCTGTTTGCCCAGTTCGGTGGTCCAGGCACTCAGGGTCTTGCCCGGCAGGCGCGACTCGGGGCCGCGGTAGCCGTGACGTTGATCATAGGTGATCAAGCCTTCGTGTACGGAGTGGTTGGCGATTTCCTGCAAGTTGCTCGGAACCGTCGTGGTCACGCGAAAGCCTTCGGTGTAGGCATCGCTGCCATAACGGCCAACCATTTCGGCGCGGGCCATTTCGGCGATGTACGGTGCATTCACTTCCGGCGTCGGCACGTGATAGCTGGCGTTCAGCGGCTCGGCCACGGCGCTTTCATAAGCGGCCTGGTCGATCTTGCCCAGCTTGTACATGCGCCCCAGGATCCAGTCGCGACGTTCTTTACTGCGCGCCGGGTTGGCCAGCGGGTTGAAGCGCGACGGCGCCTTGGGCAGGCCGGCGATCATGGCCATCTGCGCCAGGCTGGCGTCACGAATCGATTTGCCATAGTAGACCTGGGAGGCGGCCTCAATGCCGTAGGCGCGATTGCCCAGGTAGATCTTGTTGACGTACAGCTCGAGGATTTCGTCCTTGGTCAGTTGGCGTTCAATCTGTAGCGCCAGCAGGATCTCGGTGGCTTTACGCGAAAAACTGCGCTCGCTGGTGAGGAAGAAGTTCTTCGCCACCTGCATGGTGATGGTGCTGCCGCCGGATTGAATGTGTCCGCTCTTTACCAACTGCGTGGCCGCACGCACCAGGCTGCTGGGGTCGACGCCGTAGTGGTTGGCAAAATTGTCGTCTTCTGCCGACAGCAATGCACTGATGAAATTGGGTGGAATGTCGGCGAAACGGATCGGTGTGCGGCGCATTTCGCCGAACTCCGCGATCAGTTTTTCGTCGCTGCTGTAGACCCGCAAAGGAATCTGCAACTGGATACTTCTGAGGGCCTCTACGGAGGGCAAACCCGGACTAAGGTAGAGGTAGGCCCCGCTGAGTACGAGCAGCAGCCCGCAGACGATCGCGACAATGGAGTACCCGAAAAACTTCAGCAGACGAATCAAGGCTTTTGGATTTCCAGAGAAAAGAATGAGTTACGCGTCGGGGATGCATGGCAAACGATGGATCGACCCGGGCAGCAGATAAAAAAGCGGGAAAAAACGCTGGGCATTAAAGCATTTTTCAGCTTGGGGCGTCATTCGCGTGCCTCGAACAAGCCGACCGAATGCAGGGTGCCTGGCAGCAATCAAGCGAGATGACAGCCGGTATGACAGGGAAAGTTTTGGGGAGTTTTATGGGAAAGGGATTTTTCAGGCGAAAAGCCGACATCGTCTTGGGTGTCGACATCAATGACAGCGGTATCAAGCTGATCGAGCTGAGCCGTTCATCGGGTGGTTTCAGTGTCCAGGGCTATGCCACCCAGGCGCTGCCCGCCCATGCGGTCGTCGATGGCGCCTTGCTGGACGTCGAGGGCGTGGGGCGAGCCTTGCAACAAGCGTTATCCTGCCTGCGAACTTCGGCTCGACACGCCGCTGTGGCAGTGGCGGGCCCTTCGGTGATCACGCGGTTGATCGAGATGGATGCGGGCCTGCGCGACGAAGAAATGGCCTGGAAGATCCAGATGGAAGCCGACCAGTTCATTCCTTATCCATTGGATGAGGTGGCGATCGACTTTCAGGTCCAGGGCCCATCGGCCCAAGGGCCGCAGTGGGTTGAAGTCATGTTGGCGGCCTGTCTGCGCGAGCAGGTCCAGGCGCGAGTGGCGGTTTTAGCCCGGGCGGGGCTGGTGCCGCGGGTGGTCGATGTCGAAGGGTTTGCATTGGAGCGCGCTTGCCGTCAGGATTTTGCCAGCTTCACGCCGGGTCATCGAGTCGATGGTGCACAATGGGCCGTGGATGCCCAAGGGATGGGAGTGGCTTGCGGGTTGGCCCTGAGGAGTTTCGCTGGATGACACGAATCAATCTTTTGCCTTGGCGTCAGGCGCTGGCAGAGCGCAAGCGCAGGTATTTCATGGTGCTATTGCTGGCATTTGCCTGCCTGGCGCTGGCGGCCGTGTGGCTGGCTGACCAGGTGATCGACCAGGCGATAGATCGGCAAGTGAGCCGCAATAGCCGCTTGGGTGAGGAGGTGGCTACCCAGGATTCGCGGATCAGGACCATCGACGACCTGCAGGAACGAAGCCAGCAACTGGCCGAACGCATGAAGGTGGTGCAGGACCTGCACGATGCCCGCTCTTCCGGCGCTCGATTGTTCGAGCAATTGGCTCGTGCAATGCCTGAAGGTGTCCATCTGCATGAGGTGGTCGCAAACGGTGACACCATCAGCATTCGCGGCACGGCTGAAAGCAACCAGGACATTGCCCGGTTGATGCAGCAGCTCAAGCAGTCATCCCAGGGCTCCAGCTCGACTCGTCTGCAGCGCGTGCAGGCTGATGGAGCGCGCGGCGAAAGTGAGTTTCAACTGATGGTGCGCCAGGGGGAATCCAGCGAGGCGCAACCATGAGCCTGCCCAGGCTCGATTTTCCCACGCTCTTCTACAACGCTGCTAAATGGCCCTTGCCTGGCAAGGTCCTGCTTGGCTGTGGGCTGGCCGGCCTGGTGCTGCTGATAGGAGAGGTTACCTACCTGAGCTCGTCACGTGAGCGATTGCACGGGTTTGAGGCGCGGGAGCAAACGCTACAGCAGCAGTTGGCGGAAAAAGCTGAACTGGCCTCCAGCCTTGAGGCGCGCACCGATCAGTTCAGGGCAATGGAGGACAAGGTCACAGGCCTTCTACGTCAATTGCCCGGCCAGTCAGAGGTGCCGGCCTTGCTTGAAGATATCGCCCGATTGGCGATTGCCAATGGAGTATGGGTCGAGGGCATCACGGTGTTGGATGAAGAGCCTCGTCAGCTCTATATCGAGCAACCCATGCAAATCGGCGTCACCGGGGGCTACCACGACTTGGCAGCATTCGTCGGCGCCCTGGGTGGGTTACCGCGCGTCGTCACCGTGCAGGATGTTGCACTGGGGCATGACGGCGCCTTGCTGCGTCTGAACATGCTGGCAAAGACCTATCGGCGTACCACGCAAAGCGCCAAGGCCCGCGAAGCGTTCGACCCGGCCCAGCCATTGGTCTACACCCCATCGTTTGTGCGCGACCCGTTTCAGCCGCCCGGTTTGCAAGTAACTCGCGTGCCGGGGCGACCGGCCCTTGCGCCGGATCTCGCTCGGCCACGGGGGCTGCTGGAAGGCATGAACATCGATCAGTTCAAAATGGTCGGCACGCTGTCGTTGGGGGCGCAGGCTTTTGCCCTGCTGCGTGCCGGAGCCAGGGTGCACCGGCTGACGATTGGTGATTACCTGGGGCCGGATCATGGCCAGGTCACGGCCATTCAAGAGGGGTCTATCCACTTGGTCGAACGGTTTCCCGATGAACAGGGCGGCTGGCTCGAACGCCCGCGAACCCTTGTGTTGAACGTCAACTCATAACGGAATCAAACAATGAAAAGGACTTTCTCGTCCTTCGGTGTGGCGCTATGGATAGCGTTCACGGCACCGATGGCTGCTGCTGTGCCCAATCGCCTGGACCTGATCCACCTGCCGCCGCCCGACAGTGCAGCGTCGGTCAGCTATACAGGCACCCGGCTGAACCTGAATTTCCAGGACATCGACCTGCGGGCGGTCTTGCAGCAAATCGCCGATGTCGCCGGGCTCAACCTGGTGACCAGTGATGAAGTGCAGGGCTCAATTACCCTGCGGCTCAAGGATGTGCCTTGGGATCAGGCGCTGGATCTGGTGCTGCAAACCAAAGGTCTGGATAAGCGCGTGAAAGCCGGTGTGTTGCTGGTGGCACCTGCGGATGAGTTGGCCGCTCGCGAACTGCTGGCGCTGGAGTCGCGCAAGCAGATGGCGGAACTGGCACCGCTGCGTCGGGAGCTGCTGCAGGTCAACTATGCCAAGGCGGCGGACCTGGCCAAGCTGTTTCAGTCGGTCACAGGTTTTGAAGGCGCCACGGATGAGCGCGGCTCGGTGGCGGTGGATGATCGCACCAACAACATCATCGCCTACCAGACCGGCGAACGGCTCGAAGAGCTGCGGCGTATCGTGGCGCAACTGGATATTCCCGTCCGCCAAGTGATGATCGAGGCGCGAATTGTCGAGGCCAATGTCGACTACGACAAAAGCCTGGGCGTGCGCTGGGGTGGGCGGCTCAGTCATGGCAGGGGAAGTGTCGGAGGTATTTCCAAGCCCGTGGCAGACGGCGCCGAACCGCCGCAAAACCCGCCCAGCTCCCCGTTTGTCGACTTGGGTTCGCTGACCGGCACCTCGGGTCTGGGCGTGGCCTACATCACCGACAATCTACTGCTGGACCTTGAGCTGACAGCCATGGAGAAAACCGGCAACGGCGAAATCGTCTCGCAGCCCAAGGTGGTCACGTCCGACAAGGAGACGGCACGAATCCTCAAGGGCACCGAAATTCCCTATCAAGAGTCCACCTCCCAGGGCGCTACCTCGGTGTCGTTCAAGGAGGCTTCGCTTTCGCTGGAGGTCACGCCGCAAATCACCCCCGACGACCACGTGATCATGGCGGTCAAGGTCACCAAGGATGAGCCCGATTACTTGAACAGGCTCAATGATGTACCGCCGATCAAGAAAAACGAGGTCAACGCCAAGGTGCTGGTCAGGGATGGCGAGACCATCGTCATCGGTGGGGTTTTCTCCAATACCCAAAGCAAAGTGGTAGATAAAGTGCCATTTTTGGGCGATGTGCCGTATCTTGGCCGCCTTTTCCGGCGCGATGTGCTGGCGGAGAAAAAATCCGAGCTGCTGGTATTCCTGACTCCGCGTATCATGAATAACCAGGCGATTGCTGTGAGTCGTTGATTCTGTGCGAAATTTGATTCTTGTAGGGCCGATGGGGGCTGGAAAGAGCACCATCGGCCGTTTGCTGGCCAAAGAGCTGCGCCTGCCGTTCAAAGATTCCGACAAGGAAATTGAATTGCGCACGGGTGCCAATATCCCATGGATCTTCGATAAAGAAGGCGAGCTGGGCTTTCGTGACCGCGAGCAGGCGATGATTGCCGAGCTGTGTGGCTGCGATGGCGTGGTATTGGCGACCGGCGGTGGCGCCGTCATGCGCGACGAAAACCGTCGAGCGCTGTATGCCGGTGGTCGGGTAGTGTATTTGCATGCCTCGGTCGAGCAGCAGGTGGGCCGCACCGCCCGCGATCGCAATCGCCCGTTGCTGCGCACCGCCAACCCGGAAAAAACCCTGCGGGACCTGCTGGCGCTGCGCGATCCGCTGTATCGGGAAATCGCCGATCTGGTGGTGGAAACCGATGAGCGACCCCCTCGGATGGTGGTGCTCGATATTCTGGAGCGCCTGCAGCGGTTGCCACCCCGTTAAAGCCTGGCCCGAAATGCGCTATTCTCGGCGGCGCGCCATAACCTTGTGAGGTGTGGCGTAGAGCCATCAGGTGATGTCGGATTGCGACATTGCCGGTCGTCAATACATCTTCAACGCGGGGAAACATGCAGACACTTAAGGTCGATCTAGGCGAGCGCAGCTACCCGATCCACATTGGCGAAGGTCTGTTGGACCAGCCCGAACTGCTCGCGCCGCATATTGCCGGTCGGCAGGTGGCGATCATCTCCAACGAAACGGTTGCGCCCCTGTATCTTGAGCGTTTGAGCCGCAGCCTTGCGGCGTATTCGGTGATTTCCGTGGTGTTGCCCGACGGCGAAGCCCACAAGAACTGGGAAACCCTGCAACTGATCTTTGATGGCCTGCTGACTGCGCGCCATGACCGTCGAACCACCGTGGTTGCCCTGGGCGGCGGTGTGATCGGCGACATGGCCGGTTTTGCTGCAGCCTGCTACCAGCGTGGCGTGGACTTTATCCAGGTGCCGACCACCCTGTTGTCCCAGGTCGATTCTTCGGTGGGCGGCAAAACCGGTATCAATCACCCGCTGGGCAAGAACATGGTCGGTGCGTTCTACCAGCCACAGGCCGTGCTGATCGACACCGCTACCCTCAACACACTGCCACCGCGTGAGTTGTCGGCGGGCCTGGCGGAAGTCATCAAGTACGGGCTGATCTGTGACGAGCCCTTCCTGAGCTGGCTTGAAGAACATGTAGATGCCTTGCGCGCACTCGACCAGGTGGCCTTGACCGAAGCGATTTCCCGCTCCTGCGCCGCCAAGGCGCTGGTGGTCAATGCCGACGAACGGGAGTCCGGCGTGCGCGCTACCCTGAACCTGGGCCACACCTTCGGCCATGCGATCGAAACGCACATGGGCTATGGTGTGTGGCTGCATGGGGAAGCTGTAGCGGCTGGCACGGTGATGGCGTTGGAGATGTCGCAACGCCTGGGCTGGATCACCGCCCAGGAGCGTGATCGCGGTATCCGCCTGTTCCAGCGCGCCGGCTTACCGGTCATCCCTCCCACAGAGATGACCGAGGCAGATTTTCTCGAACATATGGCAATAGACAAGAAAGTGATCGACGGTCGACTGCGACTGGTACTGCTGCGCCACATGGGCGAGGCGGTGGTGACCGACGATTATCCGAAAGAGATTTTACAGGCCACGCTGGGAGCGGATTACCGCGCCCTGGCCCAGCTTAAAGGTTAATAAGATCCCGATGACTAGTTTGCATGCCGACGAGGCGTTCCTCGGCCATTATCACTTGAGCCATGACCCTTTTGCTCCACGGGTACCTGGTTTCAAATTCTTCCCTGCGCAGCGCAAGCCGGTATTGGGGCAACTGCATCATCTGGCGCGCTACAGCCAGTTGCTGCTGGTGGTCACGGGACCGTTGGGCAGTGGCAAGACCTTGCTGCGCCAGGCGCTGGTCGCCAGCACCAACAAGCAATCGGTGCAGAGCGTGGTGGTATCGGCCCGTGGCGCCGGTGACGCAGCGGGTGTACTGCGCCAGGTTGCGCAGGCCCTGGACGTATCCAACGCCGAGCCGAACGCGATTCTCAAACAGGTGGTGCAACTGGGCCTGACCGGCCAGGAAGTCTACCTGCTGGTCGACGACGCCGAGCAGCTTGACGAATCCGCGCTGGAAGCGCTGTTGGCGCTGGCCGCGGGCACGCCGGAAGGTCGCCCGCATGTGTTCCTGTTTGGCGAGTCGTCGTTGATCGCCGATCTGGAGCAGATCAGCGGTGAGCAAGAGCTGTTCCACGTCATCGAATTGCAGCCGTACGAAGAGGAAGAAACCCGCGAATACCTGGCTCAGCGCCTCGAGGGTGCAGGGGCCGGTATCGAACTTTTCTCCGCTGCGCAGATCTCTGATATTCACGAAAGCTCCGATGGATGGCCTGGAAACATCAACCAGGTTGCCCGCGATGCAATGATCGAAGCCATGATTGCCAGCCGCTCTGCGGTCAAGCGTCCAAAGATGGGGTTCACTATGCCTAAGAAGCACGTATTGGCTATTTCCGCCGTTGTCGTGGTCGCTGTAGCCGCCGCCTGGTTGATCCCGGGTCGCAATAAGGCACCGACAACAACCGGCGCGCCAACTGAGCAGGCGCAGTTGCCACTGGGCAAGCCCACGCCAAATGTCGAATTCGCCAACTCCGGCCAACCAACCAATCTGCCTATGGTCGGCCAGCCTGTAATGCGCGGCCCGCTGGCTGAAGAAGCCGGTGGCATCTCCGAAGGCGACGACGGCGTGCCGGTGGAAGGCTCCAGCGCCACGCCGCCGACCGTGACCACCACCGCGCCACCAGCGGGCGTACCGGCCGGCACGCCAGCAACCCCAGTAGCGCCTGCCGCACCGGTTGCGCCAGTTGCCAAGCCGACCCCGGCGCCGACAGTAGCGACAGCCAAGCCCGCAGCACCAGTTGCCAAGCCGGCACCGGCCCCCGCGGCCAAGCCTGCTGAAAAACCTGCCGCTACCGTGGCCAAGGCCGGCGCCGCTGGCAGCAGCTGGTACAGCAGCCAGCCTACCGGCAATTTCGTGGTGCAGATCCTCGGCACCAGCTCTGAGGCCAACGCCCAGGCGTTCGTCAAGGAGCAGGGCGGCCAGTACCGTTATTTCAAGAAAGTGCTCAACGGCAAGCCTCTCTACGTGATCACCTACGGCAGCTTCCCAAGCCGCGCCGCAGCCGATTCTGCCATCAAGGCCTTGCCAGCGAAGGTTCAGGCTGGTAAACCTTGGCCTCGCACTGTTGCCAGCGTTCAACAAGAACTGGCAGCAACTCGCTGAAGATCCGGCGGCCTTACCCAGGCCGCCCTCCCGGCACCTCAAAAAACAATCGCAAGGCGTGCAGTCCCCCGCAAGGACCGCGCGCTTTGTGGTGTCTGCGCCACAGTAGCTTTTGAGTCGTAGCGGTCAGAATTAAAAAAGTTTTGACTAGCACAGCATATCGCTTTAAACCTTTCATAAATGCGACATAGATTTGCGACATTTCGTCGCTAAATTTGTGAGCGTCTGTGTCGGTGTGTACAATGACCTCCCTTTTGCCCCCGCTAAGCCGGCGTACGTTCGGCGTGGAAGGTAACCGGTTGAATTGAAAAGAAATTTGCCTCGATATAAGAGGCAGCCTGGTGAGAAAGTGTCTATGAAAGCAGGTCTGTACCAACCCGATGAATTCAAGGATAACTGCGGTTTCGGCCTGATAGCCCACATGCAGGGCGAGCCCAGTCATACCCTTTTGCAAACGGCCATCGAGGCCCTGACCTGCATGACCCACCGCGGTGGGATCAACGCCGACGGCAAGACCGGTGACGGTTGCGGCTTGCTGATTCAAAAGCCCGACCAGTTCCTGCGCGCTGTCGCCAAAGAGCATTTTGCGGCCGACCTGCCCAAGCAGTACGCCGTGGGCATGGTGTTTTTCAACCAGGACCCGGTAAAAGCCGAAGCCGCTCGCGAGAACATGAACCGCGAGATCGTTGCTGCCGGCCTGCAACTGGTCGGCTGGCGCAAAGTGCCAATCGATACCAGCGTACTCGGCCGCCTGGCCCTGGAGCGCCTGCCGCAGATCGAACAAGTGTTCATCGCGGGTGACGGCCTGAGCGACCAGGACATGGCGATCAAGCTGTTCACGTCCCGTCGTCGCTCGTCGGTGCTCAACGCCGCCGACACTGACCATTACATCTGCAGCTTTTCCCACAAGACCATCATTTATAAAGGTCTGATGATGCCGGCGGATCTCACCGCCTTTTATCCAGACCTGAGCGACGAGCGCCTGCAAACCGCGATATGCGTGTTCCACCAGCGCTTCTCCACCAACACCCTGCCGAAATGGCCGCTGGCCCAGCCATTCCGCTTCCTCGCCCACAACGGCGAGATCAATACCATCACCGGCAACCGCAACTGGGCCGTGGCCCGTCGCACCAAGTTCGCCAACGATTTGATGGACCTCGAAGAGCTCGGCCCGCTGGTCAACCGCGTGGGTTCCGACTCCTCCAGCATGGACAACATGCTTGAGCTGATGGTCACCGGTGGCATCGACCTGTTCCGTGGCGTGCGCATGATCATTCCGCCTGCGTGGCAGAACGTCGAGACCATGGACCCGGACCTGCGGGCGTTCTACGAATACAACTCGATGCACATGGAACCGTGGGACGGCCCGGCCGGCGTGGTCATGACCGACGGCCGCTACGCGGTGTGCCTGCTCGACCGTAACGGCTTGCGCCCGGCGCGCTGGGTCACCACCACCAACGGCTTTATCACCCTGGCGTCGGAAATCGGCGTGTGGGACTACAAGCCTGAAGACGTGATCGCCAAAGGCCGTGTCGGTCCTGGCCAGATCCTGGCCGTGGACACCGAAACCGGGCAGATCCTCGACACCGACGCCATCGACAACCGTCTGAAGTCGCGTCACCCGTACAAGCAATGGCTGCGCAAGAACGCCCTGCGCATCCAGGCGACCATGGAAGACAACGACCACGGTTCGGCTTTCTACGACATCGACCAGCTCAAGCAATACATGAAGATGTATCAGGTCACGTTCGAAGAACGTGATCAGGTGCTGCGCCCGCTCGGCGAGCAAGGCTACGAAGCCGTAGGCTCCATGGGCGACGATACGCCGATGGCTGTGCTGTCCCAGCGTGTGCGCACGCCGTACGACTACTTCCGCCAGCAGTTCGCCCAGGTGACCAACCCACCGATCGACCCGCTGCGCGAAGCCATCGTGATGTCCCTGGAAGTGTGCCTCGGTGCCGAGCGCAATATCTTCCAGGAATCGCCTGAGCACGCCTCCCGTGTGATCCTCAGCTCGCCGGTCGTTTCCCCGGCCAAGTGGCGCTCGCTGATGACCCTGGAGCGTCCAGGCTTCGACCGCCAGATCATCGACCTGAACTACGACGAGAGCCTCGGCCTTGAAGCCGCTGTGCGCAACGTCGCCGACCAGGCTGAAGAAGCTGTGCGCGCCGGCCGCACTCAGATCGTACTGACCGACCGCCATATCGCGCCGGGCAAGTTGCCGATCCACGCGTCCCTGGCGACCGGCGCGGTGCACCACCGCCTGACCGAAAAAGGCCTGCGCTGCGACTCCAACATTCTGGTGGAAACCGCCACTGCCCGTGACCCGCACCACTTCGCGGTGCTGATCGGCTTCGGCGCCTCGGCGGTGTACCCGTTCCTGGCGTATGAAGTACTCGGCGACCTGATCCGTACCGGTGAAGTGTTGGGCGACCTCTACGAGGTGTTCAAGAACTACCGCAAGGGCATCACCAAGGGCCTGCTGAAGATCCTGTCGAAGATGGGCATCTCCACCGTCACCTCCTACCGCGGTGCGCAATTGTTCGAAGCCATCGGCCTGTCCGAAGAAGTCTGCGAGCTGAGCTTCCGTGGCGTGCCGAGCCGTATCAAGGGCGCACGTTTCGTCGATATCGAAGCCGAGCAGAAAGCCCTGGCAGCCGAAGCCTGGAGCGCGCGCAAGCCGATCCAGCAAGGCGGCCTGCTCAAGTTCGTGCACGGTGGCGAATACCACGCCTACAACCCGGACGTGGTCAGTACCCTGCAAGCCGCCGTGCAGCAGGGCGACTACGCCAAGTTCAAGGAATACACGAGCCTGGTGGATAACCGCCCGGTGTCGATGATCCGCGATCTGTTCAAGGTGAAGACCCTGGACACGCCGATGGATATCGCCGAAGTCGAGCCACTGGAATCGATCCTCAAGCGCTTCGACTCCGCCGGTATTTCCCTGGGCGCCTTGTCGCCTGAGGCTCACGAAGCCCTGGCCGAAGCCATGAACCGCCTGGGTGCGCGTTCCAACTCCGGCGAAGGCGGCGAAGACCCGGCGCGTTATGGCACGCTCAAAAGCTCGAAAATCAAGCAGGTGGCAACCGGCCGTTTCGGTGTGACCCCGGAGTACCTGGTCAACGCCGAAGTGCTGCAGATCAAGGTTGCCCAAGGCGCCAAGCCGGGTGAGGGCGGGCAATTGCCAGGCGGCAAGGTCAACGGCCTGATCGCCAAGCTGCGTTATGCAGTGCCGGGCGTGACCCTGATCTCGCCGCCGCCGCACCACGACATCTACTCGATTGAAGATTTGTCGCAGCTGATTTTCGACCTCAAACAAGTCAACCCGCAGGCCCTGGTCTCGGTAAAACTGGTCGCAGAAGCGGGCGTCGGCACCATCGCCGCTGGCGTGGCCAAGGCCTATGCCGACCTGATCACCATCTCCGGCTACGACGGCGGCACCGGCGCTTCGCCGCTGACCTCGATCAAGTACGCAGGTGCGCCGTGGGAGCTCGGCCTGGCCGAAACCCACCAGACCCTGCGCGGCAACGACCTGCGCGGCAAGGTGCGGGTACAGACCGACGGTGGCCTGAAAACCGGCCTCGACGTGATCAAGGCCGCGATCCTCGGCGCCGAGAGTTTCGGCTTCGGCACTGCGCCCATGATCGCGCTGGGCTGCAAATACCTGCGTATCTGCCACCTGAACAACTGCGCTACTGGCGTGGCGACTCAGAACGAAAAACTGCGCAAGGACCACTACATCGGCACCGTCGACATGGTGGTGAATTTCTTCACCTACGTCGCCGAAGAAACCCGTGAGTGGCTGGCCAAGCTGGGCGTGCGTTCGCTGGAAGAGCTGATTGGTCGCACCGATCTGTTGGACATCCTCGAAGGCCAGACCGCCAAGCAACAGCATTTGGACCTGACACCGCTGTTGGGCAGCGATCACATCCCCGCAGACAAGCCACAATTCTGCCAAGTGGACCGCAACCCGCCGTTCGACAAAGGCCTGCTGGCCGAGAAAATGGTCGAAATGGCCGGCTCCTCGATCAGCGATGCCAGCGGTGGCGAATTCGCCCTGGATATCTGCAACTGCGACCGTTCCATCGGTGCTCGCATCTCCGGTGAAATTGCGCGCAAGCACGGCAACCAGGGCATGGCGAAAGCGCCGATCACCTTCCGCTTCAAGGGCACTGCGGGCCAGAGTTTCGGTGTGTGGAACGCCGGTGGCCTGCACATGTATCTGGAAGGCGATGCCAACGACTACGTGGGCAAAGGCATGACCGGCGGCAAGCTGGTTATCGTCCCGCCAGCCGGTAGCGTGTACAAGACCCAGGACAGTGCCATCATCGGCAACACCTGCTTGTACGGCGCCACGGGTGGCAAGCTGTTTGCCGCGGGTACTGCCGGTGAGCGCTTCGCCGTGCGTAACTCCGGTGCCCACACCGTGGTGGAAGGCACTGGCGATCACTGCTGCGAGTACATGACCGGGGGCTTTGTCGCGGTACTGGGCAAGACCGGTTACAACTTCGGTTCGGGCATGACCGGCGGTTTCGCCTACGTGCTCGACCAGGACAACACCTTCGTCGACAAGGTCAACCACGAGTTGGTCGAGATCCAGCGGATCAGCGGTGAAGCCATGGAATCCTACCGGAACCACTTGCAGCACGTGCTGGACGAGTATGTCGAGGAGACCGGCAGTGAATGGGGTCGCAACCTCGCCGAAAACCTCGATGATTACCTGCGTCGTTTCTGGCTGGTCAAGCCCAAGGCTGCCAACCTGAAATCGTTGCTTTCCAGCATCCGTGCCAACCCGCAGTGATATGCGCCTGAACAGTTTGATGAGGTTTTAACATGGCTGAACGTCTGAATAACGACTTCCAGTTCATCGATGTCGGGCGCAAAGATCCGAAGAAGAAACTGTTGCGTCAACGCAAGAAAGAGTTCGTGGAAATCTACGAACCCTTCAAGCCCCAGCACTCGGCCGATCAGGCCCACCGCTGCCTGGGGTGCGGTAACCCGTATTGCGAATGGAAGTGCCCGGTGCACAACTTCATTCCCAACTGGCTCAAACTGGTGGCCGAGGGCAACATTCTCGCCGCCGCCGAGCTGTCGCACCAGACCAACACCCTGCCGGAAGTCTGCGGCCGGGTGTGCCCGCAAGACCGTCTATGTGAAGGTGCCTGCACCCTCAACGACGGCTTCGGCGCAGTGACCATCGGTTCGGTGGAGAAGTACATCACCGACACCGCGTTCGCCATGGGCTGGCGCCCGGATATGTCCAAGGTCAAACCGACCGGCAAGCGCGTCGCGATCATCGGCGCGGGCCCGGCGGGCCTGGGGTGTGCCGACGTGTTGGTGCGTGGTGGCGTGACCCCGGTGGTGTTCGACAAGAACCCGGAGATCGGTGGTCTGCTGACTTTCGGTATTCCCGAGTTCAAGCTGGAAAAAACCGTACTGAGTCACCGTCGTGAAGTGTTCACCGGCATGGGTATCGAGTTCCGCCTCAATACCGAAATCGGCAAAGACATCACCATGGAGCAACTGCTCGCCGAATACGATGCGGTGTTCATGGGCATGGGCACCTACACCTATATGAAGGGCGGCTTTGCCGGTGAGGACTTGCCGGGCGTGTATGACGCGCTCGACTTCCTGATCGCCAACGTCAACCGCAACCTGGGCTTTGAAAAGTCGCCGGAAGATTTCGTCGACATGAAAGGCAAGAAGGTCGTGGTGCTGGGCGGTGGCGACACCGCGATGGACTGCAACCGTACCTCGATCCGCCAGGGCGCCAAGTCGGTCACCTGTGCGTATCGTCGCGACGAAGCCAACATGCCCGGCTCGCGCAAAGAGGTGAAGAACGCCAAGGAAGAAGGCGTGAAATTCCTCTACAACCGCCAGCCGATTGCGATCGTCGGTGAAGACCGCGTCGAAGGCGTGAAGGTGGTCGAGACCCGTCTCGGCGAACCGGATGCCCGAGGCCGTCGCAGCCCCGAGCCGATCCCGGGTTCCGAAGAAATCATCCCGGCTGACGCCGTGGTCATCGCTTTCGGTTTCCGTCCAAGCCCGGCGCCCTGGTTCGAGCAGTTCGAAATCCAGACCGACAGCCAGGGCCGCGTGGTAGCCCCGGAACAAGGCCAGTACAAGCACCAGACCAGCAACCCGAAAATCTTCGCCGGTGGCGATATGGTGCGCGGCTCTGACCTGGTAGTGACGGCGATCTTCGAAGGCCGCAATGCCGCCGAAGGGATCCTGGACTACCTGCAGGTCTGATCAAATTTCAGTCTGAAATGCGATCAAATGTGGGAGCTGGCTTGCCTGCGATGCAGGCAACTCGGTCTGTCAGCCAGACCCAGTTGATGCTATCGCAGGCAAGCCAGCTCCCACACAAACCTCATTTCACATTGAGGTTTGTGTTGCCAGTCATTGCGACAAATTGACCCGATAGACAAAAGGCTCCGCTCTTGCCGTGCCTTTTGCGTCGCGCTCTGAGAAAATGCCCGCACTTTTTTTGCGGATGCCGACATGACTGCCCTCAAGAACGACCGTTTCCTTCGTGCCCTGCTCAAGCAACCTGTAGACGTCACCCCCGTGTGGATGATGCGTCAAGCCGGTCGCTACCTGCCGGAATACCGCGCCAGTCGCGCCCACGCCGGTGACTTCATGAGCCTGTGCATGAATCCTGCGTTCGCCTGCGAAGTCACGATGCAGCCCCTGGACCGCTACCCACAACTGGATGCGGCCATTCTCTTCTCCGATATCCTCACCATCCCCGACGCCATGGGCCAGGGCCTGTACTTCGAGACCGGCGAAGGCCCGCGCTTCAGGAAAGTCGTCAGTACCCTGGCCGATATCGAAGCCTTGCCGATCCCTGATCCGCACAAAGACCTCGGTTATGTGATGGATGCGGTCAGCACCATCCGCCGCGAGCTCAACGGTCGCGTGCCGCTGATTGGCTTCTCCGGCAGCCCGTGGACGCTGGCCACCTATATGGTCGAAGGCGGTTCGTCGAAAGACTTCCGCAAGACCAAGGCCATGCTCTACGACAACCCGCAAGCCATGCATCTGTTGCTGGACAAGCTGGCGCAGTCGGTGACCTCCTACCTCAACGGCCAGATCATGGCCGGTGCGCAAGCGGTGCAGATCTTCGATACCTGGGGCGGCAACCTGTCGGCGGCGGCGTACCAGGAATTCTCCCTGGCCTACATGCGCAAGATCGTCAGCGGGCTGATCCGCGAACATGAAGGTCGCAAGGTTCCGGTCATCCTGTTCACCAAGGGCGGCGGCCTGTGGCTGGAAAGCATCGCCGATGCTGGTGCCGATGCATTGGGCCTGGACTGGACCTGCGATATCGGCGAAGCCCGCCGTCGCGTTGGAAACCAGGTTGCGCTGCAAGGCAACATGGACCCCACTGTGCTGTACGCCAAGCCGGAAGCGATCCGCACGGAAGTCGGGCGCATCCTCGCTAGCTACGGCAAAGGCAGTGGCCACGTGTTCAACCTCGGCCACGGCATCACCCCGGAAGTGAACCCGGAGCATGCCGGCGCGTTCCTGCGTGCAGTGCACGAACTGTCGGCGCAATACCACGAGTAAAACGCAGAACAAAATGTGGGAGCTGGCTTGCCTGCGATGGCGGTGTTGAATTCACCGCCGCCATCGCAGGCAAGCCAGCTCCCACATAAAGCAAGTAGCCTCAGGTTTCCACATGCCCCAACGGCGGCAACTTCGCCAGCTTCAACGCCACCAGCAACGCGCCGATCAGTAGCGCGATAATGAATCCGCCAATCCCGTTCCACCCGGCAAAATGCCAGAAGAACCCGCCTGCCGTCCCGGCAATACTCGATCCCACGTAATAGCAGAACAGGTAAAGCGACGACGCCTGCCCCTTGGCTTTCACCGCACGGCGGCCGATCCAGCTGCTGGCCACCGAGTGGGCGCCGAAGAAGCCGAAAGTGAAGATCAACATGCCCGGCACCACCAGCCACAGCGGGGTGAACAGCGTCAGGGCCATGCCGGCGAGCATCAGCACGATGGTGCCCCACAGCACTCGGCGGCGGCCGAGGCGGTCGGCCAGGGAGCCGATCTTGGCCGAGCTGTAGATGCCCGACAGGTACACCACTGACAACAGGCCAACCACCGCCTGGCTCAGCTCATAGGGTGAGGCCAGCAGGCGATAGCCGATGTAGTTGAACATCGTTACGAACGCGCCCATCAACAGGAAGGCTTCGAGGAACAGCCACGGTAGGCCCGCATCCTTGAAATGCATGACGAAGCCATCCACCAGGCTGCGCGGCTTGAGGCTGCTGGCGCGGAAGTTGCGCGATGGTGGGAGGATCTTCCAGAACACCGTGGCCGCGATCAGGGCCAGGGCGCCGATGATCAGCATTGCGGTGTGCCAGCTGACGAAGTCGATCAATACGCCGATGATCAGTCGGCCGCTCATGCCGCCAATCGCATTGCCGCCGATGTACAGGCCCATGGCCAGGCCGATGTGCTGCGGGTGGATCTCTTCGCTGAGGTAGGTCATCGCCACGGCAGCCAGGCCGCTCAGGGACAGGCCCACCAGCGCCCGCATCAGCAGAATCCCCTCCCAGGTCGGCATCAGACCGCTGGCGATGGTGGCCAGCGCCGCACAGAACAACGCGGCGACCATCACCGGCTTGCGCCCCAGCCTGTCGGAAATTGGCCCGGTGACCAGCAGGCCGCAGGCAAGCATCGCGGTCGCGACCGAAAGAATCAGGCTGCTTTGCGCCGCATTGATGGAAAATTCATGGGACAGCGCCGGCATCATCGGCTGTACGCAATACAACAGGGCAAAGGTGGCAAACCCGCCGGAAAATAGCGCCAACACCGTGCGCATGAACATCGGCGTGCCTTTTTCGATGTACTCGTCATTGAGCTGCGCCACCACGTCATCAAGGGCTGAGGGCGGGGTGTGTTGGGCAAGTGGAGCAACAGCAGGATTCACGGGGGACCTCGGGGAGGAAAGTCTGCCAGGACTGACAATACGAAAAAGAATATAGCTGGCTAATGATTCTTTCCAATATATTGTTCGACCTGTTTGATAGGTTCTACGACCTAATGAGGTGTGCATGGAATTACGTCACCTGCGGTACTTCATCGCCGTCGCTGAAGAACTGCACTTTGGCCGCGCCGCGCAGGTGCTGGGCATATCGCAACCGCCCTTGAGCCAGCAGATCCAGGCACTGGAGCAAGAGGTGGGGGCGCGGTTATTTGAGCGTACCAATCGTCGGGTCGAGCTGAGCGAGGCCGGGCGCCTGTTCCTGCAAGAGGCGCGGCTGGTGCTGGCCCAGGTCGACAAGGCGGCAGACGTGGCGCGCAGAGCGCAATTAGGAGAGCTCGGGGAGTTGAAGATCGGCTTCACATCTTCCGCGCCGTTCAATTCCAGTATTCCCCAGGCGATCTTTGCGTTTCGCCAGGCTTTCCCGGCAGTGCACCTCAATCTGCAGGAGATGAGCAGCACGCAGGTGGCCGAGTCATTGGTGGATGAGTCGATCCAGGTCGGGCTGATGCGGCCTTTGCCGTTGCCTGATTCGCTGAGCGTGGTCGAGTTGATGCGCGAGCCGCTGGTTGCCGTATTGAGCGCCGGCCATCCGTTGGTGGAAGGCAGCGAGCGCGGCCTGCACCTGGCGCAGTTGGCGCAGGAACCCTTTGTATTTTTCCCACGCACCTACGGCAGCGGCCTGTATGCCCAACTGCTCAACCTGGCGCGCGACGCCGGGTTCAGCCCGCATTTTGCCCAGGAAGCGGGGGAGGCGATGACCATCATCGGCCTGGTGGCGGCGGGGTTGGGCGTGTCGGTGTTGCCGGCGTCTTACCAGCGTATCCGCATTGATGGCGTGGTCTACCGCACACTGCTCGACCCGGAGGCGATGACGGCGGTGTGGCTGGTGCAGCGCAAGGGCGTGCAAACGCCGATGTCTAAGGGGTTTGTGGAGTTGTTGACGCGTCAGGTATTGGTGTAGGCGGGGTCACATATCAGGTAACGCAACCGGCTTAGTTATTCGCCAGAAACTTGCGCAAAATCACTCTTTTTCAGGCGAGTGGATATGGATGGCACTTCTCTATCAGCCCAAGGAGGGCAGCGTGTTGATTTGTGATTTTCGTGGCTATGAGGTTCCGGAAATCATCAAGATTCGACCTGTTATTGTGATACGCAAACACCGGACGAATAAGCTGCTCGTAACGGTGGTACCTCTGAGTACTACCGCTCCACAGCAGGTGTTGGAACACCATTTGCGGCTTGATAGCCATCTTCAGGGAGCGAGCCCGGTCTGCTGGGCTAAATGCGACATCGTCGCGACAGTCAGCTTGGGTCGACTGGACCGAATCAAAAGTAAAGATCGTCATGGCAAACGAACTTACAAAATCGCCGAACTCACCAATGACCAATTTTTGGCGATAAAAGCGGCGGTGCGCAGTGCGCTTGGGTTGCGATAAAGTGGGATATAGATGGACGGCGTTTTGCCACCGATTGCAGGTAATCTGCTTTCAGGCATACTGGCCGAGTTCCCGAAAGGGGCTTGTGAGACTCTGAGGATCCTGGGCAACCAGCCATCGCAGAGCCAGGCAGGAAGCGGCGATGACAAGCCAACCTGTTTGTGAAGAGGGCGCCGAAAGGCGCCCTTTGTCGTTTCTGGCCTTACTGCATCCCGGTCGAGCGCAACCCTGCCAGGATGTCCCTATCCAGCATGCTCACCCAACGGTTGTAATTGCGATGGATCTTGCCGTCCTTGTAGCCCAGGTCGCGGCTGTCGCGGTAGGTGATGGCGTAGCTGTTGCGGGTGTAGCGGATATCGATTGCTGCATAGAACTGGCCGCGCACGGTGATCTCGGCCTGCACCAGTTGCGGGCTCAGGCGTTGTACTGTCCACTCACGTTTTTGCAGGGCGGCGACGATCACCTGTTTCATTTTTTCTTCGCTGACCTGGGTCGTGGCCGGCAGTTCGTGCTGGGTGTTGAGCACTGGTTTGCTGGTGCAGCCGGCAGTGGTCAACAGGGCCAGGGTGATCAGGGTAGCGCGTAGCAGGGAAGACATTCCGTTTTCTCCAATCGATTAAAAAGTCAGGCCCAGCGGCGGAAGATCAGCGAGGTGTTGACGCCGCCGAAGGCAAAATTGTTGTTCATCACGTAGTCGTTGTGCATCTGGCGAAAGCCCCCTTGCAGGTAATCGAGCTCGCCGCATTGCGGGTCGACCGAATCCAGGTTGAAGGTGTGCACGTAGTGGTCGCGGTTCATCATCTCGATGCTGAACCACGACTCCAGCGCGCCGCAGGCACCCAGGGTGTGGCCGAGAAAACTCTTCTGCGAGCTGATCGGCATACGGCTGCCGAACAGGCTGCTGGTGGCCAGGGTTTCGGCGATGTCACCTTGGTCGGTGGCGGTGCCGTGGCCGTTCACATAGCCGATGGCAGAAGGTGCAAGCCCAGCGTCTTCCAGTGCCAGTTCCATGGCACGGCGCATGGTTTTCTGTTCCGGGCGGGTGGTGTGCTGGCCGTCGGCATTGCTGCCAAAGCCAACCAGCTCAGCGTGAATATGCGCGCCCCGCGCCAACGCGTGTTCCAACTCTTCCAGTACCAGGATGCCGGCGCCTTCACCAATCACCAGGCCATCACGGCCGCTGTCGTAGGGGCGCGGACTGGTTTGCGGCGCATCGTTTTTCAGGCTGGTGGCGTAGAGTGCATCGAACACCATGGCTTCGGTGGGGCACAGTTCTTCGGCGCCACCGGCGAGCATCAAGGGCAGGCGCCCGAACTTGATCGCTTCATAGGCATAGCCGATGCCCTGGCTACCGCTGGTGCAGGCGCTGGACGTGGGGATCAAGCGCCCGGTGAGGCCAAAGAAAATGCTGATATTCGCCGCGGTGGTGTGCGGCATCATCCGCACATAGGAGTTGGCGTTTAGCCCCTCGGCCACGGAATTGAGCAGCATATTGCCGAACGCCTTGATCTCATCGGTGCTGCCGGTGGACGAGCCACAGGCCACGCCCATGCGCCCGTCCTTGATCGACGGGTCACCGAGCAAGCCGGCATCCTGCAGTGCCTGCTCCGCTGCCCACACCGCCAGGCGCGAGACGCGCCCCATGCTGCGCAATTGCTTGCGGGTCCAGTGCGCAGGCACCACAAAATCATCAATCGGCCCGGCCAGGCGCGTGTTCAATTCGGTAAAGCGGTCCCATTCATCCATGCGCCGGATACCGCTGCGGTTGGCGCGAAAGTTGGCGGCGATGGTGTCCCAATCGCTGCCCAGGGAGGTCATGCCGGCCATGCCGGTGACGACGACGCGCTTCATCAGCACAAGCCTCCGTTCACGGCCAGCACCTGGCGTGTGATATAGCCGGCTTCGGCCGACATCAGGAAATTCACCGCGCCGGCGACTTCTTCCGGGGTGCCCATGCGTTGCGCGGGGATCATTTTCATCAGCTCTTCGACGGGGACGTTTTCATCCAGCATCGCCGTGTCGATCAACCCCGGCGCCACGCAGTTGACGGTGATCTTGCGTTTGCCCAGTTCGATCGCCAGCGCCTTGGCTGCGCCGATCAGGCCGGCTTTTGAAGCACTGTAGTTGACCTGGCCGCGGTTGCCGATCAACCCGGACACCGAGGTGATGCACACGATACGCCCAGCGGCGCGACGTCGAATCATCGGCATCATCACTGGGTGCAGCACGTTGTAGAAACCATCGAGATTGGTGCGCATCACCACGTCCCAGTCGTCTTCCGACAGGGCAGGGAAGGCGCCGTCGCGGGTCAGGCCGGCATTGAGCACCACGCCGTAGTAGGCGCCATGTTGCTCCACGTCGGCTTCAAGGATGGCCTTGCAACTGGCGCGGTCGGACACGTCGAATTGCAGCACCCGCGCCTTGCGACCCAGGGCCTCGATCTCGACCTGCACGGTGTCGGCTTCGGCCCGGCCACTGCGGCAATGCAGCACGATGTCATGGCCGGCCTGGGCCAGGCGCAGGGCAATGGCGCGGCCGATGCCACGGCTTGAGCCGGTGACCAGTACGGATTCAGTCATGACGTTGGGTCCTTCGATTCATCTAAATAGTTGGCCGCCTGGGGCGGTCGAAATACGTTCAGGCGCGCACTGGCCTGGATACCCTTACCGGTGAGGTGGCATTCGAACACACCCATGCCGTTGTCGTCTTCCAGGGAGCGCAGGCCGTGGATATTCAGCTCGGCGCCTGCCGGGAAGTACTCGACATTGCACTCGAACTTGCGTGTACCCAACAGGAAGCCCAGTTCCACCGCGCGGCCTTGCTGGCGTGCATGGCAACCGGCATAGGCGGCGACGCTTTGCGCCATCAATTCCAGGCCGACCCAGGCCGGCAGGCTACCGTCAGGGCGGTTGAACAGGCCGTCGGGCTTGACGGTGACGCGGGTGCGGACTTGCTCTTCATCGAACGACAGCACCTGGTCGATCAGGATCATGTCGCCCGCGTGGGGCAGCAGTTCGGCAAGTGGCCAATCGATCATGGGGCCTCTGCGATTATCAGGCTGACGTTGTTGCCGCCGAAGGCAAACGAGTTGCTCATCAGGCAGATTTTTTTCAAGCTGTCGCCGCTGCGTGTCCATTGCAAGGCGGGCAGCGCCGGGTCGGCGTGGCCGTCCCACACGTGAGGCGGCAGCTGGCCGTGAGCCAGGCTCAGCCAACAGAACGCCGCTTCCAGCGCTCCGGCGGCGCCAAGGGTGTGGCCGGTCATGGGCTTGGTCGACGAACAGGCCACACCGCCGGGGAACAGGCTGGCGACCGCCAGGCTTTCCATGGCGTCGTTGTGTTGAGTGGCGGTGCCGTGCAGGTTCAGGTAGCCGATCTGCTCGGGAGCCAGCTTTGCGTTGGCCAGGGCCTTGCGCATCGCTTGCAACGCGCCCTTGCCGCTGGGTTCCGGCGCGGAGATATGGTGAGCGTCGCAACTGGCACCGCTGCCCAGCAAGGCGATCGGTGCCGGCTCGCGGCTCATCAGGAACAGTACCGCCGCCTCACCGATATTGATGCCGTTGCGGTTCACCGAGAACGGGTTGCAGCGCTCGCTGGATACCGCTTCCAGCGAGGTAAATCCGTTCAGGGTCAGCTTGCACAGGCTGTCCACGCCGCCACAGATCACCGCATCGCACACCCCCAGGTTCAGCAGGCGCTGGGCGCTCATCAAGGCACGGGCGCTGGAGGTGCAGGCGGTGGAAATCACGTAGGCCGGGCCGCTCACTTGCAGCCAGTCGGCGAGGAAGTTTGCCGGGGCGCTGAGTTCCTGTTGCTGGTAGTCGTAGTCGGCAGGGAACTGCTTGTCGCGCAGGTAATGGGCAATGCCACGGCTGGCTTCGTCGATGCCCGAGGTGCTGGTGCCAAGCACCACGCCGACTCGCCCTGGGCCATAGGTTTGAATGGCCTGACGGATCTCATCTTCAATCTGCAACGCCGCTTCCAGCAACAACTGGTTATTGCGACTGCTTTGTTGAGCCAGTTCCACCGGCAAAGGCACCAGTTCGCCCTGGACGGCAGCCACCGGCACCACGCGCTCCGGCACCCAGCCGCTTTCGACGCGCATGCCTGAGCAGTCACCGGCAAACAGGTTGCGGCTGACTTCGGCCTGGCCTCGGCCAAGGGCGCAGATCACACCGAGGGCATTGAGGTAAGCGATCATCGGCTGATACCCAGCGGGGTGATGCGATAACTCAACGGCTGGCCGGCCATGTTCACGCTGAACACCTCGGAAGACTGATAGATGATTTGCCAATGGCCCGGCAGCGTGCGCGTCAGGTCCATCGCCTCGGCGCGTGGATACAACGCCGGCACATCACCGCCTGGGGTCAAAGCAAACAGCAGCGCGGCAAACAGCTCCCGCGCCTGGGGATTGGGTGGCAGCAAGCCGTCGGCCTGCCACTGCCCATCGAGCAGTTTTTGCCGGGCCAGGGGAATGCCCAAGGGGTCCATCATCGACCAGCGAATCGCGTGGCCTTCGCGCTGGATCACCAGCAGCCAGTCCTGGCGCTGCCCGTCCGCCAGGCGCTGCACATGCAGTTGCATCGGCAAGGCCAGGGCCGGGATTTTTTCCGGCAGCGGTGCCTGGCTGGCGCAGGCACTGAGCAGCAACAGGCAACCCATTAACAGCAGGCGCATCATGAGGCGGCGTTCTCCAAAGGTTTGCGCGCTACGCAGTTGACCAGGGTTTCCTCGCGCTGGCCCACCGGCGGCGCCTTGCGCAGGCCCCAGCGCTCCAGCAGGCCGAAGTCGCTGGAGCGGCTCCACCACAGGTAGGGGTACGAGACATTCTGCGAGTCGAATTCAAAGCCTTGCTCGCGCAGCATCTCCAAGTACTCTTCGGCGCTTTTTTGCACATGCATCGGGTGGCGGAACAACCAGCGAATCACCCAGGTGTCGATATAGGCTTCGGTGGATTCGGCAAACAGCAGATAGCCGCCCGGTTTGAGTACCCGGTAGAACTCCTTGAGCGCGCGATGTTGCTCGACCAAGTGGTGAAAAGTCTGGTGGCAAAACACGATATCGACGCTGGCGTCCGGTACATCGAGGGTGGCGCAGTCACTGCCGATCAGCTCGACAGCCAGGCCCTGGCGCGCAGCCTCTTCACGGCTCAGCTCCAGACTGTGGGGGTCGGCATCCAGGCCGATCAGGCGTGAAGGCGCAAACACCTGCTGCAGCAACCGGAAGGACTTACCCTGGCCACAACCGGCGTCCAGCAACACCGGGGCCACCGGCAGCGGCTCGCTGAACAGGCTGCGCAGGTCGTTGATCGCCACACGCAATACGTGATGCTGCCAGGTGTGGCTGCGCAGGAACCAGAAGCCGAACCTGGTTTCCTCGACATAATTTTTGCTCAGGTAGTTTTTTTCAACGGCAGGACTGCTCATACCGCTTCACTCGCACAAATATCCGACAACATCCGCAATCGCCGTTTAGGCTCGCTGACAAACGGGTTGCGCTCATCCCAGGCGTAACCGGCCAGGATCGAACTGATCATGCGGCGAATCTCCGGCGAGCTGCCAGGATGGAAAATCACATCCTGGAACGTACCGGCATACCAGCCTTCGACGTAGCAGCGGAAGGTATCGACACCGCGCTTCAAGGGTTCGGCGAATTCGCTTTTCCAGTCCACGGTCTCGCCGTTGAGCTGACGGTGCAGCACAGCGGCGGCCATGCTGGCCGACCGCATGGCGATGGTCACGCCGGACGAGAACACCGGGTCGAGAAATTCCGCTGCATTGCCCAGCAGCGCAAAGCCTGGGCCGTGCAGGCTTTTGACGTTGGCCGAATAGCCGCCGATGCTGCGCGCCGGGGTGTCCCATACGGCATTGCTGAGCACGGCGGCCAGGCTTGGCGTTTCGTCGATGAAGCTGCGCAGGCAGGCGTCGAGGTCGCTGTCGCGGCCATCGAAATGCTCTTTGGCCGCGACCACGCCCACCGAGCAACGGCCGTTGCTGAACGGGATGGTCCAGAACCAGATGTCGCGCTGGGTCGGGTGGGTGGTGACCAGAATTTTGCTGCGATCAAAGCCTGGGTGTTCGATGTGGTCTTCGATGTGAGTGAACACGGCCTGGCGCAGCGGGAAGTTCGAGGGCGCCTCAAGGTCCAGCAGGCGCGGCAGCACGCGGCCATAGCCGCTGGCGTCGAGCACGAACTTGGCCTTGATGTGGTACGCGCTGCCGTTCTGTCGGCGCACATGCAGGTAGCGGCACTCGCCGGAGAAATCCACACCGACAATGCTTTGGCCATAGCGGATTTCCACACCTTGCAGCGCCGCCTGATCGGCCAGCAACTTGTCGAACTCGCCGCGCTGCACCTGGAAGGTGGTGGGCTTGCCGTTGCTGAAGGTGTCGCCAAAGTCAAACGCACTGTAGCGCTCGCCCCAGGCGAACGCGGCGCCGGTTTTTACCTGGAAGCCCGCCGCTTGCACAGCGTCGAGCATCCCGGCTTCTTCGATGAAGTCGATGCAGTGCGACAGCAGGCTTTCGCCAATCGAAAAACGCGGGAAATGCTCGCGTTCGATGATCAATACATCATGCCCTTTGCGCTTTAGCAGCGCGGCCGCAATGGCACCGGATGGCCCGGCACCGATCACCACCACCTGGCGACGTTCCATTTCAACTGTGGGCACGAGGGCTCCTTGCCGCATGGGCGATAATCGCATTCATAAGGTGTGTTTCTGCTGGGCTGCCCAGGGCGCCAGCATAAAGCTGAATGCCAGGCCCAGGCTGACCGATAAACCGAAATTACTCACGGCCGGTGTGCTCGACACCGCCAGCAGGCCGAACGACAACCAGGTTGTCAACGCCGCCAGCAGTGTTCCCAAGAGGCTGACGGCCGGGCCGCCGATCTGCTCGCGCATCAAGATCGCGTAGTCAACGCTGATGGCCGTGACCAGCAACAGGCCAAACAGGCTGAACAAGGTCAGCGGCTGGCCCAGCCAGCCGAGGCTGGCCAGGCTGCACAGCGCGGCCAGCAGGGGCAGGGCGACGATACGCAAGGCGCCGCCAAAACCGAAGGGCGCAATCAGCAACAGCACGATCAGCACGCACGACAGCAACTTCAATTCGGCTGCGCTGATTTGCGTGTCGGCAAACACGCGGTTCAAGTCGCCCAAGCGATCGACCAGTTGCACGCCGGGCAAATCCAGCGCCTGCACCCGCAGCAACGCCGGGTTGTTCAAGCCTTGCAAGCTGACCATGGCCGCCACGCCGCCGTCGACCGGGCCGAGCCAGAGCGTGCGCCAGGGTTCGGCCAGCGGGCCTTGCAGCGCTGCGTCAATGTCTTGAGTGGGCAGCGCCTGCAACTGCGCGACTTCAGCCTGCAGGGCACTGACGGGCACGCCGAGGTCCAGCAGCGGTTGCCAGTGTTGCGCCAGAGTGTTCAGCGCATCGCGCAGTTGTTGCTGCTCCTCGGGCAGGTTCACCAGTTGACTGAGCGCCAGGTAACCCTGGAGCTTGTCCATGTTCACCAACTGATCCAGGCGTTTGCCCAAGGCGGCCTGGCGTTCCAGCAACTGCTGCTGATTATCTGCGCGCACCAGGAAAAACTGGCTGGTGGGCTGGAACCCGGTGATGCGCGCTACGGCCTGTGCTTCCTGGAGCAATTGCGGCGGCGCGCCGATCCATTGGCGA
The DNA here is from genome assembly GCF_002916705.1 of Pseudomonas sp. GZJR-8. Lineage (NCBI taxonomy): Bacteria > Pseudomonadati > Pseudomonadota > Gammaproteobacteria > Pseudomonadales > Pseudomonadaceae > Pseudomonas > Pseudomonas sp. GZJR-8. The sequence goes on along the minus strand of NZ_JXSI01000003.1, from coordinate 282,122 downwards.
ATATCGTTCTTGCTGTTGAGCTGCCCCAGGCCGGCGGCGCAGAACACCAGCACCGCCACCAGCAGCACTGAACCGGGCACGCGTTTGATCAAGGCGGTACGCAGTTGCCATAGGGCCTGGGCGACACGCAGCGGCCATTGCGCCGGGCGCAGCTCCACACCCTTGAGCAGCGCAGGCAGCAGGCACACCGCACACAAATAAGCCCCCACCAGCCCGGCGGCGGAGAACACCGCGATTTGCGTCAGCGCCGGGAAGGGTGTCCAGGCCAGCGCCAGGTAGCCGATGCAACTGGTGGCCAGGCTCAGGCTCAGCCCCGGCAGGGTCAGGCGCAACGCCGGCCAACTGCGCCAGGGTTGCAGGCTCCAGCTTTTGGACAGGTAGTGCAGTGGGTAATCCACCGCCACGCCGATCAGGCTGGAGCCCAGCACCAGGGTCATCACATGCATATGCCCAAACAGTGCCACACAAGCGACTGCGCCAAACAGCATGCCCACCAGCACCGGCACAAATGCCAGCAACACCCTCCAGCGTCGGAAAGCCAGCAACAGCAACAACAGGATGCCGATGGTTGCGCCACCGCCGACCCAGGTGATTTCCCACGTGGCTTGCTGCTGCCCATTGGCCGCGTAGAGCAAGCCGCTGGCGGCGAGCAATTGCGCGCCGTGCTCACCCGCCTGCTCGCGGCTGGCCTGGAGTAAATCCGCCACTTGCAACGGCAATTTCATATCGAAGGCATTGCCGTTGGTGCGTGCCCGCACCAGCACCCAGCTTTGGCCGTCGGCTTCGGCGATCAAGGCGCCGCTGCCGATGTCCAGCTGAACCGCGCCGTGTTGTGGCTGGCTGTTCTGGATACGCCCGGTCAGGCCGAGCCAGTCGTCCTGGCTCGGCACCAGGCTGAAGCCGGTGAACGGGTCGAACAGCGCTTGCACCCGTTGCTGGATAAAGGCGTCGGGGCGTTCGATCAGTTGCTCACGGTCGTTGGCCGAGAGCATCGACAAACGCCCACGCAGCAGTTGCTCGCGCAACGCCGGCAAGTCGGCTTGCAGGTTCCATTGCACCTGTTCAAACAGACCGCTGGCCTGCCAACGCTCGCCCATTTGCTGCGCCGCGGCCAGTGCTTGCTGGCGGTCGGCATGGCCCACCAGTACCAGCATCTCGCGGTTCAGCGGTTCTTGCATACGCTGTTCGGCCTGCTGTTCCAGAGCGTCCGGCGTACTGCCCGGCACCAGTTCCATCAGGTTGGCCGACAACGGCGCGCCATCGCGCCACTGCCAGCCGGCCAGGGCCAGCACGGCCACCAGCAGGATCAGGAACAGGCGCGGCAGCAGGCGCTCACTGGGCAAAGTCGTGTTGCTCCGCATCGCTCAAGGGTTGGTCGGCCGTGCTGTCCTGCATACGCAATACGGTGCTGTCGCCCTGGGTTTCCAGCAGCTCGATGGTTTGCACCAGTTCGCCGCCGTCGATATTGATCCGGGTGAACACTTGCTTGAGCAGCAATGAGCGCGGGGTCAGCGTGAGCTTCCAGTTGTGGGGCTGGCCTTGCAGTTGCAGTTCGAAGTCACGCTGCAAGCCGCTGCTGTCGCCCTGGAGTACGGCGAGAAACAGGCGATTCTGTTCGGCCCCGGCGCTCTTGTTCGGCAGCGGTTGCCAGCCGTTGGCGTCACGCCGGGCGATGCCTTGGCCTGTGATGCGGTAGTCCTGTTGCAGCGGGGTCTTGAGCAGCCATAACAGGCCGTGGTCCTTGGCGAGCACGAAGGTGCCTTTGCTGACCAGCGGCTGGGGCAGGGCGCGCAGGTGTTTTTCCTGAGTGAAGCTGCCGTGGATGACAGAGGGTTTTGCAAGCTGATCGCTCAACTGCTGCAAGTCGAACGCCTGGGCCAAGCCTGGAACGCCCAGCAGCAGGATAAGCACAATCCCTGTGGGAGCGGGCTTGCCCGCGAAGAACCTGAGGACGCTGCGTAGTGTCAGGCGTCGTGCGTTATCGTTAACGACCATCGCGGGCAAGCCCGCTCCCACAGGGGTCAGCATTTCAGGGCCCTTTCTACGGCATCGGTGAATATCTTGGGCGAGGCAAGTTGCATCTCGCGGTTGGCGATTTGCACCGCCACTTGCACGGTGCTGGCGCGGGTCAAGCGCTCGCCGCTCGCCAGGTCAGTGATCAGGTAGTTGACCTTCAAACGGTTCTCCCACTCCACCAGGCTGGCACGCACATTGAGCGTCTGGCCGAAGGTCGCGCCACGTACATAGCGTAGCTGCATGTCGATCACCGGCCAGGCGTAGCCGGACTCGAGCATCGCCGTGTAGTTATGGCCGATCTTGTCCAGCAGCGCACAGCGCGCCACTTCCAGGTACTTCACGTAGTGCCCGTGCCACACCACGTTCATGGTGTCGATATCGAAAAACGGCACGAGGATTTGCGTGTCGCAGTGCAATACGCCGGGGCTACGCATGCAGCCTCCAGTGTTGCGCGGCGATGCGTTGCAGGCACAGGCGCAGTTCGCCTTCCAGGGCACGGTCTTCGATGACTGGCGGGAAGTCCAGGGCCAATTCTGCGTGCATTGCGGCCAGTGCCGGTGGCAGCGCTCGGGCATCTTCTGCTTGGGCGCGCAGCCACACGCCCTGGTTGGCGGCGAGCAGGGTGGCGGCGGCTACTTGTTCGGTCAGCTCCAGTACGCGGATTGCATCGCGGGCAGCGATGGTGCCCATGCTCACCTTGTCCTGGTTGTGGCACTCGGTGGAGCGTGAGAACACACTGGCCGGCATGGTGTTCTTCAATGCTTCGGCGGTCCAGGCGCTGGTGCCGATCTGCACGGCCTTGAAACCGTGATTGATCATCGCGCGGTCGGCGGGGGCGCCCGAGAGGTTGCTTGGCAGGCCATGGTTGTAACGCACGTCCACCAGCAGCGCGAGCTGGCGGTCGAGCAGGTCGGCGACGTTGGCCACCAGGGTCTTGAGGCTGTCCATGGCGAAGGCGATATGCCCGCCGTAGAAGTGCCCGCCGTGCAGCACGCGTTCTGCTTCGGCGTCGATGATTGGGTTGTCGTTGGCGCTGTTGAGCTCGATCTCGATAAATGAGCGCAGCCAGTTCAGGCTGTCGGCCAGCACGCCGAGGACATGAGGGGCGCAGCGCAAGGAGTAGCGATCCTGCAAGCGATGCAGCGGCGCCGTTGGCGCATCAATCGCCAGGTCGTTGCGCAGCCACGCGGCCACTTGCATCTGCCCAGGGTGCGGCTTGGCGGCGAACAGGCGCTCGTCGAAGTGTTCCGGGTTGCCTTGCAGCGCCACCACATTGAGCGCGGTGATGCGCGTCGCCAGGTGCAGCAGGTAGTCGGCGCGGGCGAAAGCCAGGCAGGCCAGGCCAGTCATCACGGCGGTGCCGTTCATCAAGGCCAGGGCTTCCTTGGGGCGCAGCACCAAAGGCTCCCAGCCCAGTTCGCGGTGCACGTCGACCGCCGGGCGGCGTTCGCCACGAAACAGCACTTCACGTTCGCCGGACAAGGTCGCTGCCACGTAGGACAGCGGCGTCAGATCACCGCTGGCGCCCACCGAGCCTTCTTCCGGGATCAGTGGCAGCACATCGTGTTCGAGGAAGGCGTGCAGGCGTTCCAGCAGTTCCACGCGTACGCCCGACACGCCATGGCACAGCGACTGCAAACGCGCCGCCAACACGGCGCGGGTGGCTTGGGCGTCGAGCAGCTTGCCCAGGCCGCAACCGTGAAAGGTGTACAGGTGACGCGGCAAGGCTTCGACGTGTTCCAGCGGTACCGCCACCACGCAGGAGTCGCCGTAGCCGGTGGTCACGCCGTAGATCACGCCTTCCTTGTCCAGCAGCGAGTCGAGAAACTGCGCGCCCTTGGCGATGCGCTGACGATAGCCAGCATCACCCTGCAATTGCGTGGGCGCCTGACGGTTGGCCAGGGCCAGCACGTCTTCGATGCGCAAGGGGCGTTCGCCAAAGGTTACCGGCTCAAGATGCGTCGTCATCGGTCTTCCAGAAAGGGTAAAAGTTGAACCATTGTTGGGGCGCTTGCAGGCAGAACTGGCCCAGGCGTGCGGCGTAGCGGGAGGTCCACTCGGCAATCACCTGCTCGCGGGTGCTGCGCTTCCATTCGATCAACGGTGCGAAAGGCTCGATGGTCAGGCGATAGCGGCCTTGGTGTTTGAGGCACATCAGCAGGTTCACCGGGCATTTGAGCAGCCCGGCCAGCAGCCACGGGCCTTGGGGGAACGCAGCCGGGTGACCGAGGAAATCCACGCGCACCGTGCGCCCACCGTGCAACGGTATGCGGTCACCGGCAATCGCCAGCCATTCGCCGTCGTCCAGGCGCTGGCTGAGCAGCAGCATGGTGGCCGGGTCCAGCTCGCTGACCTGGATCAGGCGCAAATGGCTGGCCCCGGCTTCGCCCAACAGGCGGTTGAAACGCTCGGCGTGCTTGGTGTGCACCAACACGTTCATGGTGACCTGTTCACCGATCTCCGCCAGTGCACGGCACACTTCCAGGTTGCCCAGGTGCGCGCCTACCAGCATCTGCCCGCGCTCGCCACGCAGTTGCCCGCGCAATTGCGCCGGGTCGTTGATTTCGATCTGTTCCAGGCCCAGCCTGCCGTTCCATACGTCGAGCTTGTCGAGCAGGGAATCGGCGAAGGCCATGAACTGGCCGAAGACTTTCCGGTGGCTGGGCAGCAGTTCATCGCGCCCACTCCATTGGGCCAGGCGCTGTTGATATTGCCAGGCGCTGTGGCGCGCCGTGCGGCCAAACAGAAAGAAGTAGAAAACGATGCTGTAGAGCAAAGGGCTCAACAGGCGACGACCCAGGACTTTTGCGGCGAGCGCCGTGAGCTTCATCAGCCAGAAGCTGCCGCGTTCCTCGCGGTCGGCCCAGTGCTTGGTGCTGTCGCTCATGCCTGCCACCGTCGCCACAGGATCATCGGCGCACGCACCAACATGCCGAAAAACAGCCGCGTGTGCATGGCGCTGATGCGAACGTTGTCGCGGAACAAGCGAAAGTGCGACAGGCCGTCGGCCGGGTAGTGCACCTGGGTCGGCAGCCAGCGCATCGGTTGGTTGCGCCAGGCCAGGCGCACCAGGATGTCCGAGTCGAAATCCATGTGCGTGCCGATGTAGGCCGAGTCCATCAAGGCCAGGGTTGGCGCCAGCGGGTACACGCGAAAACCGCACATCGAGTCGCGAATCTGCAACGACAGGGTGTTGATCCACACCCATACGTGGGTCAGGTAACGCGCATACAAACGGCCTTTGGGCACGCTGTCGTCGTATTCGGGGTAGCCGCAGATGACGGCGTCTGGGTGCCGGCGCGAGGTGTCGATAAAGGTCTCGACTTCACGCAGGTCGTGCTGGCCGTCGGCGTCCACTTGCAGGGCGTGGGTGTAGCCCTGGCGCGCCGCTTCGCGAAAGCCGGCCATCACGGCGCCACCCTTGCCCTGGTTGCTGGGCAGGGTCAACAGGGTGACGTTGTCGAGGGTGGCCAATTGCGCCAACACCGCTGCGCAGGCCGGGCTGCTGCCGTCGTCGACCAGCAGGCACGGCAGGCCGCTGCCCAGCAGGCTGCGGACCACGGCGGGTACGGCAGTTTCGTGGTTGTACACCGGAATCAGGGCGCAGGGGTTATGCATTCGCAGTCACCAACTGTATGCGACCGCTGGAACAGGCGGCAACGCCGTTACGGTAGGTGAAATAAAGCTTGCTGCGTTCCCGGTCAAAGCGCAGGTGCAGTTCAATCTGATCGCCCGGGCGCACCAGTTGCTGGAACTTGAGTACTTCCATACCGGCGAAGGTGCTCGGCAAGTCGAACAGTTGCTGGCCCAGGTTGAACGCCCATTCCACTTGCACCACGCCCGGCAGCACGGGCGTTACCGGGAAGTGTCCGCTGAAATAGGCCAGGTCCGGCGGAACGCTCAGTTGCACGGTCCATTCGCCATCGGCTTCGACCTGCTCCAGCACTTCGGGGGCTTTTGGCCGGGGAGCCAGCAGAAGTGCTTCGATATCGGCCTGGGGCAGCTTGCCCTGGCTGTTGAGCGGCAATTGGCGCAGCAACCGCCAGCGACGGGGCAGGGCCAGGGCTTCGCAATGTTGGCCCAGGTGCTGGCGCAGGGTTTGGGTGAGCGTGCGCCGGCCCTGGTTGCGCAGGGCATGCAGGCCATCGCTGCTGAGCACCACCAGCGCGCCAAGGGAGGCGCGGTTTTCCTGCACTACACCCAAGCGGGTTTCGGCGACCCAGGGATGGGTCATCAATGCCTGTTCGAGCATCGGCAGGGAGATGCGTTTTTCTTCCAGCTTGACGATGCGGTCCAGGCGGCCCAGCAATTCGAAGCGGCCATCGGCATGGATGCGTGCAGCGTCGGCGGTCTGTTCGATGTGCCCTTCGGGCAGGTACTTTGATGCGATGCGCAGCGCGCCGTCGGCATCCTGGCTCAGTTGCACATCGGCAAACGGCTGCCAGGGTTGCGCGCCCTGGCGCCAGGCGATGCCGCCGGTTTCCGAGCTGCCGAGAATTTCCGTCGGCCATTGCTGCAAGCGGTCATACAGACTGCCGGCGGCTTCAACGGGCAGCGCGCCACCGGAGGAAAACACCCGCGCAACCTGGCTCAGTGCCGGCCAGTCGAGGTTGTCGCCCATGCGTTTGAGCAGCGCCGGGCTGGCGACCCAGGCAAATTGTGGGTGCTCGCGGCTGGCGCGCTGCATGTCTTCGGGGAACGCCAGTTGCTTGCGCACAAAGGTGCGACCTGCGCACAGCGGCCACAGCACGCGAAACAGCAAGCCGTAGATGTGCTGGGTGGCGACGCTGCCGATGATGCAGGCGTCTTTGAGGTCCGCCCCCCACAGGGCTTCCAGCGCCTCCACTTCATTGGCCAACTGGCGCAGGGACTTGTCGATGCGCTTGGGCTCGCCGCTGGAGCCGGAGGTGCACAGGCTCAGTTGGCAGGTGTCCAGGTCGAGAACCGCAGGGCTCAGTGGCGCCTGGTACAGCGCCTCGAGATCAGCGGCTTCGATCAACCAGGCGTCGACGGCAGGATCCCAGCGATGGCGGGTCTGGGGCTGCAGGTCGGCCGGCAGCAGTACGCTGGCACCGGCGCGCCAGGCGCCCAGCAAGGCAATCGCCAGGACGCCTGCGTCTTCCAGGTACACGGCCAGGCGCTGGATGCCTCGCGCCTGCAGGCCGGCCGCCAGGCGCAGGGATGCTTCCCACAGCTGGGCGTGATTCATGTCAGGCTCGGTGGTGACCCAGCGCTGTTGCAGCGGCTCAAGCAACAAGTGCTCAAGTTTCAACCCATTCATACGCGGCCTCGAACCCTTTGTCGTACCAGCCATTCCACGGCAAACAACAGCGCCATCAGCCCGTAGGCGATCAAGCCGTTGTACAACGTCCACCAGCTCAGCGGCGCCCACAGCGTGAGCGCGGCGGCGAGCAAGCCGTTACACAGAAAAAATGCACTCCACACCACGGTGACCTGGCGGGTATACACGATTGCCTTCGGCGGCAGTTGCGGGTCAGTCATGCGTGCCAGGCGCTCGACCATCGGCGGGCCGTATTTCAGGCTCAGGCCGAACAGCGCCAACATGAACGCGCTGACCAGGCTGGGGTACCAACGCAGCCACTGCGGGTTATCGAACCAGGCCAGCAGCACGCAGAACACGATCACCGTCACCGCCATCCAGCGGCTGCCCGGGCGCCGCCCAGCGGTCAGGGCGCGCAACAGCCACAGGCTGCCCAGCAACAGGCCGAATTGCCACGGTGCAAAATGCTCGGTGCCGTAATACACCGCAAAGGGGTACAGCAGCCCCGCCAACAACAGGCCAAGGCCGATCAGCCGGCTCATGCGGCGGGCTGGACCAGACGGTATACCGCCTCAACCACGTCGTTCACCGTGCGTACGGCCTTGAACTCTTCGGCGGCGATCTTCTTGCCGGTCTGGCGCTTGATGTGGTCGATCAGGTCCACGGCGTCGATGCTGTCGATTTCCAGGTCTTGATACAGGTTGGCGTCGAGGGTGACGCGCTCCGGGGGCAGCTCAAACAGTTCCACCAAGGCATCGCGCAGGGTGTTGAAAATATCATCACGAGTTTGCATGGTACGGTCTCAAGCTGCCTGTCGGGCCGTGACGAACGCCGCAAGGCTGGCCACGTTGGTGAAATGATTGCGGGTGTCCTTGGCGTCGGCATCGATCTTGATACCGTAGGTTTTCTGGATCGCCAGGCCCAATTCCAGGGCATCGACCGAGTCCAGGCCCAGGCCTTCGCCAAACAGAGTCTGTTCGCTGCCAATGTCGTCGGCGCTGATGTCTTCCAGGCCCAGGGCCTCGATGATCAGCTCTTTTATCTCGTGCTCAAGGCTTTTTTGGTCGCTCATCTTCGGCGAGCTCCTTAATGAAATAGTGATGCAGGTAATCGTTGAGCTTGCGTGAAGCCTGGGGCGCGGCGCCGAGCGCGGCAAACGCTTGTGGCTCTATATCGGCCCCCACGCGCAAACTGAAGTGAAATCGACGTTTGGGGATGCGATACCAGGGTTCGGCCTTGGTCAGGGTGGTGGGGCTGACCTTGATCACCACCGGGGTGATGATTGTCGCACCCCGCAGGGCAATGGCCGCGCCGCCGCGATGAAAGGCGGGGGCCGCGCCGGGTGTGGTGCGGGTGCCTTCGGGAAAGATGATCAGGGTCTGGCCGGCGCGCAGGGCATCGGCAGCCGCATCGAGCATATCGGCGCTGCCGTCGTTGCTGATGTAGCCGGCATCACGCACCGGCCCGCGGGTGAAGGGGTTCTGGAACAGGCTCTGCTTGACCACGCAGTTGGTCTGGCGCATCAGGCCGATCAGGAACACCACATCGATCAGCGACGGGTGGTTGGCAACGATCATCTGCCCTGGGCGCCCGAGCTTCTCGGCGCCTTCCACGCTGTAGGTCAGCACGCCGACACGCTGCATCAACCGCACAAAGAACCAGAACAGCCGGCTGATGGTGTGACGTGCACGGCGCTGGTGCTGTTCGGCACTGCCCGGCAAGCAACTGAGCAATGGAAACACCAGCAAACGCAGGCACAACCCGCCCACGCCGAACAGGAAAAAGCTCGCGGCGGTAGCGAGCAGGCGCCAGTAATAGGCGTCCCGAGGCTTGTCGGTCAGGGCTTGCGTTGCCAGTTCCATACTCGGTTCTTCCAGGCATGTTGGCAGGCGCCCTGTTCGGTCAGCAGGGTGCGCAGCAGGTTCAGGGCGTGGGGCCACTGGGCGATGGTGGAGGGTTGGACAGTGCCGGTGGTAAGTTCCAGCTGCCACTCGTCGCCCGGTGTGAGCAACAGGCCGAGGGCATAGGGGAACGGTACGTCATGGATCCAGCCGGCGTAGGCTTCGGGCGGCTGTTCTTCAGTGATCACCAGCAGCACCGCCGGGGCGCCTTCGTTGAGCAGTGCGGCGGCTTCGAGGAGGCCGTGCTCCAGGCCATCGCCAACGGCGGCGAGGGCAGTCATCTCGGCGGTTTCATTGCGCAGGATCGACCACAGGCCGATCACCGCGTTGTGCACCGACAGGCTGAACTGGGTGGGCGACAGCGGCTGCTCGTTGGCCAGATCACTGAGGATATCCAGGGTGCGCGGGGTTTCGCCGTGGCGGGAAATGAACACCAGCGGCAGCTCTGCAAGGCCCTCGGCCAGCGGCCAGCCGACGCTGAACGCCATGCGCGCCAGCCGGCTCAAGCGGCGGCGCTGCATAGCTGGCAGAAATGACACATCCGGGCAGGCTTCGCTGACGGGCAGCAACACCGGGTCCCGGCACCAGGCGTGCCAGTCGTGCGCACTCTCAAGGCCAGGAGCCCAGGCGCGCCATTGGGCGATGTTGAAGTTGATCACTGAGAAGTTATCCCGCCCCTGCGGGCTTCCATGTGCGGCCAATGGCCCCGGATTCCGGGACAGAGAGCAATAGCCGAATGGCGCGCATTATCCCGGTGCCGCGGGGTTCTAGCAAATAGTGGTGAAAATTTGTTCACTATTGATCACAAATAAGTTGGAAGAATTTACAGATTGTCGGCGATCACAGGCCAGGCTGGGTCGTCGGAGATTTCCCATTCATTTGTGAGCCAGGCACAGCGTATGGATGAACGAGGTAGCTAACTGGCGCTTTTGCGCTCTACACTCGGTCATTCATTGATACACGGAGGTTTTTCCATGCGGCGCGTGGTGTTCAATCAAAAAGGCGGCGTGGGCAAGTCCAGCATCGCCTGCAACCTGGCGGCGGTCAGCGCCAGCGAAGGTTATCGAACCCTGTTGGTGGACCTCGATGCGCAAGCCAACTCGACCCAGTACCTCACCGGGTTGACGGGCGAAGACATCCCCATGGGGATCGCGGATTTTTTCAAGCAAACATTGTCTTCCGGGCCGTTTTCGAAGAAGAACAAGGTTGATATCTACGAAACGCCGTTCGACAACCTGCACGTCATCACCGCCACCGCCGAGCTGGCAGACCTGCAGCCCAAGCTCGAAGCCAAGCACAAGATCAACAAGCTGCGAAAGCTGCTGGATGAGTTGAGCGAGGATTACGACCGGATTTACCTCGATACTCCACCCGCGTTGAACTTCTATGCGGTTTCTGCGCTGATTGCGGCTGATCGTGTGCTGATCCCCTTCGATTGCGACAGCTTTTCGCGCCAGGCCCTGTATGGCCTGCTGGCGGAAATCGAAGAACTGAAGGAAGACCATAATGAAGGCCTGGAAGTGGAAGGTATCGTGGTCAACCAGTTTCAGGCCCGGGCCAGCCTGCCGCAGCAGATTCTGGATGAACTGATTGCCGAAGGGCTGCCGGTGCTGCCGGTGTACCTGGCCAGTTCGGTGCGAATGCGCGAGTCGCACCAGGAGAGCAAGCCGCTGATCCACCTCGACCCACGGCATAAACTGACGCAGCAGTTTGTGGAGCTGCATAATCTGCTGGAAAATGCCTGACCCCACAGGCAGCGCAGAACACTGTGGGAGCTGGCTTGCCTGCGATGGCATCACCTCGGTGTACCAGGCAGACCGAGTCGCCTGCATCGCAGGCAAGCCAGCTCCCACAGTTTGGATTGCATTTCGGCAGGTGGGTTGGATTTGTCCCACAGGGTCTGTAGGAAGGGTCTGGCAATTGGGCTTGTGCCTTGTAACCTTGCCTACAGCTACGCCAGAATCCGCCGGCTTGTGCGTCTGGATGGGCGTCTCTAAGGTTTGCCGGTCGCTGAATGTTCAGTGATCGGGTTTAGTAGCCCGACCGACCAAAGCATGTGCACCAGCTCCAAAAGCATGGCGTTATCGCCTATCTGATGGTGGCTGTGCGCAGGGCACCTTCGGGTGCGCCGGTCTTTGCTTTGTTCCCCGGTCTACTAACCTGCGTACAGCTGCCACCCTTCGTTTAGTAGCGAAACGGTAGTGGCCCTATCAGGGAACAAATGCATGTCTATCCGTCTTTTCAATGTTTCACCCAACCTCCCCACCGAAGCCCTCGTGCTCAACAGCTACGAAACCTTCTCCTCCGTGCGCACGCTATTACTCAACTTGTCCAACGACCTCACAGGCGAACATCGCGATGTGGCCCTGGCGATTCACCAATTAAGCGAACTGGGTGTCATGCTGGTCGGCCAGATGATGGACCGCGAAGCACCCCTGACCTAAAGCTGAAATGCATTCAATGTGGGAGCTGGCTTGCCTGCGATAGCATCGCCTCGGTGTACCAGGCAGACCGAGTCGCCTGCATCGCAGGCAAGCCAGCTCCCACATTGACCGAGTTGATGGCGGGGGATGTTTATACGCCCTGGCTACGCAACCAGCTCATCAGCTGCGGCAACGGAAACGCCCCGCTCTGGCGCGCCACTTCGCGACCGTTCTTGAACAGGATCAAACTGGGAATAGAACGAATCCCCAACTGCGCCGACAGCTGCTGATTAGCCTCACTGTCCAGCTTCGCCAGCCGGCACTTGCCTTCAAGCTGCCCGGCTGCCTGTTCGAATACCGGCGCAAACGACTTGCACGGCCCGCACCATTCGGCCCACACATCGACCAGGAGCGGCAGGTCGCCCTTGATCTGGCTGGCGTAGTCGCCTTGTTTCAATTCAAAGGGCCTATTCAACAACACCGGCTGCTTGCAACGCCCGCATTTGGGCGCATCACCCAGGCGTTCGCCGGGGATGCGGTTGAGGCCGTTGCAATATGGGCAGGGGATGACAAGAGATTCGGACATCGGGGGCTCCTTGGGGGTGGCTATGGGTTTCAGGACTTACGACGAACAACTAATCTCCAAATGCTTACCCCAATCCGGCGGCCGTTGCGCGTACTGCTCCATCCCCGCTTGCTCTTCAAACGGCCTGGTTAGCACTTCATGCAGCCGTCGCACTTCGCTGTAGTCGCCTGATTCGGCGGCGGCGATGGCGTTTTGGGCCAGGTAGTTACGCAGGATGTAGAGCGGGTTCACCGCATGCATCCGCTCACGGCGCTGTTCCTGGGTGAAATCCCCGTCCCGCGCAACGCGGGCCTTGTACCGCTCGGCCCAGGTATCAAACCCGGCCAGGTCGACAAAGTCGTCACGTAGCCGCGTCACGGCCAGCGCCGCGGATTCATCGCCCAGGCGTCGGAAGAACAGTGTGTAGTCCACGCCGCTGTTCTGCATCAGCTTGAGCAAACTCTCCACCAGCGTCTGGTCATCCTCTTCGGCGGTGGTCAGCCCCAGGCGGCGGCGCATCAGGTCCAGATAGTGGGCTTGGTATAGCGGCAGGTACAGGCCGAGGGCTTCTTTGAGCGCATCAACACTGATAAACGGCGTAAGCGCCTGGGCCAATGCGCTGAGGTTCCACTGCCCGATCGGTACTTGGTTGCTGAAGGAGTAACGCCCTTCATGGTCGGAATGGTTGCAGATGAAGTGCGCGTCAAAATCATCGAGAAACGCAAACGGCCCGAAGTCGAAGGTGATGCCCAGGATCGACATGTTGTCGGTGTTCATCACACCGTGGCAGAAGCCGTACGCCTGCCATTTAGCGATCATCTCGGCATTGCGCTCGACGATTTCGCGGAACATCGCCAGGTACGGCTCAGGCTGCTCGCGGCACTCGGGGTAATGCAGATTCAACACGTGTTCGGCCAGCTCGGCCTGCTGTTCGGGCTTTTTGGTGTAGTAGAAGTATTCGAAATGCCCGAAGCGGATATGGCTATGGGCCAGGCGCAACACCATGGCGCCACGTTCCTGTTTCTCACGCCAGACCGGGGTGCTGGAGCCGATCACGCATAGCGCGCGGCTGCTGGGGATGCCCAGCGCGTGTAGCGCTTCGGATGCGAGGAATTCGCGGATCGAAGAGCGCAACACCGCACGCCCGTCGCCCATGCGCGAGTAAGGCGTCATCCCCGCGCCCTTGAGGTGCAAATCCCAATGCTCGCCGGCGTCGTTGTAGACCTCGCCCAGCAACAACCCGCGGCCGTCGCCCAATTGCGGGGTGTAGCCGCCAAACTGATGCCCCGAATAGACCATCGCCCTTGGTTCGGCTTCGGCCCACAGCTTGTGGCCGCCAAACAGTTCGGCAAACACGGGCGTTTCAGCCACGGCCGGGTCGAGGTCGAGCAGCGCCATGGCGGCCTTGCTTGCCACGACCAGGCGCGGCTCGTCCAGAGGCTCGGGCAGAACGTGGGTTGAGAACGCATCGCCCAGGCGTGCGAAGCGGTTGTCGAAGGTCAGTTCGTCGAGGGCTTTCACCGGCCATCTCCAGCAGAATGTCCGAGCATTCTGCTGGGGATAGGGCGTTTAGTCGAGTTTGCTCGGTGGCGGCTCCGGCGCATCCACCACTTTGCCGGCGGGTGGCTCTGGTGCGTCGGGCTTGTCGACGGGCTCAACGATGGTCTTGCGCTCATCCTCGGCCGGTACCAGTTTGTATTCCTGGCCGTGGAGGTTTTTCAGGTAGATCTCCATCTGCCTGAACGAGATGTTGATGTGCTGTTTCTTGAACTCACGGTTGATAAAGCGGTTGACCTCGTCGAGCACCGGGTTGCGGTCGCCGAGGTCGCGCACATGCATGCGCAGCTCGTGGTCCAGGGTGCTTTCGCCGAAGTTGAGGAAGTACACATGGGGTTCGGGTTCTTTCAGTACCCGCGGGTTTTCCCGTGCGGCTTTGAGTAACAATTCCTTCACCAGATCCAGATCGGAGCCGTAGTCCACGCCGAGTTTCAAGGTGACGCGAGTGATGGTGTCGGTCAGCGACCAGTTGATCAGTTGCCCGGTAATAAAGGTCTTGTTCGGGACGATGATGTCCTTGTTGTCGAAGTCGGTGATGGTGGTGGCGCGAATGCGGATCTTGCTCACTGTGCCCGATAGGTTGCCGATGGTGATGGTATCGCCAATGCGCACCGGGCGTTCGAACAGAATCATGATACCGGAGATGAAGTTGGCGAAGATCTCCTGCATACCGAAGCCCAGGCCCACCGACAGCGCCGCAACCAGCCATTGCAGCTTGTCCCAGCTCACGCCGAGGGTGGACAGGGTGGTGACAAACCCTACGCCGGCAATGATGTAGGACAGCAAGGTGGTGGTGGCATAGGCGCTGCCTTGGGCCAGGTCCAGCTTGGACAGCACCAGCACTTCCAGCAGGCCGGGCAGGTTGCGCGCCAGGGCGAAGGTGATGCCGATGATGATCGACGCGCCGAGCAGGTCGCCGATACTGATGGGCACCATGCTGATATTGGTACCCGTACCGCTGGTGTATTCGTACAGGGTGACGTTATCCAGGTACGAAAACACCGAGATCAGGTCCGACCACACCCAGTACAGCGCCGCGATAAAGCCGCCGAGCAAGGCCAGGCGGATCAGGCGCATGGACTGTTCGTTGACCTGTTCGATGTCCAGGGTCGGCTCCTCGATCACCGTTTCGCCATCACCGGCTTCCTTGGCGGCCTGGCGTTTGGCCAGGGCGCGGGCATAGGCCAGGCGCCGGGCGGCCACGCCGAGGCCGCGCACGAAGGTGGCTTCGATCACCAGCCAGAACATCAGCAGGTACAGGGTGTTGATCAGCCGGTCGCTGAGTTTCAGGGCGGTGTAGTAGTAGCCAAAGCACACGGCGATGAACAGCGCGATCGGCAGGGCGGTGAACACCAGCCCGATGGCCTTGCGAAACAGCGAGGCCTTTTCATGGGTGGGGCTGTTGAGCAGCAGGCGACTCAGCAGCCACGCCATCAAGCCATAACAGGTGAGCACCACGGCGATGCCCAGCACGTCTTCGGCCAGTGCCGCCGGTTGGTGTTCGGCAATCGCCACCACTGCCACCAGGGCCAGTACCACCAGCCCGAGCTTGCGTATCCAGCCCTGGAGGAACTGGACCTGAGGTTTCTCCCAGCGAAAGTGCAGCTCGGCCACGCCGCCCGGCGCAAGGATGCGGTAGGCGGTGTAGAACACCAGCCACGCCTGGGCGATCTGCAGCAGGGCCGAGCCCAGGTTGGCGTTTTGCCCGCGGGCGTCGATCTGCAATGCATAGCCGCACAGCGCCAGGCCCAGGGACACCGGCATTGCCAGCAGGATATTGATCAGGATCGCCTGTGGCGTATGCCACTGGCTGTCGCGCTTGAAGTGACCGATGTCCAGATGGACCTTGTTCAGGCGCTGATACAACGCCTTGCGCCGCCACAACAGCGCGCCGAGCAACAGCAGCAGCGGCAGGAACAGCAACGGGCGCTGGGTCAGGCCGTCATACAGTTCGCTGACACTGGACGCCCAGGGCAGCGTGGCGACTTGCTTGCTCAGGTGCGCCGGCACGGTTTCCAGCCATTCGGTGTCCAGCGGCTTGTTGCTCGGGATCCAGAACATCTGCTCATCAAGCGTGGCGCGCAGTGTAGTGGCGGTGCTCAACAGTTGCTTCTGGTTCAGTTGCAGGGTGATCGATTCGTTCAGTAGCGCACTCAGCTCGCGGCTCAGGCGCTCCAGCAGGTCGCTGCGGGTGATCGCCAGTTCCAGCAAGGTGCGACGCAGTTGCGGCGTGACTTCGTCCGGTGGCTGGTTGGCCAGCAGGTTATCCACATAGGCGCTGGGGGAACTGATCAGCTCACGCTGCTGGTTGACCTCGAACTGGTACAGGCGAATGTTGGCGATATCGTCGGCCAGGTCGCGGTCGACGGTAAGGCGCGGCAGGGCCTGTTTTTGCTTATACAGAATCTTGGAAAGCAGCAGGCTGCCCTTGAGCACGTTGATCTGCTCGTCCAGGGCCGAATCGCTCTGGTTGACCGTGTCCAGTTGCTGCTTGGTCTGCAGGTTCTTCTGGGTCAGGTCATTGAGACGGTCAGTGCTCTTGAGCAGGTAGTCGGACAGCTTCAGGTTGTCGGCGCTTTCCTTGGCAAGGATGCTGCTGCCCCCGGCTTTCTGGGCTTCGATGGACTGTTGCGTCACCGTCTGCTGGGACTGGGCCAGGCGTTTCTGGTTGATCAGGGTTTGCAGGTCCTGGATTTCCTGCTCCAGGCGCGCGGTTTTTTCCTGGATCAGGTCGTGCTGGCTGTTGCCCAGGTCTTGCAACTGGCTGTTGCCGGCCAACTCCTGGCGGCGCAGGGGGATCAGCGCATTCAGGGCTGCCAGTTCAGCGTTCAACTGGTTGCGCTGGTCGCCGCTGAGGGCTTTGCCGTTGTCTTTGCCCAGCTTGAGCGTGGCATTGATCTGCTGGATGCGCGTCTGGCTGCTGCTGATTTCGGTCTGGGCGCGCTCGGGGCGGGTCTGGGCGGCGATGGTCAGGCTGTTGGCGTCGGCCAGCTCTTTTTGCAGGTCGCCTTGCTGGGTGCTGCGTTGCACCAGCAATTGCTCAAGCTGCGGCACGGGCAGCGAGGCGTAGCGTTGGGCTACCGGGATGATTTTGGTGGCCTTGAGCCGGGCCAGCTCGCGCTGGTTGTCGGCGGTCTGGCGTGGGGCCTCTTCCAGCTGGCGCTTGAGATCGGCCAGGCGCTGCTCGTAATCCTGCTGGTTCGCCAGGTACGTCAGGGTCTGCTGCAGGATGCCCTGCAACGCCTTCATGTCAGCGTCGGGCAGCTTGCGGTCGGGCAGTTTATCCAGGGTTTGCTGGATGGCGTCGGCGCTGGGCGGGTCGGCAGCGTGAACGGC
The DNA here is from genome assembly GCF_002916705.1 of Pseudomonas sp. GZJR-8. Taxonomy (NCBI): domain Bacteria; kingdom Pseudomonadati; phylum Pseudomonadota; class Gammaproteobacteria; order Pseudomonadales; family Pseudomonadaceae; genus Pseudomonas; species Pseudomonas sp. GZJR-8. Next base: position 265,043 of record NZ_JXSI01000003.1, on the reverse strand, counting down.
GCCGACGCAAAGGGTCAGGCCCAGCAGGGCAGTGGCGATAAAAGTGCGCAGGGTTGGCATAGAGACCGGTCTTGCAAGGTGAAGAATCGGGGCGTTGTTGCCCCGCAGTTTAGAGGAAGAGTCCGGGGCCCGGGCGACTTCCTTCGGGGAATCTGACGCCGACTTTGCCAATCTTGTTCCCGTCCATGACCGCGACAGTCCAGATGGTGTTGTTCCATTCCACCTGGTCGCCCACCACCGGTGCACCGCCGACCTTCTGGGTGATGAAGCGACTCAGCGGCATGTCCGGGTCGATACCCTCGAGCTTGAGCCCGTACAAGGCCGAAACCGCGCCCAGCTGGGCGTCGCCTTCGAGCACGAAGTCGCCGAAGAAGCGCAAATCGAGGCCCCGTTGCGGTGCCTGGCTGAACAGTTTGCCCAGGGCCGGCAGGTTGTGTTCGTGGCCGATTACACAGAGCAAATCGTCGACTTCCAACACCGTACTACCCGACGGATGGAGCAGTTGCTGGCCCCGGAACAGTGCAGCGATGCGCGTGCCTTCGGGCATTTTCAGCTCGCGCAGGGCCGCGCCGATGCACCATTTTTCCGCGCCCAGGCGGTAGACGAACAGCTCCCACTCGCTGGTGACGTGTACTTCCAGGGCTGCGCGGGAAATCGGTGCCGGGTCCGGTGGTACGGTGACCTTGAGCAACTTGGCCACCCACGGCAGGCTTGTGCCCTGCACCAGCAGCGACACCAGCACGATAAAGAACGCCAGGTTGAAGTACAGCTGCGCATGGGGCAGGCCAGCCATCAGCGGGAACACCGCGAGGATGATCGGCACCGCGCCGCGCAGGCCGACCCAGGCGATAAAGGCCTTTTCGCGACCGTGGAATGCCTTGAACGGCAGCAGGCCAACCATCACCGAAAGAGGCCGCGCAAACAGGATCATCCACAGCGCCAGGCCCAGTGCGGGCAGGGCGATGGGCAGCAGGTCATGGGGCGTGACCAACAGGCCCAGCACCAGGAACATGCCGATCTGCGCCAGCCAGGCCATGCCATCGAGCATATGCAAAATGCCATGGCGGCTGCGCACCGGGCGGTTGCCAATCACCAGGCCGCACAGGTACACGGCCAGGAAGCCGCTGCCGTGCAGGGCGTTGGTCAGGGCGAAAACGAACAGGCCGCCGGCGATTACCAGAATCGGGTACAGGCCGTTGGCCAGGTTGATGCGGTTGACCAGCTGCAGCATCAGCCAGCCGCCGCCCAGGCCCACCAGGCCACCGATGCCGAATTCGCGAATCAGATGAGTCAGCAGGCTCCAGTGCAGGCCGGTCTGGCCGCTGGCGAGCATGTCGATCAGGGTGACGGTAAGGAACACCGCCATCGGGTCGTTGCTGCCGGATTCGATTTCCAGGCTGGCGCTGACCCGTTCGTTGAGGCCCTTGCCGCCCAGCAGCGAGAACACCGCTGCAGCGTCCGTGGAGCCGACGATGGCGCCGATCAGCAAGCCCTGGATGATATTGAGGTCGAACAGCCAGGCCGCCGCCATGCCGGTGAGGCCGGTGGTAATCAACACCCCCACCGTGGCCAGGGACAAGGCCGGCCACAGCGCCACGCGGAAACTCGCCACCCGTGTGCGCAAGCCGCCGTCGAGCAGGATCACGGCCAGGGCGAGGTTGCCCACCAGGTAGGCAGTCGGGTAGTTATCGAAAATGATGCCGCCGCCATCGACACCGGCGGTCATGCCCACGGCCAGGATGATCACCAGGATCGGGATGCCCAGGCGGGACGAAAGGGAACTCACCAGAATGCTTGCACTTACCAGCAACGCGCCGATCAAGAACAGGCTGTTGATGGTCGTCGCATTCAAAGGCAGTACTCCAGAGCAGGGAAGACGGGGCGCAAACTGACCATGCAGTCTGCGTGCCAGCGATTCTAACCTGTTGAATTGCTGCGCTGTCAAAAAGCTTTTTCTGAATTTTTGCAGAAGCAAATGTGGGAGGGGGCTTGCCCCCGATAGCGGTGGGTCAGCCACAGATAAGTTGACTGATATACCGCAATCGGGAGCAAGCCCCCTCCCACATTTTCAAGTGCCGTCAGTTAGAGGCGGAAGCGGCCTACCATCCCATTCAGATCCACTGCCAGGCGCGACAATTCGCTGCTCGCGGCGCTGGTCTGGCCGGCGCCCGTAGCGGATTGCACTGACAGGTCGCGAATATTCACCAGATTACGGTCCACTTCCCGCGCCACCTGGGCCTGTTCTTCCGCCGCGCTGGCGATCACCAGGTTGCGCTCGTTGATCTCGACAATTGCGGTGTTGATGGTATCCAGCGACATGCCCGCGCCCTTGGCGATGTTCAGCGTCGATTCGGCCCGCTCGGTGCTGTTTCGCATCGAATCCACTGCGTGCTCAGTACCCGTCTGGATACTGCCGATCATGCGCTCGATCTCGCTGGTGGATTGTTGCGTGCGATGGGCCAGCGCTCGCACCTCGTCGGCCACTACGGCGAAACCACGTCCGGCTTCCCCGGCGCGTGCGGCTTCAATCGCCGCGTTCAGGGCCAGCAGGTTGGTCTGGTCGGCCAGGCCGCGAATCACGTCCAGCACTTTGCCGATATCCCGCGATTCATTGGCCAGGTCGCCAATCAGGGAGGCGGTGGCCTGCACGTCAGCGCTCATGCGTTCGATGGCGCTGACGGTTTCCTGCACCAGGTCCCGACCATCACCGGCAGAGGTGGTGGCGTTGCGCGAAGCTTCGGAAGTGCTCACGGCGTTGCGTGCGACTTCTTCAACGGCGCTGGTCATCTCGTTGACGGCGGTGGCGGCTTGTTCGATTTCGTTGTTTTGCTGGGTCAGTCCACGGGCGCTTTCGTCGGTGACGGCGTTCAGCTCTTCGGCGGCAGACGCCAACTGAGTGGCGGAGCCGGCGATGCGTTGCAGGGTATCGCGCAGTTTGTTTTGCATCTTGGCCATGGCGGCGAGCAGGCGGCCGGCTTCGTCGTTGCCGTCTACGGTGATCGGGCGCGTCAGGTTACCTTCGGCCACTTCTTCGGCGGCTTCAAGGGCACGGGCGATGGGCAGGGTGATGCTGCGGGTCAGCAACCAGGCGAACAACACGGTCAGCGCCGTGGCAACCACCAGCAGGCCCACCACCAGGTCGAAGGCCATGTCGTATTGGTCTTTGGCTTGCTGGTTGGTGGCGTTGGCGTCGTCGTTATTGATATCCAGCAAGCGGGTCAATACGGCGTTGACTTGCTCGGAGTTGCTCAGCAACTCGGTGTTCAGCAAGTTGCGCAGCTCGTCGACCTGATTGGCGCGTGACAGGCTCTTCATGCGCTCTTCAATCTGGTGGTACTGGCCCAGCAGGCGCACGTATTCGTCGTAGGCGTTGCGCTCTTGAGTGCTGGTGATCAATTTTTCGTAGATGCCCTGGGCCGTGCGAATCTGCTGATTGCGCAACTCGAAGGCTTCCAAAGTCTTTTGCTGTACATCCGGCTCGCGGTTGGTCAGCAAGCGATACGACAGCACGCGCAGGCGCAGGGTCAGTTGGGTGAATTCGTCGAGGGCACGAATGCTTGGCACGCTGGCTGAGGTGATGTCTTCGGTGGCTGCGCGAATCTTGCTCATCTGGTTCAGGGCGAACACACCCAGCAACAACATCAGGGCGCCAATAAACGCGAAGCCGAGGAAGGCCCTCGGGGCGATATTCATATTACGAAGAGACATGCTGGAATCCTGGGGGGAAGCGCGATCCGTGCGGCCATGAGACGAGGTGTGCCTGCGTTATCGGCCCTGCGACTAAAGTCTTAAGGGGCTGCGCGCTTTTGTCGCATCTGACGAAGGGTTGGGGGCATTGGAGGAACCAGATCGGGTAATTGCAGTCACTAAGGCTCGAAAGTGCTGCCCGGCCCCGATAAATCGGGCTGCACGCCGGGGATATCCCTGGCATCCGAGGTGAATTTTCTTTATCGTCACCGCCCTTTTAAAAGCCCGGGAAATCAAAATGTTAGAAGCATCTCTCAGCCAATTGGAACAACTGGTCAGCGACCTGGTACAGCAGAATCAAGAGCTGCTGGGCAGCAACGAATCCCTCAAGGCCGAACTGGCTCGCGCCAAGGATGAAAACGACAGCCTGCAACTGAACCTGATGGAGCAGGAAGAAAAGCACGGCGCCACCGCCGCACGCATCCAGGCCCTGGTTGAGCGTGTGAGTGCAGGGCCTGTCAGCGCATGAATGAGGGGATAAAGGTCGTTTCGATTCTCGGAGAGGATTACTCGATCAAGGCACCGGCCGGCGAAGATCAGACCCTGATGCATGCCGTGACTATGCTGAAGGCTTCCCTGGCGGTTACCAAGAAAAAGTACCCGACGCTGATCGGTGATAAATTATTGGTACTGGCCGCGCTGAACCTGTGCGCCGAGCAGATCGAAATGCAACAGGCTCACCAGCAGGAACTCGACCGTTACCAAGAGCAAGTCAGCGCCACGGTCGAGGTGATTTCCAAGGCGATCCAGCCTTAGAACCACTCATCCTGCATCCCCAGGCACGTATCGTCGCGTGCCTCCAGAATTGCCAGTTCGTGATGGCAGCTCGGTACTTCCCAAGTCAGGAAGTACCGGGCGGCCTGGAGCTTGCCCTTGTAGAAGGCCGCATCGGCCGCTTCACCCTTGGCCAGCCCTTCTTCAGCGCGGATCGCCTGTTCCAGCCAGCGCCAGCCGATCACCGTATGCCCGAATACTTTCAAGTACAGCGCCGAGTTCGCCAGGCTGCTGTTGACCTTGCCCTGGGCGAGATCGGTCAGCAGGCCAATGGTGACGCCTTGCAGTCGATTGACCAGTTGCTCCAGCGGCTCTCGCAGTGCCGTAAGTGACGGGTACTTCTGCGCACGGGCCCCGGTCTCGGCGATCAGGCGAATCAATTGCTTCAAGCCGGCGCCGCCGTTCTGCGCCAATTTGCGCCCAAGCAAGTCCAGGGACTGGATGCCGTGGGTGCCTTCATGGATCGGGTTCAAGCGGTTGTCGCGGTAGTACTGCTCCACCGGGTATTCGCGGGTGTAGCCGTGGCCGCCGAGAATCTGGATCGCCAGTTCGTTGGCCTTGAGGCAAAACTCCGACGGCCAGGATTTGACGATGGGGGTGAGCAGGTCCAGCAGTTCGTGGGCGTGCTTGCGCTCAGTGTCGGTTGCCAGGGTGGTGGTGTCGTCAAACAGTCGGGCTGCGTAGAGGCCCAGGTCAAAGGCGCCTTCCACATAGGCTTTCTGGGTCAGCAACATGCGCTTGATGTCGGCGTGCTGAATGATCGCCACTGGTGCGGTGCCTGGGTCTTTGCTATCGGGCAGGCGACCCTGGGGCCGTTCGCGGGCGTAGTCCAGCGAGTAGAGGTAGCCGGCGTAACCGAGCATCACCGCGCCCATGCCCACGCCAATGCGTGCTTCATTCATCATCTGGAACATGCAGCTCAGGCCCTGGTGCGGTTTGCCCACCAAGTAGCCGACGCAGTTGCCGTTATCGCCGAAGTTGAGCGCCGTGGACGTGGTGCCGCGCCAGCCCATCTTGTGAAACAGCCCGGCCAGCAGCACATCGTTGCGTTCGCCCAGGCTGCCGTCATCGTTGACCAGGAACTTGGGCACGATAAACAGCGAAATGCCCTTCACGCCCGCGGGTGCGTCCGGCAATTTGGCCAGCACCATATGCACGATGTTTTCCGACAGCGAGTGGTCGCCACCGGAGATGAAGATCTTGTTGCCTTTGAGGCGATAACTGCCGTCAGCCGCCGGTTCTGCGCGGGTACGAATATCTGACAGCGAGGAGCCGGCGTGGGGCTCGGTCAGGGCCATTGTGCCGAAGAAGCGCCCGTCGATCATCGGTTGCAGGAAGCGCTGTTTCTGCTCCTCGGTGCCGAAGCTTTCGATCAGATTGGCGGCGCCCATGGTCAGGAACGGGTAGGACGTCGAGGCGGCATTGGCCGATTGGAAGTGCGCGAAACAAGCCTGGGACAACAGGGTCGGCAGTTGCATGCCGCCTGCTTCGAAACTGCGGGCTGCGTTGAGGAAACCGGCCTCCAGGAAGGCGTCTACGGCGGGTTTGACTTCCGGGATCAGGATCGCTTGGCCGTTCTCATAACGCGGTTCGTTTTCGTCGTTCTTGCGGTTGTGGGGGGCGAAGTACTTTTCGGCGATGCTGCGCGCCGTGCTGATCGCAGCGTCGAAGGTTTCGCGGTTGTGTTCGGCAAACCGCTCACGCTGGGTCAGGCCCTCGGCATCGAGGACTTCGTACAGCTCGAAAGCCAGATTGCGGGAACTGAGCAGCGTCTCGGACATGGCGGACTACCTTTGAAGGAATTGGCCTGAGTCTAAGCGCGTGAATAGAGGCTGGATAGCAAGATTGATCTGGGTGATGGAAGGGCAAAACGCAGGCAGGGAATTGAAATGCAGTCAATGTGGGAGGGGGCTTGCTCCCGATAGCAGTGTGTCAGTGTCCAATGTGCTGACTGACACTCCGCTATCGGGAGCAAGCCCCCTCCCACAGGTTTTAACCGATAGTCATCAGGCTGGCGTTACCGCCTGCCGCTGCGGTGTTGACGCTCAACGCCCGCTCGATCACCAATCGCTCCAAGGCAATGGCCGTCTCACCCTGAGACATACCATGCACCCCAACAATCGCCCCACCGCGCTGCGCCACTTGCTGGCACACCGCACGCAGTTGGTCGGAATCACCGTGGTGCAGGACGGCGTCGAACACTACGTCGTCCTTGGTCCAGTCGGCCACGCGCTTGATCTTCGCCTGAATGTCTCGCGGCAGGCGTGGGAACAGGGCCTTGGTCAGCTCGGTTTCCGGCCATACCGCCGAACCGCCGACGGCCAGCACTGCCGCCAGTTGGGTCAGCAGATCACCTTCCACTTCAGCCAGGCACAGCACGTGTTCACGCGGCAGGATTGCGTAGCTGTTGCGCTCGCCGGTCGGGCCGGCCAGTTGGCGGGTGATACCGCTTTGCGACTGCGCTGCGAATTGCGTGCACAGCGCGCTCAGCTCACTGAACTTATGGCTGTCGGCCCAGGTTTTCAGGGCGGTCAGCGGTTGGCTCATGGCGTCGCGCAGGCGTACGTCCGGTGCAGTCAATGCGTCGCCACGTACGAAGGATTGCTCGATCGCATCGGTAGGGCGAGTCGACAGCAGGCGGTACAGGTACAACGGGCCGCCGGCTTTCGGGCCAGTGCCCGACAGACCTTCGCCGCCGAACGGCTGCACGCCGACCACGGCACCCACGATGTTGCGGTTGACGTAGACGTTACCGGCGTTGACGTTGTCGATCACCTTGGCGATGGTCTCGTCGATGCGGGTATGCACGCCCAGGGTCAGACCGTAGCCCGACGCATTGATCTGGCCGATCAACTGGTCGATCTCTTTACGCTTGTAGCGCACCACGTGCAGCACCGGGCCGAAGATCTCGCGTTGCAGCTCGTCGAAGCTTTCCAGCTCGATCAGGGTTGGCATCACAAAGGTGCCGCGCTTGATCTCTTCGCCATCGGCAATTGCAACCTGATAAACGTTGCGGCCTTTGTCGCGCATGGCCTGGATGTGCTTCTCGATGCCGGCCTTGGCTTCGGCGTCGATCACCGGGCCGATATCCACCGACAGGCGTTCCGGGTTGCCCAGACGGCATTCAGCCATGGCGCCCTTGAGCATTTCGATCACGCGGTCTGCCGAATCTTCCTGCAGGCACAGTACACGCAGGGCCGAGCAGCGTTGGCCGGCGCTGTCGAAGGCCGACGACACCACGTCGATCACCACCTGTTCGGTGAGCGCCGACGAATCAACGATCATCGCGTTCTGGCCACCGGTTTCGGCGATCAGCGGGATCGGGCGACCCTGGGCATCCAGGCGCCCGGCGACATTGCGTTGCAACAAGCGAGCAACTTCGGTGGAACCAGTGAACATCACGCCTTTGACGCGATCATCCCCCACCAGGCGGGCACCGACGCTTTCGCCTTGGCCCGGCAGCAGTTGCAGCACGCCCTCGGGAATGCCGGCTTCGAGCAGGATGCGCACGGCTTGGGCGGCGACCAGCGGGGTCTGTTCGGCAGGCTTGGCCAGTACCGGGTTACCGGCGGCCAATGCCGCAGCCACCTGGCCGCTGAAGATGGCGAGCGGGAAGTTCCACGGGCTGATGCATACCACCGGGCCCAGTGGGCGATGGGCATCGTTGGTGAAATCGTTGCGCGCCTGCACCGCGTAGTAACGCAGGAAGTCCACGGCTTCACGCACTTCGGCGATGGCGTTGGCGAAGGTCTTGCCGGCTTCACGGGCCAGCAGGCCCATCAGCGGCTGGATCTCGCCTTCCATCAGGTCGGCGGCGCGTTCCAGGATCGCGGCGCGTTCGGCGGGCGGGGTGGCCTGCCAGATCGGCGCGGCGCTGATCGCGCACTGGATCGCGTTGTCGACGTCTTCGACGGTAGCTTCCTGTACGTGGCCGACCACATCCCGCAGGTCGGACGGGTTCAGCACCGGTTGGGCCGCTTCCTGGCTGGAGGCGCAACCGAGCATCGGCGCGGCTTTCCAGTTGTTGTGCGCGGTAGCCAGCAGGGCGCAGGACAGCGACGCGAGACGGTGTTCGTTGGCCAGGTCGATACCGGCCGAGTTGGCGCGGTCGCTGCCATACAGGTCACGCGGCAGCGGAATACGTGGGTGCGGCAAGCCGAAGCCACCTTCCAGCGTAGCCATCTGCTCGATGCTGGCCACTGGATCGGCCACCAGCTCCTGAATCGAGATCGATTGGTCGGCGATGCGGTTGACGAACGAGGTGTTGGCGCCGTTTTCCAACAGGCGGCGTACCAGGTAGGCCAGCAGTGTTTCGTGGGTACCGACCGGCGCGTACACACGGCACGGACGGTTCAGCTTGCCTTCGGAGACCTTGCCCACCACTTGTTCGTACAGCGGTTCACCCATGCCGTGCAGGCATTGGAACTCGTACTGGCCGGGGTAATAGTTCTGACCGGCGATATGGTAGATGGCCGACAAGGTGTGGGCGTTGTGCGTGGCGAACTGCGGGTAGATGGCTTCCGGCACCGACAGCAGTTTGCGTGCGCAGGCAATGTAGGAAACGTCGGTGTACACCTTGCGGGTGTACACCGGGTAGCCTTCCAGGCCCTCGACCTGGGCGCGTTTGATTTCGCTGTCCCAGTACGCGCCTTTTACCAGGCGGATCATCAGACGATGGCGGCTGCGGCGGGCCAGGTCGATGACGTAGTCGATTACATACGGGCAACGCTTCTGGTAGGCCTGGATCACAAAACCGATACCGTTCCAGCCGGTCAGTTGCGGCTCGAAACACAGACGCTCCAGCAGGTCCAGGGACAGTTCCAGGCGGTCGGCTTCTTCGGCGTCGATGTTCAGGCCGATGTCGTATTGCTTGGCCAGCAAGGTCAGCGACAGCAGGCGCGGGTACAGTTCGTCCATCACGCGCTCGTACTGCGCACGGCTATAGCGCGGGTGCAGGGCGGAGAGCTTGATGGAGATGCCAGGGCCCTCATAGATCCCACGGCCATGGGAGGCTTTGCCGATGGAGTGAATGGCTTGTTCATACGATGCCAGGTACTTCTGGGCATCGTGTTCGGTGAGGGCGGCCTCACCGAGCATGTCGTAGGAGTAGCGGAAGCCCTTGGCTTCGAACTTGCTCGCATTGGCCAGGGCTTCGGCGATGGTTTCGCCGGTGACGAACTGTTCGCCCATCAGGCGCATGGCCATGTCGACGCCCTTGCGGATCATCGGCTCGCCGCTTTTGCCGATGATGCGGCTCAGGGAGGAGGTCAGGCCCGCTTCGTTGTGGGTGGCGACCAGTTTGCCGGTCAGCAACAGGCCCCAAGTGGCGGCGTTAACGAACAGCGACGGGCTGTTGCCCAGGTGCGGCTGCCAGTTGCCGGTGCTGATCTTGTCGCGGATCAGCGCGTCACGGGTGCCTTTGTCCGGGATGCGCAGCAGCGCTTCGGCCAGGCACATCAGCGCCACGCCTTCCTGGGACGACAGGGAGAATTCTTGCAGCAGGCCCTGGACGATACCGGCACGGCCGCCGGCGCTCTTCTGGTTACGCAGTTTCTCGGCAATGGTGGCAGCCAGCTTGTTGGTGGCTTCGGCCATGTCTGCCGGCAGGCGTGCCTGCTCGATCAGCATCGGTACCACTTCCGGTTCCGGGCGACGGTAAGCGGCGGTGATCGATGCGCGCAGTACCGATTGCGGCAGGATGCTTTCAGCGAACTCAAGGAAGCACTGGTGGGCGTGGTCAGCCTGGATCTCGCCCGCGTCTTCGGCGTCCTTGCTGCTCAAGCCATTGAGCTCGGACAGGGTTGCACCACCCTCGAGTTTCTCCAGGTAATTGAAAATTGCCTGCTTGATCAGCCAGTGCGGCGTGCGATCAATGGAGGTCGCGGCGGCTTTCAGGCGCTCGCGGGTTGGGTCGTCGAGTTTGACCCCAAGGGTGGTCGTTGCCATTTTCTTATCCTCATGGGTGCCACTACCGAGTGGCATCTGCTGGCGGCAAGATTAGCTTTGCCCATGCAGAGGTGCAACCGGGTGCAACCCTTTTGTTCAGGAAATTTTCGACGGTTGATCGGAAAAAAATTGGCCTTCGACAAAATCCGCTCGGCATTGGTGCGTTTGCTTCTGAGATCGGCTGTTCTTGCTCCGAAAAGGAGCAAAAACACGGCGTTTGTCCTAAATCACACCTGGGTGCAACTTATTCGCAAGAAACTGGTTGCACCTTATTTGCTTTGTTGAATAGCATTCGCGCACCAAGGTGCAACCACCTCTAAGGTTTGGTTCATCGGCTGGCGGCTTTCCTGGGGAAACGCCAGTCATAAATGCGCGGCTAGCAGGCTCGTCTACTCGGTTATCCACCAGTGGCGATCTGACAGACCGTCGCTACATAAAAACAAAGCCAGGGCGTCACTCATATGAGCGTTAGCAATCCAACCCTGATCACGTTCGTGATCTACATCGCAGCAATGGTGCTGATCGGCTTGATGGCCTATCGCTCCACCAACAACCTTTCCGATTACATCCTCGGCGGTCGCAGCCTTGGTAGCGTGGTGACAGCTTTGTCGGCCGGTGCTTCCGACATGAGCGGCTGGTTGTTGATGGGCCTGCCGGGCGCCATCTACATGTCCGGCCTGTCGGAAAGCTGGATTGCCATCGGCTTGATCGCCGGTGCTTACCTCAACTGGTTGTTCGTGGCTGGCCGCCTGCGGGTGCAGACCGAACACAACGGCGACGCCCTGACCCTGCCGGATTACTTCTCCAGCCGCTTCGAAGATAAAAGCGGCCTGCTGCGGATCATCTCGGCAGTGGTGATCCTGGTGTTCTTCACCATCTATTGCGCCTCCGGCATTGTCGCCGGTGCCCGCCTGTTCGAAAGCACCTTCGGCATGTCCTACGAGACCGCGCTGTGGGCCGGTGCTGCGGCAACGATTGCCTACACCTTTATCGGTGGTTTCCTGGCGGTCAGCTGGACCGACACCGTACAAGCCACGCTGATGATCTTCGCGCTGATCCTGACGCCGATCATCGTGCTACTGGCCACCGGCGGTGTGGACACCACGTTCCTGGCCATCGAAGCCAAAGACCCGACCAACTTCGACATGCTGAAAAACACCACCTTCATCGGCATCATCTCGCTGATGGGCTGGGGCCTGGGCTACTTCGGCCAGCCGCACATCCTGGCGCGTTTCATGGCGGCCGACTCGGTGAAGTCGATTGCCAACGCACGTCGCATCTCCATGACCTGGATGATCCTGTGCCTGGGCGGCACCGTGGCGGTGGGCTTCTTCGGTATCGCTTACTTCTCGGCGCATCCGGAAGTGGCTGGCCCGGTCACTGAAAACCCTGAGCGAGTGTTTATCGAACTGGCCAAAATCCTGTTCAACCCATGGGTTGCCGGTGTATTGCTGTCGGCGATCCTCGCGGCGGTGATGAGTACCTTGAGCTGCCAGTTGCTGGTGTGCTCCAGCGCCCTGACCGAAGACTTCTACAAGGCGTTCCTGCGTAAAGGCGCTTCCCAGCTTGAGCTGGTTTGGGTCGGTCGGATCATGGTGCTGGTAGTGGCCTTGATCGCCATCGCCATGGCCGCCAACCCGGAAAACCGCGTCCTGGGCCTGGTCAGCTACGCCTGGGCCGGTTTCGGCGCTGCGTTCGGCCCTGTGGTGCTGATCTCGGTGATCTGGAAAAACATGACCCGCAACGGCGCACTGGCCGGCATCCTGGTCGGTGCGATCACCGTGATCGTGTGGAAGCACTTTGAACTGCTGGGTCTGTACGAAATCATCCCAGGCTTCATCTTCGCCAGCCTGGCGATCTACTTCGTGAGCAAGATGGGCGCACCGACGGTTGGTATGGTCGAGCGTTTTGATGCTGCCGAAAAAGACTACAACCTCAACAAATAACTGCGCCGGGCGTTGAGCGCCTGTCCAGTTGAAACAAAAACGGCCCGCGTCCTTTGGATGGCGGGCCGTTTTTGTTTCGGCCAGTTCGCCTGGTTGCCTTCGAGGGTGGCTGGATGAAGGCACAGGTAGGACCTTACTGATTTGGCTGCGTTACGCCCGGCCCGGCAAAAAGCTGGTGCAGAATCGGCTGCCCACCCTTCGCAGAGAAACACCGGATGTTCGCTCCTGCCAACCAAAGTGCATTTACCCTGGCCCTGGATGGGGCGCCCAGTGACCTCAAGGTGTATGAGTTCAGTGGCTCCGAGGCCATCAGCCAGCCTTACCGTTTCGAACTTGAGCTGGTCAGCGAGCAGCCGGATATCGACCTGGAGAGCTTGCTGCATCGTCAGGTATACCTGGGTTTCGATGACCGCGGCCATGGTGTGCATGGCCTGGTGTACCGGGTCGCCCAAGGCGATTCCGGACGGCGCCTGACACGCTACCAGCTCAGCCTGGCGCCGCACCTGGCGTATCTGGCGCACAGCAGTCATCAGCGGATTTTCCAGCATCAGACGGTGCCGCAGATCGTTGCGCAGGTGTTGGCGGGGCAGGGCATCCACAGTGACAGCTTTGAGTTCCGGCTGAGCGGTCAATACCCTGAGCGTGAGTATTGCGTGCAATTCGGTGAGACGGATCTGGCGTTCATCCAACGCCTGTGTGCCGAAGTCGGCATTCACTATCACTTTCAGCATTGCCCCGATGCTCATTTGCTGGTGTTTGGCGATGACCAGACGGTATTTGCCCAGGTCGATCAGCCCACGCCGTACCGGCCTGGGTCGGGCATGGTTGCCCAGGCGCCGGCGATCAAGCGTTTCACACTGCAATTGGCAGCCCGCACCACGGCGGTCAATCTGCGCGATTACGATTTTTGCAAACCGCACCTCGAGCTGCAAAGCACGGCGGCCGACGCGCAGTTGCCCAAGCTTGAGGCGCAGCAGTTCCCCGGCTATTTTTCCGACCGGGCCCATGGCAAATACCTCGCCCAGCGTAGCCTGGAGCGGCACCGCAGCGACTACCGCATCGCCCAGGGGCAAAGCGACGAGCCGGCCTTGGCCGGCGGCAGGTTCCTGCAATTGAGGGAGCACCCGCGCGAGGAGTGGAATGACTTATGGTTGGTCACCCAAGTCACCCACGAAGGCAAACAGCCCCAGGTGCTGGAGGAAGCGGTCACCGAGGTGGTTGGCGGGGCGTTTCGTCAGGGGTATGGCAACACCTTTGTTGCCACGCCGTGGGATGCAATCTTTCGCCCGCCCTTGGCTGAGCAGCCGCGCCCGACGATATCGGGTTACCAAAGCGCAGTGGTCACTGGCCCGGTTGGCAGTGAGATCCATTGCGACGAATACGGACGGGTAAAGGTGCAGATGGCTTGGGATCGCATCGGCGAGCACAACGATCATTCCAGTTGCTGGCTGCGGGTGGCCAGCGGCTGGGCCCATGACCGCTATGGTGTGGTGCTGATCCCCAGGGTCGGCATGGAGGTGCTGGTGGGCTTCGTCAATGGTGATTTGGATATGCCGCTGGTGGTGGGGTGCCTGCCTAATGCCGCCACGCCGATGCCCCTCGACCTGCCGGCGGACAAGACCCGCAGTATCCTGCGTAGCCAGAGCAGCCCGGGCGGTGGAGGCTACAACGAACTGCGCATCGAAGACCGTAAGGGGGCCGAGGAAATCTACCTGCGCGCCCAGCGGGACTGGACCCAGCATGTGCTCAATGACCAACAGGTGCAGGTCGATAACCAGCGTCGTGTGCGGGTGGGCGGCGAGTCGCACCATGAGTTGCAGGGTGAAGAGCGGCGCATCACCCATGGCAACCGCCTCACTGAACTCAAGCAGGATGATCATCTGGCGGTCGGCGGTTCGCAGTACATGCGTGCCGGGCAGACCATTCAATTGGGCGCTGGGCAAAGCATCGTCATTGATGCGGGGGCCAGCGTGACGATTCAAGCGGGCGGGCAGTCGATCACGCTGTCGGCGGGCGGGATATTCAGCAGTGTGCCAATCCAGCCAGGCGGCGCGCCTGTTCCGGCGGCGCCGCCGTTAATGCCGGGGGTGAAGGAAACATTGTTGGCCGTTATTCCCGCGCCGCTAAGCCCTGCGCAAGTGGCCAGCCTCAAGCGCAGTGCGCCGTTTTGCGAAGAGTGTGAGCGCTGCAAAAACGGGCAGTGCGATATCAGCGCCTACGCACGGAGTTTCCCCTGATGGCCTCACCCTTGACGCCCCGCGCCTGGCTGGCCCAAAAACCGTTGCAGCCTGATGAGCAGCTATACGTCGTCATGGGCAACACCAGCGAGGCCAAGCCGTTTGCAGCCTGGCAAACCATAGCGGTCGCACCACCGCCGCAACCGGTGTGGGCGGGCACGCCCTATGCCGATTGGAATGAGGTGATGCCTTATGTTGGCGTTGTCGAGCCTGGCAGTGCTTTTCTCGACTGGGTAGCCACCACCCAGGCCTTGGACTGGGGCTGGCTGGCGGTGTCTTCGTGCCCGTTGGAGGTTGTGATCGATCACTTGAAGGGTTTGACCCAGGTGTACCTGGCTGAAGATCAGCCGGTATTTTTGCGCTTCTGGGATGGCGCGCAGTTTTTGCCGATGTTGCAGCAGTTGGGTGACGATGCCGCCACTGTGCTGCCCGTATTCCAGCGTTACTTAATCAATGGACAGTCGTTGGCAGTCTCGCCCCGCCAGGTGGCTGCGGCCAAACCCAGCCCTTGGTGGCGAGTGCCGGCGCCATTGTTGGCAAGCCTGGCGCAACACTCGCCCCAGGTGCTGATCGACAACGTGTTGCAATGGCTCCAGGAGCAGCGTCCCGACTTATACACTGTGTTTACACCCACGATCCTGCAGCACAAGGTCGCCTACTTCGCACGCAGGCCGGATATCAGCCATGCCGAGTTGGCGGACTACCTTGGCGCACAACTGAGTTAAACCCATGAGGCTCGCGTGATATCCGTACCGCCCGCCATGCGGCCCTGCACCTTTGCACCGGTAGAAGGTAAACTTCGCCCCCTGCGCAGGAGCAACCATGAATTATCGTCACGCCTTTCACGCCGGCAACCACGCCGATGTCTTCAAACACCTGACCTTGACCCGCCTCATCGCCCTGATGTCGCGCAAGGAGCAGCCGTTCGCCTACCTCGACACCCATGCCGGCATTGGCCTGTACGACTTGCAGGGCGACCAGGCCAACCGCACCGGTGAATACCTGGAAGGCATCGCTCGCCTGTGGGGCGCAAGCGACCTGCCGCCGCTCACCGCGGACTACATGCGCGTGCTGCACGAGATGAACCCGGACGGCCAGTTGCGCTACTACCCGGGCTCGCCGGAGCTGGCGCGACGCCTCACGCGTCCCCAGGACCGTGTGCTGCTCAACGAGAAGCACCCCGAAGATGGCGTGCTGCTCAAGGACAATATGAAGGGTGATCGCCGGGTCAAAGTGCATCTGGGCGAAGGCTGGCATGTGCCGCGTGCCCTGTTGCCGGTGCCGGAAAAACGCGCGTTGATGCTGATCGATCCGCCGTTCGAGAAGCTCGACGAAATGCAGCGTTGTGCGGCGTCCCTCAAGGAAGCCGTCAGCCGCATGCGCCAGACGGTCGCGGCGATCTGGTACCCGGTGAAGGACCAGCGCATGTTGCGCCGCTTCTACCAGGACCTGGCCGGTACCGGTGCGCCGAAGCTGCTGCGGGTGGAACTGCTGGTGCATCCACTGGACACGCCCAACACCCTGACCGGCTCGGGCCTGGCGATTGCCAACCCGCCGTGGGGTCTGGAAGAGGAGTTGCGTGAGTTGCTGCCGTGGCTGTCCAAGAAACTTGGGCAGACCCAGGGTGGGTGGCAGATGGATTGGCTTATCGCTGAATAGTCAGCGCTCAGGCCACACACAAAACTAAATGTGGGAGGGGGCTTGCTCCCGATTGCTGAGTGTCAGTCAGTACTTCTGTAACTGACACACCGCAATCGGGAGCAAGCCCCCTCCCACATTTGGTTCTATGTTGACCTTAGATCGGGCAGGTCACGCCTGTGCCGCCGATCCCGCAATACCCCTGCGGATTCTTCGCCAGGTACTGCTGGTGATACGCCTCGGCAAAGTACACCGTCGGTGCTTCTTCGATTTCCGTGGTGATCTCACCCAGGCCGGCCTTGTTCAGCTCTTGCTGATAAGCCTCGGCACTGGCTTTGGCCGCCGCCAGTTGTTCAGGCGTGGTGGCGTAGATCACCGAGCGGTACTGGCTGCCAATATCATTGCCCTGGCGCATGCCCTGGGTCGGGTTATGCAGTTCCCAGAACATCTTCAACAGGTCTTCATACTTGAGCTTGGCCTGGTCATACACCACCAGCACCACTTCGCTGTGGCCGGTCAGGCCCGAGCAGACTTCTTCGTAGGTCGGGTTCGGCGTGAAACCGCCGGCATAGCCGACCACCGTGCTGACCACGCCGTCGCGTTCCCAGAATTTACGTTCAGCGCCCCAGAAACAACCCAGGCCGAAGATCGCAAAACCGACGTCATCAATAAACGGACCCAGCAGCGGGTTGCCGTTGACGAAGTGCGTTTCCGGCAGCTTCATCGGGGTTTCACGGCCAGGCAAAGCTTGTTCTTGAGTAGGCAGCACGTTTTTGTTCACCAGAATTTCCGAGCGCAAGACCATGATCAGTCCTCTCGTCAGGTTGAGTAACAGTAAATTGTCAGACAGTCAGTGTGCCCGAGTGTTACAGCGCTGTCAGGCGATTGGCCCGCGCGGGTAGCGTTTAAGCATTGTCAGCAGCTCTGCACCGGGGATCGGTCGGTCGAACAGGTAGCCCTGGCCGACATCGCAGCGGTGTCTGCGCAGGAACGCCAACTGTTCGGCTGTCTCGATGCCTTCGGCCACCACCTTGAGCTTGAGGTTGTGAGCCATGGCGATCACTGCCGAGGTGATTTCCATGTCGTCCTGGTTATCCGGGATCTCGTGGATAAAGCTGCGATCAATCTTAATGATGTCGATGGGGAATTTTTTCAAGTAGCTCAGCGACGAGTAACCGGTGCCGAAATCGTCCATGGCCAGGGTCAGGCCAAAGCTTTTCAACTGGTCCAGTTGCAGGCGCGTGTCTTCGGTGGCTTCCAGCAGCAAACCCTCGGTCAGCTCCAGCTCCAGCAGGTTGGCCGGTAGCTGTTCTTCCTTGAGGATGGTGGCAATCGAGGTCACCAGGTCCGGATCGGAAAATTGCTTGGGCGACAGGTTGATCGCCACCTGCAAATTGCCCATGCCGGCGGCGCTCAACTGCCTGCTCATGCGGCACGCCTGGCGGGCGATCCATTTGCCGATCGGAATGATCAACCCGGTCTCTTCGGCCACGCTGATGAACTGGTCGGGGCGGATCATGCCCTTTTCCGGGTGGTTCCAGCGCAACAGGGCTTCCATGCCCAGCAGACGGCCGCTGCGCAGGCACAGTTTGGGCTGGTAGAACACGTCCAGCTCGTTCTGGGTCAGGGCGCGACGCAGGTTGTTTTCCACGAACAGCTTGTAGCTGGCTTCGGCATTCAACGCTTCGGTAAACACTTGCACCTGGTGTTTGCCGTTGGCCTTGGCCTTGTGCAGCGCCAGCCCTGCGTTACGCATCAGCGTCTGCGGGTCGCGGCCATGCAGCGGCGCGCAGGCCAGGCCCACGGAGCCGGTGACGCTGATCAACTGGTTGTCGACGAACATCGGCTTGTCGAGCGTGGCCAGCAACTGGCTGGCGACCTGCTGGCCGGTCTCCAGGTCGGAATCATCCAACAGCACTGCGAACTCGTTACTGGCAAAGCGTGCCAGGCTGCCACCGCTGCTCAAGCTATTGCGCAAACGGCGGGCCAGGCTGATCAGCAACTTGTCGCCGGTCTGGTGGCCGAGGCTGTCGTTGATGCGCTTGAAGTTGTCGATGTCCACCAGCAGCAGGCTGATCGGGCTGTCGCTGTCGCGGGCAAAGCGTTCGTCGAGGTTACGGATGAACGCCGGTCGGTTGCCCAGGTTGGTCAGGTTGTCGGTGTAGGCCAGACGCTCGATGCGCTGTTGCGCCAGCTTGGTCTGGGTGATGTCTTCGTAGATGCCGATGTAGTGGGTCAACTCGCGGTTATCGCCATACACCTTGGAAATCGACAACTGGCCCCAGTAGGGCTCCAGGTTCTTGCGCCGGCTTTTGAACTCGCCTTGCCAGCTGTTGCTTTTGGCCAGGGCCGACGGCGCGTCGAACAGCAACTCACTGAGATTTTCCAGGGCTGGCAGTTGCGCCAGGCGATGGCCGTGGACTTCTTCCGCGCTGTATTGGGTAATTGCGGTGAAGCTGGGGTTGACGTACTCCACCACGCCGTCGCAATTGACCAGCAGAAAGGCGTTGGCGCTTTGTTCCACAGCACGCTGGAACAGGTGCAGGGCGCTGGTGGCGGTACGGCGGTTGTGGTTGTTGATGACTTGCGCGAACTGGTCTGCCAGCTCGCCGGCAAACGCGATTTCATCGGACTGCCAGGCACGTGAACTGCCGCTTTGTTCCAGGCACAGCACGCCGACGACCTGGCCGTCGACACGAATACTGGCGTCGAGCATCGCGTGGATATCGTTGGCGCGCAGGCTTTCGGCCATTTCCCGGGTGCGCGGGTCACGTTGGGCATGGGTGGCGTCGATGGCGCGGCTGGAGTGCAGGGCTTCCAGATAATCCGGGAAACCGCTGGCGTCGATGGCTTGGGGCAGGCGGTGCTGTTGGTCGGCGCGGTGGTACGCCGAGATAGGCACCAGATGTTGGCCTTCGAGGTGCCAGATGCTGGCGCAGTCGATCTGGTAAATGTCGCACGCGCTACGGGTGATCAGCTCAGCGGCTTCTTGCAGCGAATTGGGCGTGGTGTAGCGCTGTCGGGCCAGCAGCAGGATCAGCTCCTGCTGGGCGCGCACCCGTTCCAGGTGTTGCAACTGTTCCTGCTGCGCACGCTGGTTGAGTTCCAGGGCGATCTGCAGGCGGCTGTTCTGGTTTTCCAGGTCAGCGGTCGGGGCGGGCGCGGTGGTATCGCTGAACAGCCCGTCGACCACCATCAGGTAGCCGCGCAGCAGATGGCGGTTGTGTTGTTTGTAGGCCTCGCCCATTTCCAGCAGGCTCATCGGGCCGTCATGGGTGTGTAGGGTATAGCGCACCAGGTAATGGGGGCTGTGGGTCAGTTGCTGCTGGATTGCGTCGTGCAGCTGATAGCGGGCCTGGGGCTCCATCAGGCTGGCGTAGGGCGTGCCGATCAGCGCGCAGAGTTCCACCGCTGGCAGGCCGAACTGGCGCTCGCAATTGGGATCGAGGTACAGCAGGGCCCAGCTTGCCTCATTAAGCCGCTCGAAACGCAGCATACCGAGGCGCGAAGGCACCGGTAATTGCGTCACTACCTCGGCCGCCATACGGGCGACATCGGGTTGGCTTTTCATGGGGAAACTCGCTTGGGAAAATGCGCGTGGCGCCCGGCTCACGCCCTCTTTACTGTCGCCTGCGGCAAGGTTGCATCATGCGGCACGCACTGACAAGAGAGGATGAAGGCTAAGTGCTATAAGGCAGTTATCGGCCGTGCGGGGGATTTCTGCAATCGAAGTGACAGAAGGTGTACAAACCTGTTCTGTGCGTACACCGAGCGCACAAAAAAAGCCCCGCCAAGTGGCGGGGTTGAGGTACGAGCGTGGCGCTCGGAAATCGGTGCGGCAAGGGCCTTCCCCGTAAAGGGAAGGCTCTGCGGCTTACAGCAGGATGGTGCGGATGTCGTTCAGCAACTGGCTCAGGCGCTGGGTGAAGCGTGCAGCGGCGGCGCCGTTGATCACACGGTGATCGTAGGA
Source organism: Pseudomonas sp. GZJR-8 (assembly GCF_002916705.1). Taxonomy (NCBI): domain Bacteria; kingdom Pseudomonadati; phylum Pseudomonadota; class Gammaproteobacteria; order Pseudomonadales; family Pseudomonadaceae; genus Pseudomonas; species Pseudomonas sp. GZJR-8. The sequence goes on along the minus strand of NZ_JXSI01000003.1, from coordinate 244,785 downwards.
CAGCGACAGTGGCAGCATCAGCTTGGGCTGGAACGCTTTACCGTCCCACACAGGCTGGATGGTGGCCTTGGAAACACCCAGGATCGCCACTTCCGGCGCGTTGACGATTGGCGTGAAGCCAGTGCCGCCAATGTGCCCGAGGCTGGAGATAGTGAAGCAGGCGCCCTGCATGTCATCCGGGGTGAGCTTCTTGTCGCGGGCCTTGGCAGCCAGCGCAGCCGCTTCACCAGCGAGTTGCAGCAGGCTCTTCTGGTCGACGTTCTTGATGACCGGTACCAGCAGGCCATCCGGAGTGTCGACGGCAAAGCCGATGTTGACGTACTTCTTGCGAATGATCGCCTTGCCGCTTGGCGCCAGCGAGCTGTTGAAGTCCGGCAGTTCCTTGAGCAGGTGCGCGCAGGCCTTGAGCAGCAGTGGCAGCACGGTCAGCTTCACGCCGGCCTTCTCGGCCACGGCTTTCTGCGCAACGCGGAAAGCTTCCAGGTCGGTGATGTCGGCCTGGTCGAACTGAGTCACGTGCGGGATGTTCAGCCAGCTGGCGTGCAGGCCGGCCGCGCCGATTTGCATCAGGCGGGTCATCGGCACTTCTTCGGTTTCGCCGAAGCGGCTGAAATCCACGGTACGGATCGGCGGAATGCCCGAGCCGCCCGTCGCGCCGGCAGCCGGTGCTTCCTTGGCCTTTTGCATCATGGCTTTGACGTAAGCCTGCACGTCTTCCTTCAGCACACGACCGTGCGGGCCGCTGGCCGAGACGGCGCTCAGCTCGACGCCGAACTCGCGGGCCAACTGACGCACGGCAGGGCCGGCGTGCACCTTGGCACCGCTTGGCGCAGGTGCGGCAGCAGCAGGGGCCGGTGTGGCCTCGGCTTTTGCAGCAGGTGCCGGGGCAGCAGCGGCCGGAGCGGCTTCAGCCTTGGCAGCCGGAGCAGCCGCCGGTGCTGGAGCGGCGGCCGGGGCAGCGCCTTGTACTTTCAGCTTGAGGATGAAGTCACCGGTGCCGACTTCGTCTTCCAGCTTGACCGCGATGCTTTCCACTACGCCGGCAGCCGGCGAAGGGATTTCCATGGAGGCCTTGTCGGACTCCAGGGTGATCAGCGACTGATCGGCTTCGACGGTGTCGCCGACCTTGACCAGCAGCTCGATGATCTTGGCCTTGCCCGACGAGCCGATGTCCGGGACGTGAATGTCCTGGACGGTGGCGGCGGCAGGTGCAGCAGCCGGGGCCGCTGGGGCCTCGGCAGCAGGTTTTTCAGCGGCAGGCGCAGGTTCAGCAGCGGCAGCCGGAGCCGCCGCAGGGGCTGCATCAGCGGCGCCTTCGATTTCCAGTTCCAGCAGTTCGTCGCCTTCTTTCAGGCGGTCGCCCAGCTTGACCTTCAGGCTCTTGACCACGCCGGCCTTGGGAGCAGGAATTTCCATGCTCGCCTTGTCCGACTCCAGGGTCAGGATGCTCTGGTCGGCTTCGACGGTGTCGCCGACCTTCACAAACAGCTCGATTACTTCACCTTCACCGCTGCCGATGTCAGGTACGCGAATGAGTTCGCTCACAAAAAATCTCCTCAGCAGTCCAGTGGGTTGCGTTTTTCCGGGTTGATCCCGAACTTGACGATGGCGTCAGCCACCACCTTGGGTTCGATCTCACCACGGTCAGCCAAGGCTTCCAGGGCTGCCAACACCACGAAGTGACGGTCGACTTCGAAGAAGTGACGCAGCTTCTTGCGGCTGTCACTGCGGCCGAAACCATCGGTGCCCAGGACTTTGAATTCCTTGGACGGGACCCACTGGCGAATTTGTTCAGCAAACAGTTTCATGTAGTCGGTAGAGGCAATGACTGGACCTTTACGGCCGGCCAGGCACTCTTCGACGTAGCTCTTGGCTGGCTTCTGGCCAGGGTGCAGACGGTTGCTGCGCTCTACGGCCAGGCCGTCGCGACGCAGTTCGTTGAAGCTGGTCACGCTCCACACGTCGGCGCCGACGTTGAATTCGTCACGCAGGATCTTCGCCGCTTCACGCACTTCGCGCAGGATGGTGCCGGAGCCCATCAGCTGTACGTGGTGCGCCGCTTCCTTGGTGTCTTCTTCGAGCAGGTACATGCCCTTGATGATGCCTTCTTCCACACCGGCCGGCATGGCTGGCTGCTGGTAGGACTCGTTCATCACGGTGATGTAGTAGAAAACGTCCTGCTGCTCTTCGGTCATCTTCTTCATGCCGTCCTGGATGATCACCGCCAGCTCATAGCCGTAGGTTGGATCAAAGGTGCGGCAGTTCGGGATGGTGGCAGCCAGGATGTGGCTGTGACCGTCTTCGTGTTGCAGGCCTTCGCCGTTCAGCGTGGTGCGCCCGGCGGTACCGCCGATCAGGAAGCCACGGGTACGGCTGTCGCCTGCTGCCCAAGCCAGGTCGCCAATACGCTGGAAGCCGAACATCGAATAGAAGATGTAGAACGGCAGCATCGGCTGGTTGTGGCTGGAGTACGAAGTACCGGCAGCGATGAAGGAGCTCATGGCGCCCGCTTCGTTGATGCCTTCTTCGAGGATCTGGCCCTTCTTGTCTTCCTTGTAGAACATCACCTGGTCTTTATCGACTGGCTCGTAGAGCTGGCCGACGGAGGAGTAGATGCCCAACTGGCGGAACATGCCTTCCATACCAAAGGTACGGGCTTCGTCCGGGATGATCGGGACGATGCGCGGGCCGATGTCCTTGTCCTTGACCAATTGCGCGAGGATGCGCACGAAGGCCATGGTGGTGGAGATTTCACGGTCGCCCGAGCCGTCAAGGATGGCCTTGAGGGTGCTCAGGTCCGGCGTCGGTACGCTGAAGCTGTTGGCGCGGCGCTGTGGCACGAAGCCACCCAGTGCGCTGCGGCGCTCGCTCAGGTAGCGGGCCTCGGCGCTGTTTGGCTCAGGCTTGAAGAACGGCAGGTTCTCCAGCTCTTCGTCCTTGACCGGAATGTCGAAGCGGTCGCGGAACAACTTCAGGCTGTCGACATCGACTTTCTTGGTGTTGTGCGCGGTGTTCTTCGCTTCGCCGGCACCGGTGCCATAACCCTTGATGGTCTTGGCCAGGATGACGGTTGGTTGTTCTTTGTGGTTGACCGCTTCGTGGTACGCCGCGTAGACCTTGTACGGGTCGTGGCCGCCACGGTTGAGCTTCCAGATTTCGTCGTCGGACAGGTCGGCAACCATCGCCTTGAGTTCAGGCGTGTTGAAGAAGTGTTCGCGAACGAACGCGCCGTCTTTGGCCTTGTAGTTCTGGTACTCGCCGTCGATGACTTCGTCCATGCGACGTTGCAGGATGCCGTCGACGTCCTTGGCCAGCAGTGGGTCCCAGAAACGGCCCCAGATGACCTTGGTCACATTCCACTGAGCACCACGGAACACGCCTTCGAGTTCCTGGATGATCTTGCCGTTGCCGCGAACCGGGCCGTCGAGGCGCTGCAGGTTGCAGTTGATGACGAAGATCAGGTTGTCGAGCTTCTCGCGGCCGGCCAGGGAAATGGCCCCCAGGGATTCCGGCTCGTCGCACTCGCCGTCACCCAGGAAGCACCAGACTTTCTGCTTGCCTTCCGGGATGAAGCCACGGGCTTCCAGGTACTTCATGAAGCGTGCCTGGTAGATCGCCTGGATCGGGCCCAGACCCATGGAAACGGTCGGGAACTGCCAGAAATCAGGCATCAGCCAAGGGTGCGGGTAGGACGACAGGCCCTGACCGTCGACTTCCTGGCGGAAGTTGTTCATTTGCTCTTCGCTGATGCGACCTTCCATGAACGCACGGGCGTAGACGCCTGGCGAGGTGTGGCCCTGGAAGTAGATCAGGTCGCCGCCGTGTTCGTCGGTCGGGGCCTGGAAGAAGTAGTTGAAGCCGATGTCATACAGGGTGGCGCTGGAAGCGAAGCTGGAAATGTGACCGCCCAGGTCCGAATCTTTCAAGTTCGTGCGCATTACCATCGCCATGGCGTTCCAACGTACCAGCGAGCGAATGCGGCGTTCCATGAACAGGTCGCCAGGCATGCGTGCTTCGTGGGTAACGGGGATGGTGTTGCGGTATGGCGTAGTGATGGCGTAAGGCAGTTGCGAGCCGCTGCGGGTCGCGAGTTCGCCCATACGGGTCATCAGGTAGTGAGCACGGTCTTCGCCTTCTTTGTCGAGAACCGATTCCAGGGCGTCCAGCCATTCCTGGGTTTCGACGGGATCGAGGTCTTGCATGGCTTGCTCCAGGGCGGAAAGGCTACCAGAATCGGTTGCCTGAAGTTTGCGACTGGCCTTGTGGGCAGACGACATAAATTCTTGGATGGCCGAAGGTTGCTTCGGCGTCCTGTAGTTTTACTACAAATCGTCGGCCATTTCAGCCTTTCGAATGTATATACGAGTAGTAAAACTACACAAGACTGAGCGTATGGCTCGGTCTTGCTGGTGAGCATAATCGTTATTGTTGGTCTATTGCGAACAAGAAAAGGTGAAAGTTTGATGTTGCCTGCCAAGATTAATTTAATTTCAGCTATTTCTAACTTTTGTTCGACAGTCCTTCATCGAGCATGGCTCTTGCGTTCACAACTACACGCCAATTACACGCCGATCAAGGATAGACCATGAGCCTTCCAACGCTGGCCGAACTGCCGGCCATTCTCTTGCCTTATGCCCAGCGGGCCGAGCAGTCATTTCGTGACGCGGTGGCCGCGCTGGACGACGATCATGGCCTTTCTGCGTGGACGCCGCAACGGTGGGCCGACTTCGCCCGCGTGTGCGCTGCCAGTGATTTTGTCATTGAACAGAGTGTTCGTGACCCTTTGATGTTGCTCGAACTGGTGGCCTGGGGTGAGCTGGACCGCAGCTTTGCGCCCGGTGAGCTGTGCAGCCAGATTGCCGGCGCCGTGCAACAGGCCGAAACAGAAGATGAGTTGGGCCGCGTGCTGCGCCGCCAGCGCACGCGCCAGCAGGTGCGCATCATCTGGCGCGACCTGACGCGCCAGGCCGACCTGGTGCAAACCTGTCGCGACCTTTCCGACATGGCCGACGCCAGCATCGACCAGGCCTACCAATGGCTGTACCAGCGCCACTGCGCGCAGTTCGGCACGCCGACCGGGCGGCGCAGCGGTGAGGCGCAGCATATGGTCATCCTCGGCATGGGCAAGCTCGGTGCGGTGGAGCTGAATCTCTCGTCGGATATCGACCTGATTTTTGCCTACCCCGAAGGCGGCGAGACGGTGGGGGTAAAGCGCTCCCTGGACAATCAGGAATTCTTTATTCGTCTTGGTCAAAAATTGATCAAGGCCCTTGATCCTATGACGGTCGACGGTTTTGTCTTCCGTGTGGATATGCGCCTGCGTCCCTACGGCTCGGCCGGTGCGCTGGTGCTCAGCTTCAACGCGTTGGAGCAGTACTACCAGGATCAGGGCCGGGATTGGGAACGCTACGCCATGATCAAGGCGCGCGTAGTGGCCGGTGATCAAGTCGCCGGCGCGCAGTTGCTCGATATGCTGCGCCCGTTCGTCTACCGCCGCTACCTGGACTTTTCCGCCATCGAAGCGCTGCGCACCATGAAGCAGTTGATCCAGCAGGAAGTACGGCGCAAGGGTATGGCCGAGAACATCAAGCTGGGCTCAGGCGGCATTCGGGAGGTGGAGTTTATTGCCCAGGCGTTCCAGCTGATTCATGGCGGCCGCGACCTCAGCCTGCAACAACGCCCACTGCTGAACGTGCTGGGTACGCTTGAGGGGCAGGGTTACCTGCCGGCTGCGGTGATCACCGAACTGCGCAATGGCTACGAATTCCTGCGCTACACCGAGCACGCCATCCAGGCGATTGCCGACCGCCAGACCCAAATGCTGCCGCACAATCCCGAAGATCAGGCGCGTATCGCCTTCATGCTGGGCTTCAGCGACTGGGCTGCGTTCCACGAACGCCTGATGTACTGGCGTGGCCGCGTGGACTGGCACTTTCGTCAAGTGATTGCCGACCCTGATGAAGAAGAAGGCGAAGAAAGTGAATTGGTCGTCGGTGGTGAGTGGTTGCCGCTGTGGGAGGAATCCCAGGATGACGACGCCGCGTGCCGTCAATTGGCCGAGGGCGGTTTCACCGATGCACCCAAAGCCCTCAAGGCCTTGGCCGGCCTGCGTGGCAGCCCGCAGTTGCGTGCCATGCAGCGGCTGGGGCGCGAGCGCCTGGATGCATTCATTCCGCGCCTGCTGGCCCAGGCGGTCGAGCACGCCAACCCGGACCTGGTGCTGGAGCGCGTGTTGCCGTTGGTGGAGGCCGTCGCCCGGCGTTCGGCCTATCTGGTGTTGCTCACCGAGAACCCGGATGCGCTGCGTCGCCTGCTGACCCTGTGCGCCGCCAGCCCGTGGATCGCCGAACAGATCACCCGTTTCCCGTTGTTGCTCGATGAACTGCTCAACGAGGGCCGCCTGTTCAAGCCGCCGCTGGCGCCGGAGTTGGCAGCCGAGCTGCGCGAGCGCCTCACCCGCATTCCCGAGGACGACCTTGAACAGCAAATGGAGGCCCTGCGTCACTTTAAATTGGCGCACCGCCTGCGAGTCGCGGCCTCGGAAATCGCTGGCAGCCTGCCGCTGATGAAAGTCAGCGACTACCTCACCTGGCTGGCCGAAGCCATTCTTGAGCAAGTGCTGGCCCTGGCCTGGCGCCAGACTGTCGCCCGCCACGGCGCGCCGCAGCGCCTGGACGGTACCCTGTGCGATCCTGGGTTCATCATTGTCGGTTATGGGAAAGTCGGCGGCATCGAACTGGGGCATGGTTCGGATCTGGATCTGGTGTTTATCCACGATGGCGACCCCCAGGCCGAGACCGATGGCGCCAAGCCGATTGACGGCGCGCAGTTCTTCACGCGTCTGGGCCAGCGCATCATTCACCTGCTGACCACCCAAACCAACTCCGGCCAGCTGTATGAAGTGGACATGCGCCTGCGACCTTCCGGCGCATCCGGCTTGCTGGTGAGCTCCCTGGGCGCCTTCGATCGCTATCAACAAAATGAAGCCTGGACCTGGGAACATCAGGCGCTCATCCGCGCACGGGTGCTGGTGGGCAGCCAGGATGTGGGCCATGCATTCGAGCAGGTACGTGCCAACGTATTGGGGCGTGAACGGGACTTGGCGAAGCTGCGCCAGGAGGTCAGCGAGATGCGCACCAAGATGCGCGATAACCTGGGTACCAAGGCCACGGCGGCCGGCAGGGGCGCCAATGCCTTCGAGGCCACGGCGGTGTTCGACCTCAAGCAGGACGCCGGAGGTATCGTCGATATTGAATTTATGGTGCAATACGCGGCTTTGGCGTGGTCTGCGCAACATCCATCGTTGCTGCGCTACACCGACAATATTCGCATTCTGGAGGGCCTTGAGCAGGTCGGGCTGATGCCCGCCGCCGATGCCCATTTGCTGCGTGAGGTATATAAGGCCTACCGCTCCGCCGCCCACCGCCAGGCCTTGCAGAACGAGGCCGGCACGGTCGCCGGGGACCAGTTTGCCGACGAACGGCGACACGTGATGCGAATCTGGCAAGCGCTGGGCTTAAATTGAAACTCGACTGATTGGGCGACGCCAATTTTTATATGGGATGCGGATTAATGTGGGAGCCGGGCTTGCCCGCGATGCAGGCGCCTCGGTTTATCAGTGATACCGAGGTGATGCAATCGCAGGCAAGCCAGCTCCCACATAAAGATGCTCCCTGGCGCGCCGCGATCTACAGTCATTATCGAGGCGGGGAGGCATAAGCCTCCCCGCATCGTTTGTGGAAACTACATGAATATTCTGATCGTTGGGCCCAGTTGGGTCGGTGACATGGTGATGGCACAGACACTTTTCCAGTGCCTGCGCCAGCGCTATCCAGACTGCCAGATCGACGTGCTCGCCCCTGAGTGGAGCCGGCCGATCCTGGAGCGCATGCCCGAGGTGCGCAAGGCCTTGAGCTTTCCGCTCGGCCACGGTGCCCTGGAACTGGCGACCCGCCGACGCATCGGCAAATCCATGGCCGGCCAGTACGACCAGGCGATCCTGTTGCCCAACTCGCTCAAGTCGGCGCTGGTGCCTTTTTTTGCCGGCATCCCCAAGCGCACCGGCTGGCGCGGTGAGTTTCGCTATGTGCTGCTCAATGACGTACGCACCCTGGATAAAGCCCGCTACCCGCTGATGATCGAGCGCTTCATGGCCCTGGCCTACGAGCCCGGCGCGCAATTGCCCACGCCGTACCCGCGCCCCAGCTTGCAGATCGACCCGGTGACCCGCGATGCGGCGCTGGCCAAGTTCGGCCTCACCCTTGATCGGCCGGTTCTGGCCTTGTGCCCTGGCGCCGAGTTTGGCGAGTCCAAGCGCTGGCCGTCGGAGCATTACGCCAAGGTCGCCGAGACCAAGATCCGCGAAGGCTGGCAGGTGTGGCTGTTCGGTTCGAAGAACGATCATTCGGTAGGTGAAGATATTCGTCAGCGCCTGATTCCCGGCCTGCGCGAAGAGGCGGTGAACCTCAGTGGCGACACGTCCCTGGCCGAGGCTATCGACTTGTTGTCCTGCGCCGACTCGGTGGTGTCCAACGACTCCGGCCTGATGCATGTGGCGGCGGCGCTGAACCGCCCGCTGGTAGCGGTGTACGGCTCCACGTCCCCAGGCTTCACCCCGCCCTTGGCCGACAAGGTCGAAGTGGTGCGCCTGGGCCTGGATTGCAGCCCGTGTTTTGATCGCACCTGCCGCTTCGGCCACTACAACTGCCTGCGCCAATTGCTGCCGCAGCCGATAACCGATGCCTTGCAGCGGTTGCAGGGCGATGTGGTCGAGGTTCACTGAGTTGCGGGTACTGGTAGTCAAGACCTCATCCCTGGGCGATGTGATCCATGCCTTGCCGGCGTTGACCGATGCAGCACGGGCGATTCCCGGCATTCGCTTTGATTGGGTGGTGGAAGAAGGCTTTGCCGAAATCCCGACCTGGCACCCGGCGGTGGACAAGGTGATCCCGGTGGCGATTCGCCGCTGGCGCAAAAACCTTTGGCAAACCATCAAGAGTGGCGAGTGGCGGCGTTTCAAGCAGACCGTGCAGTCGACCAAGTATGACCTGGTGATCGACGCCCAGGGCCTGCTGAAAAGCGCCTGGCTGACCCGCTATGTGCGTGCTCCAGTGGCCGGCTTTGATAAAAACTCGGCCCGTGAGCCGATCGCTGCGCGTTTTTATTCACGACGCCTGGCCGTGGCCCGCGGGCAACACGCGGTAGAGCGCTTGCGCCAACTGTTCGCCGTGGCCCTGGGCTACGACCTGCCCAAAGGCTTGGGCGACTATGGCCTGAGCGTTGAAAAGCTGCTGGGCCTGCCGCCGAAAAAACCCTTTGTGTTGCTGCTGCACGGCACTACCTGGGACACCAAGCACTGGCCCGAAGCCTATTGGCGTGAGCTGGCCGAACGCATGGGGCGCCTGGGCGTGGACGTGAAATTGCCGTGGGGTAACGCCGCCGAAAAGGCTCGGGCCGAGCGCCTGGCCCAAGGCCTGCCCAACGCCGAAGTGCTGCCCAAACTCAACCTGGCGGGCGTGGCCGGCGTGTTGGCGGGCGCCCGCGCCTGTGTGGCGGTGGACACCGGCCTCGGTCACCTGGCGGCAGCGCTGGATGTGCCGACCATTTCCCTGTTCGGCCCCACCAATCCGGGCCTTACTGGCGCTTACGGCAAGGGCCAGATCCATTTGGCCAGCGACTGGCCGTGTGCGCCGTGCCTGCAAAAGCAGTGTACCTATCAACCTACCGCCGACGACCTGCGGCGGTTCGACATCAAGCGTGAGTCGCCCCTGTGCTTCACGCGCTTGAATCCTGAGCGTGTAGCAAGCCGGCTGAGCACGTTGTTACTGGCTGAGGAGCAGCACTGATGCAACTGGCTTTTGTTCTGTACAAGTACTTTCCCTTCGGTGGCTTGCAGCGCGACTTCATGCGCATCGCCCTGGAGTGCCAGCAGCGCGGCCACAAGATTCGTGTCTATACGCTGATCTGGGAAGGCGACATCCCACCCGGCTTCGAAGTACTGGTGGCGCCGGTCAAGGCGCTGGTCAATCACCGTCGCAATGAAAAGCTGTATGCCTGGATACAGGCCGACCTGGCCAAGCGGCCGGTGGATCGCGTGGTGGGCTTCAACAAGATGCCGGGGCTGGATGTGTATTTTGCCGCCGACGGGGTGTTCGAAGACAAGGCTCAAAACCTGCGCAACCCCATGTACCGCTGGTTCGGGCGCTATCGGCACTTCGCCGAATACGAGCGCGCGGTGTTCGATAAGGACGCCAAGACCCAAATCATGGTGCTGTCCGAACATCAGCAGAAGTTGTTCACCCAGTATTACGGCACCCAGGCCGAGCGTTTCCACTTGCTGCCGCCGGGCATTGCCCGCGACCGGCGCGCTCCGCCTGACGCGGCCGAAATCCGCGCCGAGTTTCGTCGTGAGTTCGGCCTGGCCGAGGACGACCTGTTGCTGGTGCAGATCGGTTCGGGCTTCAAGACCAAGGGCGTCGACCGCAGCCTCAAGGCCGTGGCCGCCTTGCCTTCCAAGCTGAAGAAGCGCACCCGACTGTTTGTAATCGGTCAGGACGACCCCAAGGTATTCCAATTGCAGAGTGCGGCATTGGGTCTGGGCGATCAGGTGCAGTTCTTCAAGGGCCGCAGTGATATCCCGCGTTTCCTGCTGGGCGCCGACCTGCTGATTCACCCTGCGTACAACGAGGCGGCCGGCATGGTGCTGGTCGAAGCGGTGGTCGCCGGCCTCCCGGTACTGGTGAGCCGGGTGTGTGGCTACGCGTTCTACATCGACAAGGCCCAGAGCGGCCGGGTGTTGGACGAGCCGTTCGAGCAAGCCCAGCTCAACCAGTACCTGGTGGATATGCTCGACGATCCACACGCGCGTGCGACCTGGAGTCGCAATGGTCTGGCCTTCGCCGAGACGGCCGACCTCTATAGCATGCCGCAGTACGCTGCGGACCTGATTCTGGCGGAGCCAAACCGATGAAGTTGATTCTAGCCGAACCCTTCAAGACCCTCTGGGCCGGACGCGATGCGTTCGCCGAGGTCGAGAAGCTGCAAGGCCAGGTGTTCCGCGAGCTGGCCGCTCGCCGTACGTTGCGTACGGTGGTCGAAGGCCAGCCTTACTTTGTGAAGATTCACCGTGGCATTGGCTGGGGCGAAATCCTCAAGAACCTGGTCACGGCCAAGTTGCCGGTACTGGGCGCAGGCCTGGAGTGGCTGGCGATCCAGCGCCTGCAAGCGCTGGGCGTGCCGACCATGACCGCCGTGGCCTTTGGCGAAAAAGGCAGCAACCCGGCCGACCAGCATTCGTTCATCATTACCCAGGAACTGACGCCGATTATCAGCCTGGAAGACTTGACCCTCGATTGGGTCAAGCAACCGCCCGTGCCGGCCATCAAACACGCCTTGACCCGTGAGCTGGCGCGCACCGTCGGCGCGATGCACCGCGGTGGCGTGAACCATCGCGACTGCTACCTCTGCCATTTCCTGTTGCACACGGACCAGCCCATTACCGTCGACAATCTGAAATTGTCGGTGATCGACCTGCACCGTGCGCAGGTGCGTCCGACGATTCCACTGCGCTGGCGTAACAAGGACCTGGCCGGCCTGTATTACTCCGCATTGGAGATCGGCCTGACCCAGCGCGACAAGCTGCGCTTTCTCAAGACGTACTTCCAGCAGCCGTTGCGCCAGATCCTGGCGGAGCAAGCTGCGCTGCTGTCTGAGCTTGAGCGCATGGCCGCCAAGCTTTACGCGCGCAAGCAACGATACGGGGATGCGCTCTGATGGCGGGTTGGAACCTGGAACCTGCCTATGCCGCCCTGGCGGATGACTTTGGAAGCCTGGAGGCGGTATTTGCCTTGCAAGGCGAGCGATTGACCCGCGACCCGCTGTCGGAAGTCATCCGGGTCGAGCGCGGCGGGGTCAATTATTACGTCAAGCGCTACGTGGGCGCCGGCAAAGGCTTGCGCCGTTACCTGGGCAGGCCGCGGGTGAAATCCGAATGGCAGAACCTCAAGCGTTTCGCCAAGTGGGGCATCCCGACGGCTGATGTCGTCGCCTGGGGCCTGGACCGCAAGGGCCTGGCTTATAACCGGGGCGCGATGATTACCCGCGAGCTGCCCAAGACGGAAGACTTGTCAGTGCTGGCCGAGCGCAATGACGAACGCCTGAAAGACCCCCGGTGGGTCGATGGCATCAGCCGCCAGCTCGCCGAATACACGCGCACCATGCATGAGCACCGCTTCACTCATAACGACTTGAAGTGGCGCAACCTGCTGGTGGACGACCAACGAACCCTGTACCTGATCGATTGCCCCAACGGTGATTTCTGGCGTGGTTTCTGGCTCAAGTACCGCATCACCAAGGACTTGGCTTGCCTGGACAAGGTCGCCAAATATCACCTGTCGGCCACCCAGCGCCTGCGTTTCTACCTGCAATACCGCCAGCGCACGCACTTGTCGGCGTCGGACAAACGGCGAATTCGTCACGTGGTGAAGTTTTTTGAGGGACGCGAATGAGTGACTTCCTGGCGGCCGAAGACCGCGCCTTGCTTGAGCGCAACGGTCTGGCGACGTTTGACGCCCTGTGGGCCAAGCAACTGGACGCAGTGGACGAGCCCAATACCAGTCACGGCGGCTGGAGCAGTGTGTATCGCCTGGAGCTTGAAGGGCAGGGCTATTACCTCAAGCGCCAGAGCAACTACCTGACGCGCACCTTGCACCGGCCGTTTGGCGAGCCGAGTTTTGCGCGCGAGTTCCGTAATATCAGCCTGTATCGAAAGCTCGGAATCCCTGCTCTGCAGGCGGCGTTCTTCGGTGAGCGCAAGGTTAAGGGCGAGCGCCGGGCAATGCTGCTTACCCGTGCTCTGGATGGTTGGAACGACCTGGATTCGTTGCTGGAGCAGTGGCAGCAATTGAGCGTCGCCCAGCACAGTGCGATCCTGTCGGCGTGCGGCAAGCTGGCGCGTCATCTGCACAGCGTCGGGCAGGTGCATGGCTGTTTTTACCCCAAGCATATTTTCCTGCAGGCCACCGCTGAGGGTTATGCCGCGCAGCTGATCGACCTGGAAAAAACCCGTCCGTTGCTGTTTGGCTGGCGTGACCGGGTCAAGGACCTGGAACCGCTGCTGCGTCGCGCGCCCCAATGGTCGGACGCGCAGGTGCGCCAGCTGCTGGCGGCGTATCTTGAGCAGCCCGAGGACAGCGACCTGGTCTCCACTTGGCACCAGCGCCTGACCGCACGCCGCAGCCACAAGGAGAACCGCTGATGCGTTTATCCGAGCTGAAAAATGCCGGCCGTAGCCCCAGCCTGCCGTTGACCATCGATCTGGCGGATGCGGCAGGCCCGGGGCAGTTGCAACTGCTGAGCCTGCTGCGGGTGTTGCCCGGGCAGCGCTACGTGGGCGCGGCAGTGTGGCGTGGTCGCCCGGTATTGGCCAAATTGTTGGTTGGCAGCAAGGCGGCGCGGCATTTTCAGCGTGAACTCAAGGGTGTGCGTTTGTTGGCTGAGCAAGGCCTGACCACACCGTTGTTGTTGGCCGATGGCTTGCAGGACGGCGAGGGCGGCTGGCTGCTGTTTGAGTTTATCGAGGGCGCCCAAAGCCTAGCCGATGCGTGGCACGCCGTCGAACATCTGCCGCCGTTGGCGGACGAACAAACCGCCGTGCTCGCCGAAGCATTGGGCGCGATTGCGCAAATGCATGCCAAAGGCCTGTGGCAGGAAGACCTGCACCTGGACAACCTGCTGCGCCAGGACGGCAAGCTGTACTTGATCGATGGCGCAGGCATTTGTGTCGAGGAGGCGGGTAAGCCGTTGTCGCGCAATCGCGTGCTGGAAAACCTCGGCGTGTTTTTCGCCCAGCTGCCGAAAAACCTTGAGCCGTTTACCGAAGAATTATTGGTGTACTACCTGCTGGGTAATGGTGAGCACGCCTTGCCGCTGCAAGCCCTGGAAAAGCAGGTGCGCAAAGTCAGCGCCTGGCGCTTGAAGGACTTTCTGGACAAGACTGGCCGCGAATGCACGCTGTTCAGCGTGGTGCGTGGCGCCTTTGGCTTGCGTGCGATTCGTCGCGAAGAAGAAACGGCCATGTTACCGGTGCTGGAACAGGCAGACGCCTTGCTCGACCAGGGCCACCTGTACAAGACTGGCGGCGCGGCCAGTGTGGCCAAGGTCGAAGTGGCTGGTCGGCCGTTGGTGATCAAGCGCTACAACATCAAAGGCTTTGCCCACTGGCTCAAGCGCTTCTGGCGCCCGAGCCGAGCCTGGCATTCCTGGCGCGAGGGTAACCGCCTGGCGTTTCTCGGCTTTGCTACGCCCAAGCCACTGGCGGTGCTGGAGAAGCGCTTTTTATGGCTGCGCAGCCGTGCGTATCTGGTCACCGAGTTTCTGCCGGGGCCGGACATCATCGAGCGCTTTGCGCCGTATGTTGAAAACGGCGATGCGCCTGAGAGCGAGCTGCTCGCACTGGAACAGTTGTTTACCCAGTTGATTGGCGAGCGCATCAGTCATGGCGATTTCAAAGGCCATAACCTGTTCTGGAATGACGGGCGTTGGGCGATGATTGATCTGGATGCCATGTGTCAGCACGGCTCTGTTGCCAGTTTTGCGCCGGCATACGCTAAAGACCGGGCGCGGTTTATGCGCAATTGGCCGCAGGGCAGTGCGTTGTATCAGTTGATCGATCAGCGGTTGCCTAAAACCATCGTGGTTTAAGCGGGCGCCTGATACCCAAATGTGGAAGGGGGCAAGCCCCCTCCCACATCAGAATTGATATTCAGCCCCAGCGCCTGCATACCACGAGCGCCCCGGTGCTGCTTCGTAGTAGCGCCCGTTGCCGTCACCCACAATCACCGACCCCACATATTGACGATCCAGCAGGTTATCCAGGCGCAAGGTCTGGTGAAAGGTCCAGTGCTCCACCTTCTGCTCAAACCGTGCCCGCCAGTTGAAGACGCTGTAGCCCGGTGCAGCGTGTTGGCTATTGGTGTCTTCGACATAGACTTTGCTGCGGTACATACCTTCGATGGCCGTGCTGACCCAGTCCCGTGGCTTCCAGTTCAGTTCGGCGAACAGGGTGGTTTGGGGGACGCCGGGGAGGTAGTTGCCCTTGTCGATGGTGTTGGCGCCGCTGGCGAAATCGCTGTCGTAGGTGGCTTGGAGGCGGGTATAGGCGAGGCTGGTGCTCCAGTGCTCGTTCAGTTGGCTTTCAACACCCAGTTCGAAGCCGCGACGTAGTGTGCGACCGGCGTTCTGGTAGCTGGTACGGCCACCGATGGATTGCTGCACCACCAGTTCGTCCTCGGTAGTGATTTGAAAAACGGCGGCGTTGATCCGCGTGTTGTTCAGTTGCGCCTTCACACCTATTTCATACTGAGTGCTTTCAGGCGGCTTCAAGCCGAAGTTGAAGCCCTCGACGTTGCCCGGGGCATAGGCCAGCTCGGCCTGGGTCGGGGTTTCAAAGCCCTTGCCTGCACTGATATAGCCGTGCAGGTCGGGCGTGAATGCATACATCACGCTCATCGAAGGCGTGTTTTTCTGGTAGGTCTTGTTACCACTGGCATCGCCATTGCTCAGGAATTGATCATCGACGTCCATCTGCATGGTGCTGTGCCGGACACCGGCTTGCAGGGTCCAGCGGTCGAGGGCCCAGTTGGCCTGGATATACGGATCGAGGCTACGAGCCGTGTCGATTTCGTCGCGGCGTAGTTGGCCTTTCACGCCGAGGGTGTTGCCGCTGTAGTTCTGATAACCGTGGCGGCTGTCTTCGCTTTGGTCGAAGTCCAGGCCAGTGATGATCATCAAGTCGCCGGGCGCACTGTCGATGGGCTGCATCCAGCGCACGCTGCCACCGTAGAACTTGCGGTCGAATTGCACCACGCCGCCGCCACGTTCGTTGGCGGGTGTGCCTTTTGGGATCGACAGGTACTGAATCACACTGCGGCGCCCGGTATACGCATTGACCTGCAACGTCGCATTGCCGATGTAGCGCTCGTAGTTCATTCCCAATTGCTGGTGATCGATGCTTTTACGCGTGTTATAGGTCAGCGCGTTGGCGCTTACCGAACGCGGATCGGCCTTGTACGCTGTCCAGGTCTGCCCCAGCGGATCCTGCGTACCGTTCTGCTCCAGGCTGCTGTAGATCAATGCCAGCTTGCTGTCGTCATCCGGCTGGAAGTTGAGCTTGGCGAAGGTCTGGTCGCGCCGGGCGCTGCTGTGGTCGCGGTAGCCGTTGGTGTCCATGCGTGAGGCATCGAGCACGAACCCGGCACCATTCGCCGCGCCTTCCGCGCTAAGGTGGTTCTTGTTCAGCCCGTCGCTGCCCACCAGCGTTTCTGCGCCGATGCGCGGTGGGCCTTCGCCGTCGCGGGAGAACATTTGGATCACACCGCCGGCGTTACTGCCATACAGAGTCGCCGCCGGGCCGCGCAGCACTTCGATGCGCTCGGCAGTGTCGAGGTTGAACGTTGCGGCCTGGCCCTGGCCGTCGGGGGTGCTGGCGGGGATGCCATCGGCGATCAGCTTGATGCCTCGTACGCCAAACGCCGAACGGGCGCCGAAGCCGCGGGACGAGATCTGCAAGTCTTGTGCATAGTTCTGGCGGTTCTGCACCACCAGGCCGGGCACGCGGGACAGGGCTTCGGAGGCGTTGATGCCCAGTTGGCCGTTGCTGATTTGTTCACGATTAATGCCGTCTACCGAATACGGC